>CAVOXY010000059.1:0-207539 GCA_963700515.1 uncultured Planctomycetota bacterium | reverse complement strand
CGCAGCGTGCCGGCCCGGGACGCCCAGTTTCGGGGGATTTCCCGTAGGGAGTTCGGCCAAATGAAAGTCGCGCAACACCACAGGCTGTCTGTTCATCGGCATCAGCAGGTAGAACGGACCGGCTCGGTGCGGGTGGTCGACGGTGTTGAGTCCTCGCCGCAGCGCCGTGGCCACTGCATTGGGCGTGTGCAGGCAATACGACCGGCCCATCGTCTCACAGAGCCGCAGAAACAACTGCTGTTGGTGCTTGGGGATCTGCTGCATGTTCGGCCCTTCGTCCTGAGTCGTCTCGTCCCCGAACAGGTACCACACACCAATCCCGTCACTGGCCGGCGCAATCGAACCGGCCAAAGCCTGCAGAGCACCGGGCCCGATCGAGGTCACCACCGCCGCCTTCTCGCCGGTCACCCAGCGCAAGGCCGTCGCGGCATGCCCCGCCTCGATCTCGTTGCGGACGCCGCACGCACGAACCAATCCGGCCTCTTGGTAGACACGCAGCACTTCCCCAACATCGGTCGAGCCATGCCCGAGTACGCACAGATACGTGCGCACGTCCTGTTGTAATAGTCCCAAGACAATCGCCTCGGAAAGTGTCACATCCGTACGGCGCGGTACGGCTTCCGAGACAATCGCCCGATCCAAACCACCGGCAGCAGCGATCGCCTTGGCCCGCTGCAACCGTTCACCACTCAATCCGTCCCACACTGCTGCCGGCGAACCTGTTTCACTCATCCGCTTGCTCTCCCACGGTCGTGACAAAACCGAGTTTCGCGCTCACCGCATCCGCGGCGGCCTTCACCTGCGGCCCGACTTCGCTGAACCGCCGCTTAGTCAGACGACTTCGCGGGGCCGAGATACCGATCGCCGCCACAACTCGGCCGTGGAAATCGCGTATGGGCGCGCCGACACAACGTACACCGTCGCGGAATTCCACGTCATCCACGGCAAAACCCCGCTGCCGGACGTTGTGGCATTCGTCAGCCAGTTTGCGGATGGAACCGATGGTTCTGGGAGTGTACGCGTGCAACCGCCCCGGACCGAACAGTTCGCGGAGTTGGCTGGGGTCAAAATCGGCCAGCAGTGCCTTGCCCAACGCCGTGCAATGCAGCGGTTCCACGCGTCCCGATCCGACCGATACGCCGACGGCGTGATTCGTCCAGGCGCAGTCGAGGAACACCAGGTGGTCCTCCTCGCGCACGGCCAGATGCGCCGTCTCGCCCGTCTGCTCGGCCAGCGCCGCCACATGTTCGCGCGCGACCCGGAGCAGCGGGTTGCTTTGCCGCATCTGGCTGGCCAATTGCCAGATCGTTGGCCCGAGCGTGTAGGCTTTCGTCTCCGGTGACTGGCTGAAGAAGCCACGCATCGTCAGCGTGTTCGCCAAGCGATAGACGCTGCTGCGATCGATCCCCAACAACTCTGTCAGCTCACCGAGGCTAACCGGCCGCCCCGCCGCCCCCACTTCGATCAAGAGCCGACTCCCACGGTCGAGACTCTGGATCGGTGTAGTTGCTTTACGATTAACCATGATATTGCGTATTATACAATGTACTTGGCTACTGTATTCAATCACTGTGCCAGACCAGATGCCACTTGTCAACAATCCCGTACACGCAGGTCGGTCACTCTGTGATCGATACCGGCGACGCAGAGTGACAGAAAAGGCGAGTCACGGAGTGACTCGTCTACAGGGAACGCTCCGCCATGGAGGGAAGTTACTTCTTGATCGCGCGATCCACAACGTTTTTCGTAATTCGCTGGACGCTGCGCATCGGGGCCATGCGGTCGGCTCCAGTGTGACCAGGGAAGCGTATGTCCGGGGGGTGTCGATAAACCTTGCGCCCAGAAAATGCTCGACGCATTGAACACAACGTTGCCTTTGGGGCCTTCGTAAACTGTCGCCGTCCACTGCTGAGGTGTCTCGCCACCCACCCAAGCGGTCCCTGCGCCGACGACTTCGAGGCCTTTGATATCGGCGGGATCGCCATGATATTCCCAGCCGATCAGCCCCGGAATCTTCTCGCCGTCCTTCATTCCGGTGCCCTGGAAAATCCAATGCTTCGAATTGACGCAAATCCAATCGCCACCGCCGTTGACCGGCTCGACGTTGTGCGCTCCGATCAAGAAGCCTTCATCGGGTCCGATTTCGGGAAAGGGACCGTGGTTCTTGACTCGGTCGCGAACCACTGGACGATCACCTCCATAGGGACCGCCGCGAAACATGATACGGTTCGGACGATTGTCAAAACCAGGTCGCAGCGGCGTTACCCAACAGACACTATTACCCGATAAGAACATCAGGCTGACACCTTCGTCGCGCATCTTTTCGACGCTACGAAATTGGCGAATGTCCCAATACTCGTCGTGCCCAACGCTAATGAATACGCGACTCTGTAGCCCTCGATCCGGCGTAACCATGTCGCTATTGCAGCAGTAGGACACATCGTACCCCTGTTGTTCCAGCCAATAAGCCAGCGGAAACTCGAACGGCAAATACTCGCCTGCGCCGACAGTCAGTGGATCATTCACGACACTCTCAAATTGGGCTTCGCGGCCGTAAGGACGATCGAAACTGACGTCTGCCCATGGACCTTGGTTTCCTTTGGGATGTGTGTATACCGAATAATGGCTCGGCCACTGGTTGTAGGCTTGCCAAGTGTTGTCCGAACACTGAAATAAGACATCGCACGGTCGATCGTCCGTGACGATGAAAATGACATAGCTTTGCCAATACGCTTCCTTGTCGGATGGTGGAATCGTGGTCATCCTGCCAAGGTAGACGCCACTCAGCCAATTGTCGGGAATGGTCAAGCTATGCGTTGTCGTCCAACGACACTCGTGCAAGTCCTTTTCGCCAGGAGTTGGCGTGATCTGTGTTGTTGCCTCCAGCGGTCCGATGGTCGTCATCAATCGCGCTCCGGCGCCGCCGTAGTAGCCGGTCCGAAAGATCTCCAGCATAAAAGAACGAACGGGATTAGCGGAGACTTTGATGTCGATTGTCTCACCCGCTTTGACGCTCTGCCGGGAGCAGTAACCTTCGATCCAAGGCGATCGGTATTTGTCGCCGTCGACACGAACACGGGTGAGCTGCCAATCGGTGGACCCAGGCAGTATGTTTTCAGCGACGATTGGATTCGTTTCAGCTTGAGCGTCAGCCAGGTTGGCTCGCGCCATGCCGATACTCAAAATTCCAAGTAGCAGGTAACAACGGCTGCACATGAGATGGTCCCCAAGATACGTCTGTAAAATCATAATTGAGACGGTGCATTGTTTCCGGGCAGCGACTGATAGGCATTTTAATCTCCGGCAGTCTTGGGCTACAATCACAGCCCGTCCCGTTTCCGCCTCGGCGATTGGTGCCTGGCGGAAATTGGTAATTATTTAGTCGTTGGCAGTAAGGACAGCAACGAAACCGAGGAAGATTTCTAAGCTGACGGTACCGGATGCACGATGCATGGCTTCCAAGTCAATAATCAATGGTGAATGGTGAATGGTGAATAATTGACGGTTCGTGATTCGCCCTTTTTCTGTTTTTGCACCGCAGCGGAACGCCCCCATGACTGGCTTTCTCATCCACCTTCCCCTCATTAATTATTCACCATTCACCATTCGCTATTCCGGTCTGTTTACCCCCTGGCATGCCTTACCTGGTGAAAACAAAGGCACAAGGGGACCCAGGGCTGCGGGCCGTCAGGTACGTGACGAAGAGCGGAAATGGGCGTGGGAAATTCACGGGAGTGGCTTGCATTCGGGGGCGGCGAGGAATCAAAATGCCTATCAGTGTATTCGGCACAAGTTACCAAGGGAGTCTCCTGATGAACCTCAGCAACTCAACGATGACGCGGCGGCGGTTTCTTGCCACGACCGCCAAGGTCAGCACGGTACTGGCCGCTCCCGTGTTTGTTCCTGGTTCGGCACTCGGCAAGGATGGCGGCGTGGCCGCCAGCGAGCGGATCACGGTGGGCGGCATCGGGATCAACGCCCGCGGTGCCTACGTCCTGGATGCGCTGCTGTCGTTGCCGGATACGAGGTTCGTGGCCATCTGCGATGTCCGGGCCGATCGGCGCAAGGCGGTCAAGGACATGGTCGACACCAAGTACGGCAACCAGGATTGCGCCACGTATCGCGACCTTCGTGAACTGCTCGCGCGCAGCGACATCGACGCCGTGCTCATCGCCACGGGCGACCGCTGGCACGCCTTGGCCTCGGTCATGGCGGCGAAAGCGGGTAAGGACGTCTACTGTGAAAAGCCCTGTTCGATGTCGATGCGACGAGAGTCAAATCTTGGCCGATACCATGCGGCGCTACGGGAGTGTGTTTCAGGTCGGAACGCAGCGGCGAAGTATCGACAGTTTCAAGTTCGCGGTCGATTTGGCGCGCAGCGGGAAGCTGGGGAAACTCCACACCCTGCACGCCTCCCTCGCTTTCTACGGAGGAGGGCCCCACGGAGAACACGTTCGCCACGACTGGCTTCCGGCGGAACCGGAGCCGCCCCAGGAGACGTTGGATTGGGACATGTGGCTGGGACCGGCTCCTTGGCGACCGTACAATCACGCGTACGCGACCGGGCCGGGCTGCAGCGGATGGTTGAGCTATTTCGACTTCAATGCCGGCGGGGGACTGTTGAATTGGGCCAGCCACACGGTCGATTTGTGCCAGTGGGCCAACCAGGCCGACGGCACGACGCCGGTCGAGTTTGAGCCGGTAGGCACGGAGCTCGGGCCTGCCTCGAAGCGGGTCGTGCAGGCCCGGTATGCCAACGGAGTGAAGTTGATCATGCGCCCCTGCGATGACAAGGATTGGCTCCCTCTGGGAACCTGCCAGGTGCGATTCGAAGGAGAAGAAGGTTGGGTCGAGACAGGGGACAGCAACGAGGTCGCACTCTATCCGGAGACGTTGCGCACGGAGCGAACCGTCTTCGCCAAGGTGGACACGTTACCCCTGTCGCACCTCCGTAATTTCTTCGACTGCGTGAAATCCCGGGCCCAGCCGGTGGCCAACGCCGACATTGCCCGCTCTTCGCACGTGGCGTCCCATGCGGCGGCCATTGCCTGGATGCTCGACCGCAAGGTGAAGTTCGACCCTGCGAAAGAAGAGTTCATCGGCGACGACGAGGCCAATCGCATGCGGACCCGCGCCATGCGAGAACCTTGGCAGCTGTAATCGCGGTTGGGGAAAGCTTCCGCTCGACCGGATCCATAGACCAGCAAAACCAAGAGGTGTAACTGTGACGACCAGTTTCCGGAACGTGTCTGCAATCGTTGCAGCGGCTCTTGTGATGGCTGCAACGTCAGCCATCGTGCGGGGCCAAGGCAACCTGTCGCCTGCACAGGATGCTGCGGCGAGGAATGCCGAAGTCACGCAGCTCATTGCGGTGCTGCAGTCTGACGCCGCACCTTTTGACAAGGCGAAAGCATGCCAGCGATTGGCCCTCATCGGCACCCAGGAAGCGGTGCCGGCATTGGCCGCCCTGCTGGCCGACGAGAGGCTCGGCAACTACGCGCGGTTCGGCCTGGAGCGGATTCCGGACCCGAGCGCCGACGACGCCCTGCGCGACGCTCTGGGAAAACTCCAGGGACAACTCTTGGTTGGCGTGATCAACTCGGTTGGGGTTCGTCGCGACGCCAAGCGCGGTGGGCGCTCTGACCAGACTGATCGAGCGATTCTAACCCGGAGGTCGCTTCCCACGGCATTGGCGGCTCTGGGGCAGATCGCCACTCCCGAGGCGATCGAAGCTCTGCAACAATCGCTGGCCAACGATTCCGCCGCGGTGCGTGCCGCTGCGGCCGACGCTTGCCTGGTCGGCGCCGAGCGACTCGCGGCCCAGGGCCAGCGGGAAGAGGCTGTACGGCTGTACGAGGCCGTTCGTCCTGCGGACGTGCCCCGGCCGATTCTCGCCGCCGCCACGCGCGGGGCGATCTTGACTCGCCAGTCTGCCGGCGTGCCATTGCTGCTGGAACAACTCAAAGCCGACGACGACATGTTTGGCATGGCACTGCGGACCAGCCGCGAGCTTCCTGGAAGTGACGTGACGCAGTCGCTCGTTGCGGAATTGGACCATCTGTCGCCGGCGCGTCAGGTGCTGCTGATCCGTGCGATTGGGGACCGCCAGGACGCGGCCGCGTCGCCGGCAGTGCGCAAGCTGGCCGCCAGCGGTCCCCCAGAAGTCCGTTCGGCCGCCATTCACGTTCTGGGGCAACTGGGAGATGCTTCGGCGGTGACGGTGCTTCTGGAAGCGGTTCTATCGGGCGACCCTGCGTTGACTTCGGCGGCGCAGGCAAGTCTCATGAAGCTGCGCGGCACCTCTGCAGACGAAACCATCGTGGCGCATATCGATCGCGCCGCCCCGGAAACCCTGCGCGATCCTGCTCGACCTTGTCGGGCAATTGGCGATTCCATCGGCCATGCCTGCCGTCCTCCGGGCGGCGCAGGATCCGGACGAACAGGTGCGACTCTGCTGCGATCAAGACGCTCGGACGAATCGTCGGCTGGAAGGAGTTCGCGGTTCTGACCGATCGTCTGCTGGTGGCCCAGTCTCCGCCAGAGGCGGCTGCGGTGCAAGAGGCCCTGAAAGTTGCGTGTCTGAGAATGCCGGATCCGGATGCGTGCGTCGGAAAACTTCTGGACTGTCTGCCCCAGGCTCCGATCGCGTCGAAGTGCTTCTTGATGGAGTTGCTCGGTTCCGCTGGGCGGGGCCCGCGCGCTGCAGGCCGTATCGGCTGCCGCCGAGGACTCCAACGAGGATCTCCAAGATGCGGCCACCCGCGCTCTGGGCGCATGGATGAGCGCGGATGCGGCGCCCGAGTTGCTCAAGCTGGCCCGCACACTTCCGAGCGACAAGCTCAGGGTACGCACCCTGCGAGGCTACATCCGCGTTGCGCAACAGATGGGACTCCCCCCGGAGCAACAGCTGGAGATGTGCGAAGAGGCGTTGCGAACGGCACAACGAGACGAGGAACGACGACTCGTCCTGGCTGTGCTGGGTCGCATTCCCACAACCAAGGCGATGTCCATCGTGGTCCCGCACCTCGCCCATCCAGCCCTCGCGGAAGAAGCGGCCACGGCGGCGCTGCGGATCGGAGAAGGAATCGTCCAGAGCGAGCCTGGCCTGGTTGCCGATGCTATGCAGCAGGTGCTCAAGAGCAGTGTGAGCGGCGAACAGGCCGCCCAGGCCAAGAAACTGCTGCAGCGCGCCGACTCGTTAACGAATGCCAGTCCCGTGAAGAAATCCTGAAGCAACCTGCTGTTTTGCCGGTGCAGTCGCGTGTTGCGCGCAGTCGCGCAATCGTGTTTGTTCCCTCCATCGGCCTCTGTTTGCCGTGCTCCGATCGTCTTCGTTCCCTCCATCGGCCTTGCGGGCTTCCGCCGGGTTTATCCCGGCGGGGCCATAACTGGCCAGCTACCTTCACACCATGACACACTTTCGGTCGCGTCCTGAACGTACCATCACACCGGCATCGCCGGGTCGGCCGTGTCCCCGTTCCAGAGCTCCCAGATCGTGGTCGCGTCCTTCGAAACCATGTAGCCCCAACTCGGGATAGTCGGTGGCGGTTGGCGAATCCGTACGCGAGGTCGGGCCGGCCGCCGGCGGTCAGCACGCGGTTGAGCCACTGGCCGCCGACGAGTCCGGTGCCGACATGGCCGTGGGTTTCGTCGGTGATCTTGCGAACCAGGTGGTCGAAAACCGGCTGGCGCTGGTCATCCGGCACCATCTCGAAGGCCAGCGGCAGCACCGAGGTGGTTTGCGTGCCGTTGTCGTAGCTGACCGAGATCGCGCCGGAGATACTTGGCGTTGAGCCCGTTCTTGAGTCGCTGCGCCAGTGCGGTGAAACGCTGCGGCATCCTCCGGCCGGTCGAGCAGCGTGCGCATAGCGCGTCATGAGTTCCAGGCAGTAGTAGAAATAGGTCGTGCCGAGGATCGGGCCGGCGGTCTTGCGGGCCGGATCCTGCGAGTGAATCAGTTTCGGGATCCTCCGGCGGCACGCACCAATCGCCGTAGGTGTCGCGCGGCATGATGTCATCGGTGATGAAGCCGCTCATGTAGTCGATCCACTTGACCATGCTCGGGTAGTGCGCGAGCGATCGCCTGCAAGTCGCCGAACTGTTCGTACAGCGTGCCGGGGATGATGACCAGGCTGCTGGGCCAGGTGACGTTGTCGCTGTAGAACGGCCAGTAGGCCGGGCAGACGTCCGAGACGCTGCCGTTGTCTTTCTGCGCGTCGCACGATGTCCTGCACCCACTTGGCATAGAGCGCGGCGTTCTGAAACAGGAACGTCTCGCCTTTCGACTCGACCGAGCGATCGCCCAGCCAGCCCTGTCGTTCGTCGCGCTGCGGGCAGTCGGTGGGAATGCTGCGATAGTTGCCGCGCACGCCCCACACGGATGTTGCTGTAAATGCGATTGATTGTCGGCTGCGAACAGGTGAAGCTCCCGGCGCTCGCCAGATCGTCGTTCACCACGCAGCCTTCCATCGCATCGAGCGACGGCCGGCCCGGGATATCCGGTCACCTCGACAAAGCGGAATCCGTGGTAGGTGAAGCGTGGTTCGTAGATCTCGGTTCCCTGGCCTTTGAGCGTGTAGAGGTCCGTGACTTTCGCGCCGCGCAGGTTGTCCAGGTACAGCGTGCCGTCGTCTCGCAGCGTCTCGGCGTGGCGCAGTCTGCACCGTCGTGCCCGCCGGGCCGGCGACCTTGAGCCGGCACCAGCCGACCATGTTCTGACCGAGGTCGAAGATGAACACGCCCGGTTTCGGCTCGGTTACCTTCGTTGGCTTGAGGTGCCCGGTCACGCGGATCGGATTCGATCATCTGCGCGACGAGCTTGCCGGCCGGCGCGCCACCACTTGGGCCGGCTGCCAGGCCTGGTCGTCGAACTCGGCGAGCGTCCAGCCGGGCATTTCCCGTCGTGCGTCGTACTCCTCGCCGTCGTATTCGTTGTTGGCCACGATCGGTCCGTCCGTGGTCAGTTTCCACGACCCGTCGCTCACGATCAGTGTCGCGTTGTCCGTCCGCGTAATCCACGACCAGCTGCAGCAGCAGTTTCGGATAGCCGTAGCTGGTCATATTCGCCGGTGTGCGCGGCGCGCGGCGCGTAGAAGCGTCCGTTACCGAGCCAGACGCCGATCGCATTGTCGCCCTGACGAATCTGCGACGTGACGTCGAACGTCACGTAATGGACTCGCTTCGGATAGTCGGTCAAGGCCGGTGACAGAACATGATCGCCGACCTTGTCGCTGTTCAGTACAGCTCCGACAGACCCAGGCCGCTGACGTAGACCATCGCGCGGGCTACCGGCTTGGCCACGGTGAACTCCTTGCGCAACATGCGGGCAGCCAGCGTCGATTCTCGTCGGCTACCGTTACCTCACCCCACGGTCCGCCGCCGGCCGGTGCGATCACTTCCGCGTCACGCCACGCGCTGTCGTCGCCTTCCAGCACCGTCCACCGATCCACGTCGCGGTCGAATGTGCCGCCATTGTGCATCGGTCGCAATGACGATCGGGCTGCCGGATCTCGAACTCCACGCGCAACACGCCGACCAGGCCCGCCGGGTTGGGCGAGTCGCCGACGTTCTTCACCCACGCCGCGACCAGGTTGCGGCCCGCCTGCAGACTCTTGGTCACATCCATGACCACTCCCGCCTTGAAATTGGTCCCCTGCGCCGGCATGGGTGCCATTGACGGCCGTGGCGAATTCATTGTCAGCGGTCAGGATCAGTTCGCCGCGGCTGATCTGGCGGTCGGCCGGCAACTCAAACGTGCGACGGAAGTACCGCGTGCCGATCGGCGCCGCGGCACCGGAGTTCTCGCCCGGAAATCCGATCCATTGTGCTTTGGCGCCGACCAGGACGTTCGCAGAGGCCGGCACCGGCGGTTCCTCACGCCCGATCCACTGGGCCCGCCAGTCTCCCGGCTGCAGGAGTCCCATGGTCCAGCGCGCCGGTGCGCTCCAGCCCGACGCCTGGCCGTCCTGATCCCACACCCGTACCTTCCACCAACAAGCCTGCTCGGATGGTAATGGCCGGCCCGCGTAGGCGACGTGCAGCGATTGGTCCGAGGCCACCTTGCCCGTATCCCACAGGTCGCCGCGGTCGCTCGACACGCGCCTTCTCACTGGCCGCCACCAGGACCTGATAGGCCGTCTGCCGTTGGCCGCGGGCGTCCGCCGCGGAAGTTTCTGACCGCCAACTCAACCGAGGCTGCGGCGTGTCAATCCCAGCGGATCTGGAAGGTATTCGCAACGCAAATCCTGCGGCACGATCGTGCCGGCCTGGATCGGCAAGCACGTTACATGCAGCAGAGCCGCAAACAGCAGTAACTGAGCAAACAAGGTTTTCATGGTGTGAGATCCCGTGTCTGGAACTGGACAGTGAAATTTCCTCGCGCGCCGAAGTCGCCAACCGGTTTCCGAAAGCAATGACAAATGTGGAGCCCACCAAGATGAACAGAGCAAGTCCGACCAGGAGTGACGTGCGACGGCTGACTCCCTGCCATTCGCGTGCCAGGATTCCGCATAGTGTGCTGAAGACAATCACAAACGCCAGATGAATCGACCAGCTCGTGAAATCGTAACGGCCCATGAAGGTGCTGCCGATGCCATAGAGCATGAAGCCAACGTACCAGGTCGCTCCGGAAAGCGATGCCCAGCCATAGTTGTGCCAGAGGATGCCGGCGTTCGACGATCGGGTCGGCGAGCCGGTCCAATCCGCGTGCCGGCCGCTGGCTCGGCCCACATAGTCTCCCATCGTTCCGTTGTGCAGCCCAAGATACAGGCACCAGAGCAGATTCACCGCGAGCCCGCCGGCCATCACCATGACGAACACCGGACCATTCTGAAAAATCTCCGGCGCGCCGTGGTCCAGAGCCGCCTGGGCGATCGGCCGTCCCGCTTGAATTCCGAAGGCGAAACCGGCGCTCATGATCCCCGAGAACGTGGCCACCGCAAAACCCAACGCCAGTGATTTGCGGCCATCGCCGGCGGTCCGGGCAGCACACTCGCGTTCGCGCCGCCAACCCGCCAAGCCGCACAACCCGATACCTCCCAGGCAGATCATGACGCCCAGCAGCACCAGTCGGCCACCCCATCCGCCGGCCAGCGCCATCAGCTCGCCTTTGAGCAGCGGCGGCACGAGCGTGCCCAACGACACGGTGTAACCCAACGCCACCGCCTGGCCCAGCGACATGCCGAGATATCGCATGCTCAGACCGAATGTCAGACTGCCGCAACCCCACATCGCGCCGAACCCAAACGCCAAACCGACTGCGGACCAAGGAGCCGCCGCCAGGGCCGCCGCGGGACGCGCGCTGGTCAGCCAAGCCACCAGCAAGGGCATGATGCCCCACGCCGCGATGCCTTGCGCGAGCCACGCTGACTCCCAAGCCCACGCCCGCACGCGCTTGAGCGGTACGTAGAATGAACCGTGCGCGATGCCACCTGCCGCGTGAAAGCCCACGCCCACAAACGGGTTGTCCATCATGTTAACTCCCTGGCGTGGCTCACCCTCTTCCCAGCCGGTGTTTGAGATACCCGATAAAGTCGCAGAAGTTCGCCCACGACACATCCGGCGGCACGCTGTGGTCCAACTCGGGAATGTAACCCCCGTCCTCCACCAACGGCATGACACGGTCTACTTCGTCACGCATGACTTGCCCACCTTTGGCCAACACGCGTTTGTCCAGGCCTCCGATGATCCCCAGCTGCTGGCCATATTGGCGGCGGACTTTCAGCACGTCCATGCCCGACTGCACCTCGAACGGCCAGAGGTGAGTAATGCCGGCATCCAGCCACACCGGGATCAGCGAATCGATGTTGCCGTCGCTGTCGAGTCCGATATGGCGGATGCCCTGTGACCTGAGCCACTGGCACACGCGCTGGTAGTGGCGCAAAGCAAACTTCCGAAACAAGTCCGGCCCGACGAGCGGCCCGGCTTTGTAGGCCATGTCCTCCCAGAACCAGAAGGTATCGATGCGCGTGTATTTCAGCACTTCGGTTGTGATCTCGATGACGCGATCGGCCCGCTCCTCCATCATGCGATCGAGCAGGCGAGGTTGATCGTAGAAGGCCATGCAAAGGTTCTGGACACCCAGCATGTTGCGCAGCGAACCGAAGAAGCCACCCCACCGATCGGCCCAGCATTTTCGCGGCCACTCCTCCCCGGTGGCGGAAGCGCCGCGCGCGGCACGCAATTCCTCCGCGGCGAGTTCGCCACGTCCGACACCTACCTGGACTCGCCCGGTGGCCACCTGTTGTTGCCACTGCGGCGACAAACGCTGGGCCGCATTCAAGGCCAGTCGCTCGGCCGCGAACTGCTCGAACTCGGCCTCGCTCTCCACCGGGAACTTGATGAATTGTGGCATACTCATGTCGTGATGCTCCCGGAATTCGCGCATCACGATCCCTTCATGATTGACGTACGTGATCGTGTCCACGTCTTCCGAAATCACCTTGTGCTCAAACGGCGGCACGGGACCATACCACGGATCAACGCGGACCAACCGGTCGAGATCGAAATAGTCGTCCAGCGGTGTGCCGTCCCAGCCTTCCTGCCGCCAGCGTTCGACCGTTTCGTCCCAGAGGAATGCCCCCCACCGCACCCAGGGCTTGGCGACCGGCTTGAACTCCAATGTGTCCAGGAACCGTTGGCGGGAAGTGGCCATAGGCGTGACTCCTCGGGTCTTCTGTGCGGTGCGGCTCTCGGTCGGTGCCGTCCGCGACTGTATCTGCGTATTACGATTACTGATAGGCAATCTAATCCCTGGCCGTCCCTGGCTACAACCACAGCCCCACCGTTCTGCCTGCCTTTTGGCGCCTGGGGGACCTATTTCGTCGCTCCTGGCTGCCATGGCGTGCCGTTTTGTTGCCTCGCGGTCCCGTCGCCAGCGCCGCTGGCCGGCCTTGCGCGAAGTCCCGATGCGCGGCGCTGTGCGAACTTGCACGCGCCGCAACGGGAGTCCGGCTTCGGGTCCTCCTTTCAGGCTTCCATCGGGTTTATCCCAATGGCAGAACAGTCATGGTACAATCGGCTGACGTCCATGGCCCGCGGTGAACCTGGCGAAGGAGTTCTTGATGCGTCAACAAGATCGCGACAACTTGGGAAAACGTGGCGCACGGTGGTCACGGCGACGGTTTCTGATGGCCTCCGGGGCGGCGATGAGTACGGTCCTGGCCGTCCCGACGATCGTTCCCGCCTCGGCGCTGGGCGCCGACGGCACGGTCGCTCCGAGTAACCGGATCGGCGTGGGAATGATCGGGTTGGGGCGGCAGGCGATCGCGCACAATCTGCCGGTCTTCGCCCGAGCGGCGGATGCTCAGGTGGTGGCGTTATGCGACGTGGACCGCTGGCGTCTGGAATTCTCGAAGGACAATCCGGCAGCCGTTTCCGTGGCCAATCAGCAAGGCATTGACTTGGACGCGATGCAAGGCTGTTTTCGCACGACGGATTTCCGTGAGTTGCTGGCTCGCGCGGACGTGGATGCGGTGATGATCACGACGCCCGACCACTGGCACGTACCTATCGCCCTGGCGGCGATCCGTGCCGGGAAGGACGTGTGCTGCGAAAAACCGATTGGGTTGTGTGTTGCCCACGGCCGCATGCTGGCCGATGCCGCGGCGCAAGCCAAGTGTGTCTTTCGCACCGACAGCGAGTTTCGCTCGATCCCCCTGTGGTTCAAGGGGGTGAGCTTGGTCCGCAGCGGCAAGATCGGTGAATTAAAATCCATTCGCACGGTAGCGCCCTGTTGGAACGAGCCTCTCCCCATGCCACCGGCGATGCCGGTTCCACCGGAGTTGGATTACGACATGTGGCTTGGTCCCGCGCCACTGGCTCCGTACTCGGAACAGCGCGTCCATGCCCCGAAGAGTTATGTGGCGGGGTATGATCGGCCCGGCTGGTATGGGAATCGCACCTATTGCGACGGTGGCATCGTCAACTGGGGCTACCATCCCCTGGACATTGTCCAATGGGGCAATGACTCGGAACTGACCGGTCCGATCGAGGTGGAGGGGCGTGGCGAGTTCCCACCACTGGACGGGCTGTGGAACGTGATCCTCGGTTTCGAAGCGCGATATCGCTACGCCAACGGCGTGGAACTGCTCTACACCAATACCGGACGAAATGCGACGCCCGATCAGGTGCATGTCCGGTTCGAGGGGACTGAGGGCTCGGTGTGCGTCTGGTATGGCCCGGATCGCCTGGAGGCGGAACCGGAGTCGCTTCTCACGGCGGAAGTCAAGCCGGAGGATTTTCCCTTCCCGCTGGAGAATGAAAAGCGCAACTTTTTGAACTGTGTGAAAACCCGCCAGCGCACCTTGGCGGATGCGGAGGTCGGGCATCGGACCAGTACCGTGGCCCAAATCGCTTACATCGCCTGTCAGGTCGGACGCGCATTGAAGTGGGATCCGGTAGCCGAACGCTTTGTGGGTGACGAGGAAGCCAACCGCCTCTTGTGTCTCCCGCCAGGACGCGCTCCCTGGAATGTAACATAAGGGCTCGCTCGGGGCGGACAATGAGCGACGTGCGGCAACGGTGCCCGCAGCGACCTACGTTGCGATTCCGTCGCCCCTGGCGAGAGAGGCGGGCCGGCGGTGGCGGTTTCCGCCACCACGACCGTAATGTGTGTCGCTGTTTGCCACTTGCCAGGTTGGTTCCTCAAAAACGTTGACCTCGACAGGAAAGTGAGACCCTGATGAAACGACAACCACGAGTAACTCGCCGCCGGTTCCTGGGCGCCACGGCGGCAACCGCGGGTGGAATGTGGATGCTGGGGTCGCCAACTCTGGCTGCCGTGGCAACCGGCGATGTCTCCGACTTCCCGTCGACGGATCACTTCTGGTATCGCCCGCAGCCGGCCGGGCCGTTTGTTGACTCGCAGCGCGACAACAAGGCGTTCGGTTTTGCGGACGGGAAAGTGTTCCTGTCCGAAGACAACGGCCGCACCTGGCCGCACAGCATCGCGTTTCCCGACGCTCGCCACATCGTGTTTAGCTGCATTCTGAAGAACGGAAACATTCTCTTCAGCGCGCTGGCGAAACTGTACCTCAGCACGGACAACCTGAAAACGTACAGGCAGATCACGGTGAAGAATGCCGACGGCTCGGATTACGTCCCGCATACGCCGCAGAACCCGGACCACCCGGCTGGTACTTTCACAGCCTCACGGGCGTCAACACGTGGGATGTGAACGGGGTGGAGATGCTGGTGTGGGGGAATTACTGCAACGTGATTGGCGGCGCGGCGCCGGTCAACATCTACTACTCGACCGACAGCGGGCAGACCGTGAAAATCGCCTATTCCTTCGGACAGAATCCCTACTATCGGGACAACGGCTCCGGGGCGGGGGCACGACGGGCACGCTGCTGGGCAACCCCGACAACCCGGTCATTTGCCGCCACGTTCACTGCGTGGCGTACAACCCGGCCGAAGATGCGTTCTATGCCTGCACGGGCGACCGCGATCGAGCCGGAGGGGCACGAGTGCCACTGGCTGAGAGGCACGTATGACGCGAACAAGGACCAGTGGGATTGGAAGGTCATCGTGTCGGACGCCATCGAACTCGCGGTACAAATGCGGCGGCATCAACTTCGTCGACGGGCAGCTCTACTGGATCAGCGACTCGAACGGCCCCGAGCCGTACGACCGAGGAGTCTTTCGGTGCGATCCGGCCGACATCACCAATCCCGAGAAGCACACGCTGCTGTTCAATCCGGGGGTCGAATCCGGCAACATGATCATCCAGGACGGCGTGATTCTGGCGTCGCATTGCGCGCCCGCGTCGCCGATGGCCACGGGGATCATCGTTTCCCTGGATATGGGCAAGACCTGGGCGCAATACGATCTCAAGGAGTTCGGCAAGCGGTCGCCCTGCCGCTTCCACCGAAAGAACAGCGAAGGATGGTTCCGGGTGGACCTGAGATCGGGCTGGGTGACGCCCGCCGAGATGATGTTCATCAAGCCGAAGGACGCATCGCTCTCAGCGCAAGAATGACTTTCGAGACTCTGCCTGGCAGGCTTCCGCCGGGTTGATCCCGGCGGGGCCACAACTGTCCAGCTACCTTCGCGCCATGACACACGATCGGTCGCGTCCCCAACGTACCATCACACCGGCTCGCCTTCGCGACGCAGTCAAGCCGCGACCTGTTTCGGCCTCGGCGAGCCGCCGTTTTGCCTCCCAGCGGTTGGCTCGGCCGACAGACTTTGTGTCTCACTTGCAGTAGCTGGCCAGTCCTCAGTCCGCCGGGATGAACCCGGCGGGGCTGCAGAACCGATCGGAACAGAAATGGAATGATTCCTCCATGCACACAAGGGCAAGTTTTTATCGCGTCATACCACTCCCCGTTTCTCCCGCGAGCAGGCCAGAAAGGACAAAAAAATGGGTGACAAAAAAACGTTTCGTTCCCAGCTCATCCTCATCTTTTTGTCATCGATTTTTCTGTCCTACGAGAAGAACACACGCTGGGCGGTTTTTCGAAGCAGCCATTGGCGATCCTCGTCGGTGAGAAAATCGAGCCGGACGCGGATCAAGTCGATCGAATCCCGGTACGTGTGACCGCCCATCACCTGCCAGGGACCATCGGTGGCCCACATCAGACGCTGGCAGCCGTAAGCATCCAAGACACGACGAATCATGGGGGTCAAGTCGAGGTACGGTGCTTGCTTCAGGCCAAGCGCGGAGAAAGCCGATACTTTCACGTGTACGTTTTTGTGCCGTGCCAAGCCACAGAGATTGTCCAGATCAAGCGGGCGGAACTGACCATCGATCCCGATGCGGGCGAAATGGTCGATGACGACCGGTGTCTCGGGAAACCGGCGACACATCCGGTCCACGGCCGGCAGATACTGGGGGTCAATCAGCGGGCACATCGCCAACCCGTGATCCGCTCCACATTGCCACATGGCTGCCATAGCATCGTCATCGAGCCAACGGTCGACGGGGCGCTCACCGGGCGTGATACGGAAACCTCGGACTCCCCCTCTCGCTAACTCCACCATCGTTTCACGCGGTCTGTTTTCCTGATCAATGACTGCGACACCGGAGAAAATGCCTCGGTACTTGCGCATCATGTCGAGCATGTAGGAGTTGTCATCACCGTAATAGCTCATCTGGATCAGCACGACGCGAGTGACGCCACACGGCCGTGTATGCGTGAACAGATCCTCCGGCGTGAAGTGGGGGAGCTGCATCGTGTCCTTGGAAAACCTCGGATCCAGCGGATAGTGTTCTGTATCAGATGTCCAGACGTGCACATGCGCGTCGATGTAACCGTCGTTCAACGAATCATCGAAGACTGACTCCGCGGCGCCGCATGCCCTGGCCAAGGCCGCCGGAACGATCGCGAGCGCACTGGCACAGAGTAACTCTCGCCGAGACATACCATCAGGTCGCGTGTTCTTCGAACGACTCATCACATGGCTCCTTACTTTGCCTGATCGGGGAGGCGTTTCAGATGCAGCTTCGTGGCCTTGACGAGGGTGGCACGAACGCCGGCAGCATTGGCGAGATCGCCGGTTCCCTCGGTGACGGCCAGCCGCCTGCCGTTCTGGTCCGAGATATGTAGACTACCACCCTGCGGCTTCTGCTGGAAGAACTGCAGTGCCGTGTCAGGCACGGGTCCGGTCAGGTCGATGGAAACCCACGGCCTGGCAGCCCGCCGGCGGCCGAGAGGGTCCTCGCTCTGGTGCGAGGTCCCTCGCGAATCGAGAACTCGGTGCACTGAGTGCGCGATCTGTCCTTCGGCGCGGATCGCAGCCAGACGCGACGCAACGTGCACGGTCTGCGCATCGTGGCGACATGGACGCGGAACTGCCTCATTGTGGACGTGCCGGCCAAGATAGCGTATGGTACTCATCGTTGAGCCGTTCCCCGCGGTAGTTCTTCAATTCGGACGGTGAGTCACGCACTGGCCATCACGCACGGGCAATCACACCATGACCCACAGCAAGCTTCGCACCCCACCGCGTAAGTCCCTCAGCCATTTACCGTGTCGCGCGAGATCGCTCCGCGTGAGGATCCTGTTTCCACTGCTGTTGCTGATCGGTGGGAACCCGCTAGTGGGAAGAGGCGGTCAGCAACCGGCGGACCCGACTCCTCCGTCGTGGCAGATCCTGCCGATCCCCCGCGATGCCGACTACGGCGCGCCCGACGACTTCCTGACGCTGGGCACCGTGGCGATCGTGCGGCAGGAAGGAGGCCCCTACCAGACGGTGCGGGATGAGGATGCTGAACTGGTGGGGGACAGCACCATTACCGAGGAGGAGCTGGTTCGCATCCTCGCGGAGCATGGGGTCACCGATCTCGACCGCCTGCCGGACGATCTCGCGTCCTATGCGGATTACAGCACGCTGATCCTGCTGGGTTCGCCGCAACACAATCGGCAGACCGACCGCCTCTTCAAGGAGATGGAGCTTTCCTTTGCCGCCTGGGATGATCCCCGCACGCCGGAGGACGACTTCACGCTCTGGAGCGACTTCGGCCAGGAGGGATACCTGCTCAAGGCAGGACGCTGTGGCAAGCAGAACATCATCATCCTGGCCGGCTACGACTTCGATGATGCGAAGCAGCGGTTTCACGGCGCCGGCACCTTCTACGCCCTGCAGTCGTTCAGGCAGCTCATCGTCGCGGACGGAGGAACGGTGAAGATCAAGACTGCCGAGATCGCCGACCGGCCGTTGCTGGCCGTTCGAGGTTGCATGTCCGGCTTCGATCCCAGCGAGGAGAAGCAGTGGCGTGACATCGAACTTCTGCCCCGGATCAAGGCGAATCAGAACGTCTACTGGTACGGGAACGCCCTGGGCAGCTACAACTCCCAGGCCGCCGGCAAGTTCCGCTATCCGTGGACGCCCGAGCAACTCCAGCTCTTCTCCGGTTTTGGCAAGTATTGCCGGGAACGCTATGTGACCATGGTGTTCTGTATGAACCCGGATCACTATCACGTGGACTGGGCGGCGGCGAAGACGTTCGACGGCAGCCGCAAGGACCCGCTGCACTATGACCCCGACCACCAGGTGGAGCCTGAGTTGCGGGAGATGTGGGCGAAACTGGGTTATGACGTCAAGAACGACATCGACATCCTGGCCGCCAAGTTCAGCCAGCTCCATCGGGTCATCCCGGGCGTCATATTCCAGATGATGAACGAGGATGACGGGTTCGGGCTGTTCAACGAGGCGGACCAGAAGCTCTTCAATACGGAGACCGGAGATGCGAAGCAGGACGCCATCAACTACGGCCGCGCGCGGGCGCGGTTTTTGGCCTCCCTCTATCGCCGCATCAAGAAACTCTGTCCTGACAGCGCAGACTTCCTGCCTGTCTGTCCACCGGGCCAGCTCCCCTACCAGCTTGTACTCGAGCGAGACGAAGCGTATTCGCGAGAGTTTTTGGCGTCGCTCGGTGCCACTCTAAAGGAAGAGGGGCTCCAGGAGGTCATGCCGATTCTGACGACCGGTGGCGGTACCGCGGCGGAGGTGATCACGGGCGAACACCTCGATCGTTTTCGAGCGTGGTCCAATGGCTGCCGGGTACTGCTCCATGACAACAACTTCTCCGCCTGCTCCAAAGTCGGCGCCTACGAGATCGATCCGAAAGGGCCGCGTTCCCCTCACCAGATCAACGCGGACTACCCGGCGGGCTACCGCGATCGGCAGCTTTACACGCGTCTGTGGGGAACGCACTGGAATGGCGTGCCGGACCAGCTCGTGCTGGGCTGGTGCCAGTCGCAGTTCATGTGGAACATGCTCGCGCTGGACCGCCAGAAGGTGAACGCCCTGGCCACCCGTAAGGTGAGCAGTGCCGTGTCCTATCCGCTGGTCAAGTCCTATCTCGAGGAGTTCGACAACCCGGCGGCCTACCTGCCTGACAACCAGCCTCCCTATCGGGTCAAGGTCATCAGCGATCAGGTCGTCGTTCCCGGCGGAGGGCTGGAAGTACCTCATCAGCTACACCGACGCTCGGCGTAAGGAATGCCAGCGACTGCGCGACAAGCTCGGCCGCTTGCTGCCGCAGCTGGAGGCGACGTGGGAGAACCCGGTCGAGAAGCGGGCCTCGCTCGATGAGCTGGGCTACAGCGCCTACAGCTTCTCGAGCGTCTACCTGGCCTACGGCTATATCAAGGGCTGGGAGAACCCCAGTCCCGAGAGTCCTGCTGACCGGCTCGAGGGCGCGGCGTTGCGCGATCTCTACCTGGAGGCGGACGACTTCCAGCAGCTCTACTTCGCCGGACCGGATGTGGTGGACGGGAAAAAGCCGATTAACAACCATTCCTACAGTGGCACCCTCAACTACATCTACACCGATGGGCAGCCGTTCACGGTGCCGAAGACGGTCGCCGAGGCGAAAATCTACACCGACATCTGGGAGCAAGGGCTACAGGCCGCCTTCTTCGCACCGCTTTCCTCGACAACGCCCGCCGAGCTTCCCGACCAGGATCCCCGCCTGGCAACCGGCTGGGGCTCGGTGGAGGAGTCGCACGACGAGAAGTTCAGGCGAGTCAATTCCACCGCCCGGTTGGCGATCAACCACCAGGCGACCCGACGCCTGCTCGTTCGTGCGCGGATCGGCACCGATGCGACTGCCCGCAACCAATCGACTCGCTTCCGCCTCTTCACCGGAGAAGAGCGTTACCAGGGAGTCGTCTGCCAGCCGCGATGGTTCAACTGGCTGCTGCCCGAGGGCGTCGATCTAGAGGGCGTTACGCTGGAGGCCGACGGACCGATCTGCGTGTACGAGGTGGAGATCTACGGCGAGAAGGACGTCGCTGAAGAAATAGCGGCCGATCAGACGGAACTCCGGACGCGACCGGTGATTTCGGGCAACCTGCGAGGCTATCGAGACTGGAGTCTGGAGCAGTGGACGCGCGAGCTGGAGGCCGAAAAGGCGCTTGGTTTCGATCTCCTGTGGCTCTCCCACCTGCAGGGTGCGCTGAGCGACTTCCGGTACAGCAACAGGCGACACGGCTGGGTCCGAAGACAAACTCAAAATGGTGCTGGACCTGTGCGAACGGCTTCAAGATGCAGGTCATCCTCAGCACCGGGTCCACCGAGAGCTGGTACGTCACTTTGGATTTGGAGGACGAGTTGCAGGACGTGGGCAGTCGCATCGATCTCATTGGAAAGCGTTACGGCAACCACCCCGCCTTCTACGGCTGGTACATTCCGCACGAGATCTACGTCGCCGACGGACCCTTCGGTGACTACATCGACCGACTCTTCCCGGCTCTCGTGCAGCGCTGCAAGGCGGCCGCGCCTGGTAAGCCGGTGACGCTCTCGCCCTTCTTTATTCTGGATCGGGACCGGGTGTTCGGTGATTTCCGCTATGTCCATCCGGAGGAGTATCGGGAGTACTGGAGTCGCCTCATCAAGTTGAGCGGCATCGACATCATCATGATGCAGGACAGCGGCGAGCATTTCTCCTATGTGACCAACGAGCAGCGACGTCCCTTCTTTGCCGCGATGCAGGCCGCCTGCCAGGCCGCCGGCGCTCGATTTTGGGCCAACGTGGAGGTGGCGGAGGCCGTCTGCCCCAGCACCGAGGAATATGTTCGCCTCTACGGCCGCATCCATCACACGCAGGCCAAGGGGCTCCCCTGGCGCGCCGTGCCGATCGATCGTCTGGCGAGTAAGCTGCGTCTGGCCGCCGAATACTCCGAGCGGATCGTCTCGTGGGGCTATTTTCAGTACGGACGCCCGACGCTGGGACCCGAGGCCTCGGACTGGTATGAGCGATACCGGCAATACTACACAAGCGTCGCCGGTGATCAATAATGAGGACGGGCTTCGTGCCATCGTCCCACCTGCGTGGATGTCATCTGCTGCATGGCACCACTTGCGCAACGGTGAATGACCTGATTATAGGCCAGGTGGATTCTCAGTCCGTCTGGCCAGTGAGGCAGAAACACACTTAGCGCATCATGAATGGGTCTTCCTTATCAAGTGACGTTTGGTCCTTCCCGTCTCCGTTGGTATCGGAGGGTCGGTACTACGACCGCTGCTGACTTCTGTGTGCACGAGCCGGGTCTCCCCGGTCGCCCCGCCTTTCGGGCAAGCCCTACTCACGGGTACGCGTCACAGATCTCCCCGAATAAGAACGTGAACTTTCGCTGCACAAGCTCGCCATCTACCCTGGAGTCTGTCGGGAACGGTTTCGCCGTCTACCGGAAGGCTCACCTCAGAGTCTCTCTAGGCCTCATATGGCGTTTCTGTACGTAGCCTCGCAGCTTTGGCGTGAATGTGGCGTCCAGGAATAATTGGCCGCTTAACCAGCACACTCGCAGGCTTCCTCCCCACGGTTTGTCGCCTCCCCGCAGTTGCCTTCGCCTAGTACTTCGATCAAGGTTTCCAATTGGTATGCTGTCCTCCTTTCGATTCCCGTTTTCGTACAGGGGACTTGCACCCCATAAGTTCACGCCCATGTCGGGCGTACCGGTGGCGTTGCACCCTCGGCACAACGCCGGCGTGATGGTTGCTGCTGGGCTCGGCCGCTCACCGGTGTGGGGCCGGTCGATTGTAGCTGGCCAGTTGTGGTCCCCCTGGGATATACCCAGGGGAAACCAGATTCAGAGAGAAGCGGGAAATGAGATGTACGGAAGTCGTAGCTGAGACCGCCGTAGCTGAGACCGCCAAGGGCTCAGCGGCAGCGGGGACAGATGTTCCATCGCGATTCCTGTGAAGGACAAGCGGACTGGGCGACAAAAAGATAAGTTGGCACAGGAGATCTTTTTGTCATCCGATTTTTTGTCCTTATCTCTGTCCCGTCCAAGGTCTCTGGCACCATTTCGAGATTATTCGCAATTCCTTCGTTTGTTGTCGCACGCCAAAAACCTAATTCTAAACGCTGGCCACTGCCACTCCAGTGGATGGCCTGGCGATTTCGCATTCTTGGGTTTCGCGCCCTTTCAACGATGGATGCGCCACCGATGAGGCGGCCAGTAAGTGTGAGTAACAACACCTTTCAGGTACGATTTTGGAACTGCGAACGGACTATGCCCGGGGGCACCCTGCTCCCACAATCGTGAATCCTTTGATTGCGCGGAAAAATCGCCAAGCACGAAGTATTCGTCATTGCCAAGCATTGCGGGGCGATTTGCCGAACCCCATAAGTCTGGCCCGAACAGGGAGTTCTGACAAGTATTCAATGCCACGAAGTGAATCTGGTGGCGTTTGCCGTTTGCCATCAACCCACACGGAACCGTCTTGAATGTGGATCTTTTCGCCGGGAAGACCAACAAGACGCTTGACGTACAGTGTTGCGGGGTCTCCTGGATATTGAAAGACAACGAGATCCCATCTTCGTGGAGTGAGGAACTTGGCGACCATAAAGCGGTCGCCAGAGTGAACACGCTTATCGATATTCGATGCTTGTGTGACGTGGAAATTGTCACAAATCATCAGCGGGGGATCAGCCGAGGCATATCGTTCGTCTATGGGTGACCATAATTCGGCTGGCCGCATTCAGGACAGATGCCCTGCCAGTGTTGTCCAACCAATGTCGGAGCCATTGCGTTCGTTGGGACGTAACAAACGCTTCGTAAAGAAAAGGACGCAACACGAGTAGAGCAAACGCGACCGTCGTGACGGTCACGAGTAACGTTGGAAGCCACGCCTGAAATGCCCGCAGGAACCGAGCCTTGAAGACAGTGCTTATCACGACGCAAGGAACGATGACGGCAGCAGTGAGTTCCACGAGATCGAAAACGATGGATTGCGCATCAGAAGACGGTGAGACAAAAAGAAACAAGACGTTGAGGCCGATCTGCAGGACGATGACCATCGCGGTTGCGAGGACGACGCGCCGCGTGGTCACGTCCGGCACTTTCGCCCAACGCAGTCCGAGCCGAAGGAACAACGCCCATAGCACGACCGACGCGAGTAGCAGCCGACGAAGAGACGCCAAAAATGACGGTCGAGAACATTGGGAGTCAGCAGCCTTGCGAAAGGACATTCTGATTGACCGGAACGGACTATCACGGGCACCTTACGCTCGGAATAGGCCGACCAGGACAGCGGGTTATTTCCGTCGCCGCTAGACGCCCATTATCGCCGTAAATTAGTGCCGGTCAAGCATTTCCAAACTCGTACCAGAGTTGCCCATCACGGTGATAGGCAGGCTCGGATAATCCAGGCAATAGCGGCGGTCCCTTGTTCAACGAACACGGCCTCGTGATAGGCCTCATCTCTCTGAAAGGAAGGATCGAAGGAGCTGGCTTTGCGGTTTGTTTGCAGGTACTAAGACGTTTCTGCAGCAGGCAATCGACAGGACAATAGTGTCGGGGATGAAGAGTTCGAATTGCCGGCCGCCGTGCTGGCATGTCAGGCAGATTTAGCGTTCTCAACGAACCTCCGGAATTGATACGTCCAGCGTTCGGTTCGGCCAATTCTTATCAGCTTCCCGCTGGAGTCCTTACCGCCATTGCCAGATACGACACTTGAGATACCGTCGCGGAACCAGCGTTCTGGGATCACAATCCGTTACGTACAGCGTGTGGGCCTCGCATGCTACCCTGCGCTGCGTCGCAGGAGTGCTGCAGTAGGGCTATTCTCCCAGAGTTGCAACAACGTCGCAGCGGCCAGCGGATCGAGTGGCGCCGAACTCGGTGGCGACAACCGATAGCACCGATTATATGGGCGATTATTCACCGATCTTAAAGATGTAGTCTCCCGCTTGCTTTCCCCCTTCCCAGAATCCACCGCCCCCGTCGTCCTTCTGATCGGAACCGACGGAATATACGATCCGTTTGCTGTCATCAACAATCATGTAGCGTAACGACTGACGAGTACGCGGATCAGACTGACTGCCAACCAGCCCCGCACGTAGCCACGCTGATCACAGGGCGCTCACCGTCGGCCAGCTGCATACCGACGAACACGCGATTCGAGATTGGACGGCCGCGAGTACTCGTACCGGCGAGGGCCCCCGGCATGCCAGATGGGGAGGCAAACTACGGTGAGACGAGGCAGCAGTTTCGCCTTACTTTTCTCAACGAGTGCCTCGATCTTGTCAACATTATCCTTGCCTTCCAGACTAATGCCTTTGTCGTAGACGGGCCGTTCCGCTAGATTCAATAAAGCAGCGAAGTAACGGTTACAGGTTGTCAGCTCTACTGATCGTCGTATGCCAGGCGGCCCAATAGTGAGTTGAGGTCGGCGTACAACTCGTTCACACAGATGATGTACTCAACGCACACTGCCTCCTTGAAAGGTTCGACGGCAGTACGATCATGCCCCGCGACCAAGGCCAGGAGTTGGTCGCACTGCTTTACGTCAGACCGCTCGGCAGCACCACTGACGATGGAATTCAACACATGCCGTCCATGAAGTTGAAGGACATGAGCTGACAGATCGCATTGCCACGCGGCCGAAGAACTGTCTCGCAATAACCGAAGGGTGCTCAGATTACCTTTTCCTTCGTCGAAGTCGTCTTTTGCACATGCTTTGTAAAGCTGGGCGCGACGCGCGATACCTGCCCGGCGGCCTGGGCGTGAGTAACGAGCGATGAATTTCTCCATTCCCGTCACAAAGACGCATCGAGGTCTCTTCTGCGCCTCGGTTAGATTTTGCAGCAGTCGTTGCGCAGCGTTCAACACTCGGTTGACTTCCTGATGCGAAACTGCTCCCGAGCGAGAGCTGTTGCGCGTCGTACAGATCTTCTATTCCCTTTCAACGCTCGACTTGCGGCAACCGTGCCTGCCACTCAGCGGGCGGGGAGACGAAGCGAAAGCCATTAAACCGGTGCAACGCGGCGAAGTAGATGGTGCGGGTCGTTGTCCGGCGGCATGCGGCTTCGCAGAAATTGCTTGACATCGAACGGTTCGTCGTCTCGTTCACCAGCCCACATCGGAATCTCCAGTTCCCCATCCGGAAGCATCTTGGGAAGGCTTGTGACCGGCACCGAACCGCCGATGGCCAACATCGACGTGAGGAGAACTGGCGAACCCAGAAAATGATCCGTTCATCCGCCAACCCGATGAAAACGGAACTACATGACACAGAGCAAGACGAACCGATTGTCGAAGAACACGAAGCAGGCGATTCGCGAGGTATTGTCGTACGACGGCATGAATACTTGCACGCCACTGGGCCAGCGAGGCAGGAGAACAACCGGGACGTGGACGGTGACGACAACGTTGGCAAAACACATGGAAGACGTCGTGGACCCCCCAAGCGATACGGCTGATCCCCGCGAGCGACACCGCCCGACATCTTGCCGCAACATGCTGAGATCGTAACGTTCCGGATGACGCGAGCACCAGAACGGGACGACCCAACCATTTCCCCGATGCGAACGCCGCTTCCCTGCATCCGTCTATGGCCCGACTCCGAGGTGAGTGCAAGACGAAGCGTGGAAGCGTGTTCCTGACGATTTCCTGCAACGCACCACCGTCTTCGAAAGAAATCAGAAACCAGCGCATACAGATATGCCACACGACAGCAATGCACTAGGACCGCCAGGGCGTAAGGCACGAAGCCATCGACGACTCCGGTGCATGTACTAGTTCGTCGAGACGACGAACGTCACGAAAAGAAGGGCGCGGCGCGAGTCGAGCCAACGCGAGCATCGTGACGGTCGCGAGTAACGGCCTCAAGTAGCGTTGCCTGATGGCAGAGATCAGAGCATGGTATCGACTTGTCTTCAGCAACTGAATCTCATTGTGAGCGCAGATTCGTGATATGGCGAAAGCGTTGCTCCAGAGCTACGGGGCATGAATCACTACTGAGTTGTGCCGACATCGTGTTTCTCGCTGCGAACATACATTCGTTGCGCCATCGTATCAAGAGGGACCGGGCGCTGCAACGATGTTCGCGAGGCTATCATTTTGTCGCTTTGGTACGGCGTCGGGGGTCTGATACGCTGTCATTCTCATGCTCAACAGGTGGCTTCTGGAGAGCAATAATACGACTTACCGGAAATGATGAAGGACTTGGTGATGTCGTTCCGCAATGGTGGCCTACTTTATGCTGGAGACCGATGGTGCAGGAGGTTATGTTTTGTGTTCCCAAGAAAAGTGTGAATGACCAAGATCGGTAGCCAAAGGGAGCAAGCGGACACGGGGCGAAAGCCGGGATTGGATTCGTCCCAAGAAATCAGCGTTTCACAAATCAACACCCCGGGCCAGCACAATGCAGAACTGTGCTCGTCATCCGCAAATATGAAACGAGTCACTTCCCTCCGTCCACATTTCCGGTCATGCAGAGTAGCCCCGTTTCTGTCCCCAGCAATCAAGGCGTGTGCGGCCACCAAACGATTGATGTTATCGCGCAGTGAGTCGGCAAGAACGAATGACAACGTACGCGAGTCAACGCGCGCACGCCAGACGCCACTTCTCAGAATTTGAAACGATTCTTGCCAGGAATTTTCAGAGACTTTGCGATAGTCCCCTTTAGTGCGTGGCGCTCACTCCTGCACACGCGCAGCCCAATCGGGTGGGGTGTAATCGAGCGCGAGGTGTAGGGTCCTGTGTTGATGCAAGGTCATGCAATGCATATGACAATATGTTGTCATAGTGTGGCGTGAATGTATTAACTGAACACTGGTAAAATGTGCACACAGCACGCGCATCCGCAAAATCCGAGGGGGATGGCCCCTGAATGCGAACAACCCCCGAGGGAATCAATCCCCCGAGGGTTGTTGTTTCGCTGTGCGAAGAGTCTAGCCCACATGCTTGTGGTAGCTACTTAGCGTAGCTTTGCCTCCCGTGTGCGACAATCGCAATCGATACGCGTTGTCGATTCCCGCCACGACAAGCTAAGCAGGACTGGCATTGTCTGCGCTTTCCTGCCTCATCACTGGCGGGACGAAGCATCTCGCCACGTTCCAGGTAAACCCGTCACCATCCCGCATTGTGCGGAAAGTTCGCCAACCACGCGCCGCGGCGAGCGTAGCCTGCGTCGCACTGTCGACACTCGCCATCAGGATACGCTTAAACGCGCGGTGCTTTGCGTATTGCCATTGGTGCGTGTATCCGGGTGACCGTACCAACGCAAGCAATGGCACGTTTTCCATCGGACCGCTACGGTGGTCACCTTATCCCCAGCGTAGCTTGCGCCGACGAACTTAAACGGGTGTGTGTCCATCCGAAAAGCAGGATAACCCCGCGTCACCGTCTGTGCCAACTGCGCGTGTCACGCGTATCCGCACTTGCACGTAACATGCTCGCGATCGATTGCGTCCGTCTCGGATAATCCCCCGCAGTGGACAATCCCCGCCAGATTGATTTGTCATCCCCCGTATTGATTGCTGTGATGGGGTCGCGTCTCGCGGAATCCCAGTTTGTATCATGTCCCCCGTTTTCTCGTTGTCCGTCTTGAGTGTGGCAATGGCCACGATAGGACGGCCGTCAATACGGGAAACGCAGTAGATTACCACCGCCACGTAGTGATACATTGGAATCGTCCCTCTACTTGCGAAAGTGTGTGAAAACAAACACGCCCCTCGCCGAACTACCGCGGGGGCAACTTATTGCGACCAAATTGTCAAAGGCGATCGGCAAAGCGCTATCCAGCGCGCGGCCGCCACATCTGCGTGGCAAGCGCTCGCATTGGTGTCGGAGCACACTCACCGCGCATCGCTTGCACACTCTTTGCGCCACGCGCATCGCGTAGGTAGCCACCCAGGAGACAGCCCAAGTGGGGCGTGGGGTACGGGTCCTTCGAGGCGGGGGACCCCACGGTGGGCGGGCGAGCCAATTGCCTTTGGTCACTTCGCCAATGGGGACGTGACACCCCGCGACGCGGCCTTGGCAGATTGTGCCGACACCCAGTAGAACTAGACAAACGAGGGGTTCTTGGACGATCGAATTCACTAAGGGACTGGCTAAGGAACTAAAGTGCTCCCCGGGAAGCGGTGCGCCATTGGATCGAGCAGGGAATGCCGGCGAGTCAGAATGAGCGAGGTCATTGGCAGATCAGGTTGAGCGATGCCAAGGCCTGGAGGGACACCCAGGATCACGCGCACCGGCCGCTGTCGGCTGAATATGGAATCGATAGCGATGATGCAGATCGATCATCGCAACAACGACCTCATTCGCTTAGGAAGAGGGCGCTCCAGGGGGCATTGAAGCAGCCGATCGACTTCGAGAAGAAGCAGTGGGAGCTACAACGCCTGCAGGAAGCGCACCGATGGTCGAACTGGAGGAAGTTGAGGAGTTCATCAGCCGCTGGTTCGCCGAAGCACGCAATATCCCTCGCTGGAACCGTGCCGGTGAAGCTGGGGAAGAGATTTGGCCAGGATGTCTCGGCGGCGTCGACCCGGAGATGCGATCGCCGCTGCCATCCACAAGAAATCCCTGGTCACTGGTCGAGTTGCGTGACGATCTGTAAAGATCGCCCAAGACAGTCGTCCTCAACGCGATGCTGTTTGGAGAGCTATCCCGACCGGCCCATTGCCCCGGCTTCATTCCCTTCCCGCTCGGTCTTGTCTTGACCAGCAGCTGCATCTTCAGGCAAGGCCTCGACATCTCGAGCCCACGAAGCAATCGTATCTGGGTCGCCGAGCGCCGAACAGCTCCGCAATATACGCGTTGCCCCCATGTCCCAGCTTCGTCGCCTCCACCGCCGCATATCGTCGGCGGTCCTTCTCGGAAAGCGATCGGTAGAAATTCGCCATTTGGCCTTCAATTTCTCCGCATCGTAGGTCTGCATCAGAAATCCTCCGTGGTTCTGACGACATTATGGGCATCAAATCCCGAAGTTAATTCTCCCCCGTTCCTAAGCTCATTTCGGAGCTCAATCGCTGGGTCTGGAGGTACCCGTGACGTGGCCACACCCGCGTGTTTGCCAACGCCGGCGTACGACTCGGGGCCGATGTGGCTAGGGAATTCATCGTAGGGCACTTTCATCCTTTACTTCAAACCGGTTAATCCCGGCGGTTTCCAAGCTCGAGCAGGAAAAGGTATCCAGATACTTGAAGCGCATGCCTAACTCTGCCAAGATTCAGATTGGCGACCCACAACGGAAGATGAGTACTGGATCGAAACGTCTACATTCCATTGTCGGGGCGTCGGGAGCGCGATTCGTCATGTCGCGGATTGGCGGTACGATCATCACGGTGATTGCTGAGGCACTGGCGGTTCCGATACGGAAAGGCCATCGGATCGCACTCCTCGGCGGCGCCTTGGTGGGCGCAATCGTTGGCGCACTGGCCGGGCTCATCAACAGTTCACTTGATGGCTCCCCTGGGGGTGTTGGGCGCCCTGCTCGCGCAGCGGTGGCGGGAATGCTCCCCTTCCCCGGCCGCCCCGCGCGATCGCTCTGATTGACGAATGGAACAATGGTCAGGCTTGCGGCAACATTGAACAGCTCTGGTGTTGCAGAATCGGAGATAGCGAAGCGATCACAGTCCTCATGGAGAATGCCATCTACACGGCATGCAAGGAAGGATTGCAGCTGCGGGAGGTAATTGATCCGCTGGTACAAGGTCTGGATCCCGGACTGCCAGCTGCTACACTCATTCCACTGCGGCAGTTCGATGCAATCGAATTCTCGTCCGGACGATCAGGAGATCGTGTTATCGCATCGTTTAGGGAACCGACTCTGCCGAAGCCATCTCGTCTTCGCGACTCTGCGTGATCGCCGGGAGTTCTTCGGGTGCGATCCAGCGGCGGCTCAAACTGCGACTCGTGTGCGATCATGTGGAGGTCTCGCTCGGTCGAGCGCTTGCGATCCCCGGGCTTTGCTTCCTGCTGCTGGCCATCGTATCCGGTGGCGTGGCATGGCTGGCGTCGTACTGGCAAGCCTTCCCGCCGCCAAACCCGATCGGCAAGGCAACTCCGGACCCACTCGTTTCGCTCCTGACCTGGGCGGGTCCAGTCAACGTCCTACTTGTGACGGCACCGCCGATGATCGCGGCTGGCATCTGGCTCGCTGCTCGCGCGGCATTCCGGCCACTAATCTTCCGGATGACGCCAGCTCAGACGCTCATTTCAGCGGCTGACTGGGACAAAATCGCTCCGCCCGATCCGCTGTCTGATCTGGATGCGGCGGAGCAGAAACGCCAAGCCGCCCTGGCAAGGTCTGCGCGATGGACTCCTGTGCTCAAGCTCATTGCCTGTGTCCAGTTTGTCCTCTACCTGATCATTCTCGGGTTTCGCCTCACGCTGGTCTTTTTGGAACCGGCAGGGGAACAATCGGTGATGGAACGGCAACGACTGCAGAATGATATCGAGGCGGTGAGACAAGCGGTGCGGGAAGGAAAGGCTGGCGAAGCGACGAACCGCTTATTTCCGAACGAACACCAGGAGTTTCTGCAACGAAAGCAGGCAGAGGACGAACCCTAACGCATGAGGGAGAAATAACTTCGGCGCTTCTCCTGTAGCCACGCTCGCGCAGAGCGTGGGAAACCGCCCGCCGTCTGGCGACGGTATCTACAACCACGGAAGTTATTCTTCCCGCGAACCTTAGGCTGCGCGAGCGAATCCGTCATTATACCCGACTTGCGGCGAGAAGGCTGGCATGAATACCCCGGGCATGATCACGGAATGTTCGCAGCGACCTCAGGCTGTAATGCTCGGATGTCGCATGACGCATAGTGCCCAGCTGCCCGGGAGAACAGAGTTGACATGCACAGAGAGTGATGGAAGTGCCTTATAGGAAACACCTGACCCAGGACGGTTAGACCGAGGTGCGCAACGATATCACGTTAGTAGCGCCAGTTGTCGTCCTGGGGGCACAAACGGCTTCGGCCTTCGTGCTGCAGGACACGCCCTCCTCACGCAGTTCGAGTACCCCGGGCGAGAAGTGGCCGTCGCGACACCTCCGTGCTTTGCGACAAGACTGAAGCGTGCGGTTGACGCCAATTGGGCCGGAGCCGAGAGAAGCCCTGTGGCGCTGTCGCTTTGGTGACACCAAGCGTCCTCAAGCCGTCAGCGGATACTGCACCAGGGGTGGCGCGCAACCAAGAAGGCGTGGGTCCATAGGTGATGGATTCGTCGACTTTCGACAGACGCTTTTGCGTGCCTGGGTCGATTCTACCGACGGAATCTGGCGATTGTACCATAACGCATGCGACGTCCCACATATTGTGGTAGGCTGCGGAAACCATACCGCATTTTGAATTGGACTACGCCTGGATCGCGCACTTTCCAACTGTACACTATAGCGAGCAACACCCAAGCCGCGTCGTGCGGTGGCACCCGGTCGGCCGACCCCGTCAGGTCGGCACGTCTCTGCGGGGATTGCTTCTCACACGCCCCTTTCCCGGCGGACGGTGACCGATAGTCACTATCGGAATTCTAGCGACTCCGCATGTTTGCGGTCGATGCCCGCCCGTTTCGGGCCGGTCGGCGCGGAAGCGGAGTAAATTGCTTCCCGTGAGCAGACGTCGCCCTGCGGTTGGTCGGGATAGTTCTCTTTCGCCGACGCAATGGAGGATCCGTCATGAACACATCACACACTTCCTTGTCAGGCAAGCCCCGGTTACTGGACCAGGTGCGTGAAACCATCCGCGTGAAACACTACAGCCCGAAGACCGAGGAAGCGTACGTGGGCTGGATTCGACGATATATTCTTTTTCACGGCAAACGCCATCCGTCAGAGATGGGAGCGGACCAAGTGGCTCAGTTTCGCCACGCATTTGCTTCAGGACAACTATGACATCCGAACAGTGCAGGAGCTGCTTGGTCACAAAGATGTGAGCACTACCATAATTTATACGCACGTACTGAATCGTGGCGGTTGCGGGGTTCGCAGCCCTCTGGATCGACCGTAGAGGCGTCGGTCGGGCTATGCCGGGGCGATGATTGGGACATGCGATGACTAATTTGTTCTGCGATCCACACTTGGGTGTACGATGACGTCGTCGGTAGGGCCGTGATAGGCCGACCAGTTGCGTCGGCCTATTCAGTGCGCCAATAGGGGCTTATCCAGGTCGGCCTATCCCGGCGACGTGCAGCTCGGCTATCACACTTCAAATGCTTGACAGGAAAGGGGTTGGGTCGATAGTCTAGAGTCAGGTTCGGGCGGGATAGCCCGCCGCGTTGGTCGGCCTATTCCCACATATTGTGCCTGTGATAGGCCGTTCTGGATAATTACTAGTTCTGCCACAAAAACATGGGAATCGAACACCACTACGAGCCTTGCTTCGCTTCGATTCCTGAATCAGTTCCGGATCGCTGGACACTCTTACGTGAGTTTGTGTCGCGCTGGCACAATCTCAACATTCCACAACTTCGCGATCCCGAACGCGCGGCGCGACATCGAATATTCGCTCGACCAAAAGCTGCCGTATTCCATACGCGAATGGGTCGCGTTCTCCCGCGACTTGATCGCAATTAATTCGTTTGAACAAGTCATGCGTGATCTCTTTGACGTTTCTCGGATGAACCGATTCAATTGCACCACTTTGATGATCCAAGGCAAGGGAGACGTTTACTGGACGGTTGCTGACAAGAATATTGAACTAGATGACCCGCCTGTTGATTGCATACACCGAGATATTGATACCAACGAATGGACTGATGGATGGAACGAGTCCGGCTCACTCACTAGTTTTGTACTCAGCCACATGGCATACTTCTTAGGTGTCGGATTGGTCCGTACACGCGACATTGACGAATCTGTTGTTTCGGCGATGAATGATGAATTTCCGATCGCAGTGGATTTTGACGGCCTCCATGTGTACGAGATGACGGATTTGATCGCCTTTGTTCGGAAACGCTCGGAAGACTACTTCACGCTGATCGTCGCACGAAAGGAACTGCTGCCCGAGTCGAAAATGCCCGAATGTATCCGTCGGCTCATACCATGCTGAATAGGAAAGAGGCAGAACCAAGCGTTGAACGCGAGCGGGCGATCACGCGGGTTTTGAAGTCATAGTCCAACGCGCCCGCCGCGTTAACGCAACCGTTGAACTAAGCCGCTGCGCGGCAGAGTCGCGGGTTGGCGTGTGACGCTCAGCTGAAATGGCTGGGCTTTTTTGATGCGCAGAGGGAGTCACGCTCATCGCAAAGAGGGAAATTGAAGGGTGCGATTAACCTTTTTCGTTCCCTGCTTTCAAGGAGCTGTCGTCATGACTCCCCTGCGCCAAAGATGATCCGTGAACTCGAACTGCATCGCAAGGCCCCCAAGACAGTCGAAGCGTACGTGACCGCTGTGGCCCAGTTGGGACGGTTCTACGGCCGGTCCCCCGAGAAGATCTCCCTGGAGGAGATCCGCGACTTTCTGCATCACCTGATCCGGGTGCAGAAGGTCGCCTATAGCACGTGCAACCAGAAGCTGGCGGGAATTCGCTTCCTCTATCGGGAAGTGCTGGGCCAGCAGGATTTTGAATTGCGGGTTCCGGCCAAGCGCAGCGGTCGATTGCCCGAACCACTCAGCCGCGGCGAAATCGCTCGGCTCCTGGACGCCACGCGCAACGCCAAGCATCGCGTGCTGCTGATGACCACGTACGGGGGCGGCTTGCGTGTCTCCGAATTGGTCCGCTTGAAGCCGCGTGATATTCATGCGGAACGGATGCTCCTTCGCGTGGATCAAGGCAAGGGACACAAGGATCGCTACACCTTGCTCTCGCCGCGACTGCTGGAGGAACTGCGCGCTATTGGCGTGTCTACCGGCCCCAGACTTGCCGGCGGCCCGCGTCCCGCAGCTTTCCGCCCTGGGATACCTCGTAACGGAGGCCCGCGATGCCCACTACCACAATCCGTCAGACCAGTTCGGCATCCCCTCACGAGTGCCTACGAAGAACGCTCGCACCTGCGGACATGCTTCCCAGGCAGCCCGTGGCCGCTTCGCTGCACAGCTGCCGCTGGCGACACCCCAATTGCCCGCGTCACGCTCTGTTCGGGACCCCGGTACGCACCTCGAGTCGCCAGACATTGCTCCTCGCATCTCGGCTCGTCTGATACAATTCCCAATTAGCAAGTCGCGTGCCGCCGCGGGCTCCGCGGTTAAGTTCAACGGCGTTTTATCGATCATCGCTGCGCGACGACACGATAAAACGCTTCACGTTATCCGCAAGGAACAGTTCAAGAGATGTGGCGTGACGATCTCAAACTCGCAGTCGAGTTTTACGCCTCGGGTCCACCGATGATTGATCCGATCTTCCTTTGGTCTGTTAATCGTCCATCGAACACCCCGTGGCCAGAAGACCTTCCGTCCTGTGACTCTCTGCTGGACTTCTACGTTCTGTGCGATGGCGGATATTTTGGCCCGATGATGAACTTTCCTGCAAAGGTCGACTTGCCCATTCAGACCAACAAATGGATTGAGACTCTACAGAACTACGATGACAACGGAAACGTCTTGATCCCGCAACGTCACGTCGTGATTGCCAACGACGCGGACGGTGCACCGTGGGTATTTGATGCCGCCGACCAGTCGGTACAATGCTACTACTGGAAATCTGGTGAATGGTGCGATCCGCGATATGACTCGCACGATGATTTCATGGATGCGCTGATGTACAAAGACCCCAACTCAGCAGACTGGATCAAAGCCCTTGAGATCATGCGGCAGAGGATCGGATAACCAAGCGGTGAACGGGAGCCGCCGATGACGTGGGTTTTGAAATCATGGCTTTTTGGCAGCGGCCCCGTTACCGCTGCCGTTCGGCTTTTGAAGTCACACGAGGCGTACGCATGGACTGGATGACAGCTCGAGCTGCTGACTGGCTCGAATCCGTGTTTCGCCGAGTTCCTCGCGAGGTCAGCGCTGTGTACGTCGAGTACGGCGACACATACACGCCCGAAATGTTACATTTGATTTGCTTTAACGCCTTTGGCTTTGAGTCGCTCGCCAATGGTCGTTTTGATCCTTCGAACGAAAGTCACATCGGGGAATTGGGCAACTTTGTATGGGAGCCATGCGACGAGCGTGGCTCGCAGGCTGACACGCGTTCCAGAGGTATCGACGGCAAATGTGCGGACTACTTCAGGCCAGACGAGTGTCGCTTTCGAGCAGACGACTATCCGGGAACCGACTGGATGGATCTGCTCCGAAACGCGGTCCAGTCTCCGGGCGTGATTGCCTTGGGGGCCAAGCGGAATATTCAGCTTCTAATTGGCGAGCACGACGGGCAGGTCATCGTCGTTCGGTAGTCGTAGCGCACGAACCAACGGATGCACGCGAGCCGGAACAGGCCGGGGCGGCTCGCTTCGCTCGGCAACGTTTTCTCCCGGCCGCGTGATCCTGGTTGTTCGTCGGCTTTGCCTCCCAAGTGACGGCTCAGACATGACACACGACAAATCCATACCGGAGCCGGACTCGCCGCCTCAAGGCAAGCTTCGCTCGGCTGGCGAATTGTATCCGCAAGTCACGCCATTGCGACGACAAGAAGTTTGCAGCAAGCTGATCGTGGCGCACATTGCCGCCGTGATCGCGATTGGTTTTGTCCCCATACTGTTTCCGATCGCGATACTAATACTGCTTCCGATCGCGATACTAACGACCCTTGGTGTTGTGGTTGTGTGCGTAATGGTGATCACGGGGCCGATCTACATGCCGCAACTCGACTTCAAACGCGGCGTGCTCGAACAATGGGGAATCGCCAACAAGATCGCGGCGGTAGTAATCCTGATTTTGTCCTTTGCTGGCTACGGGTTCTTGATCTATTGGTTCTTTTTCCGAACATAGCGCAAAGGCACTAACTATGACGATGGCCGCCAAACGAAAACTAATTGCTGAAGACTTAACGACATGCTACCGTGCTGTTAACGCATTCTGGTTGGTCGCTCGCGATGTGGCCCAACTGCCGAACCAATCGCTGGACCGGAGTGGCCGATCCGGTCGGGTTTGAATGGAAGGCTGATTGGCGGCCGGCCGGTCAGCGTTAACGTTCTGCTGTCCTTGGAGCTACCCATGCGAAGAGGAATGATGCTTTTGCCTTTTCTCATCCTGGCATCATGCAACAACTCCAACGATTCCGTTGAATCGTTACAGCGGCGAGGGATTGAACATGTAAACGATGGCCGATTGGAAGAAGCCATTGGACTGTTTTCTGCCATTTTGGCACGAAATCCAACGAATGTGGATGCCCTGTGTGCTCGGGGTGCGACCTACGGTGAACTTGGCAAGTACGACGAGGCACTTGGAGATTTAGGTGCCGCACTTCCTAATCCGGTCGCGCTACAAAACCGTGCTTTCGTCTACAGCAAGATGCAACGCTACGAGGACGCAATTGCAGATTCAATGCAACTACTTTCAACGGACGCAGAATCGGCGGTTGCATATGCGATCATGGCATCATGTTACTCAGCCCTCTCGGATTTCGAGCGTGCTGCCACTAACTACAAAAGGGTTTCTGAAATAGAACCTGAAAACGCCATGGCTTTCATGAATTACGGGGGAATGCTCGTGGAGCTAGAGCAATACGAGGAAGCCGATAGAGCTTTTACGCAAGCCATACTTCTGAAACGAAATGATTATGCTGGATGGGCTCTAAGATACAATGCACGTCGGCTGGCTGGCGTCATTGAAGGTGCTGAGGACGACAGACGAATGGCCCGAAAGCTGAACCCTAAGTGGAACCCCGGTGAGTGAGCTCGATGAAACAAGAGCAGAACTAACGCGTGCACCGGCGTCGCCGATCCGGTGGGAGTCAAGTGGATGCGTTTCTGGCGGCGACCCGGTGACGCTGAGCGTTCTCCCAAGCAGGTGGCTGGTGAAATCACTACTGATACTGTCTGCGTCACTTGCCTTAATGCACGGCGTCCCTCGGGAAAACGTCATTTATCTCAAGTCCTGCCAGGTGACGCTCCTGCCCGACTGGATGGTCATGAGCCATGTCCCAAACGGGGCGGAGATCAGCATCGTCTCCGTCATCCTTACAGATTCAACTGGCCAACCGAAGCCGGATAAGTCCGCATTGGTCTACGGCTTCTGCGATGTAGGCGACCATAGTGGCCTCACGAAGAAGCAGCTCATCACCGACAATCACAAAGGCAAGGCGGTGAGACGAATCGGCGAATGGGAGATCTCATACTCAGTAGATGCGAAGCGTTCCGACTACGGTCTGGTGATCGATGCCTTCCGGTATCTGGAGGACCGCAAGGCGTATCTGTGGGTGAGACGAGGACGCATGGTCACGGACGCGAACTACACGCCCACAGAAGACGACTACACCGAGTTCGCGCCCTACTTGAAGAGAATCGTGGCGATCCAGACGCCGTGACAAGCCAGAACCAACGGGTGCACGCGAGGCGGCGGCAGCGACGGTAATGGAATCAGACTCTGTGACGCCGAGTCCATCGGCCATTGGGGGAAGCGGGGAGAAGCCCCGCTGAAAAGAAGGGCCCGTGACGAGGCGGCGAGCGTAGTGATTGCAGGTTGATTCAGGAAGTCATACGATTCTTGGGAACCGCAACAACCGACCCTTTGCTGCCGACCCAGCCCCACGACCCGGTAGAGGGGCCGATGCGTCGATGGATGCTGCCGGTGTCGGTCGAGCTAAAATGAGGGCGTCCCAGCTCGGCAACAAACGAGGGTATTTGTGGGACTGCCGAGTATCAGCTGTACGCCACTAACCAATGTTGTATGCGTTCCGCGATCTCGGTCGCCGTTGCCGCTCGTAACTTTGTCGAATACTTGCCGTCCCGGCGGCCAGTGTACCCTCTCCCCGTCAGCTGCCGTACGAGTTCAATGCGGTGCGTCGGCCCACCGCGCATGTTCAGGTTGATGCGGATGTCCGCAGGTGGTCTCGGCACGAATCTGACCCTCCAGATATTGTAAGTGCTGTCTGAAAAGTATAATGCGTCGAAGAGCCGTGCAAATCATGCCGTATAAATACAAGTTAGCCGAAGAATGAAATTCGTCCTGCAGTGCCTTCCGATAGTTGTGGCTGTGCTCATCGCCGGTTGCGACAGTTCACAATCACCGTCACCTCCAAACGCGATGACCGAAGACTTCACTTGGGACGACACAGCACGGAGTGACCTCCGCGAGACTCTTCGGAATCTCGTTGTGGGTGAGGTTCGCCTCGCAAAGTCTGCCCACGATGACATCATCCAAGCCTGCTGTGAGGTCTATATTGAGGACGAGTGCCCAGAGGATGAGTGGGAGTTGTTTGTTCGCTTCGCAAAAGATGAACTTAAGAAGGCTGAAGCCGCACATTCGGCAGCGCAGGCCGTGTGGCCGCCCGAGACTGATTGCGATCGCCTTGATCAAGTTGAAGCGACCTTGCGAGATCGTGGCATTCTTCTGTGGCAAGTCTCGCCTTGTTGCGACACTTGTACTGGCGGTGAGCTTCCCGATCGTATTGATGAAATTGATCGGCGATATCCTGGTTTTCGGAGTAAAGTACGGGGTTACGCCTTCTTCATAGATCAAAATATGGCCGACATGCTCGCAGAAGACACCGACGTTTCTGTCTATCTTGGATATGGATGGTTTTCCCAAGAAGAATCAAGCGTCGATCCGGATGTTTACGAACGGAACGCCCTCGACATCGCCCGCGAAGTTTGCGATTGCCTCCGTGAGCATGGTTTCGAACCGGATTGGGACGGAAGTTTCTCTAAGAAAATAGGTGTCTCTCTCAATTGGCAGCGTCGCACGATGCTGCAATAGTGTAGCGACTAACCATCGCATGCACGGGAGCGGCGGTGGCCAGCGGATTTTCAAATCAATGTCAACTCCCGCCGCCCCGTGATGCGAGTCGTTATCTGGATCTGACATGACGGAAGATCTATTCTGGCAAATCATCCAACGCGCTTGTCGGTCTGATTCTCACTCTTCCGGAGATTGGGATCGCAACCTTACCGCGGAACTAAGCAAGCTCTCTGCCGACGAAATCGTTGAATGGAACCACATTTTTGATCGATACGTCGCACAAGCCTACACAATTGATCTGATGGCGGCCTGCTGCGTAATGAACACGGGAGCTGGGGATGACGGCTTCTATTACTTCCGATGTTGGCTGGTAGGAATGGGGAAGGAAGTCTACAACAAAGCGATCGATGATCCCGATAGCCTCGTGGATGTCACTCTACCGTACTCGACCGGAATCGACGCTGAAGCAGAAATCTACGCAGCCGCACATGACGCGTGGCTGCAGGTCACTGGTCAACCCGATACTGCACCGTACCCTGCTCGAAACGAATCTGCCGAACTGGTTGGCGAAGACTGGGATTTCGACGATCCCATCCTCATGCGACAACATTTACCTAGGCTGACCGCATTTTACGACGACTAGCAGATAACAACGGCATGCACTGGCGCGGCGGATCGTGCGTGTCTTAAACTCAGCATCTCTGGCCGCCGCCCAGTGATGCCAAACGTTATCCGTCTCACTCAGCGTCGCCAATCGAATGGCAGATCACCTCGCCGACATTCTGAACGGTTCGAACGACGACGATCTGCTATACCAGCTCTACACGAGAATCGAACGAGCGCGTAGTCCTGCACAGGCGCTGTTTGTAGATGCCTGGGAGCTTTCGACATTCATCGCCAGCGATGGCTTTGAGATCCTGTTTGAACAAGAAACGCTCACTTGACGAATTTGCACAAGTGTTTGTAAATATTGGATTTCCAGAGGCACTGCCGATCTTTCAGAAGGTCAAGGTTGTTTTGGCGGACGCCAGGCCGACAAGTGAAGACGATTCTGAACTCCGCGAACACCTGGCCAGCAACTTCGATCGCCTGAAGGGACTATTATACGAGTACTGTGATGCAGCCAACGCTCACTTAATGCCCGCACTCGGTGATTTCGTCCGCGCACACAGGGAACAGTTTGCCGCTGAATTGACATGACGCGTAACCGACGGATAACCAGGCGTTGCAACGGAGCCCGTTCACGGTTCGGCTTTTCAGCGTCTTCTGGTTTGGCTATGCTAGACGGTTGTGCAAACGTTAATTCCATTGGGCCGCGTGCCCGTTGAACTTCGTCAGGAAGGCAAAGCTCTTGTGACACAACACGATGACGGTTTTGCGATCGTCACCCGAGAGGCGTTTGCTGACTTTCTTGATCGATATGCGGACAAAAGAACGGGCGCGATTGAATGGGAACACTTCGTCGTTCAGCACTATGGAGACAGTTTCTTAGAAGAAACGCGGCGCTGCGTCGTTCGCTTGGCAACCAACATGCTTCCAATACACGGTGACACTGAAGCTGCACGCGAAATAGTTCGCTCTTGGGCATTTCTTTTGCGATCATCCACGAACTCTTCGAATGAACGAAAGCCCGATGTTGCGACCATCGACATGGCACCATCCGAGGCGGTTGTGCTCGATTCAATTTTGCGACGATACTCGGAATCGGATATGTTGACCGTTGAGAACGCAGCGGAACAGCAATGCCTCTGGAACATCCAGTGCCTACTTGAGAAACATGGAGACCAAGCGGTTTGGCCAAGCCTCAAAGATGCGACTGCAGAACTCACTTTTGAAGAATCCTGACGAACCAAGCGATGCACCTAAGTCGCGGAATCGGGCGTTTTGACAATTGAAAATCTTTCGCCGCGACTAGGTGATCGCGGTCGTTCTGTGTGGCCAATAAGCAATGGTACTTCAATGGATTCATAGATCGTGACACTGCCAGGATTCAACGAACACGGTGACCTTCCCCCTGATCTTCACGTCGCTACGCTGAATGAGGTGCTCACCCGTTTCGGTCAATCAACGGCTCGGCGTGTCGCCGTCGCTGAACGCCTGGCGCGTATTCATCAACTTGCTGTCGGCACCGGCCACGTTCGGCGTTTTGTCGTTTTTGGCTCGTTTGTGACCGCTAAGCCCAATCCGAACGATGTGGATATTTTCATTGTGATGGACGACGACTTCGATTTTTCGTCAACCAGCAGCGAAACCCACTTATTGTTCGAGCATGGCGTCGCGCAATCGCATTTCGGTGCCAGCGTGTTTTGGCTACGTCAACTCGGTGCGTATAATGGAGAGGACGCCGCAATCGCCGATTGGAAAATCAAACGTGATGGTACAGAACGCGGCATTGTTGAAATCAGAACGGACCAATCCCATGATTGAAAACGATAATCAATTGACTGTTACCCGCGAACGTATCGCTCGCCTTCAGGATCAAATCACACACCTCAGAAAGACTGAAACGAACGCCGCAAATTACCATGCATCCGTATCAGGGTTTATCGCCGAGGTCGATCGCATGCAGCTTGAAGTTCGGGAGTACTTGACCGTTCACCCGAATGAGGTGGCGTCAACTGGGTGACCCAACGTCAACTCGCGATTCTGCTCCACAGAACCAAAGGTTCAACCCGAGCGACGGATCGGGCCAACTCCAAAGGCAGAGGCTCTCGGCCGTCGCCGGGTTAACCTAGGTCGTTCGTCGGCTTTGCCTCCCAAGTGACGGCTCAGACATGACACTCGACAAATCCATACCGGAGCCGGACTCGCCGCCTCAAGGCAAGCTTCGCTCGGCTGGCGAATTGTATCCGCAAGTCACGCCATTGCGACGACAAGAAGTTTGCAGCAAGCTGATCGTGGCGCACATTGCCGCCGTGATCGCGATTGGTTTTGTCCCCATACTGCTTCCGATCGCGATACTAACGACCCTTGGTGTTGTGGTTGTGTGCGTTATGGCAATCACGGGGCCGATCTACATGCCGCAACTCGACTTCAAACGCGGCGTGCTCGAACAATGGGGAATCGCCAACAAGATCGCGGCGGTAGTAATCCTGTTTCTGTCCTTTGCTGGCTACGGTTTCTTGATCTATTGGTTCTTTTTCCGAACATAGCGCCAAAGGCACTAACTATGACGATGGCCGCCAAACGAAAACTAATTGCTGAAGACTTAACGACATGCTACCGTGCTGTTAACGCATTCTGGTTGGTCGCTCGCGATGTGGCCCAACTGCCGAACCAATCGCTGGACCGGAGTGGCCGATCCGGTCGGGTTTGAATGAAAGATTGATTGGCGGCCGGCCGGTCAGCGTTAACGTTATCCCACAGAAGTGTATGACGCGTCTCCTTTCCACCACCGTTCTGCTTCTTACGCTCGGATGCAATCCCGCGGCTGACGAACCTCACGAAATCCGAATCGACACCCCCGATGGTGAAGTGATCGCACATGACACGAATGTCGAAGCAACTCCGCAGACAATCACCATTGTTGATGGCGATGATCTGGCGTGGCTGCAATCGCTTGATGATGGAGGTCCGCCATTTGTCTCGCACTACCTCCCCGACGTCACGGAAGCCAGTCTCAAAGATTACGATGCCGCGTTTCGTGCGTGGCAACTGGATGACTCGCCGCCATACACCGACCAGCAAGTAATTCAACTTGTCGGGGGATACCTTGGCAATAAATGTGTCGCCGACTTTGACATGGAATGGATCACGGTCACAGACGAATACGGAACGGACTACGCCGTCCGCAGCACCAGAGTGGAAGTGATGAGCTTCCCATTCTCGACAGTGCTAAAACGCATCGAAGACAAGAAATACGATTTTGTGCATGGTGTGTACTACACCGTCAAGGAAATGCTCACGAACGGTGAGTACAAGGTGCGCGAACCGAAGGAATAGACAGTTTTAACTGCAATGCGAGGGATAACCATGCGGTGAACGGGAGCCGCCGATGACGCGGGATTTGAAATCATAGTTTTTTGGCGGCGGCCCCGTTACCGCTGTCGTTATCCGGCAAAGCCCGTACTGTCATGGACTCACCCGACTGGATCAAAGATACGACTGTCTCTGACAGCATTGTCGTCGAGATCGGATTCCTGATCGCGGATTCGTTCTACACGGGGCCAGAAAACGGCTTTACGGCGGAACAATGGGAAACGGAACGTGAACCGCTCTACTCGCCAAATCTCGAACGATACGGCGACTTCATCCTTTCCGGTGTGATCGCCGAAGGTGTGTCCGAACTAGTGGCCTACTACAGAGACGTCTTGCGCTTGGTGGATTTGCACGGCAAAGACGTGCGGCAACAAGGCCATTACTTTTGGCTGCGACCACTTGTACTTCAGCACGGGCTATTCGCTATGACCTTCCCGTGGTACGACACGATGCCAGAGGCCGACAGCTTCTTGCAGCAAATCAAAGCCACTGATGATGGACAGATCTTCTGGGATATGGATCAAGGCTGGGAGATGGAGGCGTTTGCACTTAGTGAATGGCTGTACTTGCGCGAACGCAATCCAGACGATAACGAAGATCATTTCCTGATCAAATGTTCGAAAGAACAACTGCAATCGCAAGTTGATCCCTTGCTCACGCAAATCGGGAACATCCTTGGCAAACTCAGACACGATGTTGGCGCAGACTATTGGTCAACGCGATAATGTCGGATAACCAGATGATCCACGCGAGTGGCCGATCGCGTCGGACTTGAATGGATGATCACACGGCGGCCACCGCGTGATCATCGTCGTTATCCCACGAAGCGTTTCGGTCAACATTGGCGAGCGTTGAGCCCCATTTGCAGTGCGCAGCGATTACTGGCCGTTACCATTGCCAGTATGATGATCATGGATAGCCGATGGCAGCTTGTGGCAACGGCCGTACGGCGCAGGCCCTCACTCGACGTCCAGCCCGCGGCAGTTTGGCAGCGACTGGCGTAGCCTGGCGAGCCCCTCGGGACTGAACTCCGAGCCGGAAAGGTTCATGAACTCAAGTCCTGTCAGTGTTTCCAGATGCGGGATTGCCCCATCGGTGATACCGCAGTCCAGCAGGAACAGCTTGCGAAGCTCGGTATGACCAGCAAGGGCCGACACGCCTTTGTCGGTGACCCGCGATTGAGACAAGTCGAGGCTCCGCAAGTGCCTGAGCTTGCCGAGCTCGATCAGTCCCTTGTCCGTGATGCGCGTGTGCGAAATGTCCAGCACCTCGAGGTTCTGGAGCTGACCGATCGCGGCAGCGGTCCTGTCGCCCACGTTGGTGTTTTCAATTCGCAGCACGTGCAACGTGGTGATGGTACGCAGCGCATCCGCGACGGTGTCGTCCAAACGCAGGCAGTAGTTGATCTCCAACTCTTTGAGTGGCAACTCCTTTAATTGAGCGACATCGGACACCATCAGGCTGGAGTACGTCAGCTTGAGACTCTGGAGCTTGGAGAGCTTCCGCAACACCGACGAGTCGCTGCGGAGGAGCCGATGGGGCGTGTCGAATTGCGTAAGGTCGACGATGATCGGGTCGCCATTTTCGTCGGTCTGGACGCTTGCGACCACTTTCTTCACCGCCGCCGTGATGTCGCCGTCGAATTCTTTCACCGCCGCGGTCAGCGGCCCAATCTGCTGCAGACGTTGGATCGCGTTGCTCGCGATTTTGCGAACCGCTTCGCGCTTGTCGTCCAACAGCGGCTGGAGTCTGGCGATATGCGACTCATTGCCTGTTTCGCCGATCAGATAGCAGGCCCGCATACGGACGACAGAATCGGCCTCTTGGAGCAACGGTACGGCAGCATTGGCTGCAATGTTCGCATAGTCGTTGAGGAGCAGATGACTGGTCAGATTGGCATCCTGCGAAGGCATCCGCAGCATCCTCTGCACCAGCGCGGGCTCAATGAAATCTTTCAAAATATCCAGGGCGGCCCATCGGTTGGCCTCGTACGGGTCGTTCAGCATGTTGGCGACCGTTCGCCAATTTACGCTCGCGTGCCTCTTCCACTGCAGCATCACGCGCAACGCGAATGCCCGGTCCAGCGGTGACCTGGAGTTGAGCAGTGTGGTGGCCTTGTCGACGACCGTCTGTGCACGGGGATCGGGCGCTTTCGGCTGAGGTTGGTCGAGCGTTTGGAGCGCGTCAATGACTTCCGATTCTTCCTCGCTGTCCAGCCGAGCCAGGAGTTTGCCCAATTGCTCGTCGCCCGGTCGCCCGGCATCCGTTGGCGCGAGTAGTGCGCAAGAGGACCTGCCCTGTAGAGCAGCCGCTCGACGTCAAATTCCCGGCCGTCGTTCAGGAATGCTGACCGCAACAACTCAACGTCGGTCTTGGGGGATACACATACCACGGATCCGTCGTACATGACCCCGAACGAGCCGGCGGGCCGCAAATTGTTCGCGGGGTTTTCCGGATCGAACACATGGTCAACAGGCCGCGTCCATTCGACCCGTTCGTCCGATTCGATCAGCGCGAGCACGTGGCTTTTGTCTTGGATCTCGCCGAGTGAGGTCGCTGCGCCTCCGGTGCCGGCGCCGATCACCCTTTGGATGGACGTCTTCGTCGGCTCGCTCTTACCGCGGCTTTGGTAAACGCGAGGCATATGCTTCATCAACTTCAGATTGTGCTCGCTATCCCACGGCTCGTCGAGATGGAATTGCCTATACAGATCGATTTCCTCGACATACGGCAACAGTGCGACTCGCCAACTCAAGAGAGCCTTTCCTTCTTCCGACATGATGTCGTGGGGCAGTTTGAGCACGAGAGCGTAGTTGTCCATCCCCAGCTCGATCAGCCTCATGTTCACGCTGAACCTGAGGTCTGCCGTCACAGTTCTGAGCCGGTCTAAAGTTAGAGCGCCAAATTCCGCGGCGAGCTTCAGCACGTCGACAGCCGGAGGCAGATGCCGGCTCTTGATGGTGCAGGCGGTTTCGCTCACCTGCAGCGTGGTCTCTTGAAGGATTGCCATGAACCGCTGCTCGACCGACTGAATCTGCTCAGCAGAGTCTTCGCCCAACACCTCGCGGAAAGTGGCGAGCGCGCTGGCGACGTTGGGGAACAACGCCGCCCGGGCAAGCTTGCCAGGTTCGTCACGGTCCGCTGGCAAGTCGTTCTGTACGTGGATGACGAGCCCTTCCGGCTCGCACAGGTTGACGGAGATTCGGACCCGGCTCGCCCGTTGCAGTGGTCCGATTCGCTCGATCCACGGCACCGGACCGTTGTGGGACGTCGCCCGGATGAAGTGCGTCAATCTGTGCATATCGGCCACTACCAGGGCGTGTGCTACAGGGTCGGCGTCTGCGAAGGCCTGAGCGAGCATGTGCGGCGGCGCATCCTCCGCCTCAGCCGGGTGGAGTCCCTCGAAGACGAAATCCGGGTCGAAACTGGCGAGAATGGTGTGATCATCAAGGAACCCCAATACCATTCTGTTGGGGTCCCACCCGGGCTGAGCGTAGACGCGCTCGTCGTATTGAAATACCTGGGCGCCGGGGCTCAGCCAGGCGACGATTTGCTCGCCGCGACACATACCTCCCCAGAGGCATGCGAAGGCCGATGTGGAGTGACCGGGGGGAAGTGGGTAGAATGGAGCCGTCGGGGCGTCCCGGCAATGGAAGGTATTGTGAATTGACCGGCCAACCGGATCGGCGTTTATTGAGAGCGATGGATCGGCCGGAGACGGATGCGACCAACAACGCAGCCGTCCGAGTCGTACAAGAACGGGAATCGCGACTTGGCCGCCGAGAGACTCACGAAGTCTCGGAAATCGAGCCTCTAGGTAGAAGAAACCGATCAGACGCGACAGCCGGCCCGAGTCCAGCAGGGACGCTTATGAAGATTCGTGAGATAATCAAGCTGCTGACAGACGATGGATGGTTCCAGGTCGCGCAAAAAGGGAGCCATCGCCAGTTCAAACACGATATCAAGTCGGGGCGCGTCACAGTCGCGGGCAAGCCGAATGATGATCTAGCTCCCGGCACTGAGAATAGTATCCTGCGACAGGCGGGGCTAAAGGAATAAGACGATGAGCACTAATCACCGATATCTAGTCATCATCGAAAAGGCACAGGGGAACTACTCGGCATATTCACCTGATGTTCTGGGCTGTATAGCGACAGGTGCGACACGTGAAGAAGCCGAACAGGAGTTTCACTTAGCACTGCGGATGCATCTTGAAGGGCTGAAGGAAGACGGATCGCCAATACCGCAGCCGTCCGCGTCGGTCGGGTATGTTGAGGTGTGATGTCCCCGGTCCGGAATTACCGAATGTCAACAATCGACCGTTTGTGAAATAGGGGCGCCAAGCCTCAAAGATATGGATCCGATTTCCGTAAACGAAGCAATCGATCGTCTGAACGAACTCAACGGACAAACCGTCATAGTCACTGGGCTGCTGTGCCTGGACTTTGAAGGGCACTGCATAAATTACATCCCAAAATCAGAATCTCGCGACCAAGGGTCGGGTGCATACCAGTCGAGCATCTGGGTTTACTTTGACCTGGAAGAGATTAAGCATCGAGCACAGTGGCTAGATCAATTCGATGGGCGACATGTTCGCGCGACAGGCAGACTGGATGGTCCTGACCCGCGATATCAAGCATGCGGCCACATGAGCCTGTGGCCCACAAAACTCCTCGTAAAGTCAATTGAGAAGACCAAGTCAACATGAGAACATGGTAGAGGCGTTTTGCCGGTCAATTAGCCGTGTTATGCTCCATAACGCTGTATTCCGAACAGATCCGGCCTAACCCAATAGAGGCATGCGAAGGCCGATGTGGAGTGGCCGGGCGGAAGCGGGTAAAACGGGGTTTTTGAATTGCGGCGAGAAACGAAGGACTGTTGGTCGTTCTCCCGTGAATCGATGACGATCATTCCACGTGCATGTGGTTCTCGCTGTTGCCGATTTGCGTGTTATCCGGCTCGCATAACACGTTGCCTCTATCGGGGGACGCAAACCGCAAGTGCTTGACTGGGCCACACTTGGCGGCAAAAATCGCCGTTGTTGTGCTGGGAGTTATGCCGCTGCAGCGACCGCAATAATCGGTTCGGACGGCGTACTACCGGCGGCATAATTACATAGTTCGCCGCAAAGACGACATGTACCAACTCACGGAATCTGACCTGATCTGGAATCGCGCTTGTGGTGAAGATCCGCTCCGAGACTTGCCCGGTGATCACGCTCTGGCTGACTTGCTTTATGCACACGGTCTTGCCATGAATGGTGGCGTGCTGCACGCGGTGGAATGCATGACTGCTGACGAACTGGCCGATGCGGACGCTGGATACTGGTATTTCGGACTTGGAGACATCGCTTCGTTGTTGGCTCGCGCGAGAGGAATCTTCGAAACATCCGACGATCTTGGTAGTCACGAGCAGCAATTGGACGGCGAGTATGCTCAGTTTCTTCCGACCGACAGTGCGCTCGTCGAGCGATTCGAACGGCAATTGAAATTGCATCCGTCGGACTTTGCTCCGCTTCGGCCGAAGGATATGGGCGGCGACTAACAACGGCGTCCTCCCGAGCGGCGGATCGGGTCGGAATCTGAATGGCAGAGTCACTTGACCGCCGCCGGGTGACGCTTGTCCTTCGGCGGCCATTCGGAGACCAAGTACAACGAGGCGCCAATGGGAAAGGAATACAAGCTGCGTTTTCGATTCCCCAACGCGCAGTCCGTAAACGAAGCCTTACGTCGGCTGCCGATGGCTTGCGGGGTGGACGATGCGACCATTGGGGTCGACTTTCGATCGCCGGAAAATACCGGCTCGATGCCTGATGCTTCGGCGCACGTCCAAGAAGATGGATTGTACTTCTGCGATTACGGTGGAATGGGCCGGCATTACTTCGGATTGATTGTTGCCCGGTTGGTCGATGAATTTGGCGTGGTCACCGTGACCGGCCTGGGGTAGACGCCGAACCAGACGCTGCAGTAGACGGCGGGGGCATGGCGCGAAGGTAGCTGGACAGTTGTGGCCCCGCCGGGATCAACCCGGCGGAAGCCTGCCAGGCAGAGGATTACGGCACCATCGATTTACTTCCTACCAGGCATACCGCATAAGGTTGACGCGGCTGCCGAAGTAGATACCCGTGTCGGTGATCGCCCACCCGCACGTGATTGGCTGTGCGGGCCGTGCGAATTCGGTCACCTCGAACGTTTGCGGGTCGATCGTGAAAATACACCGGTCTGTCAGCCCGTAGATCAGCCCGTCTTTCCACCGCTGCAGCGAGATCTCGAGCGGGTAGCCGAGGTCGAAGGATGCCTTGTGAATGATCTTCCTCTCCTTCGCGTCGAGGACGACCAGCGTCGGGCCGGTCACCAAGGCGAAGACCTTGCCGTCGGCTTCGGCGAGTGAGATGACGGAGCCCTGGCCAGGGACTGGGACGACGTCCGCCACCGTCTGTTTCCGGACCGGGTCCCACGCGAACAAGTGGGCATCTTTCTCGGTCGGGTGGCTTCCCCCGCCGCCGGCAATGGCGCTCCCACCAAAGACCAATCCGCTGGCCGGCTCCCAGACCAACGCGACGATCGACTGGTTTGGAATCAGGTTCCGGTAATTCTCGACGACCTTGCCACACTGCGGGTCATACACGCCCATCGCACCGCCCAGCTGGCCGTAGGGTGGGAGCGAGCCGATGTAGACCCGTCGATCCGCGCCGACGATCATGGCCCGTGGCCGGAGGTGCCCATCACCGATGTTCCCGAATCCGTACGGGTTGTTCTCCGGCTTCGCACCGTAATTCCACGGTTGGGCCGGGTCGTAGATCGACAGCCACGAACCCGGATATGCGCACAGGTACAGCCGGCCGTCCAGATGCGCAAAGCTATAGATCTCCCCACCGACCGGCGTCGGGTTGCCCGGGTTTTTCATCTCGCGAGTCAGCGGGTCGTACCAGAACAGCTCGAGGGGCATGGCTGTGCTGCCGTAGATCACACCGTTGGGCCCTTCACCCACTACGAAGATGCCAGAGCCTGCCCCGCGGTAGGCGAACTTCTTCTCCTCCGACGTGCCGGTCTTCGGGTCTTGTAGTTTGTAGACGCCTTCGAGGCTGGAACCGGTCAGAACGCGGCCGTCCTGGAGTTGCTGTGGGGGCTCGGGCGCGGCCTGGTCGGCGGCGATCTCCTCGGCCTTGCCGTCCCGCATACGATAGCGGCGCGCGCCGAGTTCGCCGTACACGTGTCCGTCCGTGCCGCGGTAGACCCGCCCGCAGCCCTGAATGATGTGCGACTGCCGCAGTGGCAAGCTGGTGTCTGCCGGTCTTGATCTCGTACGCAACGATGCTTCCCCGCGACATCCCGATGCCAACGTAAACCCAGCCGTCGCGATCCGAGGCGATCGACCGGCTGTATTGCTCGGTCGGATCCATGCGGCCGAGGTCGGCCATCTGGCCCGTCGCCGGATCGTAGGAGATGATCTTCGCATTCGGATACGTGCAGCCGTAGAGCTTGTTGTCTGCGCCGATCGTATACATCCAGATGTACAGTTCGGTGGGCGAGGGCTTGCCGATGACTTCGATACCCTGAGCGGGATTCGCGGGGTCGAACCGCAGGATCAGTCCGCCGTCCCACGTACCGAGATAGATCTTGTTGTCCGGTCCGACGATGAAGCCCCACGCGCCCGGCCCTTCCGGCGCGTTGTACTGTCGGGCCTGCCCCGTGGTGGGATCGACCTCGACGAGGAAGAGCGGCGCCCCGCTCTGGTTGAAATTGAAGTAGAGCCGCGTCATCTCGCCCTTCTCGTCAGGCCCGACAATCGCCCCCATCAGGCCCGCCTTGGTGACGGGTATGCCGAGATCCTGGAACGTGCCGGCGAAGGCGGGAACAGACAGCCACGACGAGAGGACGAGCGTCGACAGAAGGCGCAGCATGAGCGAGACTCCCTACGATAGTAACGACGGCCGCCGCGCCAACGACGACCGTAACTCGGACGGATGCCTTGCGTATGGTACTTTGATTTCCGACATGACAAAATGGGGCTCGCCCATAGGGAGTTACGGTCGAATGCCGCTGCCGGGGTTAGAACTGGGCGTGGGTGTGTCGCAACAATGGAACGAAGGCTGACATGACCGCAAATGGCGTTGATTGCCACGCAGGTGGTCACCATGAAGTGGACCTAGGACGAATTCGGCTTCGATGAGTCACATAGTACGCGGCGCACGCACTCACAGTCGGCTCTTGCCCAAACCGCCCAGTCGTTCGGCGAGATAGGGCCACTCCTGGGCTGTTAAAAAGTCGGTTCTGAGACGCTGTTTTGCCGAGCGCAGTCGCGCTCGTTTTTGTTCCCACCGTCGCCGAGTGCCGGGTGCGGATCGACTGGTCAGATAGGATGATGCGATCTGCCTTGCAGGCTTCCGCCGGGTTGACCCCGGCGGGGCCACAACTGGCAGCTACCTTGACACCATGACACACTGTCGGTCGCGTCCTCCACGTACCATCACTCGGCTCGTCCTCGCGACCCAGTCAAGCCGCGGCCTGTTTCGGCCTCGGCGAGCCGCCGTTTTGCCTCCCCACGTTAGGCACGGCCGGCACACTTCGTGTCTCACCCGCAGTAGCTGGGTAGTCCTCAGTCCGCCGGGATGAACCCGGCGGGGCTGCAGAACCGAGCGGAACAGAAGTGGAATAATTCCTCCGAGCACACAAGGGCAAATTGTTATCGCGCCATACCACTCCCTATTTCTCGCTTTGTTCCGTCCCTTCGTTCTTCTGTTCTCAAGCCCGCATCGGTGACTCACTCCCGAAAGCACTACCGTGCACGTGTCAGTTGCCAGCGACATTCTGGTGCGCCGCGCTCGCCATCCCGCTCTTCGATAACGTTTTGTCGTTCGCGGCGATCTTGGCACACCCTACCACTGGTCAGGGTTGGAGCCACACTCGCACCATCAGGAGCACTGCAAGATCAGAGGATGTCAAGCTCGTCAGGTTCGCACTCGTTTCCGCCGGCGGCCTTCATTGAGGCAGCCAGCGTTTCATACAATTCCCTCGTATACGGATCGGCCCCCGTTTCGAGTCTGTTGAACACGGCGCCCAGTATACACAGGGCCATGTCTCCCTCCGGCTCTTGTCTGGTTTGGCGGAAAATTTCAACAAACGCCGGGACGGGAATAATGGCGCCCGCTCCGCCCCCAGCCTTGTAACTCTGCCAGCCCTTTGTCGCCAATTGTCGGTAGGCTCCGCTTGCGGCTTGCCCCCCCGCGGCCCCTCCAGCGCCCCCGCCGCCCAGGCCGCTGAGGAATTGACCGAGATAATTCCCCACAAATAATCCGGCAATCGCCCCGATTACAGCTCCCTTCACGCCGCCGATTTTGTACCCCTGGTAACCTCCAAAGGCGGCTCCGCCGATAGTAAAAAGAGTGTTGAGGTTAAGCCCTATGGTTAACTGAAAATAGTAATAGCCCGTGGGATCGATTCGGTTCACAGGATCTGCACCGGCGTATAGGAAGCGGTGGAGGCTCATTGGGTCTGTCCACAACCCCGAGAACGGGTCACGGCTCGCGAAGCGTCCCAAATGGGGGCTGACGTAACGGGCACGGAGATAAATGAGGCCCAAGTGTGGCTCATACTGCTCGCCCAGGAACCGATAGTTGTTGAAGGTCGTGCCCGAGGACACCAGCGGGATTCCGTACGCATCGTAGTTGTAACGGTCCGTCACCACGCCGGCGGCTGTGGCCAGCGCCCGAACTGAGCCTAGTCCATCGGCGAGGTAAAACGAGGGACTGCCAGATCGGACCTGGGAGATGAGGTCTCTTCCGTGGACGTAAGACGCCAAAACGAGACCGCTGGCGGTGTACTCCAGCAGTACTTCGGAGAGCGGCCGGTTGGCATCGATCAGGTACCGCGTCTCCTGACCGTCGATGGCCGCGGCCACCCGGATGCCATCCGCGTTATAGCTATAGTCCAGATGCCGCGTCCCGCTGGCGTCGGTCACGTCCGCGCCGGCGAGATGGTTCTCGAGGTCCCAGTCATAGAAAATCTGGTCGGTGGCGCTCGCACGCGACAGGGTGTTGCCGTTGTCGTCATAGGTGTACTGAGTCACCGCGCCGGCCAGCGTCTCCAGCAGTAAGCGGTCGTTGTCGTCGTAAGTGTACTCCGACAACCCATCGGCCGAATCTCCCCGCGTCAGTCGGTTGCCCACCGCGTCATACGTATAGGCGACGGAGCGGTCGCCAATGACAGCGTCAACGATGGCTTCACGGGTCAGGCGACCGACCGAGTCGTAGGTGAATTCCACCCGGCGGCCGTCCTGTTCCTCAACGGCGGCGCGTCGTCCTGTCGGGGCAAGTGTGTACCGATAGCTGGCCAGCACACCCGAAGGACCGGCCTGCTCCAGGAAGGTCAGCCTGCCCTGCTCATCGTACTCTCGCCGCTCGACGACATGATTGGGGAGGTCGATCTGGACAAGATTGCCGGCCGTGTCGTAGAAGTAGCCGGTCACGCCGCCGTCGGCGTCGGTCACCGTGTCCATTCGGTTCAGGGGATCGAACGTATAAGCAACGGTCCCCGCGAGGCTGGTCAGCGCAGTACGGTTGCCGGCGTCATCGTACACGTAACGGATCTGCATACCGTCAGGATCCGTGCGGGACAGCAGTCGGTCGCGCTCGTCGTACGTGTAGGTAGCCGTGCCGCGTGCGTCGGTGACCGTCTCGCGCTGACCGGTGGGCGTGTGGGTGAACGTGACTATGCTGGCGTCCGGAAACATCTTGGCCGTGAGCCAATTGTTCGCGTCATACTCGTAGTGAATGGTCTGGCCATTGGCGTCGGTGAAGCTGGCGACGTTGTCCACGGCATCGTAGGTCGTGACCCACCGCTGCCCCAGCGGGAGAGTAGTGGCGACTAAGCGGTTGCGTCCGTCGTACTCGTACGTGGTGACATTGCCGGTGGCATCGGTAAAGCCGACCACGTTACCGGCTTCGTCGAGCGTGTATTCGGTGCGGTGCCCCAGGGCATCGACGACGGCGTTGAGCTGACCGAGCACGTCATACTCATAGTGGGTCGTCGCGCCCTCCTGATCGGTCTGAGCTACCCGCTGTCGCAGCGCGTTGTAAGTGCTGGATGTGCTCGTATTATCGGGGTAGGTGGTTCGCACCGGTAAACCGCGCTCGTCATAACTGAGCTGCGTCGTGTGCCCAAGCGAGTCTGTGACCTGGACCCGGTGGCCGACGGCGTCGTAAGATGTCAACGTGTCGTGCCCCAGCGCATCGCGGACTAGGATCTGCCGGCCGGCGGCATCGTGGCCGAATTCTGTGCGGTTACCTCGTTCATCGATCTTCGCCGTCGCTTGTCCGGCAGCGTCGTATTCCGTCTGCGTGAATGCATTGTCAAGAGGATCGGCGGGAGTGGAATCCGGGTAGATCGTTTTCACCAGCCGGCCAGCGGCATCGTACTCGTACTCGGTGCGCCGCCCCAACTCGTCAATGCGTGCAGTCTCGCGTCCAGCGCCGTCGTAGTCGCTCTGGATGCGGGGATTGTCTGCCGAGTCAGCCGGCGTTTCATCTGGGAAAATCGTCTCGATCAGTTTGTCCCGCTCATCGTAACGGTACTCGGTCCGCCGGCCGAGCGCGTCGATCCTAGCCGTGCTGTTCCCCACCGCATCGTACTCGGTGCGCGTGATGCCGCCCTCGGCGTCAGTGACCGCCACGACACGTCCCTCGGCATCATACTCGGTCCAGGTGGTTAGTGTGCGCACCGTACCATCTGCCGCGGTCAAGGAAGTGTTCACGGTGAGCTGGTTGCCGTTGGTATCATAGGTGAACGTCGTCGCGTTTCCGAGAGGATCGACTTGCCGCAAGAGGTGACCATCAGCGTAGTCGAACTGCGTCACGTTCCCCTTGGCGTCTGTGACCGAATCAGGGTCGCCGAAACGACTGTAGGCCACGGTGGTGGCGTGCCCGGCCGGGTCCGTGTTGGACCCGTAGTTACCGTAGAAGTCGTAGCCAAAGGCCGTCGTGTTGCCCAGCGCGTCGGTTGAGGTCCTGATGCGAGTGAAAGGCGGCGCCGCGCGTCCTCGGACGGCGGCAACGGCTGTGGTGCCGAAGGTGAATGCTTGATGGGTCGACCTGGTTATGTTGCCCAGTGGATCGGTTCGCGTGAGAACGCCGCCGCGGCCGTCATAGGTCAGGGTGGTCGTGCGGCCCAGCGGGTCGGTTTCGGTCAACAGGTTGTTGTCGGCGTCGAAGGTCCTGTGTGTGATGCCGCCCAGAGCGTCGATCTGGGTGACAATGTTCCCGCGCGCATCGTATTCTTCGATCGTCGAATTGCCGAGCGGGTCCGTGATCGTGGCCACCAGATGCGACGGGTCGTAAGCCAACTGGATTGGGTTGCCGGCAGCATCGATGAGTCTGACCAACCGGCCCTGGGCGTCGTACTCGCTGCGCACGCCCGTCCGCCCCAGTGGATCGATCACGTCTTGCAGATAATGCGCGGGACTGGATCGGTAGACAAACTGCGTGGCATTGCCCGTGCGGTCGGTGACGGCAATGAGGTTGCCGCCAGCGTCATAACGGTAACGTATACGCTGTCCGGCGGGATCCATAACAGCTGCAATGCGATGTTGCGGATCGCGCTCGAAGGCAACCTTGATGCCTCCCGGGCCGGAAATACCGGCGTCCGTGAAGTTCAGCGTGTTGTTGTTCGGGTCGATCAGCTTTCTGAGCTGTCCGGTTTCACCGTCAATGTCGAAAGCGATGCCCTCCTTGGTCGTCAGCAGGTACGCGCCTCCAAAGAGTCCCGAAGCGGGGTTATAGGGTATGCCGGTGGTGTAATCGAACACTCTGCCATTATCGCTGATCCTCAGATCGGCAAGGGTGACGGTCAGCGAACTCTTGACGCCGGGATCTGGGACGAACTGGGGCTCGAAGATTCCCAGGAAACCGCCGCGGATGCCGGCCGCCAATGCCGGCTGGAACGTAAATGCCTCTCGCGTGCCACCCGGCACACTCACGTACACGCGGCTACCCACCTTGAGCGGATTAAAGAAGCCGTCTTCTTCAAAACCGGTAGGCGTAACGCTCGTGCGGAGGTTCATGTCACGGAACTCCAACCGCCAGCCGAACCCGAAATCGCTCGCTTGTGTGGCCGTGAGTGTGTCGTAGGTCCGCGCCACGGTGATCGGAATACCAAAGACCGGGACCGTCAGGTCGGTGAAGGAAAGGCTGAAGTTCCCCAGCTTCAAGTCGCCAGCCACATGGAAGTCGCGCTCGATAGACGACTCATTGCCGCCCGCGTCGGTGGCCAGCAGTCGCAGGACGTAACTGTCGTTGGCCAGCAACGAAGGGTCGAGTCGGCCGAGGACGCCGTTGGTCACCGACGCGGTGCCGCGGGCGAACTCCACGAAGGCGTCGCTGCCCAGCGGCGCGATGGACAGGGTGTAGAACTGCAGGGTGTCGTCGCGGGCCGTACCCACGACATCCGTCAGGGCTGTCAGCACCGCGCCTGCAGCCGGACTGGTAAGAGCGACTTCCGGGCCGGTCGCGTCGCTGGGGTCGATGACTGCCAAAGTGGCTGAGGCGGTGCCGGAGTTGCCGGCCGCGTCCCGCGCGGAGGCGACCACCGCGAAGGTGCCCGCAGCGCTCATTGGCAGCGTCGCCCGCCCGGTGGGGTCCAGGAGTACCGGCACCCCGTCGACCGTCAGCTCGCGGGAAACAACCCCGACGTCGTCCGTGGCGTTGACCAAGAACGTAACCGCAGTGTTGATGCCGGCCGGGTTGGCGCTGAGCTGTAGGTTGACGGTCGGGCCCCGCGTGTCCACCGTGACGGTGACCTGGAAGGAGAGCGAGTCAAACTGGCCGAGCGGGTCGGCGACCTGCACGTCGACAGTATGGCTACCGAGCTGCGTGGCGACCGGGTTCCAGACGAGGCGGCCGAGGTCGTCGATGGCCATGCCGACGGGAGCCTGGGTCAGCGAATAGGTGACTGGCTGCTGCTCGGCGTCCGTCGCCCGGACGTCATAGTAGTAGCGGGCTCCCAGCGTGGCCGCGGCCGGCGGAGGCGGTGTGAGGGCGATGACCGGTGGCGTGTTGACCGTCACCAGCAGCGAGAACTGCTGCCCTCCCCGAGCGCCGCCAGGATCGGTGGCCAGCACCGTGACGGTGTGAACGCCAGTCTGTGCCGCTGTCGGTGTCCAGCGAACAAGCCCGGTGGCCGAGTCGATAGTCATGCCGGCTGGCGCCTCCCTCAGGGAAAAGCTGAGGGGATCGCCGTCGGGGTCCACGGCCACGGCGGTGTATTGGTAGAGTTGTCCGTCTGTGGCCACGAACTGCGGAGTGGACGTGAAGACCGGCGGGCGATTGGGCGGCGTGGCGGCGACCAAGACAGTGTAGGTCTGGATGCCTACCCAACCGCGGCCATCCTCGACCCGTACAACCACCTGCTGACCACCGGCCTGGTTGGTGGCCGGTGTCCAGGTGATGAAACCGGTAGGCGGGTCGATCGTCATGCCCGCTGGCGCCGCGCCCAGGCGGAAAGTGAGTGGATCGCCATCGGGGTCGCTGCCGCCGACCGCATACGTATAGAGGCGACCGACCATTGCCATCGTCGGCGGAATGGACGAGATGACAGGCGGCAGGTTGACCGCCTGGACCGTTATGTTAAACGTCTGCGTGGCTGAGCCGCCCAGTGTGTCGGTCAGACGCAATGCGACCTCGTGGGTACCGAGCTGGTCGAAGGCCGGGGTCCACCGCACGGACCCGCGGGTCGCGTCGATCGAGAGGCCGGCGGGGCCGCGGTCGAGGCTCCAGACGACCAGGTCGCCGTCCGGGTCTGCGCCGGTGGCGTTGTAGCCGTACACTTGTCCGGCGGTAGCGGCCGGCGGTGGGTTGGACGTGATCACCGGCGACCGGTTGCTATACTGCGTCGCGACAGTCAGCGTGAAGTTCTGGGTGGCGCCGCCGCCGCGACCGTCCTCGACCCGCACCGCCACCAAGTGATCGCCAAGCTGCGTCGCGGTCGGTTCCCAGGCGATCATCCCGCGGGCGTCGATGGCCATGCCGGCCGGGGCCGTGTCGAGATGATAAGTGAGCGGATCGCCATCGAGGTCGGCGGCCTCCATCACGTACAAATAACTGCTCCCGAGGCGGGTGGCGGTCCGCGGTGTGGAGGAAATCGTCGGCGCACGGTTGACGGCGCCTTCACCGGCAATCAGCGTGAAGTTCTGCGCGGCTTCCCCTCCCCGCCCGTCTTCCACGCGAACGGTCACAGCATGTCCCGTGGGAAACGTCACCCACCCCGGTTGCTGTGCGGCCACGCCACCGCCGAGCACGCCGTGGTTGCCATTGTCCGTCAGGTCAGCGGCCGTGGTGCCGGCGCCCTCGTCCAACCGCCAGTAGCTGACCAGGCCGGCGGTGTCGGCCGCCAACGCCTTGTCCCTGGACCCGGCGATCTGCGTCTGCGACCGCGCCAAACTCCAGAGTCGGACCTCGTCGATCTGACCCTGCCACATGCCGACCAGACTGCCCGTTGAGTTCTGGTACGCTCCAATGCGTACGGGGGTGTTGCTGTCGGCGATACCGGTAAGCGTCGATGCGCCGGAGAGCAGCGTGCTGGCCACCTCGGCACCGTTAACGTAGATCTTCATCTGCTGGGTCGCCAGGTCGAACGTGGCCGCCACGTGCTGCCAGGCTCCCGGGGTCAGGACCGGCGCGTTCGTGTCGACGGCACGGAAGACGTTCCCCGCAACATTCTGGTAGACGCTGAACCGGAGCCGACCAGTGTCCAGCATTGTCAGGCTCCAGCTCACCCCGTTGACAGTCGGACTGTTGGAGTTGAACTTTGTCAGCACCGCCCGACCGCTCGCGTCCGCGCTGATGTTGTCCGGGTTGACCCAGGCTTCAAGCGTAATGGAGGAAGGGGTCAAGCTCGGACTGTCCGGGATCAGGACGTTGTCATCCACGCCATCAAACGCCAGGGCGCTACCCACCTGCGAGCTCGTTGGGGTCCACGAGAGAATGCCGCTAACTGGATCGATCGACATGCCGGCCGGGCCGCTGGTGAGGTGGAAGCTCAAGGGGTCCCCGTCGGCGTCCTGGGCGCGGACGCCGTACTGGTATGGGCTGTTCACGATGGCCGGGCCGGGTGGTAACGAGGTGATGGCCGGGGCGGTGTTGGGTAGGGCCACGGTAACCTGGAACGACTGTAGATCGAGCCCCCCGCGGCCGTCCTGCACGCGCAGAATGACGTCCTGAGCACCCAGTTGCTCGCGAGTCGGGACCCAGGCAACCACGCCCGTGACCGGATCAACGACCATGCCGTTCGGCTTGACGGGCAGGTCGAACGTCAGCGCGTCACCATCCGGATCGGACGTGTCGGGCTGGTATCGATAGGTGGTGCCGGAAGTGGCCTGTGCCGGGGCGTCTCCGATAATCGATGGTGGACGGTTGGCCACGTCGGTCAGGGTCACGACCCCGAAGTCCTGGTCGCCGGCAATGTCCCCGCCTGCCAGAATCACGACATGGGTCGAGCCGGCCGGGGCGGTCTGCTCCGAGCCGTGCTGGCCTTCCAGGGCGACCGTGTAGGTGCCTGGTGCCAAGTCGACGAACGAGTAGTTGCCGCCCACATCGGTCGTGGTGAACTGCTCAGCCGAATCGAACCGGCCGTTGCCGTTCTGATCCAGGTAGATCAACCAACCGGAGAGTCCCGGCTCGACGAGGTCCCGGCTGCCGCTGCGGTCGAGGTCTTCAAACGCGGTCCCGCGAATCTCCCCGGGGGTGACCTGGGTGAGTTCAATCTCAAAGGTCTGCGTGTCAGATCCACCACGGCCGTCTTCTACCCGGACGGAGACGCCATAGAAAGGCAGGCGGGTAATTCGCACGGAGTAGTCGTTGTCGGGGTCCCGGTTGTCACCCCAGAAGCTGTCGGGTGGGCCGACGAACAAGTATTTGGCCAGGTCAGGTACCTGGACGACTGTGCCCCCGACATCGGCCGTATTAATTCTGAAGTCTTCCGGAATATCTGTCGGCTCAGTGCCGATGAACGTGGCCGCACTTAGTATGTCGGTTCCCGCATTGATCGCACCCGGCACTCGATGCCTCAAAGACGAAGCGAGTAGCGTACTGCTTGAGCTGAACACCCCGAGCATATTTCGATTCTGATCTGCCGCAGTGCTGGTACCGGCGAAATCCCCGAGTTCCTCCAAGCGAACATAGTCACCTCTCCGGATGCCAAGACTCGCCAGGTCAATCGGCACGGAGGCGCAGGGCGCCCGCGTCACCCGAGGTATGGAGATAAGTACTGCGAGGATCGATCTGGATCGTGCCGGGGCTGCTGGCCAGTGCTGGCCAGGAAATGAGGCCGCTCACCGGATCAATGGTCATGCCTGCCGGTTGGGTGGAAAGGGAGTAGCTCAGTGGGTCGCCGTCCGGGTCAACGGCTTGCACCGGATACGCATAGGTTCGCGGGAGTAGCTGTTGGCGCGTGAAGCCGCTGTAGCGAACGTTTGCCTGCGAGTAGTTGTAGAAGCCGAAACCGCCCGAGGTAAAAGTCTCGTCGAACAACGCCACCGACGCAAGGACCGTGTTACCTTGCCGCACTGTGATCGTAAACGCGCCGGCGTGGAATTCGAGTTCGAATCGGTAATCGACCCCTACAGCCCAGGGGACGCTGTTGTGGTAGATCGTTCGCACGCGGTCGCCGTTGCCCGCCGTGGACCACAGCTCGCTCGTGACGGGCGTGGGAGCGTTCACGACCTTGACGGTCATGCCCTGCAGCGCCGCGTCCTGCGTGACCTGCTTCCAGTCGAACAGGTAGAAGTGTTGGGAGTCCTGGTAGCCGAAGACGAAGCCGATAAAGTCATCGTCGCCGCCGGCGTCAGTGACGCGCCACGTCCCCTCGATGCGGTCGTTGAGCGTGCTGAAGTTACTGAGAAGGATCGAGGCGTCGGCATTGACAACCTGTGTGGCAACCGTGTTGTTCTCCGACAGCTGCCAGTTGGCGTCCGGCTGGGCATTGAACTCGTACTGGACAACGGTCCAGGGCAACAGATCGATCGGTTGAGCGGGGGCGGTCGGCGGGCCTAGGTTGAATTGCGTGACAGGGGCGCTGACGATGACCGGCGGGTGGTTGCCCGGTTCTTCCCCCACGCGGACGGCGTACGTTTGGGTCGCGGTGCCGCCGCGGCCATCGGATGTGGTCAAGGTGATGTCTTGAAGGCCAATCTGACCGGTGGTTGGGGTCCAGTCGACGGAACCCGTTGTGGGATCGACCGTCATGTTTGCGGGGCCGCTGCTGACGGAGAACGTCACGGTGTCATCGTCCGGATCTGTGGCGGTTGCCTGGTAGGTATAAGGGGTGTTGACGCTGGCCGAAACGAACGGCAGCGACGTGAACACAGGCGGCCGGTTCGGTGGCGGTTCGATCACGGATAGCACGTACCGCTGTTGGGTCGATCCCCCGCGCCCGTCGTCGACCCGCACGTTTACCGTCTGCGTCCCCTGGTCTGCCGTTGTCGGATTCCATGTGATCCGTCCTGTCGCCGAATCTACCACCATCCCCTCCGGGGCCGTGACCAGCGCATACGTCAGGGCGTCCCCATTCGGGTCCGTCGCGTCGACGTCGTAGACATAGGGGTTCCCGCTGATCGCCTCGATATCCGGCACGGTCGTCATCCGCGGCGGCTGGTTCACCCCGGCAAAGAAGACCAGGTCGTAAGTGAAATGCGCCCGGCCGGGAACAACAAAGCTAATCATCTGCAAACCGGTTGAGTCGCCCGGTAGCAGGCTCTCGCCATGTATGAGGGACGACATATCAAAGTAAGGAATCCCGTCCGGTGTATTACCAATGGCTCCCCGCAGCCGCACGGCTGGATCGCTGATGTTGGTCACTCCCACCAGCACCGGCCCGTCCACCGTATATTGGCCGATGTTTCGGACACCGAAATCCGCGTGCAGAAGGTTCTTGGTATCGTTCCACGACGTTCGCCCATACAGTCCGAAGCTGCTGCCGCTCACCACGCTCAGGTGCGCGAAATCGACGGCGCCGACCGGCAGCTGTGTCCCCCCCATCACGACTGTGCTGGTCGTCGTGTCGCCGGCGGCGTCGCTCGCCTCGATCACGAAAGCGTTCGCCCCCGGGGCCACCTGCACCCGGTGAAAGTAGTTGCCCGCGGCGTCTAGCACGTCCGTCGCCTGACCGTTGACCCGCACGACGGCAGCTGGGCCATTAACTTCCAACGCCTGGCCCGTGAGTATCAAGGTCTGCCCGGCGGTGAGGGTCGACTCGCTGCCGGGGTTGGTGACCTGCAGGATCGGCGGGTCGGCGATCCCTTCCGGGTGCTGGTTGCGGGTTGACAGGGGGAATGTATCGCTGGCATCCCGACTTCCCTCGCGCAGAGAGATGCTGTTGGCGTAGTGGTAGACCACGGAGTCGATCCGGTCGACCACCCACAGGTCATCGCCTCCGCTGGGGTCCAGCGTGATGCCCGACGAGTCGGCGTTCGCCGGGTCGAGTCGCCAGTGCCCTAGGAGTGTACCTGCTTCGTCATAGACGAACACTTCGTCAGTCTGATCATCCGTCACCCAGAAATTGCTACCGTTGGTAGTGACGTCGCTCGGACTACTGTTTTCCACGTCCAAGGCGAACCCGTCACTTGCGTCTGTGGTTCCCGACGTCAAAACGGCTGCATTGGCGTAACGCAAAACTCGATCCTGCGCGGCGTCAACGATCCAGATATCTGTCTCATCCGTGGTAATACCTTGTGGATCGACCAGCCCTTGGGGAGTCCAAGAACCAACGAGCTTGCCGTCCGACCCTTGCACCGTCACCTGATGCGTCAGTCGATCTATCACCCAGAGCGTGTCGCCGACCTTGTTGCTGGTGATGCCGCTCGGTCGTTCTGCATCGCGGGAAAGACCGAATGACTTGGTGGCCGAACCGTCCGAACCATAGCCGAACGTCATGTTGGCGAAGCCGTCTACCACGTAGAACTTCGTGGCAGCGATGGGCGATTCGGGCACACTCGCCGCCGATGTCATCATCAACCACGCCTGCCCCTCGCCCTCGCCACCACCAGAGTCACGGGTATTCAAGTAATTGATTACATACAGTACGTCACGAGGGGAGAGAATCTCGTCGCCCGTGACATCCAGAAACAGCAACCCCGCGTCTAAGCTGACTTCGCCGCCACGATTCAGCGCATCGATCACGACCAGAACATCACGCGGGGACACCACTCCATCGCCCGTGGTATCCAAGGCGTTGACTGGGTTGATGTAGTATCGCGGATGTGTCGGGGGTGTTCCCGGGGGTTCGGAAACGTCGATTTGCAGCACCGTCTCGAACTGCGATGATGCCGCCTGTCCGGCTATATACATCACATAGGTGGCTCCTTCTTCCACCCGTGCTGATGCTTCGTGCTCTCCTGTGCTCAGCGTCACGGGCAGCATGCCCCCCGTGTACACTTCGATTACTGGAGCATGCACATCCAGCGGGATCGAAACGCTAAGCAGACCGGAGTCGCTGGCCTGGAACGTGGCCCACCGCTCACCCGTCACCATCATGTGGGCGATCATTTCTTCCGCGCTCGGCGTGGATGCAAGATAGAGGTATTTGCCGATCAGTTCTGCACGCAGGCCGAGTTCCCCGAAGTTGTAGTCGGTGGCATCGGTGTCGGCGGACAACTCGATGCCCTGAAACTCGTCGTTCGCTGCCGTCCCCGAGCGTGGACTGCCCAGCGTGTCGGGGCCGTCGAGAAAGGCCAGCGGCTGCGTCTCGGTGATGGCATAGGTGCCCAACGGCAGATCGTCAAAGCGGTAGGAGCCGTCCGCAGCCGTGAGTACGGTCCACGAAACGGCTCCCGATAGCCTGACGGGGACATTGGGCAGCGCCTTCTCTGGTGGATCCTTGATTCCGTTATTGTTGACGTCCAGGTAGACGTAGCCGGCAATAGAACTTAATTGTCCTCCGGTAACTGTGGCGGTGGCCAATCGGTCACTCACTTCGCCTGCGTCGTCAGTGACCTCGACGCGAATCGTGTGCGTGCCACCGATGGCGTAGGCATGGTTGGCCAATACGGTCCCCTGGCCATTGTTCTCCGTCACCGCGGCTACACTCGTTGCTCCGTCGCCCCACTGCACAATGGCCGTGTGGGTGTCCAAGACACCTGGATCGGAAAAGGTGGCTGTGAAATCCAACCGGACTCCTACTGCACCGTTCAAGTCTGTGGCGGTTACGACAGTGGGTGGGAGATTCCCGACCTGCACGTTGAAGTGCGCGCTTGATTCCGCTTCATCGCTGTCGGTGACTTGGATGGTGACCGTGTATTGGCCGTCATTGCTGTACTGGTGCATGCCGCTGGCGGTGCCCAACCCACTCTGCTCGACGATGTGTCCCGCTTCGGGCGATGTGCCGTCGCCCCAGTCGATTGTAGCCGTGTGCGTATCCAATACTCCTGGATCCACAAACGTGGTCTGCAGCGAGACGATGTCCCCTTCGTTGGCTTGTTTGTCGTCGACCGCAGCAATTGTCGCAGCCACGTTCGCGACGAACACCTGCATCTGATCGGCAGACACACTGCCCGCCGTATCCGTAACTGTCAAGCTGACGGGAAATGTCCCGTTCTGTGGATATGCGTGAGAGCTGGCCACTTCGGTCGCGAAATTGCCGTCGTGGAAACCCCACACGTAGCCGAACAAGGCATCGTCGCTGTCGGACGAGCCAGAGCCGTCAAACGTTACGGTGCCGCCTTCATTCACCGTGCGGTTGCCTCCAGCATCGGCCACGGGTGGTGTGTTAACGACAAAATCGATGGCGGATTCGGCCGTTTGGGATAACGTATCTGTCGCGCGCACAGTTGCGCGGTGTGACCCCGGCGCCAAGTCGCCGGGATCGTAGCGGTACTGACCGTTTACTAGCGTGACCGTGATGTCCGCGAAGGGACCGCTATCGACCTGCACTTCCAGTTTGGTGATCGCGTCATCGTCCGTGGCCGTGCCGCTCACGCGAGGGTCGTTCGTGAGTAAATCGCTGCGGTACGCATCCGTACCCGGTCCGTCGGGCGCGGTGTCATTGATCAAGCCGACAGTCACCACCGGTGGAGCATCATCGCTCGATGTGAGCTGCACGCTCAGGATGTGGATCGTTGTGTCCTCATCGGCATCATTATTCACCAAGCGAAACACCACCACGGCCTGCGTGCCGGGGGCCAGAGCTGAGATATCCAGGGAGACCTGGTTGCCCGTGGCACTCGCGGTCTCCGTCGTCCCGCGGCCCAACGCACTTGGCATATCCTCGGTCACATTGAAGAATGCGTCACGCTCGGGCGCGAAGGTGTAGGCCAGTGGGGCTCCGGTGGCAGTAATTAACGCGACCTCAAAAGCATCGTTGATGGAGTCTGGATCCGAGGTGTCGAAGGAGGCTTCGTAGGTAAACGTCAGACTCAGCGGCTGCTCGGGAATGGTCACTGCCGTGGAGAGCGTGACGAGAAACGAATCGCCTTCGTGCAGGATAGCGCTTCCTTCGGTCACCGTACCTCGGCGATCGGCACTGCCGCCCGCCTCACCCACATGCCAGTCGGCCAGTCCATCGGCGAAACCGAGCTGAACCGTGCCTGTCACAGGAGCGTGCCGCGAAGTCTCCGCGGAGTCTGGCGTCGCTGCAGACGCGGGAGCGGGTGGGGACTCAGTGGCCCGCAATGATGACGCAACTGCCCCGTCCCGAGAAGACGGCGAGTACTCGAAGTTGCCGCCTCGATTGGCAGGACTTGTCGGCAAGGCACCACCCACCGTTTGACTGTCGCCCGTTGTGGCCCCGATACTTGTCGTGCCCGATGTCCGGTTCGTGCGGTGTATTTCGCGTTCGTGCGCCAATTCTGCTTCGAGCGAAGGATTGGGAGACTGGTTGGATGAGCTTCCGGAGTTACTTCCGGACGCCAACCGGTCTGTGTCTCCGCCGCGCATTGTGCTGCCATCTGCACTGAGCGGCTGATCAAGACCATCGTCCAGTCCGGTTGCGACCAACCCAGTCGACTCCGTGAACCAGAGACCCGATGCTCCTGGTTTCGATTGCTCGTGACGGTCAAGATGGCGCTGCTGGGATGTTGATTGTTCCGAGGTTGCTGCGCTGCCGGGTCTGGCCACAAGTGTTTGTCGCTGCGCAACAGCATCGCGCTGAAGCGTCCACCGCATGCCTGCCGGCTCATTAATGTCTCGCGTGAATTTGTCATGGACAGAACGCTTCAACCCCTCTTGCGACCGACTGTGGGTCGGAGCCGTCTGCCCTTGGTGGGTGGCAACTTCGCCCTGGTGACCTTGCGTCAGAGGGTGGCCAATCAAAGTCAGCACATCCACGATCATCGAGCCAGGTGCCACACGTGATTCCAATAGTTCAGCCACGCGAATCCGTCGCCGTGCGTCGGTCCGCAGCTTTCTCGTGCGAGCAGTGTGACGTCGTCGGAGCCTAAGTCGTTGGTTGCGCATGAGTGTGCTTTCCCGTGGTGTAAGGTCCGACCAACACAGGTTCGTAAAGTTGATTCTGGCGGGGGATTTCCGTGCGAAACTCGTTGACGGATCCCCGGCGAGCCAAGCTATTTGGCCCAAAGAAAAACAGATGTGGCTGTGACCGTAGCAGTGAGCGGCTACAATAAGAATTCCATGGTTCAACCTTCTCTGTCGTCCCGGAGAAACGGCACGCCGCCAATCGCGCCGAGATAGATCGATGTGCAAGTGTGGAACGCCACGCAACTCCAAGACAACCGGCCAACGTCGCGTGTCCGCACGCGGAGCGTTGATCATGGCGACACTTGCGAACACAACCCAGCCTCATCACCCACCTCACCGACATAGTCGATACTGCGGTGCGAAACACGGCGCGGCAAGAATCCAAGGACCAATGTGACAGGCCGACCCGATACGGAATTGGTGGCTGACACGAGAGATCTTCGAGGCCTAAGGAGGAGTATTGTGTCCCCGCAACTGGAGACAGCCCCGTGCTTCCCCCCGGGTATCGATTTCGTTCCAGCCACCTGTCCGTTCACCGTCCATGGTGGTTGGGGAGTGCGTAAGAAAAGTCGTGGCCGCTCCCCCGAAGCGCATCCATCCGTCTCGGTTCATTTTTCGGGGGGGGCTTGAGCCACCCCGTTGTTCTTGTGCCGGCAAGTGCGACACACTTGCCTTTCTTTGTAGTACCCAGGAGACAAATGCCACGCGAGCCTGGCAGAAAAAAATTCAATTCAAGCATCAAGACGTACGCTGGCGAAGTACGGTGAACCGTGCGTGGCACACGAAAAGTGGACTCTCAGAAGGCATTGCTATTGAATGACCTCCTTCTCTGGACGGAGTTTGAAACCGTTGACCGTCACATAGGTACACGAATGTTCCGTTCCACGTGAAGGTTGGGTGCGCGAGAAAGAGTTCCTCTAACGGAGGGTGCTTTCCCGATAACGCGTGGTGGCAACGCAAATTAGCGGACGTTGGCAGGCAAGTAGGGGAAGTCGTAGACCATTTGCCGGCAGAGTGTTGTGACGGGCCGTAAACAACGGTCGGAGAGCGCTATCGGGCGTCCCCGATGCACGAATAACCCGACTTTGGCCGACAGGCGAGAGGTCGCCAGATGCGGTCACGATGTGGCTTGTGTGGTAAACTACGGAGTCGACGCGGCGCGTTATCGCGCAGGGCGACCGCCCGGTTCGGCGTGGGGGCACTTCATAGAAATACATGTTTAGCGGCAAGCGACGGGAGAGATCCCATGCTGCCTGAAAAGCGAACAAAGACAAATGTCGGCGTGGGAATGGGTGTCACCCTGCAACTCGCAGGGTTCTTCTTCTTCCAGCCTGCTCACCGGGTTGTCATTCTGGGGCTGGTTCTCATTGTTCTCAGCATACCGGTGTTCATCTGGGGTTATCTAAATTACGCAGAGGGAAAGGGTTACTCGAAGTGGGTTGGGATGGCTGGTTTAGCCGGTATCGTGGGACTGATAGTTTTGGTTGTCTTGCCCGACCGGGACCGCCAGGGTTCGGTTGCCCGGCTTCAACCGCGCAAGCTTGTAGGTTTGATTTGCCTCGTGGTCGGATTCGGCCTTGTCGTGTTTGGGCGTTGGCTTTCGAGCGTCTGGCAGGAGGTTGAATTCGACCGCCTGCTCGACCCATGGCGGGCAGCTTCCACGCTCTTGGGAGCGGTGCTCGTCGGCGTCTCGCTAATATTGATGTTAGGTACTGGCGCCGCTAACCAGTCGCTGGACCAAAGTCGCCGATCTGGTGGGGATCGAATGGAAAGCTGATCGCGGCGACCTGGTCAGCTCGGTGGTTGAACTAAGGGACGTACAACAAGTGCTTTTCGCGAGGGAACGGTCCATCTTTCAAGCCAACCGACTGCACGGACTCCGGTACACTACTTGATTCGGGCCCGACAACCTTGGCCGCGCAAGGATTTTAGCCTGTCATGAAGCTACACATATTCGCTGTCGCCGCATTGGGTCTGATACTCCACATCCCCCGGCTTCTGGCTGATGATGAAAGTCTGAATCAACAAGGAGTGGCGGCCATGAAGAAAGCCGCGACTTTCTACCGCGAACAGGTCGCGTCGCACGGAGGCTATGTCTACTTCTATTCACTCGACCTCAAGCAGCGGTGGGCTGAGGGGTTGGCGACGAACGACCAGATATGGGTCCAGCCGCCTGGTACGCCCACCGTCGGCATGGCGTATGTGAAGGCCTGGAAGGCAACTGGCGACCATTACTTTCTCGATGCTGCCCGCGAAGCAGCCGATGCACTGGTGTATGGCCAACTCAGTTCCGGGGGCTGGAGTAATTCAATCGACTGTAAGGGACGCCGGGAGGGGTATCGATACTCGGGCGGAAAACAGCGTCAGGAGGGAACCTCTTCCCTCGACGACGGTCAGACGCAATCGGCAATACAATTCATCGTGCTCGCGGACGAAGCACTCGGTTTCAAGAACCTGGAGGTTCATCGATCGGCCTTGATCGCTCTTGATGCGTTGCTCGCCGCGCAGTTCCCAAATGGTGCCTTCCCTCAGGGATGGAAAGGGCCGGTCTCGAATCAGCCCGTGTTGAAGGCAAGCTATCCCGACTACGACTGGCAAACGGCAGGCCGGATCAAAAATTATTGGGACATGTACACGCTCAACGACAACGTCTGTGGCTATGTCGCTGACACGTTGATCGACGCTTATCGTGTTTACCAAGACGGGCGATTCCTTCAATCGCTTCGCAAGTTGGGCGATTTCTTAATTCTTGCCCAGATGCCGGAGCCGCAACCGGCTTGGGCACAGCAGTACAACTACGAAATGAAGCCGATTTGGGCCAGAGCGTTCGAACCGCCCGGAATCGCTGGTGACGAGTCCCAAGAGGTCATTGAAACGCTGATGAAAATCTCCGAGGCGACCAGTGATCGCAAGTACCTCGAACCGATTCCACGTGCATTGGCGTACCTGAATCGGTCGCTGCTCCCGGACGGACGCGCGGCACGTTACTACGAACTCAAGACAAACCGACCGCTCTACATGTTTCGTCGAGGTAAAGTCTACACGCTTACGTACAACGACTCGGATCTGCCGTCGCATTACGGCTGGAAATGGGACTCAAGAGTTGGCGAACTCGAAAGCCGATACGAGTTGTTGAGAAGCGGCGAAACCCCGACGCGGCAAAAGGGCAAACCGGATGACATACGGCGAATCATCGCGGCGCTTGATGAGGGCAACCGCTGGGTCAGTGTGTACGGTGGAGAGCGACTGGTTGGCCAGGCAAAAATGCCGCTTGGCACAGAGTATCTGTCCAGCGAACTTTTCAGTCGCAACCTATCGACGCTCAGCGATTTCCTAATTGGAGCGCGATAGCCATATCGGCCGTGTCGCCATAACTTTCGTTGGACGAAATCAGCAGGCGGTGTCGATGGGAGTTGCGGCGTTGACGCAGCCGTGAGAAGCAGATGGTTTGGCGGAGTGTTGATGACCACGTTGGAGATTTGGGCGATTGGCTGCCGGTCGTGGCGGGGAAGAGCGGGTGTCCCATCAACTCATGCCGATTGCGAGACATGTCAAAAAAGACCGTATTACTACGAGGGTGTATCGGGATTCACTTGGATGATTTGACACATGTCGTCAACAAAGTCACATGACAAGGTAGATGCTCCAGACAAATGCCCGCCATTGGGCACGTCCGAGTACGATGCGTTTCATTTCCAATAGTCGGGCACTCGATAGATTCCAGAGGTAACGTAGGCATCAAGGACCAGCCATGGGCATCAGGCTTTCTCTGATTCGCGTCAAGGATGATGACCTACCACTCTCCCGCTGCTCCATCAACCTCTCTACCCCCTCCCAGACGTAGGCGCAGAAATCACGGCTACTCTTTGACAGCCGCTACTGAGAGGGCGAAAATAGCCCCAACACCTGTGGGTGGTTCTTTCGTGTGCAGCGCGGGCTACAGGCGAAGGAGCCGTACATGAATTCCACCACGAGCATGCTCCTTTTCTGACCTCCAAGAACACGTACATCTTCTTCGGTGGTGGCGGTACCTTTACTGAAGCAGGTCTAACACAGGGAGTGCTCCACACCCCGCTGTCTCCAAGACCGTGAACGGCGACCGTCGGACACGGGCGTGGTCAGACGGTTCTGCGACGTCGCCAACCCCAGCGGGCGGCGCCGATCAGGGCCAATGTCATGAGCACGAAACCAGATGGTTCGGGAACGGCACCTAATTCATCAAAAACCGAGTCGAATAGAACTCGGCACCGACGCCAGATCGATCACGAATCCCCACTGCTGCGGATCTGCGTAGAGATCGCTCGGCGTCTTGGTGTTACCGGTGCTGCGGAAAATGTCCGACCAGTTGCCGTCCTCACCGATTGCCAAAGATGTGTGGGCCCACTCGTCGTTTCCCACAGTGATCGTCGCACTGTGTTGAAAGAAAACGTACTCGTCGTCCGCCAAGCCGGAACCGTTCGCGATCAACTCGCCAATAAACAGGTGAAGCGGCAGCGTAATCTGCGTGGGCAACGCGGCAACAGCTCCGAAGTCGTTCACATTGATCGAAAGCGTCTGGTTCGCCAGATTGACCGACGCAACCGGATCGGGGGGTGCCATGTAGGCGGGCCATAGCCGACCCCACGTTTCCAGCCACTCGCCCCCGGGTGACCACACATAGCCACTGTCGCTGACTCCTCCGGTCGCGGACCAATTCATGTCCTGGTTCTGGCCGTCCACGGTCGGGCGAGTACCGGTGTTTGAGCCTGCTACCCAATACTGCCAATCGTGATGCTGGGCAGCTGCGTCATCCCAGTCCTCGACGAATACTTCCGCCTGGGCAGTCGCCAAAGAGCTTGACAGGAGAAACACGGCGAGCAGGGAGATTCGAGCGCACGTGGGGTCTCCTCCCGATACATAGTCGGGTCAAGGAGTCCCCGAAAACGCCCTGGCAATCGTCCGTCTGCGAGGATCACCTCGACAAGCACTATTCCTGGTTCCGGACGACTATTTTAAGAACGCCGCAATTATCAAGCCGCCATTACTAAGACCGTCGCACAACGTATGGTCCTGACATTCCCTACGAGGTCATGCACCGCTGCAGGGGTTTGCGAAAGACAGAACGACTGCGTCGATCAGCTCGCAGCTCGTCACGCTCCCTGGCAAGGAGCCGTCGGGCCGCTTCAGCTTCTTCAGTAGATGCCCGTATTGCGGGGTGGTTGTCGAGATGGTCAAGGCTGCTGATCTGGCCATGGCCTTCCAGGTTGGACTGGCCCGCCAAGATGAAGACCTTGACCATTCCTTGCTTTGCACAAGCCGGGGACGCAAGGCAGAGACGCAGAGCTACCGCGGCCTTTGTCAAGGGATACCGATTCATTGGGCCTGCCCTCTTTTCATTCACGGCAGTCGATTCAGCCACAACGCCCAATCTTGCGAGTCTGGCGCTGTGAACACGGCCGCACCACCGGCCTGGACAGTGCCGGCCTGGACAGTGCCGTCGCCGGCTTGGAACAGACGTCCGCTGCGGGGGTCGAACCACTGTGCTCGGTACGTGCCGGTTGCCGCGGCAAGGTCCAGCTGAAATTGTCCGCCGTGTGTGGCGTAGATCAGGTAGACGTGATTGGGATGGGCCAGGCACCACGCCGGATTGTCCCCAGCGACGAGGTCATCGCGCGGGAGCATTGTCGGCAGGTCGGACGCCAGGTGCTCACGGATGAAGCGATAGGTCGGTATGATTTCGCAGCAGAGTTCGGGTGCTACGTATGTAGTCGGGTCCGCTTTCTCCGGGTAAGGCAACTGGCCTACCAGCATCGACGCCCCGCCCATCAGCGCAGCCCACGCATGCGGACCGGTTCCTGGCAGGCCGTGGATGAGAGCGGGGCCCGGGTGTTTTCGACGGTACTCGCACACCTGGCGATGGAGCTGCACGGGAGTCGTACGGTGGATCTCTCCGGCGTATCGTCCGGCCACATCTCGGCCCCCAGGTGGCGCAAAGAGGTTGCCATCGGGCTCGTACCACCAATAGCGCAGATCCAGCGTGGAGATGTTCTTGGACCGCACCGGGTCCGCCATGACCGCGTCCACCACATCCTTGGTGGCACTGATTCCGACGTGCACGTCGCGGCCCGTTTCCCGTTCCCACGCGAACACGGTGTCCAGCCAGAACTGCATGAATGAGAGTGGACCGGTGTACTCTTCACTGCACAGCATGACAACATTGTCGTGCTCTCCAAGCACCTCCAGGCATTTGCGAATGTAGGCAACGTGCAACGCTCGTCGCAGCGGGTGGGTGACGTCGTAGAAATCGCTCGCCGCAGGCACCTCATCGGGCATGTCGGTATCCTGCACGCAATTGGCGGGGCGCCACGGGAAATCGACGTAGTGTGCCTGCTGTTCCAGCAGCGCGTGCTGCATATAGAAGTTGTGCAATAGAATCGTGCCCTTGTCATCGCAACGACTGGCGAATTGATTGAGTCGCTGAAAGTACCAGTCGTTGTACTTTGTCAGGTCGTACTGCGGCAGCCCGTCCCAGGCTTTTCCATGTTCACTGCGCGCCCACGGTTGCTCGAGATACGGTGGCACGGCCTGGGCATCGTTTCGCCGGACCGTATCGTGCGCATCGCGTCGTCGGTCATACCATAGTCCGAAGTTGTGTTCAAAACCTGGATAGGCAAAGTCGAGCATGGCATCGGTAAGCCGATCCAGATCCTCGGTGCGATTTGGTCCGATTTCGCCCGGCGCACGGCGCGCGAGGTTGGGCCGTTGCCCGGCGCGCCACCAACCGTTGTGCTGCGCGTATCCCCAGACGACCTTGCCATCACAGACGTACCAACCGTTCTTCACCGTGAGTCCGGGTGTTTCCGATTCCGCCGCGGCGACGAATGCCGCGCACAGAAACGAAGCGGCGAGAGCCAGGTTTCGAGCGAGTCGTAGCGTGGCAAGAGACTGTAGCATGAGCGGGCTCCTGGTGGGCGTCAGCGCGATTCGAAATGTCCGACGGCGATGGCCCAGTCAGACTGATAGGGCGCGATCCACGTCTGCTGGGATGGCTCGAGTTGACCCACGTCGAGTTCGGCGTACGGCTTCCTGGTATCCACCGCCACGGCGCGGTGGGCGCCAGACATCTCGGCAAGGTCCAGGGAGACCGATGCAGTGTCTTCCTTGTAGAGAAGATAGTGCATCTTTCCGGGACGCTTCAGACACCGGCCGTCGGTCAGCCCGTTGTCGCAAATCATATCCGCGGCAAATCGCCCTTGAAAGAACACCGAGCAGGTCTTTATCCATTCCGGATGGGGATACGGCGTCGATCCGAGAGTGACCGTCGGCGTCGCGATCAGGTCAAACGGATTTCCTGCGAACGTGGCGTTGTCCAGGCTCCACTCGATAAACGGAGCCCACAGCGAACCGTCGCGATCCAGCGAGGTTTCGGACGCGTCGGCGCGCACCAGGGGACTGCCGACCCAGCGGAGGCAGCAGATTGCGGTTGCCGCAAGACTGAGGAAATGTCGTGGATTACTCATGATATACTCGACACGATCCGTTCGTTTTCGCAGCTGGGGATCTGAAATAGCAGCAAATAGGTGGTTGTTTTTGCCGCTCTTACCCCCGAAAAAACGGCTCTCCAAACGGCACCCCATGGTCGCCAGGAGCGACGAATAAGGTCCCCAAGACGCCGAAGGGAGGCAGAACAGGGGGGGGCTGTGGTTGTAGCCAGGGACGCTCGGGGACTAAATTGCCTATCAGTGAGACGGTGAACAGTACAGTATGGGGCGCGTCTTACGGGCCAGACCGCGAAGGCACTAATAACTGACAAAGAGAAAGGAAATCCGCTGATGTCGGTGATCACGCAACAAACGATCGGCAACGTTGTCTCGGTGCTGCGATATCCCGTCAAGTCCATGTTGGGCGAAGAACTGAATTCCACCTGGATCACGCCCCGTGGACTGCTCGGTGATCGCGCCTTCGCTCTGATCAACACGGAGGACGGCAAGGTGGTCAGTGCCAAGAATCCGCGCAAATGGCCACGGATGTTCGAGTTCCGCACCGGATATATCGAACCACCATCTCCGAAGCAGGCGATTGGGCCGGTGCGAATCACCCTGCCCGACGGAACGACGTTGAGCAGCAGCCAGCGCGACATCGACGGGATATTGTCCCGCTGCCTCGGTCACCCGGTGACGTTGGCTGAGGTGGCCCCTGAGCAGCCGATGCTGGAAGAATACTGGCCGGACATGGAGGAACTGGATCATCGAGACAAGGTTACCGACGAGGCGATGCCGGCCGGCACGTTTTTCGATCTCGCCGCCGTACACCTCTTGTCGACTGCGACGCTCAGCACGTTGCGGGAAGCGCAACCGGAGGGCCGTTTCGAAGTCCGCCGGTTCCGGCCGAATCTGGTGATTCGGCCCGAAGACGCGGCATCGGGTTTCGTGGAGAACGCGTGGATCCACCACGACATTTCGATTGGCGACGAGGTCCGGCTGCGGATTACCGGACCGTGTCCGCGGTGTGTGATGACGACTTTGGCCCAGGGCGACTTGCCGGCGGATCCGCGGATTCTCCGCACCGCTGCTCAGCAGAATAAGGCTCATGTCGGGGTCTACGCGTCCGTCGTGCAAGGCGGCCTGATCCGCTGCGGCGACCCCGTTCGCATCGCCGGTTGAATAGGCAAAGGTGCCGTGAATGTTCCACGCTTCTCCGTGAGGAAAGGATCTCTCGCAGAGGCGCGGAGATGCAAAGAGGGAAATGGAACCACCTGGAGGAAAGATGCCATGAGAAAATTCCTCGCGATGCACTGCGTATTTGTAGCCTGCACGACATGGCCCGCGCTCGCGCAGCAGGAATTGCAGACCGCCCTGTCGAACGCTCCGAGTTCAGACCCCATTGTCGTGGCGCGTGAAAAGCAGCTCTTCATCGACCGCCGGTTCATTGCTCATTCCCAAAATGTCGAGTTGCACATGAATCCCCCCGTCAAGCTGGGCGTCGTGCTCAGGCCCGAGCGCCCTTGGGAAGACAAGAGCATCGGATTCTGCGCGAGCGTCATCGAACACGACGGGGTCTTCAAGGCCTTCTACCGTGCGGACAGTCATGAGAAGGGCGCATCCGTTTGCCTGGCGACTTCCCGCGATGGCCTGCACTGGGAGCGACCGCGAATCGGCCTCTACGAGTTTGGCGGCAACACGGACAACAACATCGTCTTCCGCGACACGGACGACAACGCCGCGTACCGAGGCGTCGGCGAGGCGATCGTGTTCCTCGACCCTCACGGCGGCGCTGAGCAGCGTTTCAAGATGATCGCATCGAAGGACTGGCCCGATCCGAAGACTGCGGGGCTGGTTTGCCATACGTCGCCCGACGGCGTGCACTGGACCGCTGGGCCCCGCGTGTTGGACATTTGTCCCGACACGGCGAACCAGGCCGCTTGGGATCGCCAACGCGGGAAGTACGTCGCGTACATCCGGATTTGGAACCCTCTGCGCAAGATCGGACGCGTCGAGACCGCGGACATCCTGGCACCGTGGCCTATACCAGTCGCTGGGCCCGGATGCGTATTTCATCTGGGGGAAGGAGAACATTCCCGTGCCGAGCCGAGAGTTCCCGGTCGCATTCGGCTACGATGCGGACGACCCTGTCCCGAGCGACCACTACAACCCGGCCGTGGTGGAGTACGCCTATGCACAGAGCGCCTACTTCGCTTTTCCCAGCGCGTACATGCACTTCCCCGAGCCGCCGCTCGGCAAGTATGGCAACGACGGGTTGTTGGACATCCAAATGGCGGTGAGTCGCGACGGCGTGCAGTTCCAGCGGGTGGACACGTGCGACCGTACATCCCGCTCGGTCTTGAGGGAGAGCCCGACGCACTTTCCAACTACATGGCCGTCGGTATGCTGCGGGTGGGCGATTACCTGTACCAGTACTACGGCGCCTATGCGGTGACTCATGGCTTGCCCGAAGCCGAGCAACAGATGCCCATCGGCTGTCTTTGTGCTGTGCGTCAGCGCCTGGATGGCTTCGTGTCGGCGGATGCTGCCTGGGGCGGCGGCGAACTGGTCACGCCAGCCGATCGTCTTCGCGGGAAAGCGGCTGGTGCTCAACCTCAACACGTCGGCGATGGGCGCGTGTCAGGTAGGTCTGCTGGACGCCGCGGGCAAGGAAATTCCTGGGTTCGACGGTCGACGAGTGCGACATCATCCGCGGCAACGCCGTGGCGAAGGTCGTCACCTGGAACGGCAGCAGCGACCTCGCCCAATTGGCCGGACAACCCGATGCGGCTCCGATTCGTGATGCGAGCCGCGAAGCTGTATGCCTTCCAATTCGGGGACTAGTCTTCGAACAGCTGACGTGGTCTGAAGTCTCCTGAGCATACGCATAAACCGGTTGCCATTATTCAGACAGGAATATCGTATTCCGCGAGGTCTTGATGAACCAACGACAATGGCGTGTGTGGGCAGCCCAGGCTGCGATTGTGTTAACTCTTAGCAGCCCGATGCAACGGCAGGTGTTGGCAGCAGATGCCGCGATATCGCCAAGCGTTGTGGCCAGGCAATTGGCTGAAGCAATTCAGTCGCATGTTCGTGAAGCGGTCGATGCGGCAAGGCCGTCGGGCCTGGAGACAAGCGTGGCGGAGTTCGAGTCACTGACCGTCGAGGATTCATGGACCGAAGTGTGGCCTGATGCGGCGGGAAAGGAAGTATCGCTCACGATCGAAGCACAGCTTTGGGATGCCCCGATTCGGGCGGCGTTGGAGAAGAGTGGTGTGGCGTTCCTGCCGAAACGTGACAAGCCGTATTACATTCACGATCCGATCGTGCTGCAGTCGGGACAGCGTCTTCGGGCGGATCGCGAAGCTGAGATACGCCTTGTTCCGGGAGCCAACACTTGCATGCTGCGAAACGAGCATCTTGTCAGCGGCCAGGTCGGGCCAATCGCCGAGAATCTCGCAACAGACACGCACATCGTGATCGAAGGTGGCATCTGGACGACGCTTGCAACCACGCCGACGCAGTCGAATGGTAATGTGGTTGGGCGTTCAGCTCGGCAGAACGAGATGCCAAGCTGCCATGGTGTGATTATCCTGAATAGCGTGTGCGGCGTGGTCGTTCGCAACCTAGTCGTGCGCCAATCGCGAGCGCATGCCGTGCAGATAAGCAATGCTCACGAGTTCCTTGTTGAGGGTGTGACTTTTGACGGCCACCGCCGCGACGGCATCCACGTGAACGGTCCGTCAAGCTACGGTGTGATTCGCAATGTTCGTGGCGATACGGGCGACGACATGGTGGCCCTGAACGCCTGGGATTGGTGCAATTCAGCCCCAGCGTTTGGTCCGATTCACCACGTTCTTGTGGAGAATGTGCATGGCAATCCGGAACTCGGCGGGACCGACGAGATTCGTTTGCTGCCGGGCACGAAGACGTTTGCCAACAGCGTCAAACTGGATTGTCCCGTCAGCGATTGTGTGCTCCGCGATTTGCGCGACATTCGAACTTTCAAGATTTACGATCAGCCGAACCTAGAACGCGGTCGCGACAGAGATTTCTGCGATCCAATCGGCACGGTCAGAAATGTGTATTTTCACAATCTCGCATTCAACCGCTCGACAAAGTTCCAGGTGGCCGCCAATGTCGACGGACTTTCGATCGATGACGTGCGACTGAACTACAACGTCGATACCGTTGCCGAGCCGAACTACAAGCTGGTCGAGATTGGGCCCATGTCGGAAACGTACAAGATCGCCCCCGACAATCCGGCGACGTGGGTGGAACTGTTTTCGCCCGACCGCGATGTGACGGTGCGTCGGTTTCGACTGGCGAACGTGCAAACAGAGGTTGGCGGCGCGATGGTTGCCCTGCCAGACGCGGAGGGCCGTTTGGTGCGGGTGGCCGATCAGACGCCGAACCCCGACTATCCCAAGACCACGCCGCGCGGGGGCACTGGCAAAGTAATCGTTGTGCCAAGAGGTTGAAGACCGTTCATGGCTGCTGTCAGACCACCGCGATTGTGCACAGCCATTTCTACGACCTCGGGGCGGAATTCGCGTCGGCAGCCCGAAAATCGTCGACACGGACGTGGAGGAGACGTCGCGCGTGACCATCACGGATTGCCATCTTCACGACGGCGACCGCGTCTATCTGGCGCACCGGCGATTTGGGTGGGGCAAAGCAGCGGCAATACCGTTGCGCACAACGAGGTGAACGGCGCGTTTCAATGGGCCGTTTCCGTGGGTTGGAACTGGGGGTACTTGCCGCCGAATCGCGCACGCGATAATCGCGTCGAGTTCAATCACGTGCATGACTTGGGTGCGGCGCCGGCACGACGGCGCCATTTATTCGCTGGGCGTGCAGCCGGGCACCGTTACTCGCCACAACTCGTGCATCATATCGGCGGCGGGGGGAGCGGGATCGTGCTGACAACGCGAGCATCGGCATCGTGGTCGAGAACAATGTCGTGCACAACGTGGGTTTGCGTCGTTCATGTGCAATTTCAACGATCTCGGGAATATCGTGTTGAACAACGTCTTCGCGCTCGCGAACAAGAGCCAGATGTATCGCATCGGCGATGTGCCCGCGGACAAGACCAAGATTCACCAGACCGGCGTGTTCTTCCACAATATTTTCTATTGGAACGAAGGCACCTTGTTCGAGCGCGAGGACTGGGTCGATTACAGCATTATCATGGACCATAATCTCTACTTCGACGCGACCGGCAACCCGGTGAAGTTCTGCGCGTTCACATTCGACCAATGGAAGGCCAAGGGGCTCGATCAACATTCGCTCGTGGCAGACCCGCTGTTTGTTGATCCACAAAACGGCGATTTTACCGTGAAACCAGCATCGCCCGCATTTCAACTCGGATGGAGAGCCATTGATCTTGGTGCGGTTGGACCACGGGAGCGGTAGAGCCCAGGTTTTCGAAATCAATTTACCGGAGGGGAAGGCAGACACGTCGGAAAAGCATTCCTACATGAGCATGTGACCGAGTGTCTGGTTGTCTCCACCGTTGCGTCCTGGTTCCTTACTGATTGCCTCGTGCCAGTGTTCTCGGAGATGAGGCCATTCCCCGCAGGCTAAAGTATTGTTTGACTGAAAGGGACATGATAGCATGCCCGACGGCCGGATTGTCGAGCAGCAGAGTCATAGCAGGCGCGTGTAGAGATCAGATATCCGGATGAAGACAGCTGAACAACCACGAGGGATCCATCATGGACAGGCGAAGATTTTTGAAGACGAGTGTGGCGGCTGCCACAGTTGTGCCGGTGCTTCTCTTTCAACTGGTTCGATGCGTGCGATGGCTGAGCCGGTAGCGCGCAGCGCCGGCGCACGCGCCGGCGATTCTGCAGAACTTCACCGCCGAGGACCACCGGCGGCGACTGACAAACATCGCCTGCTGCACGCAGAAGATCCGCACGTGCATGCGCAAGCACCTGATCACCGACTATCTGCCGGCTCAATGCGTCTACAACTTGGGCGAGTATCCCAGTCGCGAGCCGTGGGAGCCGGACGAGTACGACGAACAGGAATTGGATCGGCTGAAGGACCATGGAATCCAGTTGATTCATGTGATGGACGAATGGAACGATCGATACGGGCTCTTTGGCGGCAATAAGTTGACGGCAGTCAATCCGGAGGGATTTCGTCGTTTCGTGGCGATGGTCCACGAGCGCGGCATCAAGATTCTGGCCTATGCATCGAGTGGGTATTTTGCCGGACACGATCCGGATTACCGCCAGGAATGGTCGCGGCCCGGTGACGCGATTGGTGGCTGGTGGGACCTGCCGCGATGCTCGCCGGCCAGTCCCGGGTGGCGTGCTCACTTCCTGCCGCGCATGCTGCAGATCCTCGACGACTATGAGCTCGACGGCCTCTACAACGACTGGGGATATGTACCCAACGCCGAGAAGCAGATTAAGGAACCAGCTCCCGACGAAGTCGTCGCATTTGAGGAAAGTCCTCAGTATGACGGCGCCATGACCGATCTGTTGTACCTCATCTACTCGGAAGTGAAACGACGCGGCGGCATCTACAAAATGCACGCGGATTTTTCCAACCAGCCGCAGACGCAAGGACTCCAGGTCTACGACTATCTCTGGGTGGGTGAGGGAGTGGATAACGTCGACGGCTTGCGCGAAGCGGTCAAGAATCATACGCCCTACGTGGTTCCCTGCATTCACGGGTCGATTGCCAAAGTCGAGGGCGACAGCGATCACTTTTTGCACGCGATTCCCTACATGCAATTTCCCTTGCTGCAAGGCGGACGGCCGCTGACTGGGGAACGGAGTGTGATTCCCATTCCGCGTTTGCCTGGCGTCACAGAGAACGGTTTTTATCAGGCCGCCTGGGAATACTACCAGGCGCATCCGGACGGCCCCTATATTTACGGTGGTTGGGACGCGATTCCACCCAGCGAGGAGACGCGCCCGACGCCACGCCCGCTGGCTGCAGCAATACCTGCCGCTTGTGGAAGATGGAACCTGGGCGTACCTGGAGATCGGCGAATCGAGTCTGTTCGCCGCACCGCTGCCCGAAGCCTGTGTGGCTTCAGTCTTTGCCAACCGCCACCTGTACCTGGTGTTGGCCAACTACGGCCGGTCGCCCCAACAAGTCGAGACAGCCCAACGGTACGTTCCGGCAGACGATCCCACGGCCGCTCCTGCCAAGCAGTGGCAGCTTCCCAAACGATCGCTGCGCATTATCAAGCGTTCGGCGTAGCGAAGTGCTGGGAGTGAGCTGCGACGATTGTTTCTTGCAGATGGGGTACCTGCGAAGGCCAAGGCATGGTTTCGCCTCGACATCTTGTTGGCGCAGACCTGGCACAAAAGGAACGCGCACCATCGTACCCCGCCTGACTCAAGCAGTGCTGCAGCGCGTATCGTACCAGATCGAGACCTTCATCGGACCGGTGTGGCCTCGAACACCAAGGACTCAAACGGCGGCACGTGAATCCGGGTCGGTTTGCCGGCTTGGACCTCCATCGTAGGCCCGGACGCATCCTCGCTCCAAGGACTCTGGAGCCGGTATGTCGAAGCCGCGCCAGGGGGAAGTTCCAGCACCTGGGACACATCGAGCGCGAAGTCGGCCGACTGGTCAGCTGGATTGCGCAGGCTCACGATCGCCTTGTTTGGTGTCCACGAGGCCCAGCCGTAGACTTCGCCGGCGAGCGGGTCGCCCCCAATGGCGTGCGTGTCGACCAACACGTCGGCGTTGCGACGAGCCCAACTCGCCGCCTCCGCCAGCACATCCCACATCCGCGGCGTCATCAGATCTGGCGCAATGTACATCTCCTGCAGGTTCACGCCGGTCCCGAAAAATGATCGAATCTCCGCGATCATCTCCCGTTCGTCGTACGTCGGCCGCGGACTGGCCGGATCATAAGGATTGCCCTGCAGTGGCAAGTGATTGATAAACACGCCGTGGATCATGAGCGAGTTGACTGGGTAGAGAGGGCCGCGTGCCAGTGTGCCGTGCAGAATCTGGCCATCGCGGTATGTCGTCCACTTCTGCCGCGCCGATCCTTTACCCTGCAGGTTTGTGTCGGCACCTTGACGCCAGATCGAGTCGCAGTACAGCAGCCAGAATGGTGAAGGCCAACTCCCCGTGCTCGGATTGATGAACAGATCGGGCTTCCTCTCGCGGAGCGCTACGATCAGGTCGAGCAGTGCCTCGACGTCGCTCGCGCAGTCCATCGCGCCCGGCTGATCATTTCCCGCGCCGAAGCCATCGAACTTGAAGTAGTTGACATCGTAGTCCTCGATCAGCCCCTCGCAGGCGGCGCGCATGCGCGCAAAGTAGTGTCGGCCAGCCAACGTCAAGCCGTTGCGATTGGTCTCGAATCCTTGCTTGAGCCCCGATGCCAGCCGGGACTCCTTGCCGGGATAACCGCCAGACGGCGAGAGCCACACGCCCACGTGGCTTCCGAACTTCGCGGCCGCCTGCTGGGCCGGCCGAAAACCCTCTGGGTAGCCTTCGTGAAATTGCCACACCAGATTCTCATCATCCCATTCGAAATCATGAGCAAAGCTATCGACGACGACGTGACGCTGTTGGACAAGTGTCTGGCCGAACTGCTCGATCGTTTCGAGCCACAACTGCTGTTGGTCGCGACGGAACGTTGCGGCGGCATCGTTTTGGCCGGCCAATCTCCGTGTCCAGTACTCGCAACCGATCTCAGAACCATTGTTGTAATGCAGCAGCGGCCGGTAAGGCTGTGCTCGTTCACGCTCCAAATAGTACAGGAATCCTCGCCGCATTTGGCCCGGAGGGGCGACGCCCACCAGCGCACGGAACTGACGCCGTTCGCAGCGCGCAAGCCGCTATTGACCTGGTAACTGCAGGTGAAATGCGGCGGATTCGCGGCATCCGCCGCTTCCAGCAGTCTGCTCTTGGACATCGGATGCTCGGCGGCGAAATACAAGTTGCCGGCTACCACCGGCGAGCCATCCACAACGCCTCGCACTTCCGCTCCAGCCATGGCCAGGTCCCAGACGATGACCTCCGCCAGTTCAACTTCCTTTCCGACCGACTGACAACTGATAACCTGACGAACGTAACTCGACCCGTCGCGCAGAACAGCCTGCCAGATGACTTCGACGACACCTCCCTCCGAGGCCAGTCTGACGACGACCGCTCGACCCGATTGGCGTTCGGCCAGTCGTAGCGACTGGACATCGGCTGGGATCTCCTGGACCTCGGGCGTCCCGACAATGTGCAAGTCGGATGCCCGCAGAAGCTGAGTTCCTGGGAGCGGGGTCTTGATCAGCACTAACTGAAAGCACTCGGTCTGCTCCATGGCCAGCGTGGTCCCGGAGATCTTGTCTTCGAAACTCACCGGGCGCAGCACGCCAGCTGAGACTCGCCAGGTCATACGCAGGACGCTATTTCCCAAGCTCACTTCGTCACCGTGCACTTGCGCGACGGCCGTGCCCGGTGCCGGGCCGGGAAACTCGACCGCGCCGGCACACTGGCGCACGCTCAACAGCATGCCCGTGACCGCCAGAGAACCCGCTATCGTGGCCATCAACCAAGCGTTGCATCTCATGTTCTCTCTCCAGGCAATTTGCAGCGAATCGCGCCCTGATTATACAGGGCGCGAGCGTCGGTACAAACTGCGCCGGCTCCGAGCGCGGGGAGGAAACGGGGAGTAGTATGGGCTGTCAAGAGGTCGACTCTTGGAGGCTGAATTGCCGAGTGCCATGGCGACCAGTGTGGTTCCCTCCGTCGGCCTTGCGCCGGCCGACGACCGGCTGGTCAGCCAATAACCCCATCCGCGTTCCAGGCTTCCGTCGTGTTTATCCCGGCGGAGCCACAACTGGTCCGCTACCTCAAGCCATCCGCGTTGCAGGCTTCCGTCGTGTTTATCCCGGCGGAGCCACAACTGGTCCGCCACTTCAAGCCATCCGCGTTCCAGGCTTCCGTCGTGTTTATCCCGGCGGAGCCACAACTGGTCCGCTACCTCAAGCCATCCGCGTTGCAGGCTTCCGTCGTGTTTATCCCGGCGGAGCCACAACTGGTCCGCTACCTCAAGCCATCCGCGTTGCAGGCTTCCGTCGTGTTTATCCCGGCGGAGCCACAACTGGTCCGCCACTTCAAGCCATCCGCGCTCCAGGCTTCCGTCGTGTTTATCCCGGCGGAGCCACAACTGGTCCGCCACTTCAAGCCATCCGCGTTCCAGGCTTCCGTCGGGTTTATCCCGGCGGAGCCACAACTGGTCCGCCACTTCAAGCCATCCGCGTTCCAGGCTTCCGTCGGGTTTATCCCGGCGGAGCCACAACTGGTCCGCCACTTCAAGCCATCCGCGTTCCAGGCTTCCGTCGGGTTTATCCCGGCGGAGCCACAACTGGTCAGCTACAGTCACACCATGACACATCGTCGGTCGAGTCCTCAACGTGCCAACACACCGGCAAGCGTTCGAGACCGAATCAAGCCGCGGCATGTTTCGGCCTCGCCGGTGTCGCCGTTGCGCCTTCGGACATTTGGCTCGGCCGGCACAGTTCGCGGTTTATCTGCAGTAGCCGGCCTGTCCGCAGTCCGCCGGGATCAAACTGTTCGGCCGTGATGACTCCACTCAGTTCCTTTCCCCACGCAATCGCCTTTTGTGGGACAGTGTGTCTCGGGCCTGATTTCGCTTGAAAGAGCTACAAGGGAGCGATCGAGTATCAGTCCCAAGTGACCACGTACCGGCCCACGTTCGGTTGGCCGAATTCGAGTTGCAGACGCCCACCATCGAGTGAGAACTGTGCCGCACCCAAGTCGCGCTGATCGAGCGGGGCGAGCATGCGCACGTGAATGCGATCGAGCTTTGCGGCGGGTGCCAACTGCTGCAGGTCCAGCACGGCACGGAAGGCACGATCCCGCGGATAAGGAAATACGATCAGGCGATCGGGTTGCCTGTTGATCTTGACCGAGCCATCTGTTGCCACCGGGCCAAAATCGATCCAGGTACCGGCTGCATTGAGATGAGCACCAAAGTCAGCTTCCAAGTCGCCGCGGGGAAGCAATGCCGAGGTCGGGCTGGTGGCGGTCACGCCGACAATCTTGCCCGCTTCGCGTCGCAGGTTCAGTCGCGCGATCACAATACGATTCGAGGCATCGCACAAGCCCTTCATGCGGAGTCGCTCGTCCCGAAACAGTCCGATCGTCAGGTCGTACTCGTCGAATTTGTCGCTCACCACCATCTCGTAGGGACCGTCTACAATCACATCGTTGGGGCGCCACTGACTGGTTGGCTTGGGCAACCCGTGATCCTGCTGAAACACAATGCGATCCGGCTTGTCGGCAGCGAGCGGGTTGACGGCGTGGACAAAACATCCGTAATCCATTTTGGGCGATTCACCGACAACCCACTCATAGGTCACCCGTATGCGGTTCCCACCAAGGTATTGAAAATCTCGCAGACGCGGCTCGATCTGAATCGGTTCGCGATGGTATGGCATGTAGAAGTACGTGCGCGCGTCAGCGAAGACATACTCCGGGCACTCGACGTAGTCGGCAAACTGCCCATCCTTGAGTGTGGTGCTGACCTGCGTTTGTGGTCCCAGCGCCAAGAATCCCCATTGCGGCAGGAGGCGGTCTTCGACCTGCCATGGCTCGCTGCGCCAGTTCACCCACACCGTGAGGCCGTTGTCATAGCCAGTGCGTTGTCGCGACGTGTCGCCGATGGCGAGCGCGACACTGGCAGTCACCATCTGGCCATCCACATCGTAGAGAATCTCCGTGGCTTTGCCCGTTCCATAGAGCTGTTGCACGGGGTGTACGAGATGATGCTCACGGACGACCCACTGCCAATTGTGAACGTGTGGTGAACCGATGAAGCCGGCGTGACCATACGCCAACTCCATGGCACGATACTTGTCGATCTGCTCCATCGTACCGGTCTCTTCACCGAGCCGATGCTGATAGCCGCTACGGAACCACCGCTCGTAGTAACCCATGCCATGATTGACCATCTGTGGGTGGATTTTCAACAAGTCGAAATCCAGCAGCGGTGTGTGGTCCTCACCCCCCGCCACCTGTGCTTCGACGCCATCACAGAGGCCCGCCCAGTAGAAATGATTGGCTCCTTCACCGAACAATGGACCTTGATGCGTATCACGTTCGAACTGGAACAGTTGTGCATCGTACTGCATCTTGGCCAACGCCATGGCGGCCTGCGGCTGGTTGGCTTCGTGGTCCAATTGATGCCACGGTGGCACACAGGTATGCACGTCCAGGTAAGCCGCCGTGGTGGCGAAGCGGCGATGAATCTCCGGAGAATTGTCCTTCGCGAAATCGAGGGCTCGATTGCATTTGAGCCCATAACTTTGAACTTTGGTCCCGGCGTTGTACCAAGCGGGTGATGGTGTGCCATCGGCACGCAACACCCGAGCCGACGGGTCGTAACTGGGCGCATCGGGATACAGGTCGATATAGTTCTCGTGCAGCGACCATAGGTAACCACAGTCATTGGCCGTTTGGCCGAACAGTTTCATTCCCTCGTCGCCACCGTACCGTGGATCGGCGGGCAAGTGATCGGGCAGCTTGACGTCATACCCGTACCGTTGCCAGACGTGTTGGATGATCGCCACATGGTCCACGCCCAGGTCCTTCAGCAGGCGAAGATGTTCTGCGTCGCCGGCGTACGTACCGTGATGATGTCCCCAGATATCCAGCATGATCCGCGGTCCCAATGTCGCCAGGTAGGCTGACGGTGGATGCGGGATGTTGGGAAGCACCTCACCAACGTCGGGCGAAACGGCGATGTAACCTGTGTCAAACAGCGGATTCCGCTGACCCGCCGTGTTTAGTTCGTAGGTGGCGTGCGCCTGAGGACATTGTGAGCTGTGCGACTTCGTCCAATCGAGATAGCGGCAGACGAACAGACGCTCAATGGGTAAATAGTGGACGTCGCCCGCAAGATATGGGACGGGAATCGTCTTACGTAGTGGTGCCATGCCAATGGTCCCGAGTGAAAACTCACTAACGACCGGATCGTCGCAGCTGGCAGTCACCTGCAAAGCCTTGCCAACGATGCCAAATATCCAGCCGATGCGCAGAGACTGGCCGCGCAGGTCGTATTCCCACACTATGTGGAGCTGATCGTTCTCCTGTCTTGCCTCAATCAATCGACCGCCGCGCAACGGGACCGATTCTTCCGCAGAAGCACTCGTGGCGGTGACCTGGTCTGTTGCCGGTGCCGCGCGGTGCCAGGCGGCGGTGGCTACACCATCACGAGCCGGTTGAAACGGTCGGCCTTCGTCCACCTGCACGGTGAGATCATCCAGTGTTCCCGTGGCCGGGCGGAAGAGATAGACCACACGGCCATCATCCCCCTGATACGTGAACTGCCAAGTGTCGTCCTGCTGTGCCAGCCGGTTTTCAAATGGCAGCAGGTTCGATGGGATGATGCCGGACGTGGCCGAGTTGTTCAGGGCCGTGCGTGATGCGGAGCGGGTTGCTTGATAAGCACGCGAAGTCGTGAGCAACTTTACGGCTTCGGAGTGGTCCCGTGGACTTTCGCCAACCGCCACTTTCGCATTGCCGAAGAAGGAGTAATCAAACGAGGAATTGTTTTTCGGTCCCGGTTCGACCTGCAAGCGGAGCTGTACCGTCTTGCCTGCGTGTGACGAGAGGTCGAAGCGAAAGTCGACCCACTTCCCCTGGTCGTGGTGCTGATGCATCAGCTCGTGCCGCTGTCCTCCTGCCACCAGAGAACAGGAGAAAGTTACGCCATCGCTCTTGTCAGGTACAGCCACATCCGGCCCCATCGCGATGCCGAATGTAAGCCAGATGGGTGTGGTGCGCGGCAGCGCGAGATCGTAATCCACCCAGACCTTTCCCGGCGGAACATGCCAGGGCGAATGCATCAATAACGCCTGTCGACCGAGCACGCGGGTCCAAGGTTGATAGGAGATCCCTGTTTGGGGATCAAAGTGGCCAGCCCAACCCAGCGGCATGTCCACCGGTGGTCCGCCGTACGATTGCCAGCCCACGCGGTAGATCCCGATGTCTTGCAGCAGTGTCTCCCCGACCGGCAAGGGAACACTCAAGTCGGCGACGTCCTCCGCTGCGACGCCACGAGCATGCAGCAATGCCGCCAAGAGCACAAGCGAGAACCAGGCGAGACGATACATGGTGGGCCTCTTCGGTGGGTTGACCTAGGGAGTGGGAGGGCAGGCGTACAGCCCATCTTAAGGTGGAACTTGGCGCTCGGCCACCTCCGGAGATATTTTGGGTCAAACGAAAGGTAACCATTCACGGAGTTCCGAACGTGCAGACGCTCAGCAACCGTCCGCTCTTAATCATAATCTTAATCATAATCTTAATCCCCTCCGCCTCACTCGCAGACCACTCCACTCAACTCAGCACGAACTCGGACCAGCTGCCCAAAAAAAGAAAATGAGTAAGACTATGTTTATGATCAAGAGCAACCGTGAACGGTTACAACGTAAGAAACACGATTTGGATCCCCAACCTCTCAGGGCGCGGAAGAAATTCGCATGAATTCGACCGATCGTCGCGCAGCAGTGGCACGCTCTGACAATCTATGTCTCCCCAATTGCCAGCAAAAATGTCCCTGTCCCCTTTTACTCATTTTTACTCATTGGGCTGCTATTTGCCGGTGAGCTGCACGCGGAGCCAATCCTCCAGGATCCGGTCCGGCGGCGAACGGTCGCCTGCATGACGGGTGATCAGGTTCAAGTGCTGGGCTTGGATCATCTTCCGCGAGAACGCGTCGGCAGCCTTCTCTTGCGGGGTGAGATCGACTTTGAGTACTGAAGGTGCGATCCCCACAACGTCCCATTCTTGCCGGCCGAAGCTGAGCGACCAGTTCAGGATCCAACTGTGCGAGCGGATCGCCTCTTCGGGGGGCGATGGGGCAGGCGGCGTGACGGCTGCGGGGACGGCGATCAGAACGAGATCCGGGGGCGCATTACGCACGGCTATCGCCGCCGCTTCGATCTGGGCGAGCGACTGACCGGCCGTCGGCCAACTCTGCACTTCGATCCTCGCCTCAGGGAGGACGGCCTTCAGCGCCGGCGCGATAAGCTTGTCGAGCGGCTCCATCGCCAGGACCCGCACCGGCTTGCCAGCCTTCACCAGCGAGAGCGTTTTGGGCAGAGCGGGCTGCGGTGGACCGACGTCTTGAAGCGACACTTCCTGGCCGGTGATTGCCCGGCCAAGTGTTTCCGCATTGAGCTTGTGGCCGTCCATGTTGGGATGGATCTCGTCGCTAAGCAATAGCCGCCACGCCAGAGGATCGCGGGCACGGAGCGTTTCATAGGCTGCATAGATGTCGCACACCGGAGCCTGCTGCTCGGCGGCGACCTCCCTGATCACATTGCAGAACTCGACAAGCTTGGGGACCGGCCGGCTTGACGTGGTGATGACGGAGTTGGGGGTGCAGAGCATTACCTCCGCTCCGGCGGCGCGGCAGCGGCGAATGATCTCGATTAGGTTCGCCCGGAAATCGGCAATCGGCAGAACGGTCAGGTCGTTCAAGCCGAACATCACCGTGACCAGATCGGGATTGTGGTTCAGGACGTCTTGTTCGAGACGGTTCAGGCCATCGTGGGTCTTGTTGCCGCTGATGCCGGCATTGACAACCGTCACCTCCGCTCTCGGATATGTCATGCGCAGTGCCAACTCGAGCATCTCGGGATAAGCGCGCCGTCCGCCCGTGTGGTAATAGATGCCAGTAACGCTGTCGCCCAGGCAGACGACCTTCACTCTCTGGTCGGCTTGAAGTTTTTCGCGAGTCTTCTTGAGGGCCAGCGGCTGGGGTTCGCCGCGAACGACGGGCTTGCGTGTGCCGAGTTGTGACCCGACCGCGTGCTGTTCAAAGTCATCGGAAAAGAGAACCTTTGATGCGGCGTGTGCAGCGGGCGTCTGGACGACGAGCGTCAGCAGCAGCGCTGCGGAATTCAAACAACAGTGTCGCATGGGCTTACTCCTCGGTTGCCAACAACTGATAGCCATTCTAATCCCCGGCCGCCTTCGCATCCTCGGCTCGGCCGGCACGTTTTGCGGCTCATCTGCAGCAGCTGGCCAGTCCGCAGTCCGCCGGGATATACCAGACGGGGCTGGAAGAACGTGCGGAACAGAAACGGGACTATGCCTGGATGCGAACTATGGCAATTTCTTATGGCGCCATACGACTCCCCGTTTCTCCCCCCAAGCTCGCCTACACGATTTCGTTTTTCTTCCGCGTTGCCCTGGCCCACTGTGTTCATGGTGTTACAGCCTGGCCCCCAAGGAAGCCGACTTGCCTCAAATCCGCACACCTTCGCGAGCAATGTCCCCCTCTTCTTTGTTCTGTGCGCCACGTCGTCGATTTGACGGCACGGTTGATTGCGAAGGGGCACGCTCTTGCTGCGTGAACTCTTACGGGGCGTGGTTCGCCAGACGTATCGCCTGGGCATCGAGGAATTCAATGCACTTCTTCACGTCGTCGGAAGGATTGTCCGGATTGGAATTGTATTCGATGCTGAAGAGAACCGGTCCCTTCTTGACCCGGGCGACTGTGTCGAGCATCTTCTGCATCTCACCGACGCCGGTTCCGAGCGGAACGTCGTGCCCCGAGGCGTTGAAGGCGTGCAGATCGTGGATTTCAAATCCGACTACCCGGTCTTTCAGCATGGCGACCCCCTCGGCGGGATCGAGTTCGGAGCGGATCCAATGGCCCGTGTCGCTGAATGCTCCGATAGCCGGTGAAAAGGACTGACATTGCTTGGCGACCAGTTCTGGGTGCCAGGTATTGGGGGAACTTTCTCTGTCGTGACCGTGCAAACCAACAATCATTCCGTACTGCTGGGCCAACTTGTCGAGCATCGGCAACCGGTCGGGATTCGGTTCGCCGACGAAATACTTGACGCCCAACGTCCTGCTGTTTTCAAAGATGGTTCGACACGCGGCCTGGTCGGCGGGAAAATCCCCATAGTACAACGCGATCAGGGCCACACCCGACTGCTGCAATTTATCGCGTACTTTGTGCAGGTCTTCGTCCGTCATATTCATGGGATCCAGGGTGCCCGGAATCCCGTTGCCGATCTTCTGGAAACTGAACCCTTCGATCAGATCGACTCCGAGTTCGGCCACCTTGTCGACCGTTTCGAAGAACGTGAATTGGCGGAAGGAATAGGCCGCTACGGCGATCTGCCAATCGAGTTGCTTGGCAGCCGTCCGCCCAGCCAGCCGTGCCTCGACAGCAGGATTGTTTTCCTGGGCGACACAGGTTACTCGGTTCAGCGCAGCCAACAACACTGTGAACGCAGCCAATAACACTCCCCAAAAAATTCGCTGGGTCATGAGTATCTATCTCCTGAAGGAGTTAACTTTCTACCGTGCCGAAAACGGTTCATTAACGATGTCAACCGTCGAACGCGGCCTTCCCGAGCTTACAGCGGACGCTGGTCGGTCTCAATAACCGGCGGCAAAGTCGTCCAAATCTGGCCACTGACGTGTCTGGGTGAAGCCAGGTGCCGCGGATCACGGCAGACGACTCCGGAAAGTGTCGACGTACAGGCCGATCTGGCGGAACGAGATAGGGTCAAATTCCGGGAGGCGGTCGAAGACTTCCGAGTCCTCGCGGAGCGTGTAGTCGCCGCCGGCCATGTCGACGAAACCCGGATCGTGGTCGAGTACCAGATTCTCGGCGGGATCGGCGCGCCAATTGCCGCCGCTGAGTTCCCCGCATCGTACAAGTACGTTCCGGGCCGCGGTGCTGATGCGCGGTGTGCCCGGCTGGTAGTCCAGATAGCCAATGAGTTCGGGATAGCGCGTCGTGTAGGGAGGTTTCGTGATGTCGACCTCCTCCAGCAGCTTCTGCGGGAAGAAGCAGTCCTGGCCCCCCTTCAAGGCGTCGATCCAGCGGTCATCGCTCCAGGGGGCTGAGCCGAGGGCGCGTTTGCAGTCGATGAAGATGTTGTTGTCGGCCACGAGTCCATGGCCGCCGTGCGAGAAGACGGTACCAAAGGGCCCGGCGCCCGGTTCGCCGCATCGCAGGAACACGTTGCCCACGACGGTGTCACCTCCATCGCCATCGTCGAAGTATACCGCGGCATTGCCATGCCCCATCGGGCTGCCGATATCGTGCCAGAAGTTGTGACGCACGATATTGCCCCGACAGGACGGGTTGCGCCCTTTGTAGTAGGCCCCGCAGTCGTCGGTCTCCGTACAGATATCGTGGATGACGTTCAGTTCGAACACATGATCATTGCCGTGGATGCCAATGGCCTGATGCGGGGCATCGTGGATCAGGTTGTGGGCTGCGCGATTGCCGACGCCCGAAATGAGCAGCGCGTTCGCATAGGTAAATTGCAGGGCCGAGTAGTGGTGGATGTGGCAGTTCACCACCTCATGCCTGCCGGGGGTCAGTGTTCGTCGATCGCCACCGGTCAGGGAGATGCCACCAGTTCCCGTGTCGTAAACGTCGCACGACTGCACGCGGTGATTCGTTCCACCCTCGATGCGTACTGCGAGCTGCCGGGTATTGCGCACGGTACAGCCTTCGATGCAGCACATCAGTACCCCCGAGCACGAGCACTCCGTCGGCCAGCGTCGCCTCTACCACAAAGCCCTGCAGTCGCACATGCGACACGCCGTCCAAACGCACGCAGGGCGCGTCGCTGGTCGAGAGCACACAGCGTGCTTCGGCGATCGGACTCGGCGGCCAGAAGAGCAGGCGGCGCCCGGCGATGTCGAGGTAGTATTCGCCGGGTGTATCGAGTTCCTCGAGGACGTTCACCGCTCGATAGCGACGCGGTGAGGGATTGCCCTGCATGATGCTGTAAAGGGTCGGCTCGGCGAGCGTAATCCGCCGGGTCGCGGAATCGATCGTATCGATGCGAATGGTCTCCTCGTGCCAATCGTAGCACCAATAACCGTTGAGCCAGACACCTGCTGCGACATCCCAGGTGCTGGGCGAGTCCTCGGTGTACTCGAACGTGCCAGGTCTGCCGGACGTATCGCCGTCACGCGGCCGAGCTCCCGAGTCGATGATACGGGCGATAGTGGCCCAGCCCACGTTGGGCCAGCGCGCGACCTGCATCCGCCGGTCGTTGAAGAACAACTCGGGGACGGCGGGAGCTCCGCGCAGCCGCGTCGGGTAAGCCGGAAGCTCGCCGAGGCCGAGGGATGCGAGGTCGGCCATGAGAACATGTTCGCGCACGTCCGGTTTGATCCGAGCGGCCAGAGCCTCGTCGGTCACGGGGCCGAAGAGGGTGGCCGGAAGCGTGCGGCCACCGATCAGTCGGACCTCTTCACGGGGAGCGGCGCAGTACGTGATCGGCGCATCCGGTGAGCCGGAGTCGATGGCGGCCAGCTCAAAGCCCACCGCCAACTCGTAGGTACCTCCGCGGATCACGACCCGCGCGCCGTCCGGGAGTTGTCCCGCACTGCGCAGCCCGCGGACTTTGTCGCGTGCTCGCGCCAGAGTGGCAAAGGGCTCGTTCAAAGTGCCGGAGGCAGCATCATCGCCGTGCGGTGCGACGTACAAGGTCACGGGTTCCGCCAGGACACACTCGGCGATACAGATACAGCCAAGGATCCAGGAGCAAAGAGTGTGGTAAGTCGAGCGCATGGTCGGGGGCTCCTCGCAAGCTGATGGAAATGGTGGCCTCGGGGCTGCGGTTCCGCCGCGCGCCAGGTTGGTTGTTGGGGGCAGACGGCACTTCGGGCTATTGGCTGAGGACAGTCTTCGCGTAAACCTGTGGCGACTCGATAAGCAGCTTGTCGGCATGAGCGTCTAAGGCGGCCTTTTCTCGCTCATCGATGACGTCACCGTAGGGCACGATAATCGTGGCGTAGTGATCGAGCAGGCCAGGTATGTTGCTGATGATGTCCCCGTTGATGACGTCGATCACCAGCCTGCTATTGTCGGTCAGGCGTTCGTACGCATTGCGCAGATCGAGCCAGCGCTGCCCTCCGTGCCAGGCGTAAAGCTCCCACTTCGAGATGAACATCGCTGTCTTCGGTCGATCGACTTTCGCCACCTTGTCGATTTGCTCGGCACTCTTGCGGCTGGTATGAATTCCCTCGGCATCGGAGTGGGGCGCGCAGTTGGCGATCAGCATAAGGGGAGCTCCATGTTGCCAGACTTGCCAGGTGAACTCCCAGAACGCGGCCGGGTCGTCGGCATACGATGCGTAGGTGGTCTGTTCGACACCTGGGGTTTTGTCGCCCGAGCGGATGAAGTCGACGATGTACCCGGCGCTGTCCGTCCGTTTTTGCGGCTGGGGATCCGAAATGAACCACTCGTAGGATTGCGCCCAAAAATGGATGCCCGGAGTGCCGCGCTTGGCCAACATCGGACCATCATGGGTGCGTCCCACCTGGATTCCCAATTGGCACTGGGGATCAGCCGCTTTCATGGCCGTGTAGATCGACGTCATCAGCTCTTTCAACATGTCTTCGCGAAAGGCCATGAAGTCGAGAAAGGCAGGATCCAGGTCGGGCAAATCGCGTTTTGCCTTGTTGCCCAGATGTGGAGCTTGGGCCGCTGCGAAATCGGCATGCCTGCTTCCCCACGTCTGGTTGAGTGTCGCGATCTTGTCGTACTTCTGTTCCAACCAGTCGGCGAAGCGCACCCTGGCCGCGCGGCCGTAGTCGCAGTACTGACCGTGGGAATATTCCATTTCTGCGGAGGGCCCGCAGACCGGCGTGTAGACAACGTTGGGGTAACCCCGGTAACGCCGAGCGATTTCACCGGAGTATCGGGCCAGCCGCTCCGTCAACTCCGGGTCGGCAAAGGTCAGTTGTGGAGCCCAGGTTTTGCCTTCGGCCTGATGGCATTCCTGTTCCAGGTCGGGACAGACCCACATCGGGTAGGAACAACGCACCCACCAGGGCTTGAGCTGGAGATAATAGCCACGATTGGCCGCGTAAGCGATGAGGTTGTCGAACCGCTCGAAGTCGAACACGCCGGGCTGGCGTTCCACCTGTCCCCAAGGGATATCGAGGCTGATCGTGTTGTATCCGATTTCCTTGGACCGATCGACGTACTCGTACCAGCGGCTTGTGGGCCAAACGCCGCGCAGCGTGACCCCCAACAGATTGGTGTTGTCGAACGTCGCCTTGACTGCCTTGGCCGGATCGAACTTCTCCACCGGGGGCACGTCCTTCAGCCTGTTGACGATATTGACCGAAGCGAGATAGCCGGCGGGGCCCAACTGCGGTTGCTTGGTGCCCGGACCGCCCGCGACCGTCAACTCGGTGATCTCAAAATCAAGGTTCAGAGGGTGGAAATCGCCGGCTAAAAAAAACGCGACCTCATATTCCCCACGGGTCTCGAAAGCCACGGTCTTGCTCACTCCGTTCCGCGTGATCTGCAACCCCCCGCTCGACAGCTCAAGTTCCAGGCTTTCGGGATTGTCGAAGAAAGTCGGCATCGAGAACTTCGACGGATAGCTGGCAATCAACTCGTCACGCAGATCGAAGATGGTCTGCTGATCCAAGTTCGGTTCGCCGTCCGCGGAACGGACAGTTCGGTGCAGAGTCCAGCCGCGGTCACCGTTCCAACCGGGGGCCAGATGATGAAACAACACGATCTGTGTTCCGTTGGCGAACAGCGCGAAACCGTAGCGAAAGTCGAGAGAATCAGTTGTGATCCTGCCGCGTTTGAATCCCAGGCACAATTTTGAGTCTTGATCGACCAGATAGGATGTCTTGGTGAATACGGTGCAGGATGCAGGGTATGGAATCTCGAGCAGGCCGTGAAAGCGTAACGATTCTCCGCACTCGACCGCAATTCGTGCGGGATCGGGAGACGGAGCCACGTACCATCTGTCTTTGAATTCCGGCAAACCGCTCAGTTGCGCTGACCGTGGTAGTCGTGAGTAGAATGAGGATGGCACAGACCAGCGACTTCATCTCGGCCCTCTCCGCAAAACGAGAAACCACACCCAATTAGCGGTAATACCATCTCGAACCGCTCCACAACTTTTCTTTACGCTCGTTCTGAGTCAGCGGCCCTCAAAGTTGCGGATCGTCAAATGCCGCTAGACTGTTAATTCTATCCGACACGCAATAGCGCCCGCTACCGGCCGCGCACAACGAGATATCTGCACAACACGCGCGAGACTTCTCAAGCAGATTCTCGAAAGTCATCCTTGCCCATTCCTCGTCGTTGTTTCTCCCGACGCACTGCTCGGCCGACACGCTTCGCGTCTCATTTATGGTAGCTGGTCAGTCCTAAGTCCGCCGGGATGAACCCGGCGAGGCTTGAGGAGTGTACGGAAGAGAACTGGAATTTTGCGATGGTCCGAACAAGATGAATGGAGCCGTGGCAGGTGTCTATCGCGCATACGTCTCCCCCTTTTTCTGATCGCGCCCTTCGAATGCGGCGTCCGCAGAAAAACCAGGAGAGACATCTACCACTGATTGTCGGTACAATGGGGCGTTCTCTCAACTCAGCCGGCGACAGGCATGTAGGCAAGGTGGCAGCGATTTAGCGAGGACGCGTGGGCAACACACCGGACGAGGAACCCAAGCCAAGAAAGCAGATTGCCATGGCAGATGACGTTTATGAGAAATTGGCTACGCACTTGGATAGGCTCCCGGCAGGATTCGCGAGAACCGAAACAGGCGTGGAAATGCGCATTCTCCGACGCCTGTTCACGACTGAAGATGCCGAGCTCGCTGTCCACCTGACGCTCATACCCGAGGAGGCCCGAGTGATCGCGCGTGTCGTGCGCGACTCCCGGTATCGGAGACGGCCAGCCGCCTGGATGAGATGGACAAGAAGGGGCTCATCATGCGCACGCAACAGGCCGACGCACCGGCCCGTTACATGGCGCTGCAATATGTCCTGGGTTTCTGGGAGGGACAGATTGATCGGCTTACTCCCCAACTTGTGGAGGATGCCCTGGAATACGAGCCTGCCTACATTCAGCCCGACCATTGGCGGAAGGCTCCTCAAATGCGCACCATACCGGTCCACAAGAGTATTGACGTGCCAAATGATGTGATGCCTTACGAGATGGCCGAGGACTTAATTCGTAACCATACGAGCCTGGCGGTAGCGAATTGCATCTGTCGCCAGGCGATGCGGCTGGTGGGAAGGGGGTGTAGCAAACCCGAGGAGAGCTGCCTTGTTCTCGGTTCGGCTGCGGACTATGTCGTGCACAGCGGTCGAGGCAGAAAGATCAGTGTCGTGGAGACTCTGGAAATCCTTCAGCGGGCTGACGAAACGGGACTGGTGCTTCAGCCGGACAATGCAAGAGATCCTCTCTTCATTTGCACCTGCTGCGGCTGCTGCTGTGGCATTCTCCGTGCCCTCAAGCGGGCCACGAAACCTGGTAGAGTCGTGTGCAGCCCTTTCTGTGCTCGTCTGGACGCCGATACGTGCAATGGGTGCGGTCTCTGCGCCAAGCGGTGCCAGATGGAGGCAATCCGTGTGAGCGACAAGAGGGCGGTTCTCGATCTGGATCGGTGTATCGGCTGCGGATTGTGCGTGAGCACTTGCCCGAACCATTCCCTGTCCCTCGTACGTAAGCCGCCGTCGGAGCAGTCAGATATTCCCAAGGACCACACCACGTCAGCCATCAGGGTCGGGCAAGCTCGTGGGAGATTGGGAATGCGCGAATTGATCAGCATGCAAGTGAAATCGAAGCTTGACCGGTTGTTGGCGCAAAGATGTGATAGTAACCGCCCCCTTTCCTCCGAGCCATCCGCACGAGGGAAGAAATGGTGAGTAGTCTTTTTTGCCGGCGCAATGCGCACGGCAGGCAAGTTGTCGCGCTGCGTAACCCCTGGCCTGCGCTCACCGTGATATCTTTCCTAGCGCTGCGCTGAATTTTTCAGGCAGATTCGCGAAGTCATCCTTACCTAATCCTCGTTGTTTACCGCAAAAAATGTACGGCTCCCCATTTTTTGACGCTCATCACGCGAAGAGGAAAAGTTACGCTGAAGTGAAATCAGGACCCCCATTGCCCAAGTCGTAACATTGCCTGATCTCAGGACGATCGATGCGACCGGAAAACTTCATCACTACTCGACCACGCAGTTGATTACCCATATCAGCCGTTCACGGTTCAGTCGGTTGTTAGTTTTGATCACCAGGTGATTGTCTCCCACCCGGAGCGAGATGGGTACACTGGCCGCTGCAAACTCTTCAGCGTGGTCGAGCATCGTGACTTGCGTGCCGTTCAGGTAAACGACCGCCCAGTTGTCCAATCCCAGTCGCAGAGTGGCCTGACGGTCGCTGTCGCTGTGAAGCGTCGTGCGAACGTAAAGGGAATGATCCGTAGGCGGATAGGGTGGCCGTTGCTGGAAAACGTGTTCGAGCCGCAGCCAGCCGTACTTGCTACTGAGCTTGTGAACGGTGTAGTCGGTTGCACCGATCCTGATCTGCTCGGAAAGTTCCGACTGCGAGAGTTGCCGTACGATCTCATCCGCCGGCTGCTGGAAGGCATCGATAGTGCCACCATCAGCAAATGGGCCGATGGCTTTCCATTCTTCCGGACTGAACACCAGCGGGGCCTTCGACCCCGGCACCCTGTAAAAATACGAAACGGCCTCGTAGTCGTCCGGTCGCGCGTTGGAGGTGAAGATGAGCGACGAGCGGAACAAAATCGGATCGGGGCCGAAGAACCGATAAAAGACTCCGTCCTGATCGTTGCGGCCGCGGTTGTCGCGGTAGGGACAGCCCACCCAGCGGGTTTGATACTGGTTGAATCCCCAGGAGAACCCGAAGTCATCCTCGACGTTACAGCCGCAGATCACGTGGGGATCGGTCTGACCGTCGATCAACATTCGTGTGCCGCTGTTATGAAAGACCATGTCCCCATGATCCTTCTGCCGCCACCCCATGATGTAACCGGCGAGGAAGCCCGTGCCTTCCGCTTCCATGATCGGAAACGGATCCCCGGGTGAGCCCGGCAGGGCGATATGCCGCTGGGCGTGAAAGCGCAATGGCGTCAAGTCGATTCTCTCGCGATACTGCTGCCAGTCAATCATGGCCGCACCATTCTTGGCGGACCCGCAGTGAAGTGTGATTCGGCAGCCGTTGGCGAACGGGATCGGCAAGTAGAAGTTCCAGCCGGGTGAAGCTTGTGGTGGAATATAGGGGTCGTTGGTGACCGTGAAATTCGGAAGGATTGCCAGCGCGGCGCTGTCGATGTGATAGTCCTCGAACCCCAGCAGCACTCCGAAGAAGGAACGCAGTGGCATTCGCGCCTGTGGCTCGGAAGCGTCGTCGACCGTGATCTCAATCTCGACGTCGTCGAGATTCTTCTCGCCAAAGACAAACCAGATATGCCGCACGCATCCAGGGCCCTTCACAATGAGAATCTCAACGGGCTTCCCCGCCTCCGCCGAGATATTCGCGATTGTCCGCCGCGAGCGGAAATTCGTGGGCAATTGCAGCAGCGGCACTGCGGGATCGGCGAAAGTCGCCGGGAATGGATCGCCAGAGGCTACCGGTCTCGAGGCTGTATCCTGTGCCGGTGCCCTTGGTATGACTATGCAAAGGGCGGCGACGATGGTAGCTGCCAGAGTACATCGTTGTCTGTACATCCTTCTCATGATGTGCGTTCTCCCGGTTGACGGTGTGACTGGCTGCCGCATTCGTTCCCTCGCTTCATCCCAGCACACTGATGGACCCGATGGGATCTCCTGACGGCGACAACTATTTTAATCCAAACCCGGAGGAAGTGGGCAAGGTTGGGGCGCAGAAGAATGAAGGGGTTCTGCAGAAGATGACAGACCGCGTGCTCCGGAAGTAACGCACCATCAGACTGTTGCGACGCTTGTTGGACGAGAGCGCGGCGCGGATTACCCATCCCGACCAGGAAGTCCGCTGTGCCGGTATCCGCGAGTGCGCCAGAACGCCTCACGCTGCTCGAGCGAACAGGCCGGGGTGTTGGCCACAGGTTGGTCCGTTCGCTCGAGCGTGTAGATGGCACCAACGTCGGTATCAAAGCTGATTTCCTCTCCGCTGGCTTCCAGCAGGACGTCCCCCTGATGCCGGACCCGGCATGATTGAGACCACGGGTTGGCGATCACACAACGCTGTCCGAACAGACTGCGGATTTCCACGATCTGAGGTTGTCCTTGGCGGATGTCCGCGGCGACCAGGAAACCTCCCGTGGCGCGGAGCTGAAAAATGCCCGACCATTTTCCGCTGAGGGCGGGTGCCACCCGGATCATCTCACCGTGGCTTTGCAGCAGGATCTCCTGAAGTGCGGTGGCCGAACAACCGCCGGCGTCGAGAAACGGCTTCGTGTAAAGGTCCCGGTTGTGCGGGAAGGGTTTGTCGTGGCACGCATGCGCGTTGAAGTGCCAGCCTCCGTAAGGGAATACATTGAAACGCCGGGCATGTTCCACCAGCAGCGAGCAGGCTTCGTCCCGGAGCCCCAGGCGGGCCGCCCAGATGGCATCCATCGACCAGCCGAACCAGAGAGGAGAAGTGCGACATTCAAACGTTCGCTTGGCGCGGTCAAAGTCGGATGTACCGATGCCGCTCAGGCCAAAGGGATAGACGCGATAGAGCGCTGGATTTTCGGCATTCACTCGCCGTGGGTGATCATGCTTGCCAGCCGCTGGTGCGTACGCATCGACGGAATCATCGACTCGGCCGTCGTCATGCCACTTGCCGACACTCGCTTCCGGCAGGGAAGCGAGAATACTCTGGCAGCGGGATCGCAACGTGGCGTCCAGTCCGTACACTTCTGACAAGCGAATGAATTCCGGAAAGAGGTAGCGAATGGCGTCCAGCGTATCTGCAGGATCACGCACCAGCCACCACGTTTCCAACGCGTTGGCCGGATCGAGATGGTACAGCCCATCGGCTTCCTGCCGCAGAATATTCGCCATGAATTCACAGACGTCCCGGATAAAGGGATAGGCTTGGCTGCGCAGGAATTCTTGATCCCCGCTGTACCGGAAAAAAGTGAGAAAGTGGTGGCAGATTTCGGGGCCGGACGTGAAGATGAGTCCCGTGTGGTTGTTATACAGCTCAAACATCCCATAGGGGATCTTGGCGGGATCGCGACGGTGCCACAGCCAGGAGAGATCGCGGCCGTCGTCTTTCAGCACGATGTCATCGGTATGACCCCACGGGTAGTAGCATTCGGGCACCCAGAGCCCTTCCACATCCCATACCTTGCGCGTCTGAGCGCGCAAGTAGGGACGCATGCGCGAGAAAGTATCCGGCAACAGACGCGCCATGTCGAGGCGATTGGCCGCGTAAAGTGGACTGAAGACGAAGCGAACCTCCTGAATCCAGTCCAGAATCGGCCCGCCCCCAGAATAGTTGGGGGGATATTCCCCGCGATTCAGGCACCCTAGCGTGTAGAGGTGGACGTGGTACGCGGCGCACAGCCAGTCCGCCTGTTGATCGAAACTTTCCAGGCACAGGAATGACTGGTCCCAGTACTCTCGCCACCAGTCTTGCTGCTGCTGCTCAAGTGTCGCCAGCGGCGTGGAGCAAGCGTCCTGCAACTGGCGCTGCGCCACGACCAGAGGGTCCCCACGTTGAGTGACCGAGGCCGAAATAATGAACTGGTAGGTTCCAGCCTGATGTGGCGGCAGTGTCATCACTGCCGTCCGGTCCAACGATTCCGTTTCTACAGGAGTGTTTCCCGGTTGGCCGATGACTACCGCCGTACCGCGACCCAATCGCGGATCGTGATCGGGGAGGAAGTAGTCCTGCATTCCTGTATTGACCAATGCGGGCCCTGCCGGATTGATCTCGATCTCTTTGGCCCACAGCGTCGTCTGTGTTATTCCCACCGTCACGGTGTCGCGCGGACTCGTATAGGTGACTCGCGCCGGATCGAGCAGTGTCGCCGGATCGCTAACGGTGACCACGATGATCCGGTGTGTCGGATGCCCCCAGACCTCGATATGAGGTCCGGTCGGATTCTCACCCAAATGCACCACGACTCTGCCACGGTATAGATCCAGCCGTTGGCTAAAACGTTGCGATGCCAGTTTTCGGCCACGAGCGCCGAAGTCGATATGGACCGTGCCTAACGTGCCGGTCCAGTTATCGGACTTGAACAATCGCAAATGCAGACCGCCATCGGAACGTACCAGTGTCCAGAGGTCACCACCACCCGCCGGCATGTCGTGCCAGTCCGCCGTGCCCGGACCGGTGTACAGCACGTCATTGCGCCCGACAATTCTCTCGGGATCAAATAGCCACTTCGCCGCGTGGATGTCATAGGAAATCGGCTCTGCCGGCATCAACTGCTGAGTGGTGGCGGCGTCAACTTCCGTCGCGCGTTCTCGCGGATCCTCAGCATGCGCCGGCAGCAGAGCCCAACATGACACGAGAACCATAGTCGTCATCACGGTCCGACGCTTCAGATTGAGTAGCATTTCGCGTCTCCTGCGTCACACGCTATGGCCGACGCTGGCGTCGGCACAGATCGGAAGTTCCACATGGCATCGGCGAAGCAACCATTGCGCGTACCTGTTCCCAGCTGCTGCACGTTTCTCATTCACTTGCCACGAGGCTTGTAGTAACTTTTCAGGGCAAGTGCAATTCATCCGAACGGCGGTAGTGGCATTCACGCTAACAAACCGCACGAGTCGGTACAACTGACGCGGTGATGACGCGAAGACACTGACCGCGCATGCTGTGGCCATGTCGCTATCGTGGTTCCGGTGGCACACTGATCGACCGGCCGCGAAAAATCGCGGGCCTGGCCATTCGCCTTCCAGGCTTCCGTCGGGTATATCCCGGCGGAGCCACAACTGGTCGGCGCGCCGGCTATCCGCCTTCCAGGCTTCCGTCGGGTATATCCCGGCGGAGCCACAACTGGTCGGCGCCGTCCGGCTATCCGCCTTCCAGGCTTCCGTCGGGTTTATCCCGGCGGAGCCACAACTGGTCGGCGCCGTCCGGCTATCCGCCTTCCAGGCTTCCGTCGGGTTTATCCCGGCGGAGCCAACGGTCCGCTACCCGCAACCCATGACGCACCGTCGGTCGAGTCCTCAACCTTCCATCACAACGGCACGCGTTCGAGACCCAGTCAAGCCGCGGCATGTGTCCGCCTCGGTCGTGTCGCCGTTGTGCCTTTGATCGCTCGACTCGGCCGGCACACTTTGCGACTCATCTGCAGTAGCCGGAGTGTCCGCAGTCCGTCGGGATAAACCCGACGGGGCTGGAGGAACGTGCGGAGCAGAAATGGGACTATGCCTGGATGCGAACAATGGCGAGTTGTTATCGCGCCTCCAAGTATTTGCCGTCCAATATCCACTTGCATGTCACTCTTGCCTCCTTGATTATCATCTCCGGTACATCATAGGTCGCTGTGCAGTTGTGGATAAGAAGCGACAGGTGGACTTGCCCCGCTCTGCTACCAGCATCTCTACTAACCAGCCGGAAGTTAGCGCACCAGCTATACGGGTGCGTCAATATGAGTGCAGTCATTGTGCCAACTTCAATCGGCCTCGGCAATATTCACGCAAGTTGCAGCAAGCCGATTCTCGTGAGAGTCGAACGCGACCGGCACATTCGAGGGTGGCGAGGATAGTCCACACGGTGGTCGCCATCGGCGGATTCGCTAACTCCCCGATAGCGGTGCTGAATAACGAGTGTTGTGTGAGTGTGGGCATTGAAGTTCTTGCTACGGCCCGTGACAATAGGCTTCACTAGCAGAATCCGAGTGACTGTGTGATACGTCGCGTTTCGCCCTAAAGGTGGCAAGAAGCTGCCGACGCTCAAGACCGTGATGAGTCGTAAGGCGAAGTGATCAACCTCCGAGGGTCGGCGACCGATCAACACGATTCCAGCTTCAACTTGGCGAATCAGGCGAAATCCTGAGAATACAGCCAAACGGCAGTTGCCGCCTGCGTCACCAGTTGAAGAAACTGGCTGTGTGGGAGATATTCGACAATACACGCGCATAGTGCGCGGATGTTTACGGCTGTGGCACACGCGCGGCAGCTGCTGCGACGAGATGTCGCAGCCACATTGGTTTGTGGGCGGAGCCCGCGTTAAGGAGATCACGCTGATGATTCAACGGCATCTGTCACGGACATTCGAGTCGCTCAGCAGCTGTTCGCGGCGCCAGTTCATCGGCGGTGCGTTGGCCACCGTCGCGGCATGTCCGATCCTGGGGACTGTCGCGGCACGGGCGGCCGAGGGTCCGACGGGGACGACGAAGCTCTGGATCGGCGCGGCCACGGTCGACATCACGCCCAAGCCACCGGTCGCGCTGACCGGATTCCAGAGCGTGCGCATCACGTCCACGATCCAAAGTCCCTTGACGGCCAACGTCCTGGCCTTGGAATCCCGCGACGGCGATCAAGTGATCGACCAGGCGATTCTGATCTCGTGCGACTTGTGCGTGATTCGGCCGGGTGTCCAGGAGAACTTCCGCAACCATGTGGCTGGACGGTTGCCAGGGTTCGATATCAACAAGCTGTTCCTGGCTGCCACCCACACGCATTCCGCGCCGGTGACGGTGCAGACCCAGTACGACGAAAAAGACTATGGCGACGCGACGCAGCCGAAGGATTATCTACCGTACTTGTACCAACAGATGGCTGACGCGGTGGTGCGGGCATGGGAGAGTCGAGCGGTGGGCGCAGTGGGCCGCGGACTCGGACACGCTGTGGTTGGCCAGAATCGCCGCGTCGTCTACGCCGACGGCCATGCCCAGATGTCATTTGAGACGAACGATCCGCAATTCCGGCACATCGAGGGCTACGAGGACCACGGCGTCGACATCCTGTGCTTTTACGACGACAAGCGGCAATTGAAGGCGACGGCCATCGTGTTGGCATGTACGGCCCAGATGTCGCAAGGTGAAACCGTGGTGAGCGCCGACTTCTGGCATGATGCGCGCGAGCTGTTGCGCGCGCGGTACGGCAAGGAGCTCTGCGTGCTGGGCTTCTGCGCGCCGGCCGGTGATCAGTGCCCGCACCTGTCGTATCGCAAGAAGAGCGAAACGCGTATGGACCAGCTGCGCGGGCTGACACGGACGCAGGAGTTGGGTCGTCGGATCGCCCAGGCCTTTTTCGAAGTGGCCGACCTGATTGCCAAGGACATCCGTGACGACGTGCCGCTGGTCCACTTGGTGCGGCAGGTCAGCCTGCCGACGCGGATCATTACGGACGGTGAATACACGATTGCCAAGAAAGTCTGCGATGGTATCGACGCGAAGCCGGCGCCAGCGGCTGGGACGCCTGGGTCCGCCGGTTGTACGGCGGTGTGTGCGAACGTTACCAGGACCAGCAGCAGGGGAATCGCGACTTCTCGGCGGAATTACACGTACTGCGATTGGGTGACGTGGCCATTGCCACCAATCCGTTCGAGTTGTACGTCGACTACGGCATTCAGATTCAGGGCCGCAGCGTGGCCGAGCAGACGATTCTGATCCAACTGGCCGCCACTGGTTCGCAGGATGGCTACTACGTACCGACGCCGCGCGCGATCGCCGCCGGCAACTTTAGCGAGACGGTGATGGACAACTACAGCGCGACCGTCATGACCAACGTGATCGGCCCCGAGGGGGGCCAGGTGCTGGTCGATTCCACACTCGAGGCCATCAGCGAACTCTGGCACACGCCAGAGTGACACCACCGTGTCGTCGTTTCTCTCGTTCAGCCCGCAGGCGGTATGCACCGTGCGGAATATGACTCTGTCCGACGTACGTCGTCCCGTTCAGAACTTGCGCAGGACGTCCCGTTCGACTCGTTGGTACAAGTCATCGAGGTTGCCTTCGAGGAGATACAGTTTGCCGCGGACGTACACGCGACGGCCCGCGTCGGCAAAGGGAAGTAACGGGTCGGCGTGAATGCAGGGAATATGCGAGTTGCTGAGAATACTCCGCGCCTGGGGCCAGGCCACCGCGAAGACGTACGTCCCATCGGCGGACACAACCGCGACGACATCCGCGTCGGAGACCACGCCGCCCGTGCCCCAGGGCGCAGGCACCTGGATGTCCGGACCGCCCCTGACTGGATAATGAGTCAGCGCCGGATCCTGCCCCCCACGGTCCGTGTCTGCCATCTTCACCCACGCGCCGCCGGAATGCAGGTAGGTGCGGGTGAGCGCGGGATCGGCAAACACCGTGCCCTCGAGCACAGCGCAGAATTGCACTCCAACGTGTGTCCCTTCGTTGCGATTATCGATCCAGAATTCCAGGTCGACGTCGTCCTCGTTGGGAGAGAGGCGACCGCCGATCATGCGCCGCTGAACGTCCCATTGAAAACTGAGTGTGCCGGCCTCATCGGTCGACCAGATGGTTGCCAAGTTGACTGGATTGCCGCGTGGCTCCGCGCCGGCGATGACGTGATCGATGAAGTCCAACGCGTCGGTGTTAACGGTTTCCGGGAAACGAAATGTGATCGGGGCACTCATCCAGGGAGCCTGCACCAGAGCGGCGTGGAAGCGCTCCTTACCAGCGGAGTTGGGTGCTGCGGAAACTCTGATGCGCTGGCGGGGCGGTGCGGGCTGGCCTACTTCGACCTTCAAGTGTTGCGGGGTACTGCCGCCCCTGAGGATCAACGCTGCCACAAAACGCCCGTCTTGATCGACGTTTACCTGGACGCCATCGGACGTGCCGCGGCGTGCCTGCAATAGCGGTACCCAGCCGCGCGACTCCTGCCGATAGATCTGCGGGGAGCGGTATTCGGTCAGGCCGGAGACCAGTACCGCGAGTGTGTCCCGGCCCCCCTCCAAAGTAAACTCGGCTCGGTTCCCCTCGGCGCGGACTTCCGGCGGAAAATCAGCGACCTTCGTCCCCACCTCGACCCGACTGATGCGCGGTCCCTCGCTACCGTAAGACACGGTCTCCCGCTGAGGAATCCGTGTCCCATCGAGTTCACCGTAAGGCAACCAGAAAGCGTCGAACTCGATCACGTCACCCGGTTCCAGTCGCACCTCATCGGCGTCAGCGACCAGCATCAATCGCGTGTTGGCTTGCGTCGTCGTTTCGCGCCACGGCGCCGCTCCTGCAACTGTGTCAGCACGCTCATGGCAGGTCCCACGCCGCGCTGCCAATCGCGGATGACGATCGCATTCGAACCTTTCTTTTCACCGTAGATGGCACAGAAACTGTTTTGCCGCTGGAGCGGATGCCCTGTCACGGAGAATCCGTTACGTGACAGGTCCAGCGGTGTTTCCGGCAGGCCGGTGGCCGCGGCATGTGTGTATCGCAGACTTTGCACGTGCGAACTAACTGTCAGCATGCGGAAATTCTCGCGAGCGCCCGTCACTGTGAGCGGCGCGAGAGCTTCGTAACGCACGTGTATGAAATTCCGTAGTTCGTCGGCCTGGGGATACTCCCAGGTGCGAATCTTAGCCCGGATCTTGCCGTCGCTGGAGAGGTATTCCAGTCCGATATCCATCCAGTTGGGCCCCGTGCTGTCGTAGGTCGTACCGCGATAGCTGAGGTACTGCCATTGCTGTCCGTCGTGGTACGAGAGGAAGCTGTGTCCTGCGATGTTGTCGTGCTGAGGCTGGCCGTTCCAAAACGTGTCCTGGCTCATCGCACGAAAGTCGGCGATGGCGACTCCCGGCAGCCCACCGAACTGGAAGGGAACATAGCAGGTAGTCTCCGTCACGCCGGTGGAACTGTGGAAGTAGTCCATCCACGCTCCTAATGACGAGAAGTGCTTCGTCATGTGGCTGCCCCAGTTCTGGTACAGGTGGACCGACGTCAACGTCTGCGATTCTCCCGCGTCAAGATAGAGCGGGAAGTAATTCTCACTGAACGGAGTGTCAGGCGGATTGTAGAACTTCTCTTCCTTTTCGCCCGCGAAATTCTTAGACACTTGCACCGTGAGCGGTAGCGGATGCCCGTTGGCGTCGAGCACGACCCCACCCTCGACCTGACCGCGGGAACCGGAGGAGGTCTCGTGGCAGATGTATATCTTCCGCGGCACGGCATCATTCTGCACCGTGAAAGTTACGAGTTCGCGGTAATTCGGATGCTCAAAGAAATGCTCTTCGAATCCACCGGGATTGTGTGAACCGACGGTGTAACAGCCGCGTACAGCGTCGTACCGCACGGGTGTGTGCGCCTCGACTGTCGTCCAGGCCTTCTCCGGCAACGGTTCCGTCTCGTTAAACACGGGGAAGGCGAACAGCTGGCGCGATCCCGCGGCAAACGGTTCGGCGGTGAATGTCCGCTCGCCGTGAAGTCCGGTGTATTTTACCGTCTGTGCGGCAAAATCGGCCGTGGCATGCCAGGTGATCGACGCGAGGAGTTTTTCCGGGTAACAGTAGAGGGCGAGGTCACCACGCAGTGGCGCGGGATTGCCAGCGGCATCACTCACCTGCAGATCCAGCCAGTGAATTTCGCAGTAATAGGGCCCACGGCGATACAGGTTGATGCGCGACGGTTGCTTGGTGTGCAACGTGTCGTAGTGGACGCCATCGGCATCCGTTATCGAGAGGGTCAACCAGGCTTGGCCCGTTGTCCGATCGACGAGATGATGGGGAGTTCGCAACTGCCCGATCAGCGCGAAGTCCGCGGCGCGGATCTCGAAGGCATCTCGTGCCGCGCCGGTGTAACACACTTCCAGGGCAGGACGTGTACTGGTCGGCTGGTACCGAAAGTCCTCTTCCCATGCACCGCATGCAGCAGCTCCGGTTACGGTCATCAGCAGCCATAACATGTGTTTCCCTTTCAAGTCTGTTAAGCGGTCTTCAGCTTTCCCGGCGTTGACAGGGTAACTCGCGGGGGCGCTGCGAGGATTCAGTACACTGCGGACATTGTGGGAGTATATCTATTTTTCCGGACTGCGCACCAGGGGGCCTTCGCCCCAGCACCTTGTAGAAATACGAGGTTAACTCTCAAGTTATCTCCCCTTACAGCAATTGAGTTCCGCCCGTTTTCACACTCGGCGCTGTAGTAGTAGAATGTCTGCTGAAAGGAAAGCACTATGATAAATGATCGAACGAACACTCTGTATGCTGCGGGGATGATGTTGTTCTGCTTCGTCGGCAGTTTGTGCGAAGCATCTGCCGCCGAGCCGCTAACGAGTGGCAGACTGATTCTCAGCGCGCCGCTCACCCATTCAGACTGGGTGCTGAAGGACAATGTGTTGGGGCTCGACGACGGTCTCCCGGGTGTACGGCACATGCTGGACATGTGCAAGGCGGCGGGGTGGTCGAGGATCTACTGGCGATGCCTCGATGCGGGCCGCTCGCTTTATCCCAGCAACGTCGGTATCAAAGCTGATTTCCTCTTCGCTGGCTTCCAGCAGGACGTCCCCCTGATTCCGGACCCGGCATGATTGAGGACTAGGGGTTGGCGATCACAGCGGCGAGGACTCGGTTCGTGGCTTCATTGCGCAGTCGCACCGTCTCTTCCGAAGTCTTGGGGGAACGCGTGGTATGGAACATCAGCGCCACACCGGTCCTTGGATCGGCCACGCCAATTACAGTGTCGATACCCGCGTGGCCGAAGATCTGCGGATTCGTCTGGTCTTTGAAGCCAAACCAACCGCTACCTCCCTGAGCCGGCCCTACGCCTCGCAATAGCCAGCCAACCGCCCAGTTGTCGTGCTTGGGTTGATTGCCCTTCGAAAACGCTGCCGCGATCTCCTCGGCATACTGAACGGTCCGGTCCGTACCGCTCAGCGCCCGCACATTCGCCACGTCGACACCTCCGCTGGACGACATGGACCGAGCGGCATCGGCCCGGTTCGCTGCGTGCCACAGTCGTGTGGGTTCACCCTGGCTGACCAGAGTCTGACCGTCGGAGGAGAAATGTAACGATCGAGCTCCGCAAGCCAAATCGAGTGTTTCGCTGCCGGTCGCCAGATCCCACAGTTTGATCGTCTGTCCGACGCTGGCCAGCGTCTTCCCGTTGGGATGGAAGGCAACGGATTGTATCCAATATGAATGCCCCAGGAACGTCTGCAACACGCGGCGCGTCCCCAGGTCCCACAGTTGCATTTCGCCATCCCGACCGGTACTAAGCACCTGCTGGCCGTCTGGCGAAAACCACCATCGCAATTGGGCAGTTGCCGGCATCTCCAGTCGCTCCAATTGCCTCGGTTTACCTGTCAGACTCCAGCGGCTGATGTGGTTCGATGTCTCGGCGATCAACAGTTCCGACTGGGGAGTGACACAGACGTCGGAGACGTATTTCGCTGGGATCGAGGCCACCGTGTGCCAGGTGTTCACGTCCATCAGGAAGACGTTGGCACCATAGGCCAGCACGATCAGGCCTTCGCTTTCGGATTCGGCGATTCGCAGAATGCGCTCTCTTCCACCCTTTCGATACTCGAACTCCTTCTCGCCGGTCTGGGGATCCCAAATCTGCAGGAGTGTGCCGAGTTCATAGCTGACAAGCACACGACCTCGGGGAAGGAAGTGGGCTTCGTCCGGCGTCTTGGCACCCGACGGCCCGGCTTGGCCGAAAATCTTGCCCGTGTTCGCACCGGTTTTGACGTCGCGCAATTGCAGTCTCCACTCTTCTCCCACCACATGAACTCCGACCTTGTTGATCTCGGATGTCCGACGAACCGTATCGGTAACCATCCAGCGAAAGTCGGGGGATACGGCGTGGGCTTTCAGTACGGATGGTGGTCGCTCTGCTGGCAGCGGCCAGCGTATCAGCATGTTATCCCGGCCTAAGCTGAACAAGGCCTTGCATGAAGGTGAATAGCCAAGCCAGGTGATCCCGGACTCGTGCCCCTGATAGACAAGCCACGGCGAACTTATTCCCGACTCACTGCGGCAGTCGCGCAAAGTGATCGTTTGGTCGTCGTTGGCGATGACTGGCGTTCGGTCCTCCTGGAAGGCGACGTAAGTGATGGCCTTGGCCTTCCCGTCGAACAGGGCCTTCTCCGATTTGTTCGCCAGGTCGATCAAGCTGACACGGGCCTGGCGATCGGCCACCGCAATCTCGTTTCTTTCGCCGAGCAGCGACAGAAACAAGATTCCTTTGCTGTTATCAACACTCTTGCCGTCCCACGGTCGAAAACAGGCATAGCTTTTGGACGGGCCCCCAGCCGATCGCCGCCAGACATGAACCGTGCCGCGACCGTGGCCAAGGACCAGCCAATTCCCCCCCACTGCAAGGCGAGCCGAGAGAATATCGGGCGGTGGCACAGGGATATCCAGCATCTCGACGAGTTTTCCCGACTCGCTGTCCCACACCGCGACCGCATCGCGCATGTAGGGTGTTCCGGTCGTGAACTTCCGCACCGACACGACGGCTGCAGCCAGCAAATTCTCCGGATCAACAGCGGCAGCACCGGTGCTGGTGATCCCGGTAATTCGTGCGTTACCCGGTACACTTTGGCTGAGAGTCGAGGCCTGTTGGCCGGGCGGCATCAACTCGTCGATGTCCAGGACCATCCGCTTGTCAAGACGCAAGTCATAAGTTCCGGTTTCATCCTGCTCGATCGTCCAGGACACGACTTGTGGCCGAAGCGATGTGACCGTATTCGAAGGTGTCGCCGGCAGGCTCGACAGGCTCTGTGGGCAGGAGAATACGGACAGCTTGTGGTCACCAGCAAAGGCCATGGCATTGGCAAACATCAGAGCGGCCACCTCTTGAGGCCCCAAACGGGGTCGATAGGGTCGGCAGGTGGCCAAGTCGACCAGCACGATCTGTTGGCCATATCCAAGAGTTGCCAGCAATTTGCCATTCGGAGACAGCACTGCCAGATAGCCGCCACTGCCGATGGGTAGACTGAGGTCTTCCTGGTGGCACTGGCCCCACCAGTAGTCCCAGGCAAAGCTGCGAAAATCGGACTCACCGGATTGAGGGATGTGCCGCTCCAGGAGAAGCCGAGCGACCCGCAGGTTCGAATTCGCCATCAGGCCCTCCATCTGCCTCAAGTCGGAGTTCAGCAGGTGATGCCGCAAGTCCTCTTTCTGCCGTCTGGTTGTCTCGTAAGACATCCTGAGATCTTCATTGGACTGCTTCAGTTCCTCAGCCAGTCTGGCGTTTCGGGTGGCCAGTCGATGTTGAAGCAGCGCCGTGACGGGGCCGACGACGGCAACGATGCACAGCAGCGCCAGGGCAGCTGCCGTCCAGGGTTTCCGGCGACACCACTTTACCGAGCGTCCGAAAGCGGACAGCGGGCGGGCCAGGATCGGCTCGTGGCGTCTGAACCGCCGGAGCTCGTCAGCCAGTTGTTCGGCTGATTCGTACCTCCGGTCCGGAGCCTTCTCCAGGCACTTGAGGCAGATCGTCTCCAGATCACGGTCGATCGCCGGGTTAAGCTTCCGTGGAGACAACGGGTTCGTTTTCCACGACCTGTCGTTGCGTCTCAACCACCGTGGCGGCGCGAAATGGCGGTCGGCCCGTCAGTAACTCGTACAGCGTCGCGCCCAGACTGTAGACGTCGGTCCGGCGATCAACTCCCGTCAGCCCTCGGGCTTGCTCCGGCGACATATAGGCTGGCGTGCCGATTGTCTCGGTGGTCTGGGTAAGCTCTTGGGCCGCGGCAAACGACTTGGCCAGTCCAAAGTCGGCCACGTACGGCTTGCGCTCTGAGTCGAGCAGAATGTTGCGAGGCTTCATGTCGCGATGGACAATGTCGCGACCGTGGGCGTAGTGGAGTGCCCGGGCGACGGACTCCAAGAGGGCCGCCGCATCTCGTCCGGCCAGCGGACCATCACGGAGCACTTCCTCCAAACCGCGGCCCTCGATATAACGCATGGAAAAGAAAGGCTGACCCTCGACTTGCCCCACCTCGTAGACGGGCACGATGTGCTCGTGCTCCAGGCTCGCGGCTGCTTGAGTTTCTGCACGGAATCGCTCGATGGCCTGCTCACGCCGTTCGGACGCCAATCCGGCCAATCGGTCAGGACGAATGATCTTCAAGGCTACGACACGATCCGGCGTCCGCTGCCGCGCACGGTAGACGATGCCCATCCCCCCTTCGCCCAGCACGTCGAGCAATTCGTAGTCGCCGAACTGGCAGGGGAGATTCCGCTGACGTGTCACGGGAGCAGACGATGACGGACTAGTCTCGCATACCGCAGCATCCGTCGACAGTTGCTTGAACACGTCGCTAACCAGTTGGCTATCTTGCGGAAACCTGGCCTGATATTCGTCCAATGTCAGGTGATCGCCGCTATTCTTGAGGTAGTCCAGTTCCAACAGCAGCAACTCTCGAAACAGGTGGCTTCTCTCCGGGCCCTGTACCGTGCCAAGGTATTCCTCGATTTGTGGTTTGTGGCCCTGCTTCCAAACTGCTTCGAATGCCAGGCATACGGTCTCGATACGTTCCAGTGCCGGCAAGGACAAAGAGACGTCGCTGGAATGGGGCTCGTCGGTCATGGCGATTCTCCCTGTTGCTGACCCTGGGACGACAAGCTTTCGGCGATCCATGTCACGATCGACCGCGCGACAAGTTGCGATTGCGAACAAGCACAAACTTCTCGGTGAAGCGTGCCCGCAATCCTAGTTCATTCCAACTCTTCCGTCAGCTAACTCCGCACCCCTCATCTTTTTTTGGCGTTGGCTCAACGGTGAACTGCATCGAGTGTGCTCGCCAGCTACCGTTTTTCTCAGAAGTTGATGACACAAGGCTGCAGCGATTTGGGCAACCCTTTGCCGTCTCGGCGGATCTTCCACTAGCATGATACCTCAGTCGGCACCGCCGAACGCCACTAATAAGCGGGAAGCGGAAGAATTCGTCCCCGTCCCTCCCGCGGGTTGCTGGACGCGAGGTCTTCTACTGATTTCGCTTTTGGCCGATAGTCCCGCAGCTTGCCATCGCTGAACTTGAAACCCAAAGCGCTAGTCTCCATCAAAGTAACCGCCAGCATGCCGCACTCCCCGCCAAAATGCACGGGACGGGACCGCCAAATACGAGTAACGGCAGTAGTTGACGGGAGTGTTGTCACTTGTATGGTAATAGAGTGGGGTGAGGATTCCATGAAAGGGGCTATGTCATGTCTTCCGACGGTTCGGTGACGCACTGGTTCGCGCAGGTTCGGGAGGCCGATTCGTTCGCTGCCCGAGCGCTCTGGGAACGCTATTTCCCTGACCTGGTACGACTCGCTCGGGAGAAGCTCCGGGCAACACCGTGCCGCGCGGCCGACGAGGAGGACGTGGCGGCCAGCGTGATGGAGAGCCTGTTTCGTGCCGCCGAGAAGGGTCGCTTTCCCGATTTGGCGGATCGCCACGACCTTTGGCGGTTACTACTTAAGATGACCGCCCGCAAAGTAGTCGACCTGAAGCGCCGCGAAGGCTGCCAGCGCCGCGGGGGCGGACGGGTGAAGGGAGAGTCGTGGTTGGATAAGCCGGGCTCCGAGCACGACCCGGCCGCCTTGGCCGAAATCATCGGCGACGCCCCGACACCCGAGTTTGCCGCCACGATGGTCGAACAGTGCCGGCTGCTGCTGGAGCGACTTGCCGAGCCGGACCTGGCAGCGCTCGCTATGGCCAAGCTCGAAGGGTACACGAACGACGAGATCGCCGCGCGTTTGGAATGTTCGTTGCGAACGGTCGAGCGCCGTCTGCATTTGATACGCACGATGTGGAAACACGAAGGCCTGCCATGAGCAGCGAACCCGATTCCACCGAGTTTTCGCTTCCCTTGCCAGCGCTGGAACGCATCGACAACAGGTGTCTGGAGTTCGAAGCGGCCTGGAAAGCGGGCCAGGCGCCTCGGATCGAGGACTACCTCGGCGACGCGCAAGGGGTGGAACGGGGCGAACTCCTCCGCCAGCTCTTGCTCTTGGACCTGGACTACCGCCGCCTGCAGGCCGATCCGCCCACCGAGGAGAAGTATCGAGGACGTTGTTCCGACGACTGCAAGATCGTGGCCAACGCGTTCGGCGAATTCTCCATGGGGGCACGCTTCCTCCCCGTCGCCGGGCACCAGTATCCGCTACTTCGGCGACTACGAGTTGCTCTAAGAGATCGGGCACGGCGGGCAGGGAATTCGGTAGGGCAGTGCGAGCCATGCGAATGGCCAGGTTTCTTACAGCATACCTTTTGTGAGGTGTCGCATGAGCCAAACATGGATCAGACTCAAACAGCTTACCAACCCAACTGTGCTACTGCTGCTGACGAGCGCCGGCTTGTAGTTGGCAGCTTGTGCGGCCTTCGCTTGGTTGACCTGTGGCGAGAGAATCCTTTCGAGTCACACGTGGAGTTATTCACGAATCCGTGCCAGACCAACCTATTCGACTTCTGCACTTTGTCGAGATTTACGTACTCGACGGACCACCGATGCCTGCTTACCCGTTCCACATACGGGATCTGGGACGATGATTATGAGGAGGACTGCGTTCGAGTATGGCATCTGGAAATCTCCGACCTCGTGGAGATAGCGAAGCAAAACGCCGGACGCAGCCTTACCGCCGCAGAGCGTCGCTATTTCGGTCTCGCGCCTGATTCACCTCCATAGCGGAGCGATGCGCACAGGGACGCTGTCGCAAAACGTGTGAAAACGAAAACATTCGAGGATGTCGTGTCCTTGTTCTGGTCGCACGCCCTATTCGCGGACGGACGGGTTAGCCCAGAGATTGGCGGGCCTGTGGATTGGAGGTCGTTCGTTCGCAGATAAGGAACTCCGCTACGGACGGCTGCAAAACAGAAAGTGCCGGGCAAAATGTCGCGAATCTTCCTGCTGATGTTGCTAATCTTCTTGGCGTTTGAAACGAATTTACGTGGCGATGACAAGATCAGTCGCACGTCCATGCTCGAAAAGGCCACGCGTGTCGCCCAGCAGATGCAGGATGTGTCCTCGCGCGTCAACGCGCTAGCCCAACTCGCCACTTTATACCGAGATATCGATCCGCAGCAGGCACAGGCACTTTCGCAGACCATTAACGCAACGATCGAGGCCGCGAACAAACCAGAAGTCGCCGATGCGCTGCTGCTGGCCTTTATCGATGGGCAGTGCAAGGTAAAGAATGTCAGCGAAATAGACGCGCTTCTGAAGAGACTCTCGGACGACTCGGTGCGTGACAAAGCGTTAAGCGTCTTCGCGAGAAGCCTGGCGCGTCATGGCCAATACGCAGCGGCGTTCGAGAACGCCGGGAAGATCAAGTCCCAGAGCACGTTGTTTACGGCGATGTCCGACATCGCTCTCCGATCGGCAGAGGGTAGTGACGACGGAATCGCAGCGGCCGCATCAAGAGAAATGAATCCTCAAGGTAGGAACGATCTCTTTCGAAAACTGATCATCGTTTCCCAATTGGCCAAGTCGTACGAAAAATCGGGCAAGACTCAGCGTGCGAGGGACACTGTCAGGGAGCTGCTGGCCTTCGCCGAGAACATCGATCTTGCGCCGCAAGTAGCCATCACGGTGAAGCTTTGCGATGGCGGGTTAAACCGAGAACACTTCCAGGAGAGACTGGCGGAGGTCGTGGGGATCATTGAGAGCGAACAGCAGCCGTCGATCCGTATCGATTGCCTGATCGTCACGGTCGATGAACTTCTCGACTTCGATCGAATCGAAGAGTCGCTTCGGATGCTCGAACGAGTTGAGACACCGCCATTGCGAGATTATCTCGCTGGGCTAATTGCGAAGCGGCAAGCAGAGAAAGGGAATGCGACAGCTGCCCGGGAGACACTGCAGGGCATTTCAAGTGCTTTGATCAAGGCCCCAACTCTCCTTGTCTTTGCGAACACGGCGGTGACCGAGGCGCGGCCACACGAGGCAAGACAATTCTTAGCCGAAGTGCGCGATTCGCTCGACAGCAAGCAGTCCCACGATGGCCTCACGGACGTACATCAGCTCGTTACTGGACGTCGTCACGCTGCAAGTGTCGATCGGCGACATCACTCAGGCCCTATCTTGGGTGGAAGGTATGGAGCAACCCGAGTTGAAGTTCGAATGTCTTCTGGCGATGGCGGACGAGTTGTCGAAGCGACCGAAAGATCACTCACCGTGAACAGTCCGGACCGTCATGCCAACCTTAACGTAGACGGGGAGACAACGAAAATGCAGCTCAATACCAATCCCGTTGAGTTGACAACGGCCGCCACCGACGGGCTGCTGGCACTGTTGACGGTTGCCAGCATAGCGATCTTTCGAGGGAAACGCCGTGAGAGTAGTGGCCGGCGAGTGTTTCTTTGGACGGCTATCTTTCTGTTGCTGGCCACCGGTGCACTGCTTGGGGTGGTGGTGCATGGCCTGGCATTAACTCAGGCAACTAGATTCTGGGTCTGGCAACCCCTTTACTTGTCCATCGGCTTGGCCGTCGGACTGTTTGTTGTGGTGGCGACAGCTGATTCCTTTGCAGATAGGGTCTTCCCCGTAGTTTGCGGAATCATGTTAATAGTCACACTGGCGTTCTATGCATGTACGCTGATTGCGGACGGCAGCTTTGTCACCTTCGTGGTATTTGAAGCATTGTGCCTGTCGCTGGCATTGGCAGCCTACTGGCGGTTGGCGACACGCGGCAATCGCGGTGCCCTGCTGCTGGCGTTGGGCATCGCGTTGACCATGACAGCGGCTTTGATCCAAGCCAGCAAGGCCGTGTCGATGACATTGGGATCCTGGCCGTTGGACCACAACGGAGTGTTTCATCTCGTGCAGATGCCGGCAATCATACTCATTGCCATGGGGGTCCGATGGTTCGATCTGTGTGACGTGTGCATGGCGGAGAGACGAATTGATCTAGCCCCGCGACTCCACCGGGGAGATACATCGGTAGTGAATTACAGCAAGATCCTAACTTAGACAGTGGTCGGATTCGCCCTCCGTACTTAAAGGGCAATAATGCGTGCTCGTGATTTGTCTCCGCGTTGTGTTCTGCCCGCCGTACCGCGAGTCGGGAGAAAGAAGGGTAGTCATGGCTGTACACTTGCGTATTGTGACCGTGTTCTTTTTGGCAAGCGGGACGACGTCTTTCGTGCTGGCGGCACAACCACCCGCGCCGGAGCCGCTGCGCACACTCACCGGACATGCCGAGGCCGTGCGTTCGGTGGCCTTCTCGGCGGACGGCAAGACGTTGGCTTCAGGCAGTTTTGACAAGACCGTAAAGCTCTGGGACGTGGCCACCGGCCAGGAGCAGGCGACTTTTCGCGGTTACGGCGAAGCCCACGTGGCCGCGGCCGACGTCAGGCCCGGAATCAATTCCCTGGCCTTTACCCCCGATGGCAAGATTCTGGCGACGAGCGGCTTGGACGCAAGCATCAAGCTATGGGACGTGGCTGCGAAGAAAGAGCTGCACACGCTGACGGGCCACTCAGACCGGGTCCTGTCGATCGCGATGGCTCCCGACGGCAAGACACTGGCCTCTGCCAGTGAGGATCGCAGCCTCAGGATCTGGGAGATTGACACCGGGAAACAACAATCCGCACTCTTCGATAACAATGGTGCCGTCAGTTCCGTGGCCTTCGCCGACGGTGGTCGGACGCTCATCTCAGGAGCCTCCGACGGTGCCATCAAGCTCTGGGATTCGGCCGAACGACGGGCGATTGTCTTGCGCATGTGGAAAAACGTTTTGTCCGTCGGCTCATCCAGCGACCGCAAGTCGATGGCCGCGGGCATGGACGGCGGTGAGGTCACTTTGTGGTATCTGCAGCAGAACTTGGTGCGACGCGTTCTCGAGGGGCATCAAGCGGCCGTGTTTGCTGTGACTTTTTCGCCCGATAGCCAGACGCTCGCCACCGCTAGTCTCGATGGCACTGTCAAGCTTTGGGACGTCGTCTACCGGCCGGCGTCTGGCCAGCGTGGATGCGCACGAGAATGGAACGTGGACTCTGGCGTTCTCGCCCGATGGCGAGCTGCTGGCCAGCGGCGGTGAAGACCGGGCTGTCAAGCTTTGGGAAGTGGCCAAGCTCACAGAGACCGCAACGGACGCTGCTGCGGCGCAGATCTTCGAGGATCCGCCCCGGCCCCCACAGCCACTACCCGGCGAGACGGAAGCCCTCCACGAGATCAAACGCCTGGGCGGCCGTTTCATCGGCAAAGGCTGGAGGGCCACGTTCTCTCCCGATGGAAACCGCATTGCCTACGGAAAGTTCGACCCCCAGGCGGCGCAAACCTTTCCCGCTCTCACCGTGGTCGACCTGAAGACCGGAAAGACAACGGAGCTGGCAGCGATAGGCAAGGACCCTGCCTGGTCACCAAGTGACGGCAAATATATCGCCTATACGGCCGGCGGCGACGGTGGAGCCGAGGAGATTTGGCTGATCGAGTCCTCTGGTGCGAACCCCCGACAAATCGCCAAAGGTGGCTTCGCCGCGTGGTCTCCCGACGGCAAGACACTGTTCTTCCACTCCCACGAAAAGAACAAACTGATGTCGACCGACCCGCTGGGCGACGATCCCGCGGGCCATGCCCAGGAACTCGTAAGTGTGGGATCGTGGTATCCGGCCATCTCGGGGGCGAGCAAGCAGGTTGCCTATGCAGTCGATGGAGAACTTGTGGTTACCAGTTGGGAGCGTGGGAAAGCCAAACGGACGTGGCCGCTGCGACAGGTCGGGACACTGGTGCCCGGTTGGTCCCCTGACGGAAAACGGCTTGGTGTCGCCGGCTACGATTCGCGCAATGCGCCGACCTTCTGGATTCTCAGCGTCGCGAACGGCGGCGCGGTGCGCGTGGCTGCCGCGCCGATCGGTATTCCTGCCTGGTCGCCAGACGGCTCGAAACTAGCGTTCGATCTGCGCATCAACTTCCCTATTGTTTCGGAGGTCTGGGTGATCGACGCCAAGATCCTTGCGGACCTGAAGCCGGTCGGGCTTGCCCGAGACCGCGAAAGTCTGCCGGAAGACGGCCGGGAAGAATGACTGGTGAAGGTCATCGAAGAACGGCGAAGACGCCGGTCCACTGTGCCGCGCCGTAGGATTACCAGATTGGACTAACAAAGGTGGTGCCATAATCAGGGACCTCGTCAACGCTGGCAGAAGAATGATCGACATACCGACCATGCTCGACCCTAACCTGGCCGACAATGGTGGGCCGACCTGGCCCCATGCTCTGGTAAGGCTGCCTGGCGTTGGACGAGTATGACGATTTACTGCTTGCAAACCTAGTGGATCGTCAAAAAACAGGAACGTATCCAATGGGCGGGAGAAATCTGAACGATGCGCTGATGGTCCTGCTTGTAATCCTGCCATGTATTACAGGACAAATCACCGTTTACGTGTGCTACGCTCTCTCATTTCTTCAGAGTCAATGTCCCCTGCCTTTATCTGTACACGGGAGTCCCGTGAAAGATAAAGCAATCCCGTTTGCCTTCTTGACCGCCACCATGACCGCCGCCTTGATTCTGGTGATGTGGGCGTGGCGCAGGTCCGGCCATCGACGAGGAAGGGACGTGGAAGCTTAATGTAGGATACGGTTCAACGGAGAATTGAAAAACAAACCAGTTTTAGACCGTGGTAGATGTCGGAATGTGTCATTCATTCTCAAGTGTACGTTCCGGTAATGCCGCGTTCGCAAGCTCCGCAAGCTGTCGTTCCAATTCCTCCTGCGAACTATACGAAAAGCAACAGCCACATCCTTCCGACGAACCTGCATACATGACGTACTTGGTTCCGAGATGTGCTCGCACGACCGATTCTGCCTCATCTGGTGGGACCACAAAGAACTGCGGGCAATCCTTGGTCCAGGGGTTCTTCGCGGGAAGCGGTTTGTCGGCACGCGTGACGCCGATCTAGCTGCGGCGGGCCTCGAGCTGACGATCCGTATCGGCGAGATCCGAGTGCCGGGCACAGCACTCGTGCACAAGGATTTCCTGTTGTCGACCTCTCCGAAGGCTGGCTGTCAGGGCTTCTGGTTTCGCATGCAGTGGGACGGCGAGCAGGAGATGTCAGGCGGCTATGGACCGACGGGCATGAACACCACCATTTGGAGCGAGTCGCCCGAGGAGGCGCCGATACTACGCCCCTGCCCGCTCGGCCCGCTGAGCTTCGCCACCTGGGGCGACCCCGTGATCGGACTGCCGGCCGGCGGGGCCACGAAGGTTAACGTGGTCGTCGGCAACGCCGGTTCGGGACCGGACACGCTCGCCGTGGTCGGCGAGCATTTTCTTGACCTCACGCGCGATGAGTTGCTGGTCACGGTGATTGCCCAGGACGCGCAAGGCCAAACAGTGACGGAAATGTCGGGAGGAAATGGGGAGTAGTACATTTTCCGCAGCAAGATAGAGGAGATAGACAAGGTATGAATCGGATCGTCAACGTGACGCGAATGTGTGACATAGTACACCGCGCACGCACTCGCAATTAGGCTTGCCCAATCCGCCCAGTCGTTCGGCGAAAATGTACCACTCCCTTTTTCCTCCCCTGGAAGTTGATGTTCGGAAACGGACTACGAGTTCCGATCGATGTGCGGTAGCTCCAAAATACCATGCTGTGCAAGAGCCTCGCGATGGTGTCAACTAGTGATGTTGCACGTAGCGGAAACGTCACACTGTACGCGTCCCGTTGATCCCAGGAGATGATCCCATGCGATTGGTCCACGCCGCCTGCTGTTTTCTGTTGTTTTCGTCACTTCTCGCCTCGGCTGGTGAGCCGCCCGTGGATCAGGGCGGCCGACCGCAGATCAAGAAACTGGGGACGATCGACGTGGACAAGGTCGAAAACGCACCGATCGTGTTTCACGGCAAGTTGTACCGTTGTGAGTGGTATCGAAACAAAGAGTGCTTTCATTTCGTCGAGCACGACACGGGCCGCACCACGCCGGAATTTGCCCAGGGCTGGTGTTTCGCCAACGCCTTTGTTGCGGGAGACACCGTCTATGTGACGGGGAGTCAGCACGGACCGAAGGTGCAGATGTTCGTCTCCAAGGATCTGGAGCACTGGGACACCTACACGGTGCTCGACTTGCCGAAGCACACGATCTTCAACACGTCGATCTGCAAAGCCGGCGACCGGTACGTGATGATGTACGAGATTGGCGAGCCCGCCGAGGAAGCCGGTGCACCGTTCACCGCGCGGTTTGCGACCTCCCCGGACCTGCGGCAGTGGACGGTTACGCCGCCAGAGTGCAACTATGCCAAGGACCGCTACTCGGCCCCGCACTGCCTGCGCGTATCTGGACGGCTGGTTCTACGATTTCTTTCTCGCCGCCCTGCCCGGCAGCTACGAAATGCACGTGGTGCGATCCAAGGACTTGATCGAGTGGGAACTCAGCCCGCTGAACCCCGTGCTCCGGGCGTCGGATGAGGATCGGCAGATTGCCAACCCGCGGCTCGCGCAGGCCGAGCGTCAACGGATCGCGACCGCTCGCAACATCAACAACTCGGACCTGGACTTCTGCGAGTTCCAAGGACGGCTGATCATCAACTATTCCTGGGGCAATCAGCAGGGTGTTGAGCACTTGGCCGAGGCCGTCTACGAAGGGACCGAGGAGCAGTTTCTTCGCGGCTGGTTTCCCTCACAGCGTAGAAACGGGGAGTAGTTTGAGCTGCTAACAAGTCGGCTCTGGGACACCGTTGTACCGTGTGCGGTGGCGAACATGTTGCTTGCCGGCCGAGCGCCGATCGGTCGCTCCCATCAGACCTTCCACCCGTCCGGCTTGCGTCGGGTACATCCCGGCGGGGCCACAACTGGTCCGCAACCGACAGACCATGACACGCCTTCGGTCGAGTCCCCAACGTACCATCACACCGGCACGCCTTCGAGACCGAGTCAAGCCGCGGCCTGTTTCGGCCTCGGCGCGCCGTTTTGCCGATGGACATCCGCCTCGGCCGGCACACTTCTTATCTCATTTCCAGTAGCCGGCCGGTCCGCAGTCCGCCGGAACAAACCCGACGGGGGTTGGTGGAACGTGCTCAGTAGAAATGGGACTATGCTTGGATGCGCACAGTGGCGAGTTCTTATTGCGCCATAGGGCTCCTCTTTCTATTGGTTGCTCCTTTTGGCATGTGGCTGGAAAAGGTCACCGGGAGGTAGTTCCTCGATGACGATGTCATTCACCACGATGGCCGCTTTGCCGCGCAAGGTCAGGGTGAGCTGATAATCCGCAAATGATTTGGTCCGCGCAAACACCAGACGATCGCCGAGGACGCCGTTGTTTTGACCCCCTGAGCGGCTTTCGCCCACATCGGATTCAACGCCGCCTGCGGGAGATCGCAAAAACAGGGCGAAGGGCGTGCTGGGGAGGAAATGGATGGGGAGGAAATGGGGAGTAGTACATTTTCCGCAGCAAGATAGAGGAGATAGACAAGGTATGAATCGGATCGTCAACGTGACGCGAATGTGTGACATAGTACACCGCGCACGCACTCGCAATTAGGCTTGCCCAATCCGCCCAGTCGTTCGGCGAAAATGTACCACTCCCTTTTTCCTCCCCATCTTTGTCAAGACGCTGCGGGCAAGAACTCTGGAAATGCCAACATGGACCGACCGGCAAGGCCAACACCGCCATATCACCCCTTACGCCATGCAAGGAGTCTGGGGCGGCTGGGAGATTGGTGGTATCGATTGCGGCTCCTTGTTCCTTGTTTACTCCGGCTTGATGGATGCCAACGATCCACTCATGAGCAACATGCTCACCTATTACCGAGAAGGGCCCAATACGGAATTTCATAATCCCCATGGCCAGCAATTGCAGCCGCCTGTGCTGGAGCATGAGATGTCGATTCATGAGCCTTGCTATAGCTGGAATATCCATCATGCATGGCAGCTCGGCGAAAGGGAAAAATTCCTGGAAGGCATGTACAGCCTTTTCGTCGGCGGCATGTCGCAAAATACATTTGTTTCCTCCGAATCGCGGCACGGTGAAAGTGGACTGACGGCCTCTTTCGCGCTGGCCATGCATCATGCAAGACTGTCCGTCATCGATGATATGATCGTGCCCGACCAGTAGCACTTGTTGAGGCTTGTGCCGCTGGCGTGGGTCAAGAGCGATTACCTTACGAAATTCGAGAATATGCCCACGGAGTTTGGACCGGTGTCGCTGCTGTTTAAGCTGTCCCAGGACGGCAAGGCCGTCGAGGTTACATATTATTCCCGGTTCCGTTATCAGGCGAAAAAGGTCATCCTTCACATTCCGCCGATAGAGGGCTTATCGAAAGTAATCATCAACGGCACGAGCACAGCAGCAAAGCCGGGGGATGCTATCGAGATCAAATAAGGATTCCGGCCTGCATTCTGGCAGCTGTTCTTTCGAGTGGCAATTCTGTTATTCCGCGAGTTGAAATTCGCTTTTGCCTGGGAAAGAGGACCGACCGCAACGCCGTTTCATGCAGGGGTGGAATACCTGTTTTCGACGCCCCGGAGCCTCTTGTCTGGAATTGCCATTGGCCTGGCGATCCGGACAAAAAGAATCGGTACCGGTTATTGAACGGGCTTTACGAGCGGTTCGGACCGTCAGACAATAGGGACCTGTTTGCGAAGCGAGGTCGGCCACATTCATTTGTACGAGGGATACACGATGACTCGTTTGGCGATGGTGGTTATTCTGTGTGCCGGCGTCTTGGTGTACGGCCACCGGGATTTACGAGCCGCTCCGGCGATTGCTCCCCACGTGGCTGCACGCGGTGTCCTGCAGCGAGTCATCCCGGGAGCGGCCGATGAATTCTTGCTGGAGACGATTCCGCCGGAAGACGGACATGATGTGTTCGAAGTGCAAAACGCCGACGGCAAGATCGTCGTGCGGGGTTCCAGCGGCGTGGCGATTGCCTCGGGTGTGAATTGGTATCTCAAGTACGTCTGCAACTGCCACCTGTCGTTCAATGGCGATCAACTCCACATCCCTCGGCCGCTGCCGGTCGTGACCGAGAAGATTCGCCGTGTGAGTCCCTACCAGTACCGATATTGCTTCAACTTCTGCGCATTTAGTTACACCTTGGCATGGTGGGACTGGGATCAGTGGCAGAAAATGATCGATTGGATGGCGCTGCACGGGATCAATATGCCGCTGGCTGTCACCGGGCAGGAGGGAGTGTGGCAGAATGTCTATCGGCAACTGGGCCTGACCGACAAGCAACTGGCCGACTTTTTCGTTGGACCCGGCTACCTGCCGTTTGGCTGGATGGGGTGTCTCGACGGCTGGGGCGGACCGCTGCCACAGAGCTGGATCGACAGTCACGTCAGGCTTCAGAAGCAGATCGTAGCTCGCCAACGAGAGCTCGGTATGACGCCGGTCCTGCAAGGTTTTACGGGCCACGTACCGACCGCGCTGCGGGAACGCTTTCCGGACGCAGAAATCCAGCAGCTTCCCAGCTGGTGCGAATTTCCCCCGACGCAGTTTGTCGCCCCGACCGACCCGCTGTTTCAGCGGATCGGTAAAGCATTCATTGAGGAACAGACTCGCCTGTATGGCACAGATCATCTCTACGCCTCCGACACATTCATCGAGATGTCACCGCCGAGCAACGACCCACAGTTTCTGGCCGACATGAGTCGCGCGGTGCTGGGAGCCATGCAGGCGGCGGACCCTCAGGCCGTGTGGGTGATGCAAGGCTGGCTCTTCTTCAACAATCCAAAATTCTGGCAGCCACCTCAGGCCAAGGCGCTGCTGAATGCCGTTCCCAACGAGCGGATGGTCGTGTTGGACCTGTACTGCGAGGCCGCACCGGTGTGGGACAAGACGGAGGCGTTTCACGGAAAGCCATGGGTCTGGTGCATTATCCACAACTACGGAGGGCGCGTCGGCCTCTACGGCGGACTGCCGCAGATCCTCAACAACTTGCATACGGCGCGCACCAGTTCCCAGCGAGGTGATTTGCGGGGTGTGGGCCTGATCATGGAGGGATTCGGCTACAACCCGGTGGTCTACGACCTGCTGACCGACATGATCTGGCGCGACGAGGTCCCCGAACTCGAGACGTGGCTGGCGGATTTCATCCAGCGCCGTTATGGGAAACGCGGAGAGAAAGTGGAGCAGGGCTGGGAATTATTGCGGCGCACCGTCTATCAGTTGCCCGGTTACTCAGGGTCCGTCATCTTCTCACGCCCCTCACTGCAGGCGAGCTTGCCGATCCCGTATGACAAGACACAACTGGCCCAAGCCTGCGATCTATTGTTGTCGGGTGCCGATGAACTGGCCGGCGTCGACACGTACCAGTTCGATATTGTACATGTGGTCCGGCAAGCGTTAGGCGATCTGGCTCAGACTTATTATGCGGACGTGGTCGATGCCTATACGGCCAAGGACCTTGCATTGCTGCACCAAACGGGACAGCAGTATTTGGAGCTGATGCGCGATCTCGATCGAATGCTGGGCACACGGCGTGAGTTTCTGCTGGGAAGCTGGATCGATGATGCCAAGCGGTGGGGGACCACCGAGGAAGAACGTCGCCTGCTGGAGTGGAATGCCCGCAACCTGATTACGCTGTGGGGGTCGCGCGACAGCATTCTCCACGAATACGCCTACCGCCAATGGTCCGGACTGATAGGCGGATTTTACATGAAGCGCTGGGAGATGTTTCTGGAGCGGCTAGAGGATTCGCTCAAGGCCGATAAACCGTTTGACGCGGCGGCATTTGAGCGGGAGATTCGGGCCTGGGAAGAGAACTGGACTCACCAGACCGAGCCCTACCCCACTGAGCCTGCTGGAGATCCGGTGCGGGTGAGCCGGGAAATCTGGGCCAAGTACCGCGATGCGCTGGGCAAGCCTGTTGCGCCGGACCATGTGAGTCTATCGACCGGCAAGCCGACGCAGTGCTCCTCTGCGTTACCCCCCTACCCTGCCTCGCTGGCCAATGACGGCCGCACGCGTGACACGGACGCCTTCTGGGCCACCGATGTGCAAGTCGATAGCGACCCCTGGTGGCAAGTCGATCTGGAGAAGCCGACATCCATCGGCCGCGTGGTGGTCGTGTCGTACTACGGGGACCAACGCTATATTGGCTTCACGGTCCAGACATCCCTGGACGGGAAGTCCTGGGAAATGGTTGACGATCGACGGAACAACACACTCCCCTCCACGCGAGCGGGCTACACGTGCGAGTTCGCACCGCGCAAGGCGCAGCTTCTTGCGCATTACCATGCCTCACAACTCAGCGAACACAGGCCGACACCTTGTCGAAGTCATGGTCTATCAGCATTAACGTGACTCCAGCGACAACGGCGCGGTGGCAGACGGTGTATGGAAACCCACAGTTCCGATAGATCGGACGGAACCACCGGATTATCCCGAACGGCCTTACAAGGGCACCGCACTCTGGGAATAGGTCGACCGGAGCGGCGGGTTATTCCCGTCGCCGCTAGACGCCCATTATCGCCGTAAATTAGTGCCGGTCAAGCATTTCCAAACTCGTGCTAGGGTTGCCCACCACTGTGATAGGCAGACTCGGATAACGCCCTGTTCGCGGCGGGATATACCGGACCACTCGGTCGGCACAGCATCCGTCCGCGGGGCAATTCTCGACATTTGCCTCATGATGCTGGAGAATAGAAAAACAATCCCTTCAGAGTTGCGAGCGGACGCTGCGTGACCGGAGATGAATCATGCCGATCGAAATCCATTGCACGACCTGTTCGTATCGTGCTCGCGTGAAGTCGAAGTATGCAGGAAAACGTATCCGCTGCCCGAAATGCCAGAGTCGCATCGAAGTACCTCAGCTGGGCGACCGTAAGGACGGCCCGGTCGAAGTGAGTCCTCCTCCACCTCTAGAACCTCCCCAGGTAAAGCAGCGGCAGCTCAATTCTGAGCCGCCGCCGCCGCCACCTTCGCGGCTGATGCCCAAATCTCAAAAACACAAGCGGCCAGTTTGGCACTTGGTCTCCGCCGGCGGTGTCGGCGCGTTGCTGCTTGCGTTGACTCTCTATGCGGCTTATGCGATGGGAACAAAATCCCACTCGAGCGCGACGACTCCAGCGGATCAGCAAATTGCTTCTGGTGTCGAAACGCACGGGACCAATCCTTCGCTGGTGCCCCAGATCACGGAACCACCACAAAGTGATCATCACGGGCCGTCGTTGCCCTCGGTGCGGAGCGACGTCTCTGACGACGTGCCAGCCGCTCCGTCCGACAGGACATCTTCGGTACCCGACGCCGAGCCTTCCGCACCCGAGGCCGAACCCTTTGGGCCCGAGGCCGAAACTGCCGCGCCCGAGGCGGAATCGTCCATGCCCGAGACCGCTTCCCCGACGGTCGAGGCCAAACCTTCGGCACCCGACGCCGAGAAATCACCGTTAATACCGCCCCCTGCTGCGACAGAGAATCAGACCTCCACAGCAGCCGTCGCGGTTGCAGCCGAGGAAACGACGCCACCGCCGCCCCAGATCGTAGTCTTCAAGCCGCTGCTGTTGGAGAACCCCGCCACGAGCATGGCGATGACCGAAGATGGGCGGTACCTCGTGCTGTCGCATCAGACGGCGGGTCAACTCACGATCTACGATATTCTCCAACACAGCGTCGCGGCAACTCTCACGACGGTTGCCCCGCGATGCATACTCTGCCGCGGCGATAAAGTATTCGTCTCCAATAGCGGTCAGGGAACCATCAGCGTATTTGCCCACAGTGAGGGTTGGCAGCAGGTGAACCAATTGAAGGTGTTTAAGCCGAATATTGTTCATCTCTCCGCACCCGGCGGAGCGAATTTCAAGAGCGAAATCCTCGTCACTTGCCATGGAAAGGGGCTGGAAGCATCCTATCGGGACAGCCATGTGTTGGTCGTGGATCTGACAACGGATAAATGTCGGCCGGTCTCCCGTGCACCCGTTGCATCCGTCAGCCACGACGGACGACTCATCATGACTCAAGGTTCGTTTCGACTGAGCCCGTCGGGAGACTTAACCGCCTTCGACTATTCAGAGTATCTCTCGGCCAGCGACAAGGCACAGCCCATCCTGCGAGGCGGGATTTCGCAAACACCGTTTGTTTATCAGGTCGCCTCGGGTAGTTATTGGATCGGGAGCAACATTGTCTTTGGAGGCGTTCCGATCGCTCCGCTGAAGAAAGATCTTGGAAAGCTGATCGTCCCAGACGTATCGCAAAAACTGATCTATTCACTGACTGAGGACGCCCTGACAGCCCATCGGCTTGACGTCGCGCTCACGGACATCGGGATGCGAGAGGCGACGTATCCCATGTCCGACGAAGACTTCCACGAAGTGTACAAACATCTGTATCGAATGCGGGACTATTTGCTCGATCACCCTGTGGCCTATACGCACGGGGATCGACTCTTCCTGTTCGTGCTGACTGCGTCTGGTGGTATGGTGCTGGCGGCAGAGACACCGGCATTCGCAGGCAGTGCCGCCCCCGCATCTGCCTCAGGCAATGATGTGGCGACGTCATCGGGAACATCCTCAGGTGGCCAGAGCGATGGTGTCATGAGTGGTGCAAACCCCGCATCGATTGGCGGCCTGCTGGAGCGATTCCCCTCACGGGTCCCCGCGGGAAAGTTGTTCCAATTTCGTTTTTCGATCTCTGAGCAGACGTCCATTGAGCTGATGTCACAACTTGCCGGATTGACGCTGACTCCGAAAGGAGAACTACGCTGGACACCGACTTCGGACCAAGTCGGCGTGCACGAACTTAAGATTCGCGTGGAGCAAGGGGGCGAAACCGCGTTCCTGCGCCCAAAACTGGAGGTGATTGACGAGGAATTGGCTGCTTCCGTCGGCGGAGATTTGTCCAAGCTCGATCGTTTTCAACGCTTGGACTTAACAGTCGACCGGTACGCGATCTCTGACAGTTTCAACCGTGAACAGATCCTCTTGTTGCAGGGTGATGTGCTGCGGGAGTTGGCCGATGACGGAATTACGGTGGCCAACACGTGTAAACTTCCGAACCGGTACGAGTTCATTGAAGAGCGGCGGGACGCCTATATCGCTGTGACACGAAATCCGCAGCCTGTTTTGCATGTCATCGATAAACGCAGCCTGAAGGTGCGGCGGGAAATCCGTTTGGCAACGGACGAAGCACAAGTTCTTGAAATCACCGATTTGGCGATCAACCCGACCGGCGCCGTAAGCTACGTCGCGATCAAATGTGCCGTTGAGTTGCCGCGATATACGGTGTTGACGGTCAACGAGCAATCAGGCCGCGTTCAGGCACCGGGAATATTGGGAACTTGGGTGGAAGTCTCGCCGGATGGCAAACGACTCTATACGGGGTACAAGGACCTCTACGATCGCGGTAGCAGTTTTCACATCAATCCTGACTGGCGATTGATCGAGATTCCCGAATATGGAAACGTGGACATGCTCATGAGTTGGAGCATCGCAGGCCGACCTCGCCTCCGCCAGGTGATTCGACAGGCGGGAGGCAATGGATCTGGGATCCGGTTGTCTTCCGACGGCCAACGTGTAACCTATCTTTCCTTTGTCGGCACGCCGATGCATTCCAAGAACCTGCAGGGCTGGAACGCCAGGGATCTCGGTGATCCGCCGGTGAATTATGAAACGAAGGATCGAGCGGTTACGACCGAGCTTGCGTTTCATCCATCGCTGCCCCTCGTTGCCGTTCCCGGCAGCGGGGCGGCCATCTTGTTTCACCGCGAAGCGGGAGAACTGCTCGACAACAGGCTCTTGATTCCCTCCGACGGATTGGGTGATGTCCAGGTCGAACGACTGTTCTTCTCGCCGAACGGCCGAAATCTGGTGTTCGTTTGCTCCGCAGGAGCATCGGGACGCTATTTGCGTTCCGTCCCGCTCAAGCTCACACGGCAGGAACTGGCCAGCCGGGTCCAGCCGCAACTCAGCGCTCCGAAGTCAAGTGAATCACAACCGAGGAAAGTACCGAGACAACAATTAGGCGCGCTCAATCCGCGCAACACGAGTGAATCCCTTACGGCCCGCGATATTGGCAAGAAATACCTGGACGGCGTCGTATCGATCCTCGCCGACGGTTCATCCGGTACTGGCTTCTTCATCGGTAGCACGGGGTACTTGCTGACCTCTGCGCACGTCGTCGATGGTGCCGATTCCGTCGAGGTTGTCTACAACTCCAAGCCTGGTGCCGAAGATTACGCTCCGCTCAAAGTACCTGCTGAGGTCATACGCATTGACGATACACTTGACCTGGCGCTTCTCAAGATTGAGTCGGCCCTTCATCTAGTCCACGTTTACCTTGCGTCTGACGAACGTGTGGAGACCGGTGAGAGTGTCACGGTTATTGGGGACCCGGGGCTCGGCGACCAGATTCTCAACCGGACGATGACCACGGGCATTGTGAGCAATCCGAATCGTGAATTCGACGGCCAGCGGTATGTACAAATCTCCGCAGCCATTAATCCAGGCAATAGCGGCGGTCCCTTGTTTAACGAACACGGTCTTGTGATTGGCCTCATCTCTTTGAAAGGAAGGATCGAAGGAGCTGGCTTTGCGGTTCCCGCCAGCGTGCTCAAGACGTTTCTGCAGCAGGCGATGGATGGACAATAGTGTGGGATGTCAGAGTTCGATTCCCGCCACGACAGTCGCGTGTGGTGTTCGAGTACCGATATTTCGAACGGCAGTTTCGGAGAGTGAGGATGGCGTAACTCCAGATTCCGGCAGAGTGTCGTGACTGGCCGTGAAAAGTCGATGGAGATTGCTATCGTGCGTCCCCGACGCACGAATCAACCCGGCTTTAGCCGACAGGTCGGAGCGTCAGTCTACACGAACATCATGCGCGTCCGATGTGGCTTGTGTGGTAAACTGCGAAGTCGGCAACCGGCTTTACGTTATCGCGGGCATTGTCCGCTTGACGGTATTGACGCTGAGGCGCTATCATTTCGAGTATAGATCACCACTATGCCGATACAGTAGATCTTGAGACCACGATTGTGGAAATCGCAGGTCGGTTCCCTCCGGATCCATTTGTCGTCCGCAGGCAACAGCTGACACGCGACTTGGCGCGCAGAACCAGGTTCGATAACGTCGCGGTTACTTCTCGGCTCGTTCTCGAGAAGCTTCGCGGCGACCCGCACGGCCGCAGAGCATCCGAATCAACGGTCGATGGCGTGTTGCTCCGCTGGATGGCATCGACGCTCGCGTCGTCGAAAGGTGGACGATCTTGAGGCGTAGCGATGCCACGACGAAAACCTGCTCCAATTCACCCGGGCGAAGTCCTTCTGGACAGAGATCTGCATTCCGCTGGGATCGCCAATTCGGTTGGCAATGGACATTACCGTTCCTCCGACGACGGAACTTCAAACATATCGCCAACGCCACGCTTCGCAGTACGATTGAACGGATCTGCCGCGACGCCGGCTACGAGCCACCAACATCTGCACGCCGGACGAACTGATGGGGACTGAAGATGGTACATAATCCAATCACCGAGGAGATCCGTGACATTCGTCATCGTCTTCGGCTGCCGAATGCAACAACGACGTCAAACGCATCGGTGCCGACCTTCGAGTCGCTTCAGGCCGAATCTGGTCGACACGTCGTGCGTCTTGCGAAACGTACTCCCTCAGTGGCAACGACGAACCAGGCGACGCAGCGACTGGCGCGGCAGCGTCCGGCCGAAGTCAATACTGACCGGCCGCCGTCCGCTGATCGCGTCGGCAACTGATCGGACCCCAACAACATGAGAGAGTACGAAATCGTCGACACCAATGCTGAGAACATCGGCGGTTGCAGCTTCTGTGGCCGCAAGAACCCCAACAACGAGGGGTATCGTCGGAAATCGGATTGGCTCAAGAAGCGCTACCCGGAAGGCCTAAGGCTCAAAGTGCTCCGCTCACGGGAATTCGGTGATATTGGGACGATTGAGTACGTCCCTGGCAATCATGCGTGGAGACCGGTGGAGGCGGAGGGTTACCTTGTCATCCATTGCTTGATGGTCAACCGCAAACACGGGGGGAAAGGGGTTGGCACGCTCCTGTTGGATAGTTGCCTCAGGGACGCGAAGAAGAGCAACTGCCGAGGGGTCGCCGTCGTGACCAGTTCCGATAGTTTCATGGCAGGAAATGGTTTGTTCGTTAAAGCGGGTTTTGTCTCGGTGGACAGCTTCCCTCCCTACGAGTTGCTCGTCAAGAAACTGAAGAAAGCCGCCCCTGATCCTCGATTTATCGTCGACAGGGAGCAGCTATTGAGAAAGTACAAGAAGGGCCTCACGATCCTGGCTGCCGATCAGTGCCCTATGGTTCCAAAGTGCGTGAAGGACATTGTGGAGGTGGCCAGAACTTTTGGGTTAGAGCCGAAGGTGGTTCCCGTCAGGAGCGCCAAGGCGTCCAGGGAGCTCCCGACGCCCTATGGCATGTTCAGCATCATCTACGATGGAAAGCTGATCGTGGACCGTCCCGTCAGTGGAACGCGATTCGCGAGCATTATGAGCAAGGCGCTCGGATCTCCGCTGACCGGCGCGGCGGCTGTTAGCCGCATGAGGCTGGTTCGGCAAATAATGCATCACACGATTGACCGAACAGCCCACCCGCCTGGCGGCGGATGCTGACGCTGGAATCAATGTTGGGAATTCCCCTTACGACAACGCCGCGCCGGTGGGGAATGGCATTGCCAGCCCGCACGCGAGCGGCGCCAATTTCGGCTTCCGCGACGGTGGTGTAACGTTCCTTACAGATACGATGGAGGCCGCCGCGTTCCGACAATCTCTGCGCGGCATGGGCACGCGCGCTCCCTGAACGGCGCAGCGATTGAACACGATGAAATGGGGAGTGGTGTGGCGCGATAATAACTTGCCATTGTTCGCATCCAGGCATCGTCTCATTTCCGTTCCGCACCTTCCTCCTGTTCCGCCGGGATCAACCCGACGGAAGCCTGAAAGGCGGATGACCTGACGGTAGCGGACCAGTTGTGGCCCCGCCTGCGCACTGGCGCACGCGAAACAGTAGGCAGATGGCCGCCAGGGAAACCGCTATCGTGGCCAGCGACGAAGGGTTGTATCTCATGTTTTCTCTCCCGGCAGGCTACCGCGAATCACGTCCTGACGATACACGGCGCGAGTGTGGTCACAAACTGTCCTGGTTGTGGCGACCTCATGGAGCTGCCGGCGGCTGGATGGAATCGAAGACCTCCACCGGCCAGAGCTTGAGGTGCTCGAAGCCCGTGGGCACGGTCTGTTGGAACTGGACGTACGCTCGAGCCTTACCCTTGATTGCATACGACACTTCACCGCCGCGGGTGCCGAAGACCGTGTAGCCCATCAAGGTGCTGTCCTCGAAGTCGACGTGAAGTTGTTTGCCATCCTTGCATCCGCAGCAGATGATACCCGCGGAGGGCGTGCCTTGGGGTTGGGAAAAATTCAGCACAATCAGGCGTGAGTCTTTGAACTTGACGCGGGTACATAGGTCGTCCACGCCGGGATAGCCGGCCTGCAGGGCGTTGTCGGGACTGACGATCGTGCAGTCCTCGAAGACGGCATGGGGAGACTCGGGCATGGTGCGGCTCTCGCCGCGGACGTACACCCCGCCGGCGTCGCCCCACCAGTCGAGATTCAGGAAGTAGCATTGACGGAACAGGACCGGTTCGTCCGCGCGAGGCGTATGCGCCATGACCGCGGCCCCGGCAAAACGGCCGATGCCGACGCAGTTGTCGACCACCGCCGAGAACTCGACCCCCTTGTCGCACGTCATATCCCAGCCGATGCCCCCCTCGCTCCCCGTGCAGTAGAGGTTGCGAAACATCCAACGGTCCCAGATCGAGCCAGAGAACTCAGGATCACAGCGCCACGGGCCCCACCAATCGACGCATTTCAGCCCGGATTCGGGCTGGTCCGACTCGACGATCTTGAACGTCGGGTTGCCGGTGGGCCGAGTCGGATCGGTCCGCACGGCCACGCCCGGGCATCCCGAATCGATGACCACCCAGCCCTTGGCGCCGGATCCGAGGCTCCCGTCGCTATCGCCGATGAGCAGGTTGTATGCCCCCGCAGCACCGCGATGCGACGGGTAGAGATTGGCCTCCTCGTAAGTCCCCGGGCGGATGACAACGCAATGTCCGCCTTGGTTGTCGGGCACGGCCAACAGTGCCGCTTGGATCGTATGAAAGGCTTTCTGCCAACTGCGACCGTCGGAGTTGTCACCGGCCTGGGACACATAGAGCGTTACGCCCTCGCGCTGCGCGCCGCCCGGCAGCGACGGATCGCCGGGCACGGAGGGCAGCTTGCGGCGAAGTGCCGGACTGGCCGCGGCCGCAACGGCGGCCTGGGGCCACCGAGGATTCAACGCCCGAAACGCCTCCACGGGCCACAGTCCCAGTCGTTGGAAGCCCTTGGGCGTCGGCTGCTGGAACTGTACGTAGGCCTGGACCTTGCCCTGGGTCGTGTAGGTGATCTCGTTCGTCCCAGCGTCGGCCGACTTGTTGGCACCGGGGTCCGTGTTGCCGAAGAGCTTGTAGCCCATTAACAGGCCGTCCTCGAAGTCGACCTGGACCTGACGGGGATCGCTCACAATTGTGGAGATGATTCCCGACGATGGCGTGCCGTGTGGTTGCGAGAAGTTCAATGCCATCAGCCGGCAGTCCTTCAGCTTCAGCCGGATGAACTTGCTGGGGAAGAGGATCTGCACGGCATTGTCCGGAGCCGCCAACGTGCAGTTCTCACAGACCACATCGGGATGTTCGGGCGGGGAAGTGTTGTAGGCTCCGACACCCAGGGCGCCTGCGTCGCCCCACCGGTCCAGGGCCATCATGAAACAATTGCGGAAGACCACCGGCTCCTTGGGTCGGACGACCTGGTAGCCGAATCCCGAACCGAACGCCCGTCCGATGCTGACGCAGTCCTCCACGACCACCGTGAAGCCCTGACCGCTCTTGTCAGTTAGATCCCAGAAAAGTCCAGCGTCGCCGCCGGTCACGTAGAGGTTGCGGATGATCCACCGGTCCCAGGCGATGGCGGAGAACGTGGGGGCGGTGTGTTCCGGCGACCAGCCCTTGGTGGTGGCGCGAATCGTTCCCCAGAAGTCGTAGCTCTTGAATCCCTTATCGGGGTCGCCAGAGTCGATGACGATTCGCCCCCGAGCCCCCGAGCCCAGGCTGCCGTCCACATCGCCAATCAAGAGGTTGTACGACCCTTCGGCGCCCTTGTAGTTGGTCCAGAGATTGGCTTCGACATAGGTGTCGGGTCGCACGATAACGCGGTGCCCGCCCTGATCATCGGGCACGGCCAACAGCGCCGCTTGGATGGTGCGATAGGCCTTCTGCCAACTACTGCCGTCGGAGTTGTCGCCCTGCTTCGACACGTGAAGTGTCATTCCCTTACGGCCCGCGTAATCGGCAGCGGCCGGATCCCACGACGCCGCCAGCAGCCCGCTCTGCGAACTCAGGGCCAGCAGGAAGAGGGCCGAAAACGAGCGCACCAGTCGGCGGAAGCGAGTTGTCTTCATGTAAGTCTCCTCGCGGCAAGGTGGCGGGGGTGTTGGAGTGGGCCGGGAACCGGGGAGGATCCGCGGTCTTCCGGCCCGCTCGAATCCTGGCCGTCGATTCTGTTTAGATTACCCAAATCTATCTGGGACCGAAACACCCGCGCTGCGGAAGTAGCTGCCGACGCGTCTTTGGCGGTTCAGACGTTGTCGATCGTACCGCCATTCTGGTACTGATGTCTCAACTCCGCCGAGGTCCCCGATTCCACTGATGCTTCGTCACATCTGTCATGACTTGGGGGCCGGTAGCAGCGATCCGGGTGCTGGGCTGTTCACCTGTGGTCCGACTTCGGCGGACTTAATAACCTCGATCAACTTCTGCAGATTTGTACTGACCACGAAGCGTTCCTGAACGGTCGACAGTATGAACGCCTGCCGTTCCACCGCCTTTGTGCCCGGCGGCCAGGGAACGGTGCGCCATTGGTTGAACCGTGATGACGTGGTTTGTTCGGCCGTGGGTTCTGCGCCCTGTGGCCAAGCCACCGCACCAGTATTCTTGGTGACCACCGAAAACAATCTGGTATTGAGCTGCAATCTGATGGGCCGATAATCCAGCCATTGCGGCGTCAAGCAAGACCGAAAGAAGGCCGCATATCGGCCATCGCAAAGATCGAACACGTAGGCTTTTATATCGCTGGAGGGGACCGACACCGTCTGCAGGAACTTGGCCTTCAGCAGGAACGGTGCATCGGGTGCACTCATGTGATATTCAAACTGCGTGGCTGTGGCCAGACCAAGACACGTGGCAACGGCACTGCCGAATCCTGACGCACATCCTTCGAAGGATTGTCCCCAAATGGTCGCTTCAGCGACCGCCGGGGCGAACGTCAGCCCCGCGGCGGCCATTTGCTGGCGGATCCGCTGATCGATCTTTCGATAGTAGTCGCGCAGTTGGCCTGGATTTTCCGGCGACACGAATTCGACTGGGATCCGAACGACGTGTCCGTTACCCAGGCGATTGATCAAAGCCTCGTGGAGCTTGTCTGGGCTGGGGCCGGCCGCAGCCCCATCGATTTGAATGACGAATGTGGACTCCGGCAGAGACGGGATAGCGTCGAACCATCGTTCGCAAGCGGCACGTTCCAGTGTGCGGTACGCATCGTCCTCCGGCTTGCCCATTGCCTCGTAGGGGCAGGGGTGAACGAGGATGATGAAATGATCGATCGCTTGACTTGTCGTGTTCGCCGGGCCTGTCTGAACTTGGCCACAGACTACTAACGCAAGCACCAGGGAAAAGCGACGTATGTCCACTGCATACTCTCCATCACAGGCCACGACACGTTTGGACGAGTCAGGCATCATTCTGACGCCACCGCCAACAAGTTGACTACTGCCCAATTCTGCGCGACAACCCGTAGGGGCTCCGATCCCCACGCCTGGTGACCCAAGGGGCGAGACCATCCTGCATGACCGTCTGTGGCTGCCAGACGGTCACTTCAATTCACTTCACGTCAAGCTGCTGGACCGTGCAGTCGTCGAAGTAGACTACGTCGTCAGGTTTCATGTCGCCGCCGGCCAGCATCACTATGGCCGACCCGGCACCCTGAGGGACGGTGACAAGGAGGCACATCGGCACCCAGTTGGTCACCTCGGACCGGGGGAACGCAACGGCTTGATTGAGAGCCTCGCCGAACCATTGCCCCTTGGTATCATGCCACTTGACCGTGAGGGTCACTCGCTCGGGATGTGCCACCTTCCCACGGGCATAGACCGTGCACAGGAAAGCGTCACCGGGCTCGCCAGGCACGGTCACCAAATAGCAGGCGGCTCCCTCGGCCCCCTTGAGCATCACGGCGCGCTTCCCGCCGCGTACCGGATTCGCGACCCAACGCAGCTCTGCTTTCGTCCCATCGCGCACCCAACTGCCCCACCCCGGCGGGCAATTCTCCGAGATCCAGTCAGGCCCCTGACGTACGGCGTCTGCGGCGGTCTCCTCGAAGCCAGGGTTCGCCAACCGCTCGAGAACTTTCTCCGGGTGGGTCCGCACCAGCATGTAGTGGGCGAACACCTTTGCCACCGGATTGTCCGGGTCCAATTCGTGTGCGAGACAATACGGTTCGAGTTCCGGCTTGCCTGCCCTCTGGTAATAGTCAGCCAGGCGCACCATGGCGGGGACGAGGCCCTGCCCGAAGGTCGTCCGGCCCGTGAAGGGATCGCCGGCTTGAGCAGCGGATCGGCGTTGATCACCTCATCCGCGTGTCGCTGCAAGTCCTGTTCGGCGCGCGCATATGTCACGAGCAACTGGCGCAGCGCTGCGCCTCGGCCTCGTTGGCCACGACGGCCTCCTTCAGCTGTTTGTCACTCCAGTACACCAGGAGTATAGCTCGGTGTAACGGAAGCCGTCGGAGTACAGCTTGACGCGCCGGCGCACCAGGTCCGTATCGGCCAATGCCGCGGCTTGGTCGAGGTACTGCCGCAGTTCCGGCAGACTTCCGGCGGGAACATGTCCAGCTGCTCGATTTCGAAGAATCCCTTGAACCAACGCGCTTCTCCGGGTTGCTCCATCCAGATCCGCTCGCAGCGTTCCCAGTAGTGTTTCATCGGCTCCTTGGCTGCACCAAAGAAATCACTGTAGTACTGGTCGACCAGCTCCCGCGGGTCCTGCCCGATATCCCACAACAGCTGGCTGGCCAGCCAGGCTTTGCAGCCGTCGAGACCCCAGTTGGAATAGATTTCAGCGTACCAGCCGCGGACGCCGGTAGCGTGGCAGAACTTGATACTCTCGGCGCTGACCGTGGGAAGAAACGGGGGATGACGTAGCCGACGCCGTAGTAGTAGTCGTACACACCGAGCTGGTGGGCGGCCTGCGCCCACCGCCGCAGCAGGTCCTGGTCCTGCTGCCTAAAGCCCTTGTCCCGCCACTGCGCCCGGTCGTTGGTCAGGTACGGAATGATATTGGGATGTACTGGAAAGCTCGGCACTTCCTCGCAAACGGCATAGGCCAGGCAACCAAGCAGCTTATGGGGATGCTTTTGCGAAGTGAGTTCAGCCACCTGATTCATGAAGTGGAAGACACGATTGGAGTAGTTGGCACGGCCGCGGAAGGTGGGCTTGGCCGGATCGTCCAGCGCTCGGCAGGCGTCGCACTGACAGTAGCCGCTTTCCCCCGTGTCGTTAACGCCCAGCGAGTAGCTCGCCTCGGTCGGGTTGTTGTTGAAATACGCGATCACGTTGTCGGCCACGCAGTTGGCCACCTCGCGATTGGCAAAACAAGGCTGCCAGAAGTAAGCGTCATCGGCTGGTTTGGCGATGCGCTGTCCGTTGATGAGAGGATACCACTGCGGGTGCTGGTCGTAGTAAGTGGATGGCTTGAGCGCATTCAGCAAGTTGTGGTGGAAGTTGTAGCGTGAGCGGCAGAGGTTGCGTTTCTCCCACATCGGATCCATCCGCGCCACGGAACTCCACAAACGCGATTGCCACGCCGGTTCCTGCACGTCGCTGAGGTCGTCCGGCAACTGGAGCGTGGGACGCGAGGGAATGTGCTCACCAATGTCCAGCGGTATGTACCAGCGGATGCCACCGTAGCGCTGCAGGAAGTAGTGCACTCCCAGTTCCGTAGCCACGGCATCGTGTCCCACAACAAAGAGGTTGCCGCGAACGGCCTTGATGATGAAGCCGTCGCGATCGAGTTCGGCGGCCGAGACGCCCGCGGCGGCAGCGGCCGCCGTGGCTCCGATGAAAATCGCGGCGTGCCCTTGCAGGTCCTTCTCACTCACTTGCTCGAAGGCGGTGCCGGTCAGCTTACCCAGATACTTGCTCAGTTCTGCCGCCGCCTCGACTTCCGGCCCGGCAGGCTGGTCGGGTAGCACAATCAGAAGACCGGCTGTGCCGGCGTCGGCGATCGTCAGGACCGAGGCTGGCAGGGCAGGCAGCCGCAGGCACAGGATCAGAAGCGGACACCATAGTATGAATAGGAGACGCCGCATTGGTGAGAGTCCTTGCCGAATTTCTATTGCGCCATACGGCTCCCCGCTGATTCGCCGTTCCAGTGAACTCGCATCATTTCGGCAATCTCCATTCCAGCACGCCGCCGGAAAAGTCCGGCTGAAGTTGGACTTCAACGCGAAGTGCGGTTGTCTTGACCGGCTCGAATGTCACGACGTTGAAACGGTCTGGTGCGACGTCGTAGGGCGAAGACGCCTCGACAGGTCGCCACTGGTCGCCATCCTTGTAGAGCAATTGCCAGCTTGCCGGCACGCGGCACGAGCCTTGTCCCGTGTCATCGAACCAATAGATTTCCGCCTTGGAGAACGTATGCGGCTTGTCGAATTCCATCGCAATCCACTCTTTGGTTCCGCGGTGATCCCACCAGGTCATCCGGGGTATGGAATGGTCGTTCGAGTTGGCGGGCAAGATGTTGTCATTGGCGGCGAAGGTCGCGTCTGCGGAGTGGCAATGCGACGCGGAGGTCTTCGCGACCACGGCGATGGTCGCGTTTTCGATACTGGCCGCTTGCGGCGGATCGGTCGGGATCCAAACGGCCATGTTTCCGGGCTCGCGGTTGTCCCAGGCGAAATAAGGAATCATCGTCAGCTCGACATCGTTTGCCGCGACGTCCAGTCCCTCGTCCGTCTCGATGATACCGCTCCGCGTGCCCTGGGTCCTGAGCACCGTCACGCCGCCAAGCAGGTCGTCCTGGTAGTCGGTCTTGAATGTTGCCTCCGCGGATATTGCGACCTGGTCCACGGGACACGGGTTGTCCACGTCCTCCAGGCAGTAGACAACCGGACCTCGCATCACGGCCATGCGTCCCGTTTGCGATTCGACATTCGGGTTGGCCGGAACTCGCCGCACCTGCATCGGCAGATTCAGGCGGATCGCGTCACCGGGCTCCCATGTCCTGCGGATCGAGACAAAGCCTCGATCCGGCCTGATGTCGACGGGATCGCCGTTGACGCTTAGCGTGGGACTTTCACACCAGGCCGGAATGCGGACCCGCATGGTGAAGTCCGCCGCCCGCTGAGGCGCGACGGTAATCTTGACGTCGCCGTCCCAGGGGTAATTCGTCTCTTGCGAGACTCGAACGTTGTCCGAATGGAGTTGGATATCCGCCTCGCCGCCCACGTAATGCAGCACGCAGATCCCCTCGCCGTCGCCGATCGTCGCATACGGGTATTGCCCCAGCGAGGCGACAAACCGCACGACGTTCGTCGGGCAGCAGGCACAGCCATACCACGGTTGGCGGTGGTGATCGCCGCGGCTGGCCAGCGGGTTGACGTAGAAGAACTTCGACCCGTCGAGCGAAACGCCGGAGATCGCGCCGTTGTAGAGCAGACGCTCGACCAGATCGGCATACTTGCCGTCGCCGTGCAACAGCGCCAAGCGATGGTTCCAGAAGACCATGCCGATCGATGCGCACGTCTCGCAATACGCTTCATGGTTCGGCAGATAATACGCGTTGGCGAACCCCTCGCCGTGTCCCTGCACGCCGACTCCGCCGGTGACGTACATCTTCTTCGTGACGATGTAATCCCACAGCCGGTCCATGGTCTTGACGTATCCCTCGTCTCCATCGATCGCAGCCAGGTCGGCGACGCCGCTATAGAAATAGAGGAACCGTACGGCATGGCCGACCGGTTCGGTCTGTTCACGTACCGGCAGGTGGTCTTGCGCATACCCGCCGAACAGCTTGCGGTGCTTGTCGTTGCCGTGTTCCTCGACGAAGAATCGCGACAGGTTCAAATACCGCTCGTCGCCCGTTGCCCGCCAAAGCTTGACGAGTGCCAGTTCGATCTCGGGATGACCGGCGATTCCGTGACGTTTCCCTTCGCCGAAGACGCTGTCGATGTAGTCGGCAAAGCGGCAGGCCACGTCGAGGAACTTGCGGTCGTCGGTCGCGTAGTAATGCGCGACGGCCGCCTCGAACATGTGGCCGGCGCAGTAAAGCTCGTGGTCGGAACCGAGGTTCTTCCAGCGGTCGTCGGGCTTGGCAACCGTAAACCACGTATTGAGGTAGCCGTCCTCTTGCTGGGAACCGGCGATCAAATCGATGATCTCGTCCAGGCGGGCTTTCATCTCCGGGTCGGGATGCGTGTGCAGCGAATAGGCGACGCCTTCGAGCACTTTGTAGACGTCGGAATCGTTAAAGATGTGCCCACGAAAATCGCCGCGGGGCGTCGCGCCCGAGGCGTGGCGAAAGTTGTCAATGCGGCCCGTCTCCTCGCAGGTGTCCAGATTGTGAGGAATCGACACACGCCGGTTCGTCTCCTGTCGTGGTGACCAGAAGCGAGCTTTGGATGGTCACGTCGCTGAAGTTGACCGGCGACATCGAGACATGTTCATCGGCAGCGGCAGCGCAGCGACAATCAGAAGAATGGGAGTGGTGGAAAGGATACGCGTTGGCATGCGACATGACTCCGTGCTCATGGTGTGTCAGGACGAGGGACTAGCTGCGGTTTTAACACGGATCCGCTCCATATTCAAAGGTCTAAGAAGCATTGGGGGGGATTCACGGGGGAAATCAGAGGTGGATTCAGTATCTGTTTTCCAACTTCATCCGGTTTCCCCTGGGTATATCCCAGGGGGACCACAACTGGTCTGCTACCGACCGACACGTTCCCTCTCGGTTTCCCCTGGGTATATCCCGGGGGACCACAACTGGTCTGCTACCGCCGACCGGACCAACTTCGCGAGCGGCCGATCGCAGAAGTAGCCATCACGCCGGCATTCTGTCGAGGCCGTGACCAAGCCGCGTCTGGCATCGTGCCCCGTGCCAGCGCGCGAGGCAAGCCGCGGTGAATGTCGGTCGGCCGGCGCGGCGGTTTGGCGCCATGTCTTGGGCTCGACCGAAGAAGCCTGTTGGTGTGACGGTAGCTGACCAGTCGTTCCCCCACCGACGCGGGGCCGGTGGCGGGAGGAAGGGCATGATTTGAGAGGCCATCTTTCTTTCTACTTTCCTCTTTCCAGACACTCGGGTTCTTTCCTCCTGCTTCGGGAATGAGGGCGTCTGCTTTTACTTCCTTTTACTTCTGCTCTCGGCTCTTACTCGTTTGTTCTCTGCTCTTGCTGTCGTGTTCACTCTTGGGTGAACGGGCTACAATAGCGACCGTGGAGATACGGCAGGGCCGAGTCGTACAGAATCCGGAAGTAGCGGAGTTATTGCATTGCTGCGGTTAGGTCGTCTGCCTCCAATTCTCACTCTTGTACGATTGGGCTCGGATGGATGCAACGATGTCGTCGCGGCAGGAGTGTGCGGCACAGATTACGATCCTGCAGCTATGCCGTCGGTTACGACGTGTCTACGGGCGGATCGAATTTCCAGAGCCGATACCGGTACTGGATGCATTGATCGCCGCGTTACTCTCGCAGAACACGACCGATGCCAACAGCGCTGCTGCGTTCGATCAGTTGGTCCGCCGGTTTCCAACGTGGGATGCGGTGCGGCGTGCGCGGGTCGCCACGATTGCCGAGGCGATCCGACCGGCCGGGCTCCAGCAGCAGAAGTCCCTGCGGATCAAGCGCATCCTGCAAGCATTGCCCAAGCGGCACGGCGGCTTGTCGCTGGAATTCCTGCGTGGTTGGCCACTGGCCGAGTCGCTGGTTTACCTGCGCAGCTTTCCCGGCGTCGGCCCGAAGACGGCGGCCTGCGTACTGTTATTCGCTTGCCGCCAGCCCGTGCTGCCGGTTGATACGCACGTCCATCGGCTGAGCGTTCGTCTGGCGCTGGTCCCGCGCCGGACGACGGCTGAGAAGGCACACGACCTGCTGGCCCGGCTAGTCCCGGCGCGGCATGTGCTCGAATTCCACGTTCTGCTGATCCGCCACGGCCGGCAGGTCTGCCACGCCCGCCAGCCGCGATGCCCGGCGTGCCCGCTGATCGATGTGTGCCCGGAAGGTCGTCGGCGATTCCAGGCGGGCGAGTTCCGTTGCCGTTGACGACAATTCGCCATTTCAGGCTTCCGTCGGGTTTATCCCGGCGGTGCCACAACTGGTCCGCTACCGACAGACCATGACCCTCCGTCGGTCGAGTCCACAGCTTGCCATCACACCGGCACGCCATCGAGACCGAATCATGCCGCAGCCTGTTTCGGTCTCGGCGGGGCGTCGTTTCGTCTTCAGACACCTGCCTCGGCCGGCATACTTTCCATCTCCTCTGCAGAGGCCAGCCGGTCCCCATGATTTCGGTCAGAACATTGACCGGGTACAATGCGTATGCGTCGATCGTTCGCAGAGCATGATGGAATCGAGAGGGCGTAATGGGTAATCGGCAAGAGAACTCGATCAGAGATTCGCGGTGGGGTAACGATGTCAAGCGGTGAAGGGGCTTCGCCGTGGCACGCGGCAGGTGACCGCCCAAGCCGCAGGGCGTTTCTTCGCCAAGCGGTGATCCCGGCGCTGGCCTCGCTGGCCCCCTGCGTCATCTCACGCACGGCATTGGGTTTGGGGGGAGTCGCCGCGCCGAGCGACCGGATCACGCTGGGATTCATCGGGATCGGGTGCATGGGGCAAGGTCACCTGGCACACCTGCTCACGTATGCGGATGTGCAGGTGGTGGCGGTGTGCGACGTCGATTCCTGGCGCCGCGAGAATGCTCGGCAGGTCGTCGATGACGCCTACGCCGCGCGACGCACCGCGGGCGAACATGGAGGGGTGTGTCGCCTACGTCGATTTCCGTGACCTGCTTGCCCGCGACGACATTGACGCGGTGGTGATCGCCCTGGGAGATCGGTGGCACGCGGTGGCCACGGTGATGGCGGCCGAGGCGGGTAAGGATATCTATGTGGAGAAGCCGGTCTCGCTGAGGATCAGCGAAACGCGCGCGATGGTGGAGGCGGTGCGGCGGCACGGTCGCATCTGCCAGGTGGGGTTGCAGCAGCGGTCGGCTCCCGAGTTCCGCCTGGCCACGCAGTTGGTCCGCGACGGCGCGCTGGGACGCATGCGGCGGATCTACACGATCCACAACAACGTCAGTAGCGACGTGGATCTTCCGGCGGAGCCAACGCCCGAGACGCTCGACTGGGACCGCTGGATCGGGCCCTCACCCTGGCGCCCGTTCAATCACCGTCTGCATTACCTGGGGAGACCGCTCAACGTAGTGCCGTGGGAATTCGTGCGTGATTTCGGTGGCGGCGGGCTCACCAGCGGCGCGGTCCATGCGCTGGACGTGGTCCAATGGGCGCTGGACATGGACGCGTCGGGTCCGCGGGAAATCGTGGCACCGGAGAGCGGTCAGGTCCCGTACGTCACGTTCCAGTATGACAATGATGTCGAGGTGCAGATCACCGACGGACGACTCGATCGCCGCCATCACGAGATTCCGGAAGGATGGGACGAGCTGACCTCCCTGCAGCCTTTTGGCGGGCTCTACGTGGGCGACAACGGTTGGCTCCATGTGGGACGTGGAGGATTCCTTACGACCTATCCGGAAGAGATCTTGCGAGACCACGCCGGCCACTATGATCGCAGTCAGACCGTCGAGGGACATCACCGCAACTGGCTTGACTGTATCCGCGACCGGCGCCAACCGCACTGCGATATCGCGGTTGGGGCACAATCCACGATCGTTGCCCACCTGGGCTGCATGTCTCGCTGGCTGGGACGCCCTTTGAAGTGGGACCCGGCGCGCGAAGAGTTTCTGAACGATGACGAGGCGAACCGGATGCGGCGGCGTGCTCTGCGCGAGCCGTGGCGTGTCTGAACCTCCGCTGCAACACCCCCTCCATCACATCGATCACGAGAAATATGCCATGGACTGTCGATTCCTGATTCACGGTCGCGTCATGTTGGCCGCACTGCCACTGCTGGCCTCGTTTCTGGCCCATGTTCCGGTCTGGGGGCAAGAGGGTAACAGCAGCGCCGTCGCTCCAGCAAACCGCCCAGGCGGCCGCCGTGTTGACCTCCGACGCGACTCGGCAGGAGAAGCTGAACGCCTGCCGACGCCTGGCGGCGATTGGCGGTCCGGAATCGATCGCGCCGCTCGCGGCGCTGCTGGCCGATGAGGATCTGTCGCATGCGGCCCGCATGGGGCTCGAGGCGATTCCCGATCCGGCCGCGGGTGAAGCGCTGCGCGCCGCACTCCCCAGCCTGGCAGGAGCCCCACTGATCGGCGTGATCAACTCATTGGCCGCGCGGCGAGAGACTCGTGCCGTGGCCGACCTGGGCCGCTATCTCACCCACACCGATCCGCAGGTCGCCGCGGCCGCCTGTGCCGCGCTGGGGACGATCGCGTCTCCCGACTGCGCTGACGCTGTTGGAAAACGCGCTGCCACACGTGGCGAAGGAGGTCCGTCCGGAGTGGGGCAATGCCTGCCTGCGCGGCGTAGTCGCCTTGCGCGAACAAGGGCTTGACGACCAGGCCGCTCGACTCTGCCAGCTGCTCCGTCAGGCAGAGTTGCCCGGGCACGTTCACAATGCCGCGACGCGGCAAGCCATGCTCATCCGTCCCGACGACGCGGGGCCGCTGCTGCAGGAACTGCTTTCATCTTCGGATGATGCTTGCTTTGCCATGGCTCTGACGGTCAGCCGTGAACTCGATTCCTCCCAAGTGACGCACGTGCTGATTTCGAGCCTCCCGACATTGCCATCATCGCGACAGACACAGGTCATCCGAGTCTTGGGGGATCGAGGGGATCCAGCGGCTCGAGACGCTTTGGTTCAGTGTGCAAGCAGCAGTGACGTTGCCATGCGCGCCGCGGCGCTGCTCGCTTTGGGGCGAACCGGTGACGTGTCAACGATCCCCCTCCTGCTGGCAGCGGCCAGTGATTCGGAAGCGGAGATCGTGGCGGCCGCACGGCAAGCCTTGGTTACGCTGCCAGGTGACGACATTGACGTCACTATGGTGGCGGCGTTGGCGGACGCCGCGGATCCCCTTCGCCGCTTCCTGATCGACGTGATTGGCCAGCGGCGGATCGAGTCGGCGGCCGCGGAACTGGTGCCCTTGGCCAGCGACCCGGACGAACCGACACGTCTGGCCGCGCTCCGCGCGTTGGGCCAGTTGATCGATGCGCCGCAGCTGCCGGTGCTGACCGCGCGTCTGCTGGCGCCGGCCGGTCCCGAGGAACGCAAGACGGTACTTCAGGCTCTCAGGGCTGTCTGCCGCCGGGCGGTCGACAAGGACGCATGTGCCCGACAGCTCCAGGCCTGCTTGCCGCAGCTCGATCGGGACATGAAGCCGTTCGTGATCGAACTGCTCGGCATGGTCGGCGGTTCCACGGCGCTGGACACGGTCGCACCGTTGGCGCGCGATAATGAGGAGTCGATCCAGGACGCGGCCACGCGCGAGTTGGGTCGGTGGCGAACTCCGGACGTGGCGCCGGCATTGATCGATCTGGCCCGCACCGCGCCGCAGGAGAAGTACCGTATCCGAGCGCTACGCGGTTACCTGCGAGTGATCCGCCAGATGGATCTGCCCGACGCCGACAAGCTCGCCATGTTCCGGCAGGCAGTCGACGCCGCGACACGGAGCGAGGAACGCGTGTTGGCCATCGAAACACTCGGACGGATTCCCACTCCAGAAGCCCTGGAAGAAGCCGTCAGAGGGTTGGAGCAAGATGAGTTGCGCGGCAGCGCCTGCGCGGCGGCGGTAGCGATTGCCGAGCGGATTGTGGGTGACCAAGCGGTGGTAGTGGCCGAACCGATGCGCCGCGTGTTGGCAGCGACGGATGATCCCGAAATCACTCGCCGCGCTCAGGCCGTTCTCGCCATAAGCTCCCAATAGAATCGTCGCTGCGATCCACTCATCGCGGGGCACGAATGGATCATCGGAGGTGGTGGTGGCCTTTTTTTGAAACAGCTGTACCCTGACACGACTGCTAGTGACGGCGCACAACTCCGGCATCGACGAAGGCTCGGATGTTCTCGTAAGGGGTCTTATCGAAGAAGAAGTCGGTTGTGGAGAGGATGAACCGCCCCCTCTCGCCGACCTTGTCGAGGAGTTCCCCGACGCGCTGCCTGACCTGTGCGGGCGAAGCCTCCATCATGAAGCTCACCTGGTCGATGTTGCCCCGCAGCGTCATCGTCGGTGTGAGCGTCCGGAGCGCCTCGTCCAAGTTCAGATCACCCAGCGGCGGTGCAGTCAGGTAACCCAGCACATCAATACTCATCTCGTTGTAGAGATGCATGATCTTCGCCGCATCCCCGCAGTTGTGGTAGACGAGGTAGCTCCCGCTGTCATGGACGGCGTCGATGATGCGCTGCTCATAGGGGCGGACGTACTTCTCAAAGAACGATGGACCGACGGCACTGCCGGCCATGTTGCCACCGATCTCGACCAAATCGGCGCCCGCTTGGACCATTCTCACTGCCCGCTCGGCTACCCAGTCGGCGAAGAAACTGATCATCTCGAGGTAGAACCCTTCGTCCACCATGGGATCGATCATGACTTCGTCCAGCTTCCTGAACGTACTGAGCATATTGAAGGCGCCGTGGATAATCGGGCAAGTCAGGCCCTTGTCGCCGGTTACCTCCCGGGACCGCGTCACGGTGCTGTAGTCCAGGCTATCCGCCGAAGGGCAATACTTCCGGAATGCCTCAAAGTCGTCCCGCGTCTTGATCAGATACTCGTCGATGGCGCTGACCACGAGGTACTTGGAGCTTCTTTCTACGTTCTCGGTCTGTCGGAGTACCCGGCTGGGAGTTGTGATGGTGATCTCCCTGCGGCGGGCCTGATCGTCTCCCGACTCGACCAGCACGGCGTCCCAATTCTCTCCCGGTTGCGAGAGATCGTAGACACGCCACGGACTCCCCAGGAGGTGCAGTATGTCGAAGCCAAATGCATCACAGTACTCGACGTACTTGCCGATGGCGTCGAAGTCCCTGGGGTAGAAGTAGTCGAAATAACCGCCCGTGATGTGCGGTTCGTAGCCGAACATCTCGTAAATGGCGTTGAAGTACAGAAACGGCGAGATGGGTACCCGATCCGTCGCTTCACCTCGGATGGTTTTGAGCAGTCTTTCTCTTCCATTCATGGCAGCCCTCCGGTCATAGTCCCTCTCACCAGTATCGGATATACGCATAGATGGTGATGGCCATAATGATGGCCCACCAGACGGTTGGGTTGCGCAGGCCCCGCATTTTGGCGCGTAATTGCTCCGGTAGCTGGAGGCTTTCCTTGGTCCAAATGAGGCCCTCGAGCTCTTCTTCCGGCCTTGGCTCGGTCAGCAGGCTGACGGCTATGCACGCCAGCACGCACGTCCAGAACACAATGCCGGTCCGGTTCATGAAGGGAGAAACCAGGGGTCCCACCTGGGGACCCAGATGCGGCGCCACCTGCTCCAGGAACACGGACAGAGGGATGGTCAGCAGCCCAGCGGTCAGCGCGCCGGCGTGCGTCGTACGCTTCCAAAAAATACCGAGCAGGAACATGGTGGCAATGCCGGGGGTGAAGTAGCCATAGGCACTCAGAAGATAGATGAATATGGGCTTGTCCGAGTGCGACAACAGCGTGCCTGCCCAGAAGATCCCGAGGATGATGATGGCAACGCCGACCCAGCGGCCGAATGCCACCGCCTGACGATCTGTCGCATTCTTGTTGATATACGGCAGGTAAAAATCCACGGTCGCGATGGTCGTGCAAGAGTTGATCGCTCCTGAGATGTGGGACATCACGGCCGCCATCAGACCTGCCATCACCAGGCCTACGAGCCCCGACGGAAGAATGCTCTGGACCAGCGTGGGGAAGACGAGGTCCCCTTTCGCGAGATTTGGGAATAGCAGGGGCGCAAAGAGGCCGGGCGCGATATAGATGAACGGCATCACGAATTGCAGGTAATGGACGAAGACCACACCCATCCTGGCGTGCCATTCGTCCTTGGCGGCCAGCGCCCGTTGGACAATGAACTGGTTCGTGGCGTTGTAGAACACGCTGATGCAGATCACGCCTCCCAGATACTGAGTCCAAGGGAAATCGGCGTCCGTGGCGGGGAGTATGAGGTGCCAATCCTTGGAGGTGGCCATCACGGCGTGCAGTCCGCCCACCTTCTGGAGCGTGAGGATGGATAAGGTGGCGCCTCCGAAGATCAAGACCACCAACTGGAGCATCTCCGTCCAGACAACGGCCCGCAGGCCACCCGTGATGGTGTAGATTCCTGTCAGGAGTGCCAGCCCGACGATGCTCCACCAGTACGGTATCTCAAACAATGAGTGGAGCACGAGCGAACCCAGGTACAGCACGGCGCTGATCTCGACAAAGACGTAGGTCAGGAAGATGAGCGCGCCGTAGGTGGCTCGGGCCGCGCCGCCGAACCTGCGATCCAGGTACTCCGGCACCGTGTAGAAACCGTTGCGTAGGTAGAACGGCAGGAACACCCAGAGAAGCGCCGAGAAACCGGTGAAGATCGCCGGCCAAGCGATGGTCAGGGCCACGAACCCGCGCGTGTACGCGACACCCATGATGCCGACAAAGTGATGGCTCGAGATGTTGGCGGCGATGATACTTCCACCGATCATCCACCACGACAGCTTGTCTCCGGCCAGGAAGTAGTCCCTCTTGCTGCCACCGGCCCTGCGCGAGGCGAATAGCCCCAACGCCATCACTGCGAAAACGTAGGCCACGAAGACGCCGATGTCCAACGAATGCAGATGCATCCTCTCAACCATTCCTTTCTGGATTAGAAAGGATTTTGATCTCCCGCCACCCTGGATGCAACCCTCCGACCACCCGCGTCTTTCCCAAAAACTCGCATCCGGCGCTGCTACCACCTGGCATGGGACACGTTAGTCCAGGTGACGATGTGAAAGAGGGTCACCGAGAAGGCACGAGATCCACCCCCGACCGGGCGTTTTCGCCGTCACGCGCGGACCGGTAGCAGCAGCCTATTTATGCAGAGCGACGTTTTGCAATCACGCTGAGCGCGAGTATCGGTGATGCACGCCACCGGCTTGCCGAATAGGGATTCCTTTGCCCAGCGGCAGTGGCTTGATTTCGCGTGGCGTCGGTAAGTTGCGATCCAGAGACTGGTGTGCCCCGAGCGAACCAGCAGCTTTTTCTGCTCCGCAAAGAGAGTCGCATCAAGGACGCCCGCCTGGTGCCAATCGATCCGCACCGGGGACCGCACGATCTTCCTGTCGAGCGGATGGCTATGCTCCAGCTGCGTGCCCCGCGCGGTTGCTCGCTGGAGCAGATTGCTGGAGTTTTTCACGTGACCGCGGATGTGGTGCGCATCAACGAAGATCACTTGAGATTGTGCTGTTGCGCGGAGCGAGACCCGTGTTCCGTACTGCGCTGCTAGAACAACAGTGGTTGCGATGGATGATGCGATCTGTCGCCGCGCGTGGACGATTGCCCAGGCTTTCAAGTGGGTCAACGCTCTTATCGCGTCGTGCGGTCCCGCTGACTCGAAATGCGGCGATTTGAAGCGGGCTGGGACTGCTTGCTTACGCTTTTCAGCGAGACGTGCCAACCATGACACGACGACCTATGAGAATCCTATCAGTCGGGAGCCCTGGGCGGGTAACCGCCCAGGGTCATCCGGACCTGTTTCGTTAGCCGTTCCACTTCCGCCGAAGCAACAGCGCCGAAAGCGTCGCGCCGAGCACCAGGAAGATCGATGATGGCTCCGGTACGCTCGCTAACGTTCTGATCGAGTCCTGCGAGAGTGTTTCATTGAACAGGTACAATTCATCCATCAGGCCGGTGTACTGACGACTGTTGTCGATATTCAGACCGATGCGCACCCCAGATTCCAGTCCGCAGCCATGTCCAGGTCCGCGCAGTCTGTCTTTTCCATGAGCAAGTCGCCGTTGACATAGATCGCCATCCTCAGGATATCTCTGTCCCAGGTCATCGCGACATGATGCCACTCGTCAAAGATGGGACCACCGGGCCTTACGTCGCCGATCATTGTCCCACCGTAACCACGCAGTGTGAATCGGTAGTCACTCGGACGAATCTCCGGGTGGATAAGCCATGTGTTATGTGGGGCGTCGTTTGCCCGAGCATTGAAGATGGCGTGGTTCCCGCCGTGTTCACCACATTGCACCAAGCAGCAAGAGTGAAATTTGACGTGGGTATGTTGCCGTCAGCGAGAATATCGGCGAAGGGCAAGGCAATGTAGTTACCGATGGCAGCGCCGAACTTGGCACCGCCTCCCGAAACACCGGCAGCTGCCGTTACGTCGCCCACCACTACGCCGTGGTATCCATTTCCCGACGAGTCGATGCCTAAATCATCGGCGTCGTTGTAGCTGTAATGGCCGATCAGGCCGGCGTGGGATATTGTCGGCCGTACGCAAGCCATGGCGGATAGCGCCAGGACGACTCCCAAGACCCTCAAAACTCTGTGGCTGCTCATCGTTGATGTCTCCCGCAAAAATAAGTACAGCGGTTTAGCACTCTGTCCAAACTCGGACCGTTCTTCAACGATGCTCGCACCCAGAGGGCAGTCCGAATCCGCCCTCAAGCAATCGGCGCATCTAACGTGGCAGTTGCGGCAGGTCGTGTCAACAGTGGGGAAGACAAGAATCTTCGATTTCAGCTGCCTCGGAAGCGGCGGTCCGCCGCCCCCCTTGGGTATCATCTCGTCGCCGGCCTATAGCCAATGTGGGTGGGGCTCTCCCTGCTGCCACTGATGCCGGCGTGGACGACCGTCACCGCCGCCCTCGGACCAGTCATTCGCAGCATCAACTCGAGTACCTCGGGTGCGGAACGAACGCCACCAGAGGTCCCGCTTTCATGGCGCGTTTGTGATACATTTGAAGCCGTCAAGTTGTGGCAGGAGGCCCTTGTGTCGGTTTCTCGCGGTGACGGAGTCCTGACCTGTGCATGGCAGATAAAGGGGAGGCCCCCATGATGGATGTCGACCGCACGCGAACGAGTTTCTCCCGATGCGATTTGGGCTGGCGTGCGACCGAGGCGTGGTGGGATCCAAAAGCAACCACTGGACCACACTACTTATTGCCAACGGCCTGCTCCGAGCCAAAACGGCGCGTGAAGCCAATAGAGTGACAGAAGCGTGACAATGCCAGAAGAATACGGAGGCCGGGGTCAGGGCTTTTTTTGACAAACAATCTTGCCGCCGTTATTCATCTCGGGGCTTTTGAACTCGAAGGCCAAGGCCAGCCCGGCGAGATCGTTCAGGGGAGATCACTCGATGACTACTCGGCAAATCCTGTTTGGCGCGGTCGGCATGGCACTGCTTATCGCCACTGCAACGCCGGCCCGGGCGGCCAGCGTATTTTACCCGCCACAACTCGTGGCCAACGCTCGGGCCAATGTGGCTCGTAACTCGTGGGCGGCAGAACGGCAACGAACGCTGGTGGCCGCTGCGGAGCCCTGGCTGAAAATGACCGACGAGTCGTTATGGGACTTGATTTTTGGCGCGACGATCTATCGCTCGTGGATGGTATGGTCCAGTGGCCACTGCCCCGCCTGCCAAGAAGGCGTACCCATGTACAACTGGCAGGTGAACTTCCGCAAACACGCATGGAAGCTCCATTGTCCGCACTGTCTGCAGATGTTTCCCACGAACGACTTCCAGCGATTCTATCGCTCCGGCCTCGACCAACACGGTGTCTTCGATCCGCAACGGGCCGACCGATCCCTGCTGTTCAACACCGCACATCCGGACCCAAACGACCCGCTGCATTATTTCGGTGTCGATGATGGCAACGGGTACCTAGAGGGCGATCAGCGCTGGCGTTTCGTCGGCACTTACCTGATCTATGGCCAGTGGAAACAGGGTATCGTGGCGGGAGTGAAGCACCTGGCGGCGGCGTATGTGGTGACCGGTGAGCAAGCGTATGCCCACAAGGCGGCCATCCTGCTAGACCGGATCGCCGATCTCTACCCCACGTTCGACTTCAAGACTCAGGCGGCCATGTACGAGGGCCCAGCCGCTGCCGGTTACGTGTCCACCTGGCATGATGCATGCGAGGAAGTGCGGGAATTGGCGTTGGCTTATGACCAGATTCGCGACGCGCTCGAGGGCGACGACGCTCTCACCGACTTCCTGGCTAGTCAGGCCAAGCGCTATCAGCTCGACAACCCCAAAACCACGCTGGCCGACGTCCACCGAAATATCCGAGAACGGATTCTGCAGGACACCATCGACAACGCCTGGAAAATTCACTCCAATTATCCGCGCCAGGAAATTACCCTCATCGTTCTCAAATCGGTGCTGGGCTGGCCGAGTAACCGTGACGAGATCATGGTGGCCCTGGACAACATGCTCCGGCAGGCGAGTGCCGTTGATGGTGTGACAGGCGAGAAGGGGCTGGCCGGATACAGCAGCTTCACCATCGCCGGCCTGGCCCAGTGCTTGGCTACTTGGGATCGGGCTCAACCAGGATTCCTGGAGGCCGTCTTGCAGCGCGAACCACGACTTCATGACATGTACCGCTTCCACATTGACACGTGGATGTCAGCCGGCAGCGACCCGATCCGGCGTTATTACCCGCAATCCGGGGACAGCGGCAGCTTTGCCAATCCGGTGCCGTGCTACGTCGGCATGCAGTTGCCTTATCGGGCACCTGGCACCGAACTGCACGAAGGTTTTGCCAATACCGGGACCGACCCGTCCCCGTTCACTTTTCTATTGCGCCTGGCCGAAACGACTGGCGATCCGTCCTTTGCTCAAGTCGCGTATCTGGCCAACGGTGAGTCCACTGAGGGCCTCCCGTTTGACCTCTTTGCTGCCGACCCCGAGGCGATGGAGGCTAGGTTCGCCGCGCTCATCCAACAATACGGTCCGGCACCGCGAGTCAAATCGGTCAACAAGCAACAATGGTGTCTGGCAATCCTGCGGGGCGGCGAAGGGCGCGATGCTCGCGCCGTTTGGCTGGACTACGATGCCGGGGGGGCGCACGCACATTTTGATGCCCTGAACTTGGGACTGGTGGCTGAAGGGCTGGACCTGATGCCCGACTTGGGCTATCCGCCCGTGCAGTACGGAGGTTGGAGTGGCCCGAAGTTCTCGTGGTACTTGCACACCGCTTCCCATAACACGGTGGTGGTTGACGGCCAGAGGCAGACCAGCGCGGCGGGCAAGACCATGCTCTGGGGTGAAGGCCAAGCAGTACGACTGGTCCGCGCCTCGGCGGCGGCCGCAGCGGCTGTGGAGCGGTACGAACGGACCATCGCCCTGGTCGACATCTCGGCAACGCAGTCCTATATCATTGACCTCTTCCACGTGATGGGAGGCACCGACCACGCCAAATTCATGCATAGTCATTTCGGCCAGTTGCTCACCGGCGGCCTGACATCCCGGCCCGCGGAGGATTACGGATACGGCGCAGATGCGCAACGTCCGTCAACTTTACGAGTCCGACGCAGCGACTCCGGTCTTGCCCGGGTGGTCGGTGGACTTCCAGGCCATCGATCGTCAGAAGCTGCTGCCCGAGAGAACTCGCGTTCACTTGCGGTACACCGAACTGACGACCGACGCCGAGGCCTACATGGCCGAATCCTGGGTATCAACGGGAGGCTATTCGGGCAACGAAGAGGCCTGGATACCATGCCTCATGATTCGGCGACGGGAGGGGACGCCACCACTAGTGTCGACTTTCGTAAGCGTTATCGAGCCGCACGATGGTGAAGCTCAACTCAGGACCATTCGGCGCCTGCCACTACTGACGAAGCAGGGAGAGAGTCTCCCTGATTCGAGCGTGGCCCTCGAGATCACGTTGGCCACGGGGCAGCGTGACCTGTTCCTGGCGGCCGATCCGGAAAGTGCCTTAGGCCCGCAACCTGATCACCAGGACCAGCGCGTCGTGATCCAACCGCAAGGGCAACTGCGTACCGACGCCGAGGCCTGTTGGGTGCGCCGCGATGCCGACGGGGCTCCACGGAGTATCGCGCTGTGGCAGGGCCAACACGTCACGGTCGGAGAGGTCGCCGTAGTGCTGCGGGAACGGGTCGACTTTATCCAGATCAACCTGGCGGAGGGCAAAGGTGTTGTCGTGGCCGGCGACGCTGCACAACTGGCCCAGCTGCGTGGCGTTGTCCAGTGATCGGCGGTGCGAAACACGTCTACTGAGCGCGCACGTCGTAGCAGAACAGGTTGTTGTCGTGGCGCAGGTAGAGTCGCCCGTCGCACACGACGGGATAGGCCCAGCTCGGACCTTCCCCCCGCGAAGGCAGTCGGAAGCGACTGACGACCTCGAATCGTTCCGCGTCGGCCGCCACGAGCCCCATGTCCAGTCGTTCGCTCAGCGTGTACAGCATCCCGTCGGCGCAGGTGAGCGAGCCTTTGCCCACGCCCGGTTCGGTATATGCCGTGCGACCGCTGGCCCATTCGAGACAAGCCCAGTCGCGTTGGAACTTGGACCCGTAGAGATAACCGTCCCGCAGCAGTACGCCGCCGTGGTGGTTGTCCAGGTCCCGATTCGTCCAGACTTCCGCGACCTCCACCTGGTCGCCCGAGACCTCCAATTTCAACATCCGCGAACCCGATCCGTAGCCGCTGCTGACGAACACCTGGCCGTCATGAAAAATCGGTTTGAGCGCGTTGACGTCATAGGAGGTCTCGTGGGGATACCGCCAATACAGCTGGCCCGTGTCCGCGTCCACGCAAATGGTGGCCTTGCCTGTGAAGGTGAGAATCAAACGTTTTCCCTTGTATTCGACGAGCGATGGCGTGGCGTAGCCGGTCGGGTCTCCTTCTGCCGACGCTGACTGCCAGACGGTTTCCCCGGTCATCTTGTCCAATGCCACGACGGCGGTTTGGGGCCCGCCGGGTGTGCTGATCACGTGCCGGCCGTCGACCAGGATCGACTCGGCCAGCGCCCACGTGATGTTCTTGGCGCCGAATCGTTCCAGCACATTTACGTTCCAGACGATTTTTCCGCTTGACGCTTCGAGGCAGAACAGTTCGCCGAGCGGGTTTTGAAAGTAGATGCGATCGTCATCGATCGTGGGGGTGCTGCGCGTGCCTGGATTGCTGCCGGTCCACGCACCGCCGGCAGGAGTCTGCCAGCGGATGGTGCCCTCCAGGTCCAGTGCGGTCACGACGCTCTGATCGTTGATGTTCCCGGCCGTGAAGATCAATCCGCGAGCGAGGCTGACCGACGAGTAGCCCTGACCGATTCCCTCGGCGGTCCAGAGCAAGGTTGGACCATCCGCCGGCCACTCGCGTAGCAGGCCGCTTTCGTCCGACACGTTGTCGCCGCGCGGTCCCTGGAATGCCGGCCAATAGGGGGCGTTCGGCGTATCGGCCAACGCGGCAGGTTCACCGGTCACCAGGGTCTGTTCCTCACTCGTCGAACAGCCGATCAACAGACACAGTCCGCCTACCAATGCCACTCGGGTCGCCACCAATTGCATCGTTGGTCTCCTCTCAGTTCGGGAATCTGCCATGCCGGATACACGCGGCTGGGCGGGAGGCAGGCGGGGCTTGATCCGGTCGCCCCACCATCCGTTCATTCCGCGATGCGCTCATGCGTTTCTCCGTGACACTTCAACTACAGTATTTCAGTATTTCCATTCGCCGCCGGATCCGTGCCATCGGATGGTGAAACTGCTCCCGCACGATCACCTGTCGCTCTTCGTGCGAGTATCTCCTAACGGCGCATCCTTACACGGCGCTTGCCGCATCACGGAGCCCGCTCCGGAACTGTCCCGACCGGACTGTATCATCTTCCCAAACCGCGCGATTTTCGCCTACACCAATTTGTGCCATTCTCAGCGGCGCGCGGTCATGCAGTATATCAGTTTGACATCGCTTGTATTAACTGCCACAATCCGGAATGCGGACAATCGTGATCGCGCTTCATCGACAATCGATGATTTCTCACCCTGCCATACCTTCCCATTCAAGAATTCCCCCCATGAATGAGCCGCTGGCTACTCGCCGCTTGAGCGTCATTTTTTCCATGGTCCTTGCTTTCGGGATCCCAGCCTCGGCCACCGATTCCACTGCCGAACCGGTAACGCTGGTTGATGACGGCCGGCCGGCCGCGACTATCATTGTCGCTCAGGCACCGACGCCTTCAGCAAACTTTGCGGCGCTGGAACTGCGGTACCACATCCAGCGAATCACCGGCGTCGAGTTGCCGGTTGTTGACGACAGTCAGGCCGTTACCGGCAATCGCATTCTTGTCGGCCACAGCAACGCGACGGCGGCTCTTGGCATCAACGTTGGTGACTTTGAGCCGCTGGAGTATCGCATACAGATCGATCCCGGCACGATCGTCTTACTTGGGCGTGACTGGCAGGATACCCCGGTTAACCGGGCCGAAGCAGGCCGTTCGGTTTCGGGCTATACACTTCAGTCTGCCCGTCAGGTGGTTAATTACAGTCAGCTTACCGGCGGCTTTGGCCCAAGCTCGATCGAGCTTCCTGGCTTGTTTGACGAACAAGGCACCTGTTACGCCGTTTATGATTTTCTGGAGCGTTTTCTGCGCTGTCCGCTGGTATGGGCCCACCACACTGAATATCGTTTCGCCGTCAACAAAGACGCTCTCGGTAACGACCGGCACGATTCAGCGAAGCAAAGACTTCAAGCTGGTTGACGGCTTTGGCGGCTCATGGCCCATGATTAATCAGCAGTGGAATCAACCCAATCAGGATGAACTTGCGGTCTTTCATCGTCGTCTCCGCGCCGGCGGTGAACGATGGTCGGCAAATCACACGATTAATGAGGCAACGATGGAGCCGCCGGACGGCATCTTCAGCGACCCGAGCTTTAAGGCCGCAAACTCAGGCACTCAGCTTTGCTACACCAATCCCGGCCTCATCAACGCCGTGGCTCAGCTGGCGATTGCTTACTTCGACGGCGACTACGCCGGCAAGAAGTTGCCCGCCGGCATTCAGGCGATGGGCGACCACATGGCATTCGTGCCCTATGATAATGCCGCCTGGTGCAACTGCAGCGCCTGTACGGCGATACTTCAAATGAGCCGACAGGATGCGCAAGGCGCTGGCCAGTTTTCCAAAGCCTCGGACAGTTACTACATTTTCAACTTTGTCAACGAGGTTGCCAAAATCGTCGGCAAGGTGCATCCCGCTAAATACATCGCACCTCTGGCGTACATGGGCTATTACTACAAACCATTGAATTTGCCGCTCCAGCCGAACATCAGCGTCGCGCCATGTATCCAAACCTGCTACACCTATGTACCAAGCGTCTTTAACAACGACTTGGCCGGCTACCAAGAATGGGTCGCCGACGCTCAGCAGACAGGCCGTCCGCTGTATCTGTGGAACTATTTTCACCATCCGATGGAACCGGCTGTCATAGGCGGCTGGCACTGCTTCCCGGCGTTCATTCCGCATGCTGTTTCGACCGAGGTCAAGCGTTATATCAACGACGGTGTCCGCGGCGTCTACCTGTGTGGTATCGGCCAGCAACTTGATTACTACATCTACATGAAGACCGCGTTCGATGTGACCACCGATTGCGATGCCCTGATGGATGAGTTTTTCACCCGTTACTTCGACGCTGCCGGCGACCCGATGAAAAAGTTCTATCTGCGTATCGAGCAAATCCACCAGACTGAAGGTGTACTCGGTACAAACCAACAACTTTCGTGGGGAAAGCTGGGTACACCCGCTCGTATGGGCGAGCTGGAGGGCTATATCAATCAGGCCCTGGCACTGTCTGCGAATGCATCACCGATTGTCCAGCAGCGCGTGAACACCTGGAAAACCGGCGTGTGGGACTATATGAAGGCCGGCTCGGATGCGTATGCCGGCAGATGAACGGCACGGGGCTCTGGGACAGGGCGTACATGCGAGCGTAACCGTTCACGAAATTCAAGCCGTATGGACGCTCGAATTCTGTCCACTCTTACTCTTACTCTTACTCTTACTCTTCTTCGTAACTGGTCCAATTTCGTGCTGAGTCAGGCGGAGTTCTCTGCGAGTGCAGTGGAGGCGATTAAGATTATGATTAAGAACATGATTACGAGTGTGAACAACCGTGAACGGGTACATGCCAAGCAGGCAACCGAATCAAGTTGCGGCCTGTTTCGGCCTCGGCCGCGGCGTCGTGGTGCCTTCGCATCCTCGGCTCGGCCGGCACGCTTTGCGACAGCGGTGTCTCGAAAGTCTTCCTTGCCCCGCACCGTTTGCTCTACGTGTGAGTTAGTTCCCTGTTCCTGATGAAAAGAGTGTTTTGTCATCCGACATGTTGTTGTCCTCTCCTGCCCTCGCTCAACGTTCTAACGCGATTCGTTTGAAGGACAAAAAGATAGGATGACAAAAAGATCAGGCGACACAGGAGCACATCGATGAAAACCACACGCAGCTCGAGACTGATGGGCGAGGTGAAAGCCGACACGTGTGATCGTTCGTGTTCTTTGTCCTGGCGAGAATGTGGATGAGCAACTCAGGCGCGGAGTTGCCTGCAATCGTTCCGGCACCGGGCACGCCGCGACACGAGGCCGCCCCGTTGTGCCGTCGCTAAAACGGAGTGGAAATCCAACGCCACTCAACCTTCGGCAAATGGGACACCGTTATACCCCGACAAGCTGGCAGACACCTGTTCGGTATCCCAAATTGCTTGGCCGAGGCGTATTTCGACACTGGCCAAACCGCAGCAACAAAGGGTCGTTTGATATCGCATTTCGGAAAACGGATGAATTTCAGGGATTTCTGCTGGCCGCGTATTGCTCTTTTCCAGATTAAACAGCACCTGTGTTCGCGCAGGGTTCTGCCGCCCCGAAGGGGGCGCGCTAAGCCAGCCCAGGCCGAAGCGAGGTCGCCATCGGCGACCGTGCGCAGGCCTGGGGCGACGAACGAACACACCCGTCGGTCGAGTCCTAGACAAGCCATCACACCGGCACGATTTCGAGACCGAAACAAGCCGCGCATGGCTTCGAGCGCCGGCACCGGGCACGATGCAGTGCGCGGCATGCTTCGGCCTCGGCATGCCGCCGGCGTGGTGGTGGCCTGCAGGCTCGGCCGTCGCGTATTGCGGGCGGTTGCCGGTAGCTAACCAGGTGTCGCCCGACCGGGACAAGCCCGGTCGAAGCGGTGGACTTGCGCTACGGGCAGAGAGAACGGGAGCTGTACAATTATGCCGGCAATTGACGGTGAATGTGGAGAGCTGTCGCCAGTAGTGTGGCCTCGGAACGACAGCAAGTGCCACGAATGTGTCGGCGAGTGCATAGTTACGAATGCGGCGGCACAACTGCTTATCTACTTTGCGCACTCCACCGGGAGAAATGTACCACTCCCCATTTACTCCTCCCTTCCTCGCTGACGGCGGGTGGCCCGGCACTTTTCTCGGGTTCGCGAATGGTTGGGACCAACTGATTTTCCAATACGATAAGGCACGCATTCCACGGGACGTAACCCTTCTCGGGTAGCATGTTGAAGTTGCCCAACACGATGTCGATGTCCCCGTCCCCATCCCAGTCGCCCACGTCCGCACACGCGTGATAGGGCGTGCCTGATTCGAGGCTGTAGCGATGATACTGACCCGGCGCGACCTGCTCCAGCCAAATCACTGAATCGAGAATCTCTGTATTCGGCCATTGGGGGTTCAGGGACGGGATAAAGGAGCAGGAGACCAGGTCGAGGTCGCCGTCGCCGTCCAGATCCGCCGGCAGCGAAGTGTGGGATCCGGGCATGTGCGCCAAACGATGGTAGACGAACGGGAACTCTCCGCGGTTCTCCAACCATGCCAAGCCGTGATAGGGGCGAGGGATGGGGGGGAGCTGCACGGCGTCGCCGTGATTATAGAGCACATCCACGTCACCGTCGCCGTCGAGGTCAAACAGGCGAATCCCCGTCGAGCCCCAACGTGGATGTGGGGCCTGGTAAATCACCTCCTCGCGAAATGTACCCTGGCCTTCGTTCAAATAAGCGATGATGTGTTCGCTTTCCTGCGACCGCAGCGCGATGAAATCGGGATGGCCATCGCCGTTCAGGTCGACGACCGGCACGTCGCTCGTACCCGTGCGGTAGTCGATCGGAAACGACTCGAAATCAGGCTCCGAATAATCCTCAGTGAAGTTCTCCATGTACACGGTCATCCCTGTCGTCAGGTTGCCGAAAACGCCCACGATGAGATCCAGATCGCCGTCTCCGTCGAAATCGGCAGCCTGAATGTCGTTGACTCGGCCGAGCCCATCCATGAGCACTTTCGGCTCAAATCGCCCTTCGCCCAGGTTGCGAATCCACACCACCGAGCCCTGATCGGTGTCGACCGGCCAGTAGTCGCCCAGGTTAGCCACGAGTATGTCGCGCAGTCCGTCGCCATCAAGATCGACTACCGTCGCATGACTTGGGTGCGGAATCTTGGCCAGCAGCTGTGTGGGGCCGCCTGTATGCGGGGAGGTCCACAAGATGACACATCCGTAACGCATGTCGCAGATCAGCAGTTGTGGCTCGTCGTCCGTCAGACGCACGAACTGAACACTGGACACCGACGGAGCCTCGCCGATCTCATCGAGGGTGATCAAACGTCGCTTGAACGGCAGCGGTGAGGGAGGAGATCCCATCGCATCTGCCGGGATCGGCAAGTATTCCGGAGCCCGGGAGGTCCAGTATTCGATCGGCAAGCTGATATCGGGAATGTCGGCTTTCGCCACCGGACGTCCGGTCGTGGCGTAGTCGTACATTTCCTTGATCTTCGCCGGCCACAGGTCTTTCGGCTCGCATTCTGGCGAAGCCAGCATGTGGCAGGTCGAGCAGAACTTCTCCACGATGGCTGCTCGTTCGGCCGCCGGTATGTTCCGAAGACGCTCCCGCTCCAGGTCCTCTTGAAACCACGGGTCCTCAGTGATGTCCAACGCAGTCCTAGGTGGCGCCGATGCCTCTGGAACATCGTGACTCCCACTACGTGCCACGACGACCGCGACGACCGCAATCCCTCCCAACAGAACGGCAATCCCTAATGCTCGACGCATACGACGTATCCTCACCCGAGAGATCACCTAATCACTTACCTTCGAATTTCGAGGGAGCGAAGGTGATCGTCCCCAGCTCATTGGTGTCCGGCTTGATTTCGACCTCGAATCTCCCCTTGGGCCACTGCGGGGTTGACAGGTATCCGGCTCGCTCGTGCCAAGCTTGGAACTCCCACTTGCCTACCGGCAAACCGGCGATGCTGAACGTACCGTTTCCATCGGAAATGGCGAAGTACGGATTGTCGCGCGGCAGAATGTAGGCTTTTTCCCAAGGGTGGTAGTTGCAGGCGATCGGCACCGGCAGCGTTTGAGCACGGTTGAACTTCCAGGTGACCGTCTCGCCAACCGGCAGCACGATATTCGCCGGCGTATCTTGCAGCGGATTGAAAGCCACGTTCTGCGCCACGGGATCCGAGTTAATGATCTCGAAGACCTGCTTCTCCACCCAAATTGCCAGGCAGTGGGGCTGGAAAATGCAGTCCTTGTTGTCAAGTGTGACCTTCTCAGGAGTAGCCGCCGCGAGTCCTTCGTGAATCGGAACAGTCCGGTTGCGCAGGTAGACGTACACATTGGCCAGGCCGCCAGTTTCGCCCACCATCAGCGACTCGTCCCGGATGTCAAATTTGCCGCAGCAGTCCACGTCCTTGTCAACCGTCAACTTCTTTCGCTCCGGCGCGGCGCCGTCGAAAACGAACCGGCCCGTCAGGCTCCCGAGCCGGTCTTGGCCCGTCGCCAGGGTGGTTTTGCTTATGAAGCCAACAGCCGCCCCAACGGCCGTGGCTGAGGTGTTTGCGATGAAGCGGCGCCGATCGAATCGATGTGGCATGCCGTTGCCTCCGATAAGGACCATGAAAATCGTTTCCCACTGAGCAGGGGGCCGGCCATCGATTGTTCGCAGGCCGACCGCTTGGCTTGGCCTGCGCGGGGAACGACGCCATCACAATGGCCCACAGCCAACCCCCCTCCTGCGAACTCCCTGCCTCACACCACCTAATTGTATGTCAAGGTGGCCGGCGCGGACATGTGCGCGGCAGGAACTACGGAAAGAGGACCCATGGCAACTCCCGAGATTCGTCCGGATCTCGTTGAGCGATCAACGGCGGCGCACCGGGGAAGATATTGCAGAAGCCGTCTACCGTCTCAAAAGGGATCAACCTCTCCAATTGTAGCTGAAGCCCCGGCGATAGCGGTACTGCTCGGGCAGATTATTGCCGCCGACCACTTTTTGAAGGGGGGGGTGTAGGCTGCTCAAAAGTCGATTTTTGGACCCTGTTTTGCCGTGTGCAGTCGCGATCGTTTTGGTTCCCTCCGTCGGCCTTGCGTTGGCGGCGGATCGACTGGTCCGCTGCGGTGATGCGATCGGCCTGTCAGGCTTCCGCCGGGTTCATCCCGGCGGGGCCACAACTGGCCAGCTACGGTGATGCGATCGGCCTGTCAGGCTTCCGCCGGGTTCATCCCGGCGGGGCCACAACTGGCCAGCTACCTTCACACGATGACACACTGTCGGTCGCGTCCCAAACGTACCATCACACCGGCTCGCCTTCGCGACCCAGTCAAGCCGCGGCCTGTTTCGGCCTCGGCCGTGCCGCCGTTTTGTCTCCCCGCGGTTGGCTCGGCCGACGCACTTCGTGTCTCCCTTGCAGTAGCTGGCCAGTCCTCAGTCCGCCGGGATGAACCCGGCGGGGCTGCGGAACCGAGAGTCCGGGATGGAACCCGATATGTCGCGCAAGCAGCATTCTGGTGTGCCGGCGCTCGCCACAACCCGTAGCGACGGTTCCAGAAACGTGGATAACGGCGAGCTTGTCACATCCTACAAGAGAAGAAATATCATTCGGCTAGATAGATTCGTTTCTCTTTATCTTCTTGTCATCGATTTTTCTGTCCTACAGTCTTCTCATCTTCCGAGATCGCTTTGGACCACACGTTGACGGAACCATAACGGCACTTGAAACCAGGCGATCGTGACAGGCTGGAAGCCTGTCCTACGTGCTGTTATCTGCGCGTGGCACGTGCATGCCTGTAGAGTCAGCGACGGATTAGCGGAACGATTAGGAGTGCGCAGTGCGGAATGAAGAACGGGGTGGCCCCAATGTTCGGCCGTGGTGCTCGGTGACCACGGAAACGCTGATTCCGAATTCCGCAAGCCGAATTTCGCGATCCCGATTCGTTCCCGTTACGCGTGAACAACCAAGTCATTGAGTAGATCAGGCAGCCGACGCTTCTTTCCTTGGCGGCGGCGCGCGGCTCAACGGCCTTGACTTCAGACGGGACGCACCGGTCGCGAGGCAAAGAGCACTTGCACCAGCATCGACACGAGCAGGGCCACGGCGCCCACCGTGAACATCGCTCCATCGCTCCCGGTGTAGGCCGTCCACTTCTCGCTGGCGAAGAGCCCGGCGAGACCGCCCAGCCCCACCAGGCATTCGTTGACCCCAATATTGAGTGACCGCCGACCGGAGTTGCTCGAGTAGTACACTGCCGAGAAGTATGCGAATCCCGTGTACAACCCCAACAGCACGATCCCGGCGGAACACGCCGCAAAGGTCGGGTGCCAGGCAACCCAGCCGAGCAGCAGTGCCGCAGTGGCGTGAAACACTAAGATCGGCGTACGACGGTAACGCCAACGCGCGAAACGGTACACCGAGTGCCCCCAGACGCCCTGCACCAGCATGTGCAGGAACAACACGCCGCCCACCCAGACGGGCGAAATACCCGCCTGACCACATACCGCGGGAAACAGGCTCTGCAACGGCCGTTGTATGAAGATTGCCGTGAAGATCATGCACCAACCCACCACCACATAAGCAGGATTGACCGCCCGCGCGCCGCGGCCATGTTCCTCAATGTGCTCGTCCGCACTGGCCTGGTCATGGTGCCGGTGCCGATGCCGCAGCAGGATCACCAGGACCCCGAGCCCAACCGCCACGTCGACTGCCGCCAGGGCGAGCGAGCCCAGCCGGTAAACCGTGCCGGACGACAGAAACCCGAGGCTCGAACCGGCACTCCACGCCAGCGTGTAGCGTGCCACCGTCAAAGACAGTCCTCCAGGGACCGTCTCGCCTCGCATGAACGTCTGAAAGGCATTGAAGAAAGTCGCCAACCCCACCCCCAGCAAACCCAGACAGACCATCTGCAGCAGGAAATCCTCCAGCACCAGGCACGCGGCTCCCAGCGCGGTCGTCAGTACCGTGCTCAGCAGCAGCAACCTCCGTGCGTTGCGGCGGGTCAGGATCATCCCCACCAGGAGGCTGGTTACCATGTAGGTCACCATCGTGATCGCCCCGAGCCAGGCGCACTGGTTGCCCGTGAGGCCGCGCTGACCGGCACTGTACAGAACGGCAAACAGGACCAGGAAGACGATCCAGTCCATCAAGGCCGGGCAGAGCTGAATCCGCATGGTTTCCTCACGCGAGCATGAAAAAGGGGTCAGGACTCTTTTCCGGAAAAGTGCCCTGCCCCCTTGGTGCCATTCCGGCGATTTTCCGTCGGCCGGCTTGTCGGCTGCAATAGTCCGCATCTCCGCCGCATCTTCGCCTGACATGCGTCCAGAAGTTCCAGGCTTGCTGAGTGCCGCTGGAGACGCGGCCACGCTTCGTAGGAGATGACCGGCTTGCCACCTGGCAAAGGCTTGGTCCAGAGTATTCCGTTACCGTGTACATTGACCAGAGAATTGCCATCTGACAAGCGGGCTGGCAATTCGATTTCAGCCTTTTCACGATAGAGCTTCAGGAACACGTAGTCGTCGTTCTGGACTCACCGGCGATGCTGAATGATATGGAAAGCACACAGGCATTCTTGCGGAACTCAAGCGAAGTGGCAGATGTTGCCGCCGGAGCGGAACCATGGAGTTGACCGCTTGTCGGAGAAGTGTAGGAGCGTGGGTCCCTGCTTTTTTTGGGAAGGAAGGACGCATGACGCTTTTTGTCGATACAAACCTCCTCGCCAGATATTTGGCCTGGATGTTCGCAATTCTCTGGACCGGCGTTTCATCGGCCGCAAATGTCTGGGATTACAGCACCGGCCTGAAGGTGACCGGTCACAGCGGTCTGCATGAGGCCTCCGATGCCCGCTCGATTTTCGGCACACCAGTTGGCAGCCTGGATGCCGGTCAGCACATCGCCATGTTCGAAGACGCCCACCCGGAGCCTTATGTCCATTGGGTGGAGTGGCAGACGCCTGAGCCCGTGCCGGTCAAGGGCATTCGCATCGCCGCCCATGGCGATTATCCCCAATCCACCAATCGCCAGTTCAAGGCCATGCGTCTGTATGCCCAGGTGGACGGCCAGTGGAAAATGTTTTGTGAACTCAAAACGCCCGATCAGTATCAATGGGAAGATCCCACCAACCGGGTGCTGCGTGCGATCAACTTGAATGAACCCGTTCAAGCCCGGCAATTCCGGGTTGAATTCGATCAACACGACGTAATCGCTGGTCAACCCAGCGGCGGACCGCGCATCGCGCTATTGGAAGGATTTGACACTATCCTGCCGACGTCCCAACGGGCCCTCGTTTCGGGCCCCAAGTTTTTCAATGTCATTTTGCATAACCAGGGCGGCGACAGTATTGTCGGTATCCACCGCTTCGTCGATAGCGCCCGCGAGCGCGGCCTGCTTGACCGCATGCAGCTGACCTTCCTCCTCAATGGTGAAGAAGCGACGTTGATGCCCGATGAGAAGGCCTTCTTCCGCTCGCTATTGGACCAGGGCCACGAGATCGGCATTGAATGGGCTCGCGAGCGCGCCAGTGTGGCCGGTTGGCTCGGTATCGATGAGTCGGCCATTACGACGGTCGGTTCACAGCTCTTCGGCGACGCCGATCTGGAAGAGCAGGCGCTGGACACCACCGAGCACTTCCGGGCCTGTGTCCATGCCTGCGTCGAGGGCAATTCGCTGGCCGAGTTCTGGGACATTCCCCACAACTGGGAAGGTGCGCCAATGTTCCCCTACTGGGTTCAGTGGAATGAGAAAGATCCCCTTTCGACCGACCGGACCAACCGCGAGCTGGACCGCAACAACGCCATGCTGGAGTTGCAATGGGCCTCGCGTACCCTCTGGCACAACTACGACCGTTTCCCCATCCCACAGTGCTGGCATTTCGGCGAGCCGCTCAAGAAGCAGCAGTGGAACGTCGGTCCATTGGTCAAGCGCGGGCAGAAAGGCGGCTGGTGGCGTGTGGAGCTAGAGGAATACGAGCGCAATCTACGCTTGGGCCGCACGCCCTTCCTCTACCTCAACAGCGCCTCCGAGGGCAATATCTTCACGCCGGACGGCCCCTGGAGCCCGATGCTGGACAACGACGAAGCCCTGGAATGTGCCCTGGACATGTGCCAGATGCTTATCGAGCGCGACTGGCAAATGGTCACCGTCAGCGAATTCACGGACTGGTTCACCAAGCGTTGGCCCTGTCCGGAGTCGCCCTCCATGCTCTTCCTGATGAACGACACGCTGGCCGACCGCATCGACCGCGATGGACGGGTCATTATCGGCCATGGCCGCTTGCTGCACGCCGAGACCAAATACTTCCAGATCACCGACCACGAAAATCGTATTGCGCCGGAAATGATCGTCGCCTATGACCTTCGCACGCCCAACCTGCTGCGTGGCGGCTACACCTTCGCCAATCCCGATAGATGGACCGCGAAGGAAAGCTGGGACGGTCACTACGCCTCGACCACGGGTAACGCCCTGTTCTGGAGTCCCGGCCAACCGCTGGCCGACCTCAACAATACTCCATACTTCCCGCCGTCGAAGGACCCCGAGTGCCGCAACCGGACCTTCACGCTCTATACCGGCGATCAGTGGGAACCCTATCAATTTGTCTCGGGCAATTTCTTCGGCGTCCTGCGCGACGGCGATACCCTGCGCTGGAGCAAGGAGATGGCCGCGCCTGTCGCCGCAAGCAGCATCCGCGTGATTTATCACCACACGCTATCTGGCCCCGAGCACCGCGTTCGCGTCGAAGTGCTGGGCGACGCCGCCGTCAGCAAGCCCGTGCATCTGCGTCTGGCGCCCTATTTCCACCAGGGCTGGGATCACAAATCCTATGACAAACTCGATGACCCTCGCGTGCCCGATCCCGACGTGGTGGGCCAGGAGCGCAACGTCTTTGGCCGTGTCGGCGGCAGCGAATTCGCCTACTCGGAGTCCAACGCCGAGCGGTGTGTCGAATCGCACCCGCTGGCCGGGGGCAAACTTGAAATGTTCAATCGCAATCCGGGCCATCCCCACGGCACTTGCGACGACAACCCGGCCTTCAACCGCGGCATGACGGTCACGGTGGCCGATGCGCCCGACGCGATAGTTGACTGGATCGACGAGCCGGGACCCAACCTCAACGTGACGGCCGAGGTGCAGTTCGGCCCGCACAAGGCTGGCCGCCAGTACGAGTTCAGCTTCCGCTACTGGCCGGGCGAGCCGAAGGATCTCCACTGACACCCACACCCATCGGATGGACTCCGATGCATCACTTGCTCAGCAACGCGGTTGACCTTGGCGACTACTAATACCGTCAGCTGTGAACCGCACCCCGATCTGCGCGTCACGGCCGAGTACCGGCGTCGCGTTCGTGGCGTGCCAGACGTCGGCGGCGCAGGATCACGCTCGCCGCAGGGCATCGACCACCTTCATCCGCGCTGCGTGCAGCGCCGGTATCATGCCGCCGACGAAGCCCATCAGGAGCGAGATGAGCGAGGCGGTGACGAGGATTTTCGGTGTCACGAGGAATTCGAACGCCGTTTCCGAGAAGGTCGCCCAGTTGGTCATGCCGGTCTTCATGCCGTGAAAAGCGAGTGACACGGTGCAGCCGAGAGCCGCCCCCAATGCGGCGAGCAGGAGCGATTCCATCATGAATGCCAGCCACACGGACTCGGGGGTGAAGCCCATCGACAGCAGGCAACCGATCTCTCGCCGCCGCTGACTGACCGCCGCGTACATCGTATTCATCGCCCCCGCAATCGCACCGGTGGACATGATCGCGGTCAGCAATCCGCCGAGGATGGTGATCACGTCAGCCATCAGCTTCGCCTGCTTCTCATAGTACTCCTTTTCCGTCAAGGCCTGCACCGAGCGGAGGCGGAGGTCGCTCTCCGTCAGCGTGTTGAGCCGTTTGGCGGCTTCTTGCGGGCTACCGTTGGCGCGGAACAGCACGGACTGGAAAACGCCGTCGCGGTGGAAGGTGTTTTGCAGCAGATCGCCGTCCATCCAGAGCTCGGATTCCAGCGAGCTGCCGCCGGCTTCAAACAGGCCGACGATGTGCCAGGTGTTGTGGCCGACGGTCACCGTCTGGCCCAGACCCACGTCCTCGAGCCGGCGGGCCAGACCCACACCCAGTACCGCCTCGTCCGAGCCGGGTGTGTACCAGCGGCCCTGCGTCAGACGCACTTCCGCATGCACGGAGCGGGCCTTGGCGGACGTGCCACGGATCGTGACGTTTGTCTCGCCTCCACCCTGCTTGGGCCGCGCCAGAATGATGATGCTCTCGAAGACCACGAGCTTCCGCCCGTCCTGCTCAGCGACCATCGGCAGCTCGCTGATCACGCGCGCCGTTTCGCGCAGCACCTGGCTTTGCAGTTCCGCGTCGGCACCTTTGCGCAAGACGATCACGTTGTATGGACTGCCTGACGTTTCCACGACTCTCCGAAAGCCCGCGGCCAGCGACAGCAATGTTACGAAGACGACCACGACCAGCGCGATACCCCCCACGGCCATGGCGGACGAACCTTTCCGCACGGCAATACTGCGCAGACTGTACGTGAACGGAACCGCCATGCTCACACGCTACGTAGCGCCTCCGCGGCCTTGAGTCGCATCCCGATCACGGCCGGCACAATGCCGCTGACCAGTCCGGTCAGCGCGGCCACGCCCACCGCGGCCAGGATCGACTCCTTCGGCAAATAGAACACAGGAAAAAAGTCGGGCTTGGGGTTGAAGTGCAGCACGTCGGCCAGCAGCCACGCCAGGCCCACACCCGCCACGGCACCCAGCAGCGAGAGCACAGCGATTCACCTATCAGCAGCAGAAAGATGTGGCCGTCGCTGAAGCCGATCGCTTTGAGGATGCCCATCTCGCGTGTGCGTTCCCGAGCCCCCATCATCATGGTGTTGGCCGAGACCAGCAGCATGGTCAGCACCACGGCGCTGCCGATACTGCGCAGCAGCAACTGGAAGTTGCCCAACATGCTGATGAATTGCAGATTAAACGCCTTTTCCGTCATGGTCCGCGTTTCGAACGGGCTGTTCGCAAAGCGGGCATCGATACTCCCGGCAATCTCCGCGGAGCGACCCGGGTCGTCGATGCCGAGGATATACACGCCCACCACACCCTGGCCAAATTGCCGCCCTTCGTCGAATCGCTTGAAGGGGAAGAGCATCATCGTCTGGTCGAACGTGGGCGAGTCGGTCGTGTACAGAGCCCGCACGTTGAATTCCCAGATCGAGGAGCCGTTCTTCTGCATCCAGATCGTGCTCCGCAGCACCAGGCGGTCGCCCACCTGCTTACCCAAACGCTCGGCAATTTTGGCGCCGAGCATGCAGCCCATCCGGTCGTCCATGAGTGCCGCCAACTGGTTGGGAGGAACCTTCAATTCGGGATAGAGTGGCAGGTAGCTTTCGAGATCCGTGGCGAATTGGGCGAAGAACTCCTCCCGTTTCTTGCCGTCCGGGCCAGGTTCCTGGGACAGTGCCCCGAACCATGTGGCGTTGGCTACGCCCCGGACGCCCTCGGTCTGTGCAATCAACGAACGATACGACATGGGAAGCTCAAAGGCGATCGATTCCTTGTGCTGCACAACCAGTCGCAAGGCGTCGGACATATTGACGCCGGCATTGAAGGACGTGAGCACGGCTTCCAGGAAACAAAAGAGCAAGAGCGCGATACCGACGCCGAGGATCGTCAGCAGCGTGCGCAGCGGCTTGCGCAGGAGATTCAGCAACAGGAGTCGCATGCCGTTATGGCCCTCCGTTCAACACGTCTACGTCCCTGGTCAGCAGGCCTTTTTCCAGGTGCAGTTGGCGGTGAGCGGCCCCGGCGACCTTGGGGTCGTGCGTGACGATGATGATCGTCTTGCCGAACTCGCGGTTCAGCGAAATCAACAGCGCCATGATCTCCTCCGCAGACTGCGCGTCCAAGTCGCCAGTCGGCTCGTCGGCCAGCAGAATGTCGGGGTCGGACGCCAACGCCCGCGCGATCGCGACACGCTGCTCCTGGCCGCCCGATAACTCGTCGGGCCGGTGACTCATGCGGTCGGCCAGGCCGACGATGTCCAGCGCCTTGAGTACGTGCTCGCGCCGCTCGCGGCGGCTCAAAGGGAGCAATGTCAAGGGGAGCTCGACGTTCTGGTAAGCGGTCAGCACGGGCAACAGGTTGTAGGCTTGAAAGATATACGCCACGTGGTCGCTGCGCCAGCGGGCAAGCTGGCGCGAACTCAGCTCGGTGAGATCTTGGCCGCAGACGACGACTTCCCCCGCAGTTGGCGTGTCGAGACCTCCCAGCAGATTCAGGAGCGTGGTCTTTCCGGATCCGGAAGGCCCCATCAGCGCCACGAAATCACCCGCCTCGATTGTCAGGCTGAGGTCGTCCAACGGGTGGATGTCGGCGTCACCCTTGTGGTAGAGCTTGCTGACGTGACGCAACTGGATGATCGGCTGATGGTTCACGCTGGGGCTACTCCACCACTCGCACCGCGGCAGTCTCACCGGTCAGCCGCTTCACACCGCGCACCACGACTTGGTCCCCCGCGTTGACACCACTGGTTACCTCAATCCGCTCACCAGAGTCGACGCCGACGTCGACGGCGTGCTTGTGAGCGACTTCATCACTGACGATCCACACGAAGCTTCCGTCGGCGTCCGACTGCACGGCCGCCTGGGGCACGACCACCTTGTCCGCCACGGCACCCGTTTCGACGCCCGCCGGCGCATCGTCCGACAGAAACCGGACCCGCACTCCCATCTCGGGGAGAACCGCTTGCTCGTCGCGGGCGAGGAAATCGACGCGCACTTTCACGGTCGCCTTGCTGCGATCCGCGCGGGCAGGATACGGCGCACCTTGCCGGGAAACACTTTACCGGGAATCGCGTCCACCGTGATCGCCGCCCGCTGCTGCGGCTTGACTCGCTCCAGCTGTGATTCCGCCACGTCCACTTCGGCCTGCAGCGAAGCCCAATCGGCAATGGTCACGATGGAGCCGCGCGCCATGGAACCGCCGATGCTGACGGGGGCGACAATCTCGCCGACTTCCGCGGCTTTTTCGGTCACCATGCCGTCGAAGGGCGAGCAGATAAAGGACTCCTGACGCTGGCTCTCGAGGACTTTGACACGGGCGGAGGCAGTCAGTTGTCGCGCTTCGGCCGAACCGACGGCGGCGCGGGCGACGGCTGCCTGTGACTGGGCCACGGCAATCTTCCGTTCCGCCTCGTGCCGCCGCTGCTGAGTCCAGGCAATCTTGGCCTCCATGCCCAACACTTCGGTGCGGCGGTCGTCGACCTCGGAGAGACCGACGGCGCGACCCGTTGCCAGTTTCTCGTCACGTTCCAGGCGGCGTTGGGCGTCGGCTAACAGGATCTCGTATTGCTTGTTTTCCGCCGCCAACGTTTGCAGAGGCGACTGGGCAGCAAGGCATTCAACGTCGGCTTGGTCGGCGAGCTTGGTTAAGCGAATCACTTCCGCCTCGGCTTCAGCCACTTCCGCTTCCGCCTGGGCGATCGTGGCATCCAATTCGGAATGATCAAGTTCGGCAACGATGTCCCCCTTCTTGACGAACTCAGCCTCGGCCACATTCAGCTTGGAAAGCCGGCCGACGAACTTGGCGGCAAGTACCGACTGCCGGTCCGCGACCACATAGCCCGCGGCGGTGAGTTCGGGGCTACCGTCCAATGCTTCGCCCGTGGCAGCGGAAATCCTGACAGCGGGCGCCACGCTGACTTGCACAACCCGCAGCCCCCGCAGCAGACGCGGCGAGAGACCCGCCACGGCAAGAATTACGACCAAAATAATCCACACCCAAGGGGAAACTCGCCGCCGACGCCGTGAGCGGTCGATACGTAACGCCGCCAAACCATCTGAAGACATCATCACTGCTCCGCCCAGGCACGCTATCCCACTGCACGACACGTTCTAGTTAAGCGTAAGAGCTCGGCCGCCAAAAGTCACTACACCGTTTTTCAGCGGAACGTCGGCGGGCGCAGACCCAATCTCCGGGGACTGGTACCGCGGCGAAACGAGCCCTCGCGATCAAATAAAACGCTGTCTGGATTTCGTAAGTGTTGGTGAGATAATTACTTAGCGAGCTTTTTGTCCCTTCGATTGCCAGGCCGGTAGCGAACTTCTGCCAACGCGAACGGTGCCCCGTTAACACCGTTCCCCAGTGGCAGGCTGGAATCCTGTCTTACGACCAAGTCCACAGGCCGCAGGGAGTCCGCAATCCGCGAAAGTGTTAGCCTCTTTCGCTCCGTGCGATCTTGCCGATCGAGTGCACCGTCCGGTTATTTGCCGGTGTTCGTGTGCGTATTGCGTCGGCGGAACACGGATGGCGCAATAACCGCCGCCAAGGACAGGGCGAGCAACGCGAACGACGAGGGCTCGGGCACGGCGGAAAACGAAATGTCATCGACGTAAAAGTCGTTGGGATACTCGCTTAGATTTAGATTGAAAATGCGAATATCCGCCTCTGTTGCGCCGCCCGAACTCCAACTGATTGACCAATTGTCCCACGTACCGGGGTCGGCGGGCGCGGTAAACGGAGAACCCAATTGCGTTCCGTTCACCGCCAGACTGAGAACAGCCGGACCGCCGGCAACGGCGGTCGAAACCCAGGCCGAAAACGTGTACTGAGTGGCGGGGGATACGGACACGGACTGCTGCCAGAGGAAATAATCCCCATCCGTCGCGCCGTTGACCACGAGCATTTTGCCGGTGCCGGATGTGTGGTCGGGCGTGGCGGCAAACACGCCATTCCAATTTTGAGGGTCTGCGCGGACAGTGTACTGGCGTTCATCCGTATTAATGGGTTCGGAAACGTACTCAGAGGTGAATCCGATGTCACCCGCCTCGAAATCACCGTTGATGAGCAGGTCGCCGCGTACGGCGGTTGAGAAGAATAGCGAAAGGAATGCTGCAAGCACCACGCCAGCGTGACGGCAAAGCACCGTGTGGTCCTTCTGCGAGTGGTTCATCGTGTGGTCCTTTTGCGAGTGGTTTGAGGCAGATAATAGTCGATTGTGCGGAAGAAACTCTTCCATCAGCCCGCGCGTCCGGAATCCCCGCTGCAGCAACAGCCAGTGACCAAGATCTGGCGATTGTTGACGGTGGTCACCATTTGCCCCAACGTCGATTCACACCCGACCTTCGATATCTGGCGCGGTCAATTCCAGTCCGACGCATTTTGTAGTTCCCAGACCAAATCGTGCCACTTTCCCGGCTCGATGGCCCGCGGACCGCCTCGATACCTTCCATCTGTATCGCGACCTACTGCGTGACTACTGGCTCTTGGCACCACCCTCTCCCCGGCAGAAGTGGGCACGATTTCCGCCTCCTGTCTTGGTGTTCCACTGTTGAGTCCATCCGCTTTCCAATCCGAGCGAGCCGGCGCAAGGAATGGGTCGGCGGAAACGAAAACAGGTGCCTCGAGCGTGGGGGCGGCCATCGAGTCACCACGTCCTTGGCAGAATGAACGTGATGTACCGTCTGTCACTGGATTGGGCGGGGCGACCGACAAGCGGCGTCGGAGATCCTGCTTCCGGTCCCCGGGGATCGCACAGACGTTATACTCAAAAGGCCATCTTCACAGTTTGTGGCGGGTCTGACCGAAATTTGGTGAGTTCTAGGAATAGGCAGGGGAATGCATGTCCTCAACTCATGATTCGGTAACAGAGTGGCTTAACGACTTGAAGAAGTCGGGCGATCCTGTCGCGGGCCAACGCATTTGGCAGCGATACGTGGCCCAACTCGTGCGAGTTGCCCACCGCAAACTGGGTGAATCTCCGCGCCGTATGGCGGACGAAGAGGACGTGGCGGCGGCGGCTTTCACCAGTTTTTTTCGTGCCGTGGAAGGCGGACAGTTTGCGAGTCTCGATGACCGAGACGATCTGTGGCAAGTTCTTCTGATGCTGACCCGAGCGCCAGGCGCGGAACCAGATTCGCCACGAGCGCGCCAAGAGGCGAGGTGGCGGCCAGCGATTGGCGTTATCCCCCCGGGGCGCGGACCAAACGGCCGCCGACCGCCTGGCTCAACTGGCCGACCACCGACCCGACCCCCGACTTTGCCGCCGAAGTGAGCGACCAATTGCGGCGACGGTTGGAGCAGCTTGACGACCAAACTATGCGGCAGATCGTGCTGCGGAAGCTGGAAGGTTACACGAACCGAGAAATCGCTAAGCAGCTGGCCGTGAGCCTGCGGAGTGTCGAGCGGCGTCTGGCATTGATCCGGGGTATCTGGATGGAGACCTGATTCGATGACGTCAGATGGCGAGAAATCATTGGATGGACTCCCGCTGCGGGACCGTCGCGCGATCAACGAGATCTGCCTCGAGTTCGAACGGGCCTGGAATGATGGACGGCATCCTCGCATCGAGGAGTATGCTGGTCGGATGACGGGCCGAGCGGGAAAAGCTCTGCTGGTGGAATTGATCGCCCAAGACATTGACTTACGAATCGCGGACGAACAGATTGTCGGGCACCAGCAATACTACGATCGATTCCCCCACGCCGCGCAGGAAGTCGATGCCGCCTTGGCACTGATCTCATCTCGCGGGGACTCAGACCGACTTGACGATCCCACGGTGGCGCGCAACGACATGGGTCCGGAAGCGTCGCCCCCGCTGAGTCTGGCGGTCGTCGAACCCGGCTCCGCACGGCATCGCCGTTTTGCGGAAATTGTTGCCGGCTTAATGAAGAACATTCAGGAGGGTGGGCAATATGAGCTCGAGCAGCTCGCGCGTGAGTATCCCGAGCACGCGGAGGAGCTTCGCCTGCTCCATCCCGGCATGCAGCTGCTCAGCCGATCTCTCCAGCGGATCGTCCGATCGCGAGTTTGGTGCCGGGGTGAGCGGGGCGTTGGGCGACTATCATCTGGGCCGCGAGATCGGCCGCGGTGGCATGGGCATTGTGTATGAGGCTCGACAGATTTCACTCGGCAAACGAGTTGCGGTGAAAGTGCTCCCATTCGCCAGTGTGCTCGATTCACGTCGACTGCAGCGGTTTCTGAACGAGGCGCGCACCGCGGCTCAGTTGCAGCACGAGCACATCGTGCCCGTCTATGCGGTCGGTTGTGATCGGGGTGTCCACTATTATGCCATGCGGTTGATCGAGGGAAACAACTTGGCCGAAGTGATCCGCGACCTGCGGAATCGATCGAAGACCGGCGGCGCTAAGCGGCAATCGACCGAAAATGTGCGTCGGGACGAGACCTTGACCCATGACCCCGCTGTACCGTCGCAGCCGATCGACGAGAGCGCGGACAGCGGAAAGGATGGTACGTCGAGCCCGGTCGTGGCGCAACTGTCGACGAAACGCTCCGCCAACGATAAGGAGTACTATGCGGCCTTGGCCGGGTTAGCGGTTCAGGCGGCCGACGCACTACAGCATGCGCACGATATGGGAGTGGTGCATCGGGATATCAAGCCATCGAACCTCATGTTGGACGCTGAGGGACAACTGTGGGTGACCGATTTCGGCCTGGCCCAGGTGCAGGATGCTACCGAAATAACGGTGACGGGCGATTTTGTTGGGACGCTGCGGTACATGAGTCCTGAGCAGGCCCTGGCAAAACGCGTGGTGGTCGATCATCGGACGGACATCTATTCGTTGGGTGTGACGCTGTATGAACTGGTCACAACCGAGCGGGCCTTTGACGGAAAGACGCGTGCTGAAGTACTGAAGAAGATCGCCTTTGGCGCACCGACGTCACCACGCAAAATCAACCACGACATTCCGGTCGCGATGGAGACCATCATCCTCAAAGCGATCTCTCGGAATCCCGATGAACGATATCAAACGGCCCGCGAACTGGCAGACGATTTGAGATCGCTGCGAGACGACCGTCCCATTGTCGCTCGGCCTCCCAACGTTGTCCAACGACTTGAAAAATGGACGCGGCGAAACCCTGCTTATGCCAAGGTGATCGCGGTCACCACCCTCATGATCGTGCTGATCTCGACCCTCGCCGCGTTGGCTGGCTGGCGAGAATTCGCCATTGAGCAACGGCGGGGGACCCGCTTACAGCAGGCCTTGCGGCAATCCGAAGGATCGCGGCTGACCGCCAATTCGCGACTCGAACTGGACAACGACCCCGGCCTCGCCCTCTTACTGGCGATCGAAGGCGCGCAGCGAAATCCCAGCCGCGCTGCCAATAACGCGCTGTTGTCCGCGATGGACGAGTCCCACGAATACCGCACCTTGATCGGCCACACGACATCCGCCGGTCAGGCACGATTCAGTCCCGATGGTCATTTCATCGTTAGCACGGCGGGGCTCCCCGGATCCGCTCAGGGGATTCAACCTGCGCATGTCTGGGACGCGCACACGGGTCAGTTGCTGCGCAGCCTTGATGATCAAACTTGGATTACATCAGCAATCATCAGCCCGGACGGGGCACGCGTGCTGACGACGACCAATCCGTATCCTCCCTGGCACGCTCAGCACTTGGGCCAGGACGCGCGAATCAGTCGGCCGCCGTGTATCTGGGACGCGCTGACAGGACGCAAAGTGTTGACACTCAACGAGGCACGCTTGCCGCAGGCACATGCAGCGTCGTTCAGCCCGGATGGCTTGAAGTTAGTGACACCGGCTGAGGCCAATACGGCTTGCATCTGGGATACGCTTTCCGGCCGCCCGCTGCAGGTGTTGCAGGGGCACCAGGGGCGCGTTGTTTTCGCCGCTTTCAACCCCGATGGCCGGCAGGTGGCAACCATCGGCGAGGATCGAGCGGTACGAGTGTGGCTGGCCGACTCGGGAACGGTGGTCAACACCATTAGCTGGCCGGCAGAGACCTCAGAACGACCGTGGTCTGTCAGCTTCAGCCCGGATGGCCGTTGGTTGCTCACCAGTTTTTTTGACGGGGGACCCCAAGTCTGGGATATCGGCTCGGGGCGCCGCGTGAATCCCGGACGCTGGCAAGGACAGCATGCAATTTTTAGCGGAGACGGCAGGCGCGTCATTTCTTTCGGCATCGGAGGCAATGTAGCGGAGGTGAACGACGTTGCCTCAGGAAAGCGGATCGTGGCGTTGGAAGGCCATCTGGACTCCATCAATGCCATCTCACTCAGCCCAGATGGGGAGAGAGTTGTGACGGCGTCAACCGACCAGACCATTCGACTCTGGGATGTCAACACGGGCGCGGCACTGGCAACATTGCGCGGACATGCGAGCGGCGTGAGCGGAGCTACATTCAGTCCAGATGGCCAATGCGTGGTATCGGCTTCCAGCGATCGAACGATACGAATTTGGAATGTGAAATCGGGTCGACAGCGTTTCTCGCTGGCGGACGACGGCATGTCGTTTCCCTTTCCCTGGGCGACCTATGATCCACCAGGAAAGCACATTCTGGCCCTCACGCAACCTACGCCTCGGTGCGTGATTTGGGATACCGCAACCGGCAGACAACTCGTTAGTCTCCCCGGCCGCTGCATGGAGCCATCGGTAAAGCTCGAAGTGCTGGCATGTGGATGGGATGACACTGCCAGCGTTTGGGACAGAGCGTCCGGGAAACAACTGGCGGTCTTGTCGAGGCCGGGCGGGAGGTTTCGCGGCGCCCAGCTAAGTGACGATGGCGAAGTGGCGATCGTGACCGATGAAGTCGGACCAAGCTATCTCTGGCATTGGAAAACTGGCCGACGATTTGTGCTTCCTGGTCAACACGGTCCGGTTTGCACGTCCTGTTTCAGCCCCGGCAGCAAAGTTGCCGTCACCGGTTTCTTGGATGGGCGCGTCTCTTTCTGGAACGTCGAAGACGGGACTCTTGCATCGGAGCGCGTGTACGATGGGGCCATCTGCCAGACGCGATTCAGTTCCGACGGTCGCCAACTGCTCATCATCACGGACCGTAATACGGCATATCTGTGGGATGTGGTGGCCCAGCATGCGATCGCATCGATGTCCGCTCCGGGCGTTCCGATGAATGACGCGCAGGTGACTGCGGACGCAGCACGTGTTGTCACCTATCATTCCAGCCGCAACGATGCCGTGCGTCTCTGGGATGCTCGTACCGGAGATCTGCTCACTACGCTGGCGGATATGCCGGGCCACACGAAGGCCGTATTCGATCCCGACGGCAACCAGGTGGCGGTGGCCTCGATGGCCAAAGGGCTCATCCTCTGGGACGTTATCAACCAGCAGCATCGCGTGATCTCTGCCTTTCCTTTCCGCAGCGTCGCTTTCAGCCCTGACGGGAAATGGCTCGCGGCGGCGACAAGTGTGCCACGCACAGACCCCGTTTCGATGCCGCGGAAACAAGAGAGCGTCGGCCGACATCCTCCGACGCTCTACGTTTGGGAGACAGCGACGTGGGAATTGGTGCAGGCGATTCCGCTCCCAGGCAATGACACCTACTCTCTCAGTTTTCTGGCCGACGGCGCACAAGTGTTCACGGCTGTTCAAAGTTATGGGGCCAAAATCTTCGAGCAAGGAGAGGGGAAAAAAAGTGCCCGGATCATCGGCCATGCGGCACCAGTCACGTACGCCGCATTCAGTCCTGACGGGCTGCAGGTGCTGACTGCCTCCTGGGACGGCACGGCCAGTCTGTGGGATGCACAATCCGGCCAAAATGTTCGCACACTCGAGGGGCATCGGGAGGCCGTTTTGTACGCGGCCTTCAGCCACCACAGCGTTGCCACCGCCTCGGCCGACGGCACCTGTATCATTTGGAATCGTCAGACCGGGAAGTCGACGGCGACGCTCATCGGACATACCGATCAAGTCGGCTTCGTCGCGTTCGATCCGAATTCTGATCGGGTGCTCACCCTCTCCCGCGACCGGAGCATGCGTCTCTGGTCGCCCACAGGCCGCCAACTCGATCAGAAAACACTCAGTGGCGATCGCCTGTTTGTGGGCGCCCAATTCCAGCCGGGAGGGACGGGACTGTTGGTGGTGCCCGGATTAGAGACGCGTGTTCGCCAGACGGCAGATCAACGCGAGGAACAACCCGGGTTTAATGTCCGAGTCTACCACGACCTGGATGGTGATCGCTGGGGAGACAAATTCATCGCTTTGCCGCACACCAGTGCGCCCGTTACCGCGAGCTTCGATCCGCATGGACACCGAGTGATCACCGTCGATGGCGACGGGGCTGCATACATCTGGAACGCCGAGACAGGAGAGAAACTGCTCACGCTCCACCGTGGCGATCAACGAATCGAAATGGCGGTGTTCGATCCCACGGGAGATCGTATCCTGACTTCGAACGGCAACTACATGTCACTGCGCGATGGCAGCACAGGCGCCGAGTTGATGACGCTGCGTGAATCACACGGTCTGTTGACGCGGTCCCCGTCCACCTGGCCGGTTCCGCAACTTTATCAACCGTTCAGTCCCGACGGGCGGTGGCTTGTCACCGTCGGACTGCGCGGCCACGTTCGCCAGTGGCCGGTCAATCCGCTGGACATTGCGAAAGACCACATCCCGCGCCAACTCACGCCGGACGAAATCAAGAATTTCGAAATCCACACCGAGGAGTGAACTGCGGCAGACGACATGCCGTGCCCCCCTCTCGCGCAGGCGGGAGGGGGTTGGCGTGACGTCATTTCTCATTGCGACATGTCAACACACGATACTTAGCAAGTGAGCGGCGTGTTACTTACTGGCAGCACGCGGCTTGCGGCTGACAGGGTGAGCAGGGACTACAGCACCGGTAGACACAGACGGTCTCCCAACACCCGCAGCCTATTCGCCGTTGCCATTCACAATACACGGCGCACGGTTTCGTCACGGGTCCAGGGCAGTTTTGCTTGGCCCTGGCAATCGCCTCGGCCGCTGTCGGTCCCTCCCCCTTGCAAACGGCACCATTGTCTGACCAGCAGGTTGCATAGCACCACATTTGGTACTGCACACGTGAGCATTTCGCGCGACGGCACTTGGCTTGCCCGCAACGAAACAAACCGGCCTCCGCCACCGCTGAGCATCCAAACATCAACAAGAGCACGATACCGAGAATCTTCGTGTGTTGCTTCATGACCTTCACTCCCGCTGACAACAGGTTAACGACACGAACCGACTGGCATTTTAACATTGTGCGGGGGCGCAGGAAGGGAATCCCCCCGAAAATTCCTCTCGCGAACATATTCTTTTGTCACACATCTTTTTGTCTTTCAGCCTTCTTTCCATCCCACACCATTTCCATCCACTCATTCCCGACACGAAAACGGTGTCAACTCACAGGCCGCGACATACCGGGTCTTTATCGTTCCAAGAGTGGTATCTTCTTACCGGTGGAGTCGGGAGAATCGACAAGTCTCTGGTTGGTCGAAGTGCCCACTTGTCGGCCCTTGTCCATCGATCGAACTGACTCAACAGCAGTGTAAGGCCGAGTTGGATCGAACCGTTCCGGACGGCACAGAATCCGAGACTGTGGAGGACCGAGTATCGTCAAGCCCACCAGCGCAGCTGCCACTGCCCGTTGGTCCAAAGGAGATGGGGTGCCAAATAGATAAGTCGGCAGAGGAGATCTTTTTGTCATCCGATTTTTTTGTCCTTCATCTGCCCCGTCCAAGGACTCTGCCACCAGCTCGAGATTATTCGCAACCTTCGATTGTCCGTGCAGAACCTTCCCCAGCCGTTTCTAGCCGCAACTCCAGGTCGGCGAGTCCCAAATTCCCATTCTCGGAATCATCATCCCCAGAACTCGTGACAATGGCACACGAATGGGACCCACTCGAAGGCAAATTATTTCCCCCGACAAGAGGGTGGTTGGGCATCGGTACGAAGCCACTCGTTAGGCGCTCAGGTGGCCCACACCTCGTGCAGCTTGGTCAAATAGAGAAATGCGTCTCTCCAGGAGCTCGCCGCGCCATCATTTTGCTTCAGGCACGCGCAGCATCATCCGGCTGGAAACTGCTCGGTCGATGTGACCGAATGCAGTTAAGACCCTTCGATTCGATAACCTCGCGGTCACTGGTTCCCATCCCGTTCCCACAACTTGAAACCCCCGTTTCGAAATCACCAGACCGTGGGGTTATACAGAAGGCTGACGCCGAGAGTCGTCGGCCTTTTCGCGTTCCAGGGCCAGTTGTGGCAACGAGTTGCGACGAGGGTGTCGACACGCGGCTCTCGGTCCGCCACTGGCACGCGACTCGCACCGACTCAGTCACCGGGGTCACTTCGTCCCGTTTTCGCCCCAAACTCTCGCCACTCTCACAGTCTCGCGCCGTCCGGGTTATCGAGGAGTTGCGACCGCTCAATCGGTCGCAACCCTTTCGCAACTCGCCCCCATGCGGCTGGTATTTCGCGACGGCCACAGCACGACGCGTTCGGCCAGTCGTCACCTGTCCAATCAACTTCTTCGCCGACGGACAGTTGGCACGTTGATTGCGAGATGGCAAAATGAAGACCAACGGTGGTACCGATCCTGGTCGGTGGCCGCGGGTGTTGGAAACCGAAGGATTTGTGGGAGTTTTGAGTATCCGGCGTTTGCGGCGAGCTCGCATGGGGTATTCTCCGCGATCTGGGACGCCGCCGCCCCCGGTGCTCTTGTGGAACACGCTCCGCTCGTGCCGACACAACATCGTTTTCCCGTCGACTCCCGCGCGAACGCAAAGCGGCGCGTCGGTCCACCTCGCACTTCCCGGCTGATGCGGAGTGACGCTGCCAGTCTCGGCGAGAACCCAGTCCTCCAGGTATTGAAAATGGTCTCTTGGGAGTAAAATGGTCGGATGGGGTGTGGAAAGAGAGCTGCATAATCACAATTCATGCGCAGCGCTACGGAACAGGGCAAATGTCTTTTTCGTGAGAAACCGTATGTTCAAGATTGAAGACGTAAAACCTCTGCCGGGATACAGGCTTCGTTTGCGGTACTCAGACGGAACCGAGGGTATTGTGGACATGTCGCATTTAGCGGGGAAGGGTGTTTTCGCAGCGTGGGATCGCGGGGGAGGTTTTGAAGATGTTTCGATCGGCAGCGGCGGTGAATTAAGGTGGGGCGATGCTGTTGATCTTTGCCCTGACGCCCTTTACATGCAACTCACCGGAAAATCTCCTGAGGAGATGTTCCCAAACCTGAGCAAGGCTGGCGTTCGTGCCTGAGATTAGTCGCTTCTACGGTATCGTGATCAAGATGTTTTACAACGATCACGAACCGCCGCACTTTCACGCTGAATATGGCGGCAGCGTAATGCTGGTGGCGATCGAGACACTCGGCGTGATCGCCGAGAAGTTGCCCCCGCGCGCCACCGGGATGGTGATGGAATGGGCCGCTGCACATCAAGAAGAACTTCGCGAAGTATGGTCGCACGCGCGGGCGATGGCACCTCTTGGAAACATTGATCCGCTGGCGTGATTGGATCCATCCGCCGAACACGCGACCATGGAGTGAACGCGAGCGGCTACTTTTCCGGCGAATCGACCCTTTGTTGCTCGCTGAAGGCATACCTCCCCAGAGGCGTCCGGCGGTGATGTTTGGCGGCCGGGCGGGACCGGGTACAATGGAGCCGTGGGCAGCTTGCCAACAATGGAAGGATACATCGGACGCCGTTGTCACTGACGTTGTACAGGCATTGACGAGTCAATCGTGTCGCTCATCCACTCGACGGTTAGTAAGATAAACGGCTGAGAAACGAGGCACTGTATCGTGTTGCCTGACTCGCTTTTTGAGTTCGATCAGAATGACTACCGCAAGCCTAGAAGATCTCGCTCGTGAACTTGGCGGTCGCATTGAGTCGTGCGAATACTTCAATCCGAATGTCGGGGAATTCCCCTCACGCCCGACTTCATGCACGGCGACGATGTTGGGGTGCCGCAGTTGGGCAGCGGCACGTGCCTCGCGGAAGAACTTGTCGATGTCCGTTTCGTCCAGCTGTTCATTGCGGGGGATCTCAACCGCCACGAATCGGTCCAGTGTCGTATCCTTCGCCTTCCAGACCGAACCAAAGTGACCGACGCCGAGCTGCTCGACCAACTCGAAATGCCCAAGCGTCCGTGGCTTTGCAGGTTGAGGCAGGCGGTTGTGGCGAGCCATCCGCCGCCCCGTTCGCACACGGACGCTATTCGGAAGCTGGAGAACCAGAGTCTTCGAGAGCGCATGAAGCAGTTGCAGTCCTTGGCTGTCGCGCCGACGAGGGCACACGATTCCGAAGTGACCAGCGGGAACGATGCTACTCCCGCGCGACGACCGCGGAAACGAGCAGGCGGTGTCCGCAGTTCAGGCAGTCGGGGCGGGCATAGACATTATCTATGTGTTGCAAAAGTCTAGTCTATTGGTATATGAAAGGGGTCGCAGATATGAATACTCGTGGTTCGTGGAGACCACACACGACCGGTTCGCGAGGAGCCGAGAATGAAAATGAACTCAGGGGACCAATATGATGCTCTTCCGAATTCCTGTCCGAGTGATCACCGGGGTGTCATGCACATTGCTGGCCATCATGGCCGCGGCCTGGTCGGTGTTGTGGTTATGGCAAACCGCCGCCGACATCGACCGCAACCCGTCCGGAACCGGTCCCCGGACGCAGATCATGCATCGTAAAGCGACGGCGATGCAGGCCATCTCGGATGGAATGATCCGAGGCGACCTGCGACTCGTGGAAACAACAGCGAAGCAGCTATCAGCCTATGGTGACGCGATCAACTGGTACCTCTCGGCGACGGCATACGAAAAGAACGGTGAGCAATTTCAACAGTCCGTGGGTGACTTGATCGCTGCAGCCGGCAAGAAGGATGTGAACTCGGCCAAACAGGCCGTTCTTCGTTTGGAGCGAAGCTGTATTGAATGCCATATGTTGGTGAATCTGCCCGCACAATGAGGAGCATTTTCGTCAAGGGCGGCACAGGGGCCACCAGCAAGGTGGAACGCCCCGGGGGCTGCGCCATGTTGGTTTCTCGAGTCGAGTTGAGTATTCTGTGAACCTTCCGGACGTCTCAGCGGTCTAGTGTTAAACAGACGGAAGGTAACCGAATTGGCTCAGGAAGCTGGTTGCTAACCAGGTGCCCTGGTAACGGGGTTGGATAGGGTTCGATTCCCCCACCTTCCGCTTGCTGAACAAGTCGACGCTGGAGCCAGATGGCCAGGCGGCTGCCTGCAGAGCAGCTCAAAGTGGGTTCGATTCCCACCGGCGTCTCTGACCGACCAACTGTTTGTTCGGACTACATCTTCCTGTTAAGAAGCCCCAGTCTGAGCTATTCGTTCGTTGGAAGGTCGCAACACAAACCCAACTGCCTGCTGGGAGTACATGACGGTCCTAAGGTAGCGATGCCGGGCAACCGGCTAGTGAACGGCGCTGGAGTCTCTCCGAGATGAAGGGGCCAGTCAACGGTCGGCGACTTGCCGATACGGACGGCCGACGCGAACGCAACTCTTGGCAATCCTTCGTTGGGCAACGACACACGGCGACTGCCGGTTCAGAGCACATGGCAAACGACCGGAAAATCGAGCGGGTTCGCATCCCATTTGTCGAGAACTCATTTGGATCATGCAAACGCTCGTTCGAGTTGCGGTCTATGGACGACTACACGAAACCGTCGCCCGTGCCCGCTCCGCGAAAGCCGCAATTTGGTGTGCCGGGGCTCGCCACCACGTTCATCAGTGAAACCGACTTCGTGCTGGCGAGCTTGGCGTGCCCTACCTGATTTGCTTCGCGGAGAAGAGCCAACCCGCCATTACCGGCGCCGTTTAGCCCGGGGGTGCGTGCCTTCGAGCTGATCGGACAGCCACCCGCCCAACCAGCTATCTGCGTGTTGGTTGCTCGCCTCGTAGAAGATGTCATCTACCGAGGCCGCGTGGCCATGGTCCACATCCGCGCGACGTACACCGGTCGCCAGCGTCTCGGCCATCAATCCGTCTTCATCGTGATCGTATCCCAACACGTGTCCCAACTCGTGCATCACGACAGTGAGCAAATCCATGCGATCCTGTTCGCCCTGATTGCCGAGTCGGGTGAACTCCCTATCGCTGCCAGGTGTGCGATCCACGAACCATCCCCAGCCGGCGGCGTTCGTGTCGATCCAAATCGTGTTGCCCGAGGCCAACCCCAGCGTTGTGCCAGGTAGGTCGCCGATGCGTACGTCGATGCTTCCCAGGTCCGCCGCGTTGATGCCAGCGAGTTGCCAGCGGTGAAATGCTTCGACCACGATTGGCTGCAGTTGCGTCTCGGCGAGCGACGCTGCGGACAGATCTCGAGTTGCTGTTGAGGCGGCTAACAGGGCGGCCGGTGTCGACGGCCCGCGAGAGATGAGTTGGATCGCGTCGGCCACGACATAGCCGTTGGCAAGATCGCTGAGCGTGACAGTGACTGACCCGGACGTGACATTGTACGTTCCGAGACTAGTGAAGCTGCTGCCAGCATTCCGCTGGTTGACCAGCGGGGCATTGACGCCATTGATCTTGTACTGGGCGTTGGTGGCATTCTCGGAGTTTGCCACCCACGTGGCATAGACTTCATAGGACCCAACCGGGAGGTTCGCGAAAGTCCATTGGGCCTTGTTCGAGCCAGTACCCTTGGCGTGTCGGTTGTAGTCGTTGGCATAGCTTCCACCGCCTGTAGAAGTCGTCCAGCCCGTGCCGACAAGGGAGTATCCGGCGTCGCCGTTGTCGATCACGTTGTTATAGCCGCCGATAGCAAAGGCCGATTGGTACTGACCGGCGGAATTCAGCCGCGACACAAATCCATACTGAGCGACACCGACGGCCACATGGTCCACCACGCCGATACCCGGATCGAAGTCGGTCGCCCCGGCGCTTCCCGGGTTGAACGTACCGACCGTGATCACATTGCCCACCGAATCGACGGCGATGGCTCTACCTTCATCGCCCAGGTTGGTGATAGCAATCGGCGCGCCGATACGTCGGGCCCATTGGAAATCGCCGGCGGTGGTGAGTTTTTGGATGAAGACGTCACCGCCATCCGAGTTCGTGATGTACTGTCCGGGGCCAGGATCAAAGTCCGTTACCCCACGAAATACACCCGTCAGGTAGAGACTGTTGCCAACAGCCTGGATGGAGTTGAGGGCAACGCCAACTCGACCGTAGAGTTGCGACTTCGACCAGAGGAGCGAGCCATTGTCGGAAGCGAAACTCGACAACGTGTAATTTGACGAATTGGCGCTATCGGTCCCATATGTCATCAAGTAGACGGCGCTTCCATCAGTGGCCACATCGCGGCCCCCGGTGTTGGCATCCGCAAACTGCTTGCCCCAGACGAAACTCCCGTTGGCTGGATCTAATTTGATAAGGAATCCGTCGATCCAGGCGCCAGTTGTATCTTCGATGAGACCCGCGATGTTCACGCTGCCGGCGAAGACCCCAGAGACATACACGCCGGTCGCGTCGGACGCCAAGCCACCTTCGTCGTAGATAAAATTGTTCGTGCCAAGGTTCTTTGCCCACTGAAGTTGGCCGTCGGCGGCGCTCAGCTTGGCAACGTAACGGTCCTGGTGGCCCTGAGCGTCGAGGATCACTTGGCCGGGGCCGGGGTCGAAGTCGCCCGTGGAGCCCTTCATCCCGCCCGAAACATACAGGCTTCCCGCTCCGTCATAAACCAATTCGGCCGCTTTGGCTACTACGTTCGCGTTAGCGGGATCGTCGCCGAACGTCTCCGCCCAGAGCACGTGTCCGTCAGAGGAATCGAGCTTGGCGACGAGCGCCGCATTACCGGCCGTGGTGAACGACTGACTGTCCAGCGAGACCGTGCCTTTGAACGCGGCTGAGAGGTACAGGTTGTCACTGGAATCACTCACGAGTTTGTAGGCGATCGCCAAGGAACCGGCCGACACGTCCAGTTGCTTCACCCAGAGGAGATCATTGCCAGGCGAGTACTTGGCAACGTATGGGTTCCATGGCGAGGTTGTAGCGGTTGCTTTCAGCCAAGCCTGACCCGGTCCCGGGTCGAAGTCGGCCCAGTCGCTGAATTGCCCAAGTACATATGTGTTGTCATGCGAATCGAGGGCCATCGCCTTAACATCCGCACTCAACATCCTGCGATCCTCCAGCGGTTCGAACAGCGCACGACGGGTTCGCGATTGGTTCCCAAGTTGCCGGCCGCGGTGTTTCGCCTTCTGCTGACGCTTTGAGGTGCACACTAGCTCCGAAAACATATTTCTATTCCTTCCATACAAACCGAGTCTTAATGCACGTGATTACCCGTATCTCAATGCGCATTGCGAGGCACGTTTCTATCACGCGTTTGGAAGAAATTCGAAAAGAATCGGAAGTGGCAGGAATGTAGTGACAGAGTGTCTGGACGTGACGAGGTCTCGGCATGACGACGGTGCGGAGGTCCTGCCTGGATGGACGTGCCCGATCCATATGCGCAGGGCGTGCGTTACTTTACTGCGGCTGGCGGGCGCTCCGGCGATTGGTGAGTCACGAGTTCCTGCCGCCAGCGCGTGGCTTCGTCAGGCTTGCCGGTGGCTTCGTAGAATTGCACGAGTCGCTCCAAGGCTTGGGGCAGCCGCACTTTACCCGGCTCGGGGATCTGCTCTGCGCGCTGTGCGAGTCCTTCGTAGCCCTGGAGCAGCAGCGGTTCGGCCTCCGCGTATTTCTGCTGGCCGGCAAGTGCACCGCCGAGCATCGACTGCGTGTTGAAGGTCGTCCAGGCGTCGGGCTGCTGACGCTGACGAATGGCCAGCGACTCGCGCAGAATCGGCTCGGCCTCATCCCACGCCTTGAGCTTCAGGAAAATCAGAGCTTTGGCGGCGAGGGCCCCGCCTAGTTCTAAGCTGTCCGGTGGCAGTTTCGCACGGAGCTCGCCTATCGTCTCCTTGGCGAGGTTGGCCGCCTCGGTTGTCTTTCCGGCCTGGATGTACATTTCCAGCAGATCGTTCTCGAACAAGAAGAGAGCCGGCTGGGCGCGGCCTTTCAGGAACGCCTCTTCGAGCAGCGCAAGTCCTTCCACGAGACGACCGGCATCGCGATAATTCACACCCAGATTCGCCTTATCTCTCAACGTTTCGGGATGATCCGCGGGCAGAGTGTTTTCTCTTAACCGAACGATCTCCTCGAAAAGCGGAATCGAACGATCCAGCTTGTGCATCTGCCAGTTGACGCCGGCCACGACGTTCATCGCGGTGAGCGTGCGAGGGTGTTCGGGGCCCAGTACTTTGCGACTCAGCTCGAGCGTCTGTTCGCCCAGCGCGAGCGCTTGATCAAGCTGCCCGACGTGCGTATAGGCGTTGGCCAGATTGCACATCATAGCCAATGTGTCGGGGTGCTCGGGTCCCAACTTCGTGCGGGAGGTCGGCAACGCTTGTTCGAGCAATGCGACCGCTTTTTCGAACTCGTTGGCTAATATGTAAGTGCTTGCCAAATTATTCATCGATTGTCGAGTGTCTGGGTGGTCTGGTCCAAGCACTCGCCCCCGGATTTCGAGCAGCTGCTTGTCGAGCGTTTCCGCCTTGGCGAACTGGCCTTGTGCCTGGTACAGTTGCGCCAGGATTTGGGTGGCTCTGAGCGTATAAGGATGCTCGTTTCCCTTAGTTCGATGGAATACTTGCACGGCCTGAATCGAGAGCGGTTCCGCCTTCGCGAAGTCGCCTTGATCCAGGTATAGCGCCGCCAAGTTGGCGATTAAACCCGCCGTTCGGGGATCCTCTTCCCCGAGAACCCGGCGGCTGGACTCGATTGCCGACACCCAAAGTTGCTCGGCTTTGGCAAGCTGGCCCTGACCCTTATACACCGACGCCAGGACGTCCATCGACGTAAGCGTGTTGGGGTGCTCTTCCGCCAGGACGCGACGCTGAGTCTCCACCGCCTTCGCTATGAGCGGTTCGGCTTTGGCGAGCTCATGTTGGAACACATAGAGCGCCGCCAGTCTGTCCATCGAGTCGAGCGTGTTCTGGTGCTCCTCCCCCAACACGCGGCGATTGACTTCCAGGGCGCGTTCGAGGTGTGGCTGGGCGGCCGTGTAATCGCCCAATGCGCGGTAGGCTTGACCAATGGCGTTGCGAATTGCCGCCTCGACCAGCGGTTGCTGCTCGAACTTGCCGGGGATGCGGGCGGCGGCCCGCCCCAGGACTTCTTCCACCGTCACCTTCTTGTCGCGGTCGTTCTTGTCGGGCGCGGCTTCGCCCAGCAAATCGTGCTGGAGAAAGTCATTGACCGCTAGCGCGACCGCCACCGCTTCGTCCGCTTGCTGATGCGCGGCCACGGCTTCGTCGCGCTGGCGCTTCGCTTCCCCTTCGGCCTTGACGGCGCGGTCTCGTTCTGTGGCGGCCTGGCTTTCTGCCGCCTGCGCTTTCGTTTGGGCCGTCGTGGCGCGGATCGCTTGCCATGCGCTGACCACCGTGCCCAACACGAGGAGTAACGCGAACGCCGCAGCGATGGATATCGTGAGACGGTGCTTGCGCGAACTTCCGCCAGCGATAACCGGCGCTCGGTGGACAGGCTTCCACCGGCTCGTGGCACAAGAATCGTTCGATGTCCCGTACCAGGCCGTTGGCCGTCTCGTATCGCCGGCTCCGCTCCTTCTCCAACGCCTTCATCACCATCCAGTCCAGATCGCCCCGGATGAAGCGACTGACTTGGGTTGGCTCCAGGCTCCGCAGCGCGGCAATGCTCGGCAAGCTGTCGCTGTGGCTGACGCGCGTACTCGGTTTGGCTGGCTCCACTTCCCTGATCAGGCGCAAGATCTCGCCGACCGCCGCCTGATGCAACTGCTGCTTTTCGAGTGGCGTGCTCCCGGTCAGCAGTTCATATAGGATCACCCCCAACGAATAGATATCGGTCCGTGTATCGACATCCAGATTGTTGCATTCGGCCTGCTCCGGACTCATGTACAATGGCGTACCCACCATCATCCCATGCGCTGTGTGCTGGGTCTGGTCGGTGAGCGGTTGGTGTAACGCTTTGGCCAGCCCGAAGTCGATCACCTTCGGGACCGGCTGGCCATCGTACAGGCAGACCAGAATATTCGAGGGCTTGAGATCCCGGTGGATAATCCCCTTCTGATGCGCATGCTGCACGGCCTGGCAGACTGGGATAAACAGTTGCAGTCGCTGGCGCAGGGATAACCGCGCGTCGTCACAGTACTTCGTCAGGGGCACACCCTGCACGTATTCCATCACAAAAAACGGCCGCCCCTGGTCCGACATTCCGCCATCGAAGACCTTGGCAATATGCGGATGGTCCATGAGGGCCAAGGCCTGCCGCTCCGCGTCGAACCGCGCGAGCACTCGCCGCGAATCCATACCCGGTTTGATTAGTTTAATGGCCACTTTTCGGCGGACGGGCTCGGACTGCTCGGCCACCCAGACGGTGCCCATGCCCCCTTCGGCAATGGCCTCCAAAAGTTTGTAGCGGCCGATCCAGACGCCAGCCGTTTCCAGTGTCGACACTCCGTTGCCATCGGCAGCTCGGGTCGCCGAGCATTCCAATTCGACGATGGGTCCCGGCGGCACCAAAAAGCTTGCGGGGTGGTCGTGCGCGTGAAGCAGTCGTTCCAATCGCGCCCGCAGCGGCGTATCCAGGCCACAGGCCTCATCGAGAAACGCGGCCCGCTCCTCGGGTGCGCTTTTTTCCGTGGCCGCAGCAAAAATCGAGTCTTCGTCCATCGCTTGGCACCTCGGCTGGAAATCGACACGCCCCACAACCAATGCGCAATCCGCGCACTATTTCTATCATCGTGTCTGAAAAAAACGAGAACGGCTGGGCCCGCTCAGTTTTCCGCCGCAGCCATATGCTCCTGCAGCCAGGCGCGCGAATACGCCCAGTAGCGGTCGGCGGTGGCCGTGGAAATACCCAACAGCCGTGCGGCATCGCGGGTGGTCAGGCCGGCAAAGTAGCGGAGTTTGACCAATTCGGCCTTCGCAGGGTCCAGCGCGGCAAGTTGTTCCAGGGCTTCATCGAGTGCAAGCAACCTGTCGTCGCAGGCAATTGCGGGTAACAAGGCGGGGTCCAATGCCAAGCGTGCGAACTCGCCACCCCGCTTGGCAGCTTGCTTGCGGCGGGCGGCACCAATGAGAATCCGCCGCATCGCCTCTGCCGCGGCCGCAAAGAAGTGCCCCCGCGAATCCCACCGCTGAACTTGGTTCACGTCCACCAGCCTGATATACGCCTCGTGGACTAGCGCTGTAGCCTGCAACGTCTGCTCCGGTTTTTCCTGCGCCAGCTTGGCCGCTGCCAGCTTCCGCAATTCGTCATACACCAGCGGTAACAACTGCTCCGCCGCCGACGGATCGCCGGATTCAATTTGCGACAGGATGTGAGTGACATCGAACATGGGCATGGCACCGGATAGTCAGAAAGGGCACGTGATTATACCGTCACCTTCTCCCGTCAGGCATCACAATTCCGAGGTACCAATTGAATTCTTCATTGGCGCCGTACAATAGAGGCGAGTCGGAAGACTAGATAGAGAGCAGCCCGGCCCCCTCCCGAGGGGCTCGTTAGAGAGTAAGCCGACGCGGTCGAATACCTGTGGGTGTTCCGCCGCGTCGGCTTTTTTCGTGCGCACCCACGTTATCGAGTAGTCAAGATGGGCTGATTCGTCAGGAATGTCATTCCCGTGGCAGGCCGCTTCCGCGTTGGGTGTGCCGGTTGTGTTTGGTGCAAAGTGACAACAGTTCCTCAGACGGGAGTTGAACCATGCAGGTGCCCGAATTGCCTTGCGAAGCGTCAGCGAAGATCGGCATGTCTCTCTCGATTGGACGACCCGTTCGGATTTGCCGTGGCCCTCTCGCGGGGATCTCCGGGACGGTCGTCGAACTGCCTGGAACTGGACGTGCATCGATCAGGCTGCAACAAGAGCTTCATCTCGAAATCGATCAGTCGTGTTTGGAATAGGAGACGGCAGAATGACGGGCACTATGAAAGTGAGTTTGGCCCTGGCGGCTGTATTGGCGGTCACCGCCACCGCTTGGTCGCAGGAGTCCGAGGGCAATTTCCAAGAGCAGTCCCAGCAGACTTTGGAAAGAGCGAGTCAGAAGGCGGACGCAGTTGCCGAAGCCGTCGACAACAGCGAGCAGGCGCAAGAAGTCTCCGCGGGAATTCTCAAACCGATCTACCAACTGGCCGAGATGTTTGCGTTCCCCACGTTTCACTGGATTGCGTTCGCCGTAATGGTAGCGGGTGTAGTGAGCTTCGCCCTACAACTCACCATCGGTAAGCTCCTGGTCCTCGCGAGAAGTAGTTTTAGCCTGTCCGAGGTCCTCTCGGATGCGCTGGGTCTGGTTGTGAGCCTGGTGGGTCTGGTCCTCACCACGCAAGCCGCCGCGGAGAATTCCGATTTCACGAAGAGTTCCGCCGCTGTTCTCTCCGCCACTGCCGTCGGAGCGATAGCAGGCCTCCTTTTCTACTTGTGGGGCCAGAGGCAGGAGTTGCAGGCGGTCGAAGGCCGCCAGAGAGCGGCCGCGACCAATCGAGACGAGAAGCGAAAGTGAACTAATCATTTAGCCGTGACGAACGTGAAGGCCAAGGCTTCTTCCGCCGGTGGTTCACCGGTGTGGAAGTAAAGCGTCTCTGAGCTGTTCCTTCGAGAGCCTTGCCACCTGCGGAATTGACGCGAGCCAGGAGGCACAACTTGACGAAGAGAGAATTCAGCGTGATGGTTCGCCATGGGGCCATATCTTTGGCTCTGATTTGCGCCAGTGCTGCTCCAGCACAAGAGTCCACCCACGCGACGACCGAATCCGCGGCGTCGCTCCGGCTGACACCTATCACAATGGCTGAATTGGCTCGCGCGACATCGGCCGCGTCACGCGACGGACGACCGGCCGTCAGCCACTTGGCATTCGCGCGGGCCAGCGACACGGTCACTTCGTTTTCCGTTCTCGGATGACTGCTCTTGATGCAAGCGAGACATGCGTTCTCGGTGACTGCCGCAGGATGACCGACGATCGACGATGCGATGAGGCAGCAGTCGTTCTGCAGATATTCACAGGTGGTGTCCATCGTCGCTCATTCCATTAGTCACACGGCAGCACGATGACCTGACCGTCGTAATCACCGGACTGTGCTGGAGGTCCGCAAGGACAGGTGGGGCACTTGCTGCAGGGAGCCAGCAGCATGAACCAGAAATTCAAACCCGCGACCCACATCCATGATGTGAAACCACAACTTCCCGAGCCCCCGGTACCGCTGCCACTTCCGGATCCAGAACCACTGCCAGAACCTGAGCCGGTGCCAGAGCCCGATCCACGACCTGTGCCGGTACCAGAGCCACTTCCAGGTGGTTTGCCTGTGCCTGATCCTGATCCACTGCCTGATCCCGATCCCGATCCTTTGCCCGAACCTGACCCTGAGCCACTGCCACTGCCTGAACCTCTGCCAGAACCTGAGCCCGAGCCACTGCCACTGCCGGATCCTTTGCCAGAACCTGATCCTGTGCCGGGTGGCTTGCCCGTTCCTGAACCGCTGCCGCTGCCCGATCCCTTGCCGGATCCCGAACCTGTGCCCGAGCCCGATGCGCGGCCTGATCCGGAACCAGAACCCGACGCCTTACCGCTGCCTGATCCGGTGCCACTTCCCGATCCTTTTCCGGTGCCTGATCCCGAACCCGATCCAGTCCCGGATCCGCTGCCAGATCCTTTGCCCGAGCCAGATCCCGAACCCGGTACCCGTGCCCTTCCTGATCCGCGTCCCGATCCCGAACCGGTACCAGTGCCTGTGCCAGTACCCGTCCCTGTTCCAGTTCCTGAACCACTGCCCGTGCCAGAACCCGATCCCGACCCGCTGCCCGATCCAGCTACCTGAACCACGTCCGCTGCCGGAACCTGAACCACTGCCCGAACCCGAGCCCGATCCGCTTCCAGATCCTGAACCGCGGCCACTGCCGCTGCCACTTCTAGACCCAGACCCGGAGCCAGAACCTGAACCACTCCCGCTGCCCGATCCACTTCCTGACCCACTTCCCGATCCGGTGCCCGTGCCCCAACTGCCACTACCCGAACCCGAGCCATAGCGACGACAGCAGTAGCAGCTCGACATGTCGATGATGTAACCCATCACGCACCGCTCCCACCGCAATGCTCCGCGCTGATCGTTGCGCCGGGTGGCAAACAGATGTCGCGCGTACATACCGACAAGCGACAGGTAATGGGATCGAACACGACTTTCGTCACCACGGTGACGCACGATCCAGATCCTGATCCCGAACCACCGGAACCAGGATCGCAACATCCGTCGGCCAGCGCGATCACTTCCCACACGCCGCTGTCGGCAAAGTGTTTGGCCAGTCCATATTTGCCTGCAGGCACACCGGTCGCCGGCACCACACCGAGCGCATCGACCACGGTGAACACGAGCGGCTGTGGACACCATTTCGTCCCGTCATAGAGCACCAGCGCTGCGGACGCAGAACCACAACGCGTGAGACTCGACGACAACACGAACCGCCAATGGTCCTCGTAATCGCCAAGCACCTGCCAGCGCGACTCGTATTCATTCCAGAGACACCAGACCCAATCGCCGCTGCCAAACCGCGCGGGCACGCGCCCCGTGGACTTGTGCAGTGCCACCACAGCGGAGCGCTCCGCCGGTGGATAACCGGCTTGATGCCAGATGGTTTCCGTGGCGTCATTCGTGTCGGCCGCATACGTGTGGCTGCTGCCGAAATAGAACACAGGCCGACAACCGGTCATCTTCATCCAGCCATCGGGTTCCGGCGACACGGCCGCTTGCCAGGTGCCCGCAAGCTGAAAGACGGCAAAGCGTGCGCGTTCGCTCAGTCGCACCACCGCCCACTTCACGCCGGTGCCCGCTTCCTTCCACAGGATGCGCGTCTGGCCATTGGGAATACTCCGCAAGTGCGAGGTCGTGCCGGCGAGGGGCTCGGCATATAGATCGGTTTCACGCACGACATCGATGCGCACCGGTGTGACGCCGGCCACAATGCCGCGACCGATCGCGTCGTCGGCCAGGGGCTCGAGCAGAACAGCCACACGCGGGCTGCGCACCGGGCTGCTGGGTGCCAGACCGTCGAAGCTGACTCGATTCTTGAACTCGGCCAGGTTATCGGTGGGTGTGACGATCGGTTCTTGCAGCGCGAGGATGCTGAAGCGATCGAGGTCGGCGCCGGTGGAGTTGCGTACGCGGACAACACTGGTGCTGCGTGTCTCGCGCTGCGGCTCCTGCAGCGCATCGTGGCGCCGACTGCGATCGGAACGCACGGCATCGATGAATGCGTTGTACGCGGCGGCCAGGATTTCCAGACGCTGGCCGGCCTGCACTTTTTTGAGCGGGTCGCCCATCGCTTAGGTCCCTATGCCGAGTCCCGAAAAATCTCCCAGTTCGTACACCCGCTCGACATAGGCCGCGATCGGTTGCTTGACCAGCACATGTTGATCTTCCGCGTCGGCGTAACGGACCCACAGATATTCCCAACCCTTCTTGGCGATCCCGGTGATGGGACCGACGGCCAGGCCCACGACGTTGGGACTCGCAGCGAAGCGATAGGTGATCTCCCAGTCGTCGCTGCCGCGCTTGGAGCCGGCCGCTCCCAGGAACAACACTTCACCGATGGAAAAACCCTTGAACGCCGCGCCGTTCACTTTGCCGGTCAGGAAGAACAGCGTCGCCTTGTAGGCGGGCGTGACCAAGGCGCCCGAGAGATAATGGGTTTCGGTGAAATTGTAGACGGGCAGCGTGATGTCGGTCCCTTCGACACTGTCGGTCGTGACGCCCATGGCGCCTTGGAAGTTCGGGGCCGTGAAACCGGCCGGCGCATAGGACCCGATCGTCTGCAAGCTCTGCGTGATGTGCTGCGTGCCACCGCCCGTATCGAAGGTAAATTGGGTTTCACTTTCCTGATGCACATACCGCACCGTGCATTCCCACACAACGCCACCCAAAGGCGCCACGGAGAAGCTGTCGCGCACCAGGCCATCGTAGATGGTGGGCGCCGTGGCCATTACGAGCGACTTGACCTGTAGATCATCCTCGGTGCCCTGCACCAGGTACAGGAGTTCCGTAGAAGGCGTGCTGCCTTCCGTGGCTTCGCGGCTATTGAAGCGTTCGTCGATGGTGATGGTCATGGCGCGAACTACCCTGTGAAGACGAGTTTGCCCTGCTTGGCCTGATCCACGAGCTGCTTGGTGTTGCTGACGATCTGTTCGGTCGCCTTGGCGGTGCGCTCGGCCAAACTGTCGGCACCCAGTCCGCGCGCGGCCAGTGCACTGAACGTGCCCTGCGTGTCGATCTTGCGTTGCTCGTCGCCCAAGAGTGCGCCGCTGTCGGCCAGGCTGTCTTGGAGTTTCTTGAGCCGCGTCGGATCGGTCATACCGGTGGCCGCACGCTCGTCGGCCGCTTGGCCGATGGCCGCCTGCCATTCTTCACGAGCCCGCGCGAGTTCGCCTTCCGTGGCCGCCAGGTCCTCGGCATATTGCGCTTGGCGACGGGCCTGTTCTTCGGCCTGCATTTGGCCGAGCGTCTCTTCGGTACCCACGCGATCGGCCTCGATCTGTTCGCGGCGCGCCTGAAGTTCCTGGTCACGTCGACCCACTGCGTCGAGCATGGTCTGGTCGGCCCCGGCGTTGGACTGTTCGACTTCGCGGTTGATGCGACTGACTTCTGCGTCGACGTTGATATCTTCGTCGAACAGCGCCTTGAGCCGCACCCACGCCTTTTCGATGAAGCCGACGGCCGTGGACCAGGTCTTGGTCAAGAGGTTTGTGAAGACGGCCCAGGCATCCGCGAGGAACCCAATGGTCTCGGTCCAGCCCACTTCGATTGTTGCCCAGCCGTCGTTGAAGATGTGCGCGGCGCCGTACACGGCTCCACTCACCGTCGACACGAAGAAGTCCTTGAACTGGATCCACAGACCGTTGAGATAGTTGATGCCGCGATTCCACTCGAGCTTGAGCGTGAGCCACAGGATCTTGGCAGCCAGCGCGATGTCACCCGCGGCCAGCGCATCGGCAATCCCACGCCAGGCACCCAGCGCATCGTCCTTGAGGGCTGCGAAGCTCTGGGCCAGACCGTCCAAGGCCGCACCCCCAAGTCCCGAGGCATACACGATGTAGGCGGCCAGTCCCGCAAACGCTGCCACCACCAGTCCGATGGGCGAAAGCAGTGCGGCCAGGACCTGGCCCACGATCCCCACGGCCGTGCCGATTGCTCCAAACGCGGTAACCACGACACCGAGTCGCGGTGCCGAGTCCCGTGATCACACCGCCCAACGCAATGAGTCCGGCACCGACCGCGACAACACCAGCCAGGACCTTGAACACGGTGACCACCAGCGCCTTGTTCTGTTCGATCCACTTACGGATCGTGATCACGATGCGTGCGGCACCGAGTGCCACCTCGGTCAGTAGCGGCGCCAACGCACTTCCGACCACGTGTGCTGCCGAGAGCACGGTCTTCCACAAGGCTGTGAAGGCATCACCCAATCGCGTGGCTGCTTCCGCATCTTCGGCGCGCATGGTCAACCCCAGATCCCGGGCTTCCGCTTCGAGTTGCCGGATGCCGCGTGCACCATCTCCCATGAGCGGCAACAACTGCGTGCCAGACTTGCCGAACACTTCCATAGCCAGGGCCGCACGCTGGGCCGGGTTCCGAATCTGTGAGAGCCGCTCGGCGATCAAGCGGAACTGCGCATCGGGCGACAAGCGACCGAGGTCGTTTACCGACAGCCCCAAAGCCGAGAGCGCGGCCACCGCCGACTTCGATCCTCCGGCTGCCTCGACCAACTGTTTTTGCATCTTCCGCAGCGACGTTTCGAGCGTTTCCACGTCGGTGCCCGACTGCTCCGCCGCATAGGCCAGCTCGCTCAGCACTTCCACGCTCACACCGGTGCGCTGCGACATCTTATTGAGTGCGTCGCCGGCACTCGCGAAATGTTTGACGGCCGAGAGAAATGGAGTCAGGAGCGCGGTGCCAGCGGCCACGGTCTTAAAGCCGGCCGATTGGACGGCCGCACCAAACGTCTTCAATCGCGCGGACGCGGCGGCCAGGCCTTTCACCAGGCGACTATCTTTGGTGTAGAGCTCGATGTACGCCGCACCGGCGCGGATCCCTTGAGCGTTGGGCATCGTTTACTGTCGCTCCACAAACACGCGTTTGAGTATCTCGATTCCAGCCTTCAGTACGGCCCGGGGGCCAGGGACGAGCAGCGGATGAAACTCCGATGGCGAAAACGGTCGGGGCCGCTTCTTGGGATTGCGATGGACGTTGGCGGTCATCGCCAGGAGCGTCGCCGTATGCGACCACACTTCGCGACGCCGCGCATCGCTCATCCACACGAGTTCCCGCAGCGTCAATCGGCTGGGATCGACGCCGACAATGCCGGCGAGTTGCCAGATGAGGCGCCAGGTGTCGTGGCCGGTAACGGAGTGTCGCGGAGCGCCGCTTCCAGCGTCTCGTCCCACCGCGGGTCGTCCAGTCGCGTGCTGGCCAGCGCGATCGCCTTCGCTTCCAGTTGCCGGAGTCGCAACAGCGCTTTGGCCAGCACCTGCCGCTTCGGCTGCGGGAAAAAATCGACGAGTTCCTCCAGCAGTGCCGTGCAGGCGTGTTCAATCACATCGCCGGCCATGGCGCGGCCGAAGTCTTCATCGGTGATGCCGCGCGTCGGCCTCGGGTTGGCAGATCGCGTACACGCAGTCGCACAGCAGCACGGGGTCGGTGACCAGCCGCTCGATCAACTGGCCTTCCACGGCATCGAGCAGATTGACCTGGAGCAGTGTGCGCACAAGGATGTGAGCACAACGATTTACACGCACGTGTCGAACCGGGGTGGGCGCGGGGTTCGCAGCCCCCTGGATCGGGCATGATGGCGTTGGTCGGCCTATGCCGGGGCAAGGTTCCGGACACGCGATGATTAACTTGTTATGCGACAAGACTTTGGGTGCCAAATCAAGCCGCAAGGAGCGCCGTGAAAGGTCGACCCAACTGGTCGGCCTATCCAGCCGCCGATAGGACATTATCCGGGTCGGCCTATCCCGCTAATGGGCAACACTGCTGCGAGTCTGGAAATGCTTGACCAGCCGTGATTTGCCGCGATAATGTGCGCGTGTTGGCAACGGGAATAGCCCGCCACTCCGGTCGGCCTATTCCCAGCCGGGGGCCCGTGATAGGCCGTTCTGGACAATCATAAGTTTGTCAGAGTAATCACAAAGGATCTTAAATGCCCGACTCCGTGCGAACTTCGTTGCCAATGTTGCTCGTTCTATTCGTCGCCACAACCGCGCCTTCATTTTCCGTAGCCCAATCTAATGAAAGAGTCGCCACAGACGATGAACGGGCCATTCAGCGGATTGTCACAACCTTCGAATCTGGATGGAACACGCACGATATGGGCAGGATCGGATCGGTGTTTCGCGACGATGCGGAATTCATCAACGTCGTTGGAATGTTTTGGCGTGGCAAGGCGGCGATTGTCAAGGCTCACGCGGTTTACCACGAAATCATGTTTAAAGATTGCAGACTACACTCCGATGCATTGCAGATTCGACTTCTCAACGACACGACAGCGATTGCAGTGTGGACCGTAACGCAGGACTCGTTCAAGACGCCGAGCGGAAATGTCGTTCCCAAAACCCAAACGCGCTTGACGTTTGTCCTGACAAAAGCCGATGACGGCTGGCGGGTTGCCCACGGACACAACACCCGTATTGATGCGGAGGCCGCTCAATTCGACCCTGTAAATGCAAATGAGAACAAGTAGCTCAGGGCATGAATGTCTGACGAACAAAACGATGCACGGGAGCGGCCGTCGTCGTCGGTTTTGAATGGAAAGTCGATCACGGCCGCCGCGTGATCGTGGTCGTTAGGCGGCCTAGGCGTCAAATGCGCTCTCCGATCCAATTCAGATTTAGCCTTCGTGGACTCATCACGTTTTGTTTGGGGACAGCGCTTCTCTTCGCCAACTTTGCGCCTCGACATCACCCAGAACTTGAAGTGGACGCTGCGACACTAAATCGCGTCGACCATTCCTGTAAGCCACTCAATTCCGCTGACCCAGTTGGCCCGGTCAGCTTCACTGAAGTCACAACAAAAGGCTGGCCAGCAACGGCCTACCTATCCCATCGGAACCCCTTTGCTAATGTCGCGGCCGCAATTTCCGGACAACCAGTGGAAGCTAACGAATCGTATGTCGACGGACGCGGTGTCGCTATAAACGCCTTCGTGGCGGCGATAGCGCTCATCACTTGCTACTTGGTCCCCATCGCCATCTCTTCCGCTCGCCGCGCCATCATTTTGATTCAGGCGCGCGCAGCATCATCCGGCTGGAAACTGCTCGGTCGATGTGACCGCTAAAGTTCTTGACTACTCCAAAAGTCCAGCGGTCGGGGCGACCTACGCGCCTGAGTGACCTGCGATTGGAGCCCTCGGGCGATGTGGCATACGTGCACAAAGTGGTTCGCTTCCGCTGCGAGAACGGCAGGTTTTGGAGTACCACAATCACCTCGATCGGTTTGGCCAGACTGGCCTCGAATCCTGCTCTCAAATCCGCCTGGCAGGGACGGTGTGACGTTCCCCGCGGTCTGCGTCATTTAAGGGTCGTATTGTGACGAGTCCCAAAAACCTCAGGACTCCGACGAGTTGATGCGACAATTCCTCGGCGGGGCAGCTACCGATCTCTCAGGGCTCGTTCTCGCGCTTCCCTTCTTGCTCTGCCGGTGGCCCATGTCCCTGTTCCTGAGCGTGTCCGAGAGATCGCGTCAAGCCGCCGCGCTGGCCGACGGAAATCGGCTGAAGCTGACCTCGCGCGCCATCAGGCGGCACGAACGCCAGGCGCGGTTGCGTGGCGGCCTCGACACAACGCCGGCGTGATGGTTGCTGCTGGGCTCGGCCGCTCATCGGTGTGGGGCCGGTCGGTAGCTGGCCAGTTGTGGTCCCCCTGGGATGTACCCAGGGGAAACCGGAGGGAGTGTCGCCGGTGTCGGTAGCTGGCCAGTTGTGGTCCCCCTGGGATGTACCCAGGGGAAACCGGAGGGAGTGTCGCCGGTGTCGGTAGCTGGCCAGTTGTGGTCCCCCTGGGATGTACCCAGGGGAAACCGGACTCACAGTGAAGCGGGAAGTGAGATGTACGGAAGTTGTAGCTGAGACCGCCGTAGCTGAGACCGCCAAGGGCTCAGCAGCAGCTGAGACCGCCGTAGCTGAGACCGCCAAGGGCTCAGCAGCAGCTGAGACGGCCGTAGCTGAGACCGCCAAGGGCTCAGCAGCAGCTGAGACGGCCGTAGCTGAGACCGCCAAGGGCTCAGCAGCAGCGGCGACAGATGTTCCATCGCCACTGGTGTGAAGGACAAGGAGATGGGGTGCCAAATAGATGAGTCGGCAGAGGAGATCTTTTTGTCATCCGATTTTTTTGTCCTTCATCTGCGCCGTCCAAGGACTCTGCCACCAGCTCGAGATTATTCGCAACCTTCGATTGTCCGTGCAGAACCTTCCCCAGCCGTTTCTAGCCGCAACTCCAGGTCGGCGAGTCCCAAATTCCCATTCTCGGAATCATCATCCCCAGAACTCGTGACAATGGCACACGCATGAGACACACTCGAAGGCAAATTATTTCCCCCGACAAGAGGGTGGTTGGGCATCGGTACGAGGCCACTCGTTAGGCGCTCAGGTGGCCCACACCTCCGCGCCATCCATTTGATCAGCTGGGTTGGGCGAAATCGGTCAAGATCGAGCGGGCAAAATGATACAGCTGCGGTTTTTGGGGGCGGTCAGTTGCTTCCGATTTGACGCCTCTACTCAGGGACGACGTCGATTGTGACGAAAAGGCCAGGGCTCAGCTACGCAGTCGGGATTGCCGACTGGGACTTGTGAGAAGCTGCAAACCCTGCTTGGACAGCGCCCGTTCATACTTGACCGCGCACCGTAACTGTCTGCAGCGACGGAGCCAATGGTTACGGCAATTGACTCAATACAGGAGTGGCGCTGTCCAACTACGGCAGGACGGCAAGCGGGCTCGTCACACGCGCTGTGTAGATCGAGAGAAATCGATACGTCGTTGGCGAGTTGTGAGGATGACGATTTCTGAGGCCTGTCGACCCGACCGCCTCGCGAGAGTCCGTGAATCAGCTGGGGAGAAGGTCATGACGAAAGCATCTCGGATGGTCACGACACCGACAAGTCGAATCGGTGCGATGGTGTCGGCACGATATCCACGAACTTCGCGAAGTCCGTCGAGGTACCGACGCCGGCACCTGTTGTTCGAGAACTTAGAGAGGCGGGATCTACTTTCGGCCACCTCGCAGGATTTCTTGTACATCGGCGACGCCAATACCGATTCAGTGCAGAAATTCAATGCGGACACAGGTGCCCTCATAGGCAGCTTCGTGGCAGGTGGCAACGCTGTCTTGCACGGTCCGCGTGGCTTGGTTGTCGATCAAGGAAACCTGCTGGTAGTCAACCAGAACGTCGAGACGACTCTTAATGGCGAAGTGTTGCGATATGATGGCACGACAGGTTCCCAATTGAGTCCCTCCGTTTCGGCCGACAACCCGCACGCTCCATTTGCTCCCCGCGGGATCGTCGTCAAGGACAACGTACTGTACGTGGCCGACGCCGAGGGATCGACTTCATGGGGATCGTCGTTTCCACCAATCGCCAAGTACGATGCCACGACCGGGGTGTTCATCGGTGATCTGGTCCCGAATGCCTGTTTCACCTCCGAACTCCATCCCCGGGGGCTGGTTTTTGGGCCCGATGGTTATCTTTACGCCACGTTCTTCAGCCCGGCCGAGTTTGCATCGTCCGATCCCCCGGGTCACGTCCTACGCTTCCTTGACACAACCACCGGTGCCTTTGAAATCGTAGCTGCAAACTACGGGGACAAAGTACCTCTAGCAGGCGGCACAGCGGACTTGCATAACCCGGAAGGAATCGTCTTCGGGCCCGATGGCCGGCTGTATGTGACCAGCTTTCGCCCAGACTCGCTCGATAACGGCATTGTTGTTCTGGACGTCGGAACAAAGTCGCAGGTTAGTTTCGTTCCGTTGGGTCAATATTTCGCGCAAGCCTTGCTGTTTGGCCCTGGTGAGAATTTGTATGTCCCGATTACCGGCGGCGGGGCAGACGCTGGCTCGGTCCGCGCATACGACCTGGCTGCGGGAAACTACCGTCTCCTGATTGCACCCATCGACGGCGGATTGCAGCAGCCCTGGTACTTGACCTTTGGGCAGACTAACCCCGCAACGTTGGCCTACCAGCCGCTGTACCATCCCGAATCGGTGAACCTCGTCGAACCTGTCGCCGACAAGACGCTGCCCAGCGCACAGGGCGCGGAGGCTGAATTCAGTGAGGCCGACTACTGGCTGCCATTGCCTGGCGCAACGACGTAGGGCCGCAACTTGTTTTCAAGTTGTGAGGGCCTCAGCCGCGTTTCCACCGAGACGGGCTCGGCGGAAACCTGTTGCCGGATTTGCACTGGCACGCCCACGGATGCATGAAAGCGCAGCATGAGTCATCACGGTGCACATCCCTCACCGTGTCGGCGGGCTATGTGTCGACCGGAGAGCGGGTCCACGTCGACTACTCGATCGCTCACGAAACGCTGATACAATACGCAGATTGTCAACATGGTAACCAAGAGGACATCATGGCCACCAACCTGTTCCACCTGTTCATGCTCGTGCTGTTGGTGATTGCCACGTATCCCACGGCCGCGGCGGCAGAGGCAAACACGGCCAGTTCCGTCATCTCGCTCGACGGACAGTGGGCCCTGGCGGTCGACCCGAAGAACATTGGGCGCGAGGAGAAATGGTGCGAGAAGCCGGTGGCCGAGGCTCGGGCGACGAAGGTGCCTTGGATCATTCAGGAAGTCTTTCCGGGCTATCATGGAGTCGCCTGGTACTGGCGCGATTTCGAAGCGCCGGACAATCCACATACGGCCGGCCGGTATCTTCTGCGATTCTGGGCGGTCGATTACCTGGCCGAGGTTTGGCTCAACGGGGTCCGCGTCGGGGGGCATGAAGGAAGCGAGGGGGTGTTCGTTCTCGATGTCACGCCAGCCATTAAGCCGGGCGCAAAAAACCACCTGGCGGTCCGTGTCGTTAATCCCACCAACGAGCCGATTGACGGAATTTCCTTGCCTTTCATTCCGCGACGCTGCAAAGTCATACCATTCACTGCGGGCGCCTCTTCAACGACGGTGGGATCGTCGATTCGGTCGAATTGCTACTGACTCCGGCGGTCTATCTAACGGATCTGCACCTGGTGCCCGATTCGAAGACCGGCACGATCCGCATCCAGACCACGGTCCGCAATTCACTGCCGCACTCCGTCCAGGGTCAGTTGGCGTTCGCGGTTGGACCAGCCACCAGTGGCGAGACGCTCCAAGCGGCACGCTTCGATCAGGAACTGTCACCGGGTGATACGCCGATCGCGACGAGTTTACAGGTCGAGCAGCCGCGTCTATGGGAACTGAACGATCCGTATCTCTATCGTGTCACGGCACGGGTGGAGTTGTCCGGCGCCACCGGGCTGGACGAACGATCCAGCCGCTGCGGCTTCCGTGAATTTCATTTCGACAACGGCTACTTCCGTCTCAATGGCAAACGCATTTTCCTGAAATGTTCTCACACTTCGACGCACTATCCCATTGGGTTGCATTGGCCTCACGATCCCGATCTGGCTCGCCGCGACCTGTTGCTGGCCAAAGCGATGGGATTCAACTCGATCCGCTTCTTCTGCTCGGTGCCCACCCGTTACCAACTCGACTTGTGCGACGAACTGGGACTGATGATCTACGAGGAGTGTTTTGCCGGTTGGTTCCTTCAGTCGTCGTCGGAAATGGGTGAGCGATTCGACCGGGCCATCTCGGAGATGATTCTCCGCGATCGCAATCATCCGAGTGTGGTGATGTGGGGGCTGTTGAATGAGACAAGCGACGGGCCGGTCTTCCGCCATGCGCTTGACATGTTACCCCTGGTCCGGCTTCTGGACGACACGCGCCTGGTGATGCTCAACAGCGGCCTGTTTCATTTCGTTGGTGGCGGCGCTGGCATGGCGGGTGTTTCGTTGTGGAACGGCGATGTTGGTCTGGAGCCAAATGTCACCTACAACGGCACTCAGCGGACGATTCAAGCCGTGGGCGTCGTGTGGGAGCCCGGCCGGTTGGCGTTGCACCCCGGTCCGCGGGGCGAGTACTGCGTCCTGCGCTGGACGGCGCCAGCGGCCGGCGAAGTAGCGATGACGGTAACCTTCACCGGCATCGCACAACAGGCAACCACGGATGTTCACGTGCTGCAACAAGACAAGTCCCTGTTCGATGGATTCATCAACGTGCGGGAGCAAGGCAACAAAGCGGTTTTTGAAAAGAACGTAGCGGTACAGGCCGGAGAGACGATCGACTTCGCCGTGGGATGGGGCAACGGGCAATATGGTGGCGATACCACGGCGATCGCTGTTACGATGAGCAGTGGCGCAACCGGCGCC
>CAVOXY010000058.1:0-66562 GCA_963700515.1 uncultured Planctomycetota bacterium | reverse complement strand
CGACCAGGGTTCGTTCCAACCCGGTGCGGAGCCGAATACGATCTCCACGAGATCGCCGCTCTCCCGACATTCTTCCAGGACGCCATGCAGCGACCGATCTCCTGGATGCGCCCAATCGACGGGTAAATGTTCGTCCAGGAATCCCCACCGCAAACGAACATGGCGGTGGAGAAGACCATACGTGTAAAACGCGAACAGAGACTTCACGTCGCTTTCCAGGCGACGTCGCAGCTTGGTTTGCTGATCGCTTGCCAGGTACTCGGCGATTTTGGCTGGATCCGCCAACGGCCGACTGATGCCCGTACTACCCGAGATCAGCAACTCCGGAGTAATCGTCAGTTTTCTCCCCGCACGGTTGAGTTGCCGCGTCTTTTGGGGAGGCTTTAGGTCAGTCAGTTGCCACCTTTCGTGGTCGCGGATATCGAGCGCATACAGAGTCTCGCGAACCCAAAGTGCGGCGATCAGATCGTAATCGTCCAATGCTGCGGGCAGGTTGAGCAACTCCGAGCCGACAAACGATCGAATCGTGCGAGTGCCAACATCCAACAGTGCCGCGGCGGCGGGAGGGCCCTTCTCGGGCACGATGCGTAGGACGGCACGTCGTAGCCGATCGGCTATTTCGCGGTCACGCTTGCGCCGCTCCGCTTGTCGCACCTCGTACGCTTGCCGACGATGCTTCAACTGCTCGTTAATTGCGGCTTGCTGCAGCGGACGCTCCGCGAGCTTGCGTACTGCCCGCCGCATGGCAAACAAATGGGGTGACTCGCGATTGATCTGCAGCAGGTCTCCTTCTAACACGCTTACACATGATTTCGGCCATCGTTGAAGCTCGGAGAGCTTGACAGGAATTGGGAAGGAGTTCCACGCGGACAGGCAAGCTTCCACATCAATGCTGGCCATCGGTTCACCGAACACGTCCAAGACGGCGGCTATGCGCCGAACACTGGACAGATTGTCTCTCGACGCCGAATCGAGCGCGGCGCGAACTTCTTCCTCGGTGAGTGGAACGTCATCGGCAACCGGCTCGATTTGTGGTTGCCAGTCTGCGGAAGGCCGTTCCGAAGGTCGGAGGTTCAACTGAAATATGATCGATCTGAGTTCCCATGCGGATACGTCCAGGGCGAACCAATCTCGATCATCCCGGAAAACCGGTTTCCGTCCATGCCACGATTTGAGCAGCGATGTTCTCATGTCGCCTGTTGCCGCTTTAACTCCAGCCGTCTGTAACCTGTCGGCAATGGCTTCCAATGACATCGGTTCGCCGTGCTCGAGCAGCGCGACCACCATAAGATGAAACAGTTTGGCGTCGGCCTTTTCGGCGATGACCTCCTCCACGCGTGGAACAGGCAAGTCCAAGCGTGCACAGTAGGAGTTGCTCGATTCATGACCTTGGTCTATCGTTCGATCTCGCATGTATTCGACTTTCGATCGCGGCACGTTACAGAACTAACCCAGCGAGTTCCTTCAATTCTAACTCGCAGACACAACCCACGCGGTCGCGGCTGAGCATCTCCAGAGCCCAGTCTCTGGCGTCAGACGCCCCCGCAACGGCTGCAATCACTAACCGCAAGCAGCCCTCAATCTCCTCGCGCATCAATCCTTCGTCGCTGCATTCGATTTGATAGCTCCCCGCACGCATCAGTTTCAACGCCAGAGCCTTGGCTTCGTCGAGAGCGTTCTTCTCGATCAGCTGAGCCAGGCCAACTTGGATCGCTTCGTAGGCTCGCCAATCGTAGTACAAATTGTAGTTGAGTCGTAGTTCGTCGACCCTTGTCGCCAGTTTGATTGCGACCTCAACGTCGTGGACGAGCAGAGCGATCGGTTTATCCAAGCCAAGCTCGCGTTCGAGGGTCCATGTACAAGAATGCTCCTCTCCTGCGAGCCGAAGCACAAGCTCGATTATCTCGACTTTTTTGCTTCGCCTTAATGCGGCACGGAGTAAGTTCAGTCTGTCTTGATCAAATTGTCTCCCAGCCTCTTCCGCCTGCCGCATGCGTTCAAGTTCTGCGGCAGTTGGTGGAATGTATCGTTCTGAACGCGACATCACTGAGCTCCCCAAATCTGGCGTAAGGAGACTGACGGTCCCAAAGCAGAATTTACACAGATACGGCACTTTCTGTAAATGACACGAGCTCGAAACATGGCACACACTTTCAGGAGCCGCATCCTTCGCCGCATGAGCGGAAAGGGAACCGGCTGAGTCTTTGCCAATGAAGCCACATAAACCAGGGACGATTTCGCCCAGTTGCCAAGTTCGGGAACGAGAACCATGTTGTCCCGGATGTCCCGCTCGGCCGTATCCCGCGCAGCTTCCGTCTGATGGTACTTGCGATTCATTGCAGTCAGCTCAACCACGACAACATCATCGCCGGTCAAGCGGTTCATGCCAGTCGATGGCCTGACAAGGTGCCTTCGATCTGCTACGCTCCTGCAAGTGGCCGTCTTTCATGCAACGCACGACTGAGTGACGTGATGCGTGGGACTTCAATGTGCAGGTAGGCCCCATTCCGACAGGAGGTCAGAGCGTGAGCGAGTATCAGTACGTCGAATTCCGAGCCGTTGACAAGCCATTGACGGATTCGCAACTGAAGTTCGCACAGAAGCAATCGACGCGTGCGGAGATTTCGCGCTGGTCATTTCGGAACGAATATCACTACGGCGACTTCCGCGGCGACGTGAACGGTTTGCTCCGAAGCGGCTACGACGTCTTCTTGCATTATGCCAACTTCGGCATTCGGACAGTCGCGTTCCGGTTGCCGACGGGATTGCCTTTTCCGAAACGTCTGTGGTGCCGTTACATCGGTACCGGTGAACTTCGATGGGAAAAAGATCGAAAAGGAGAGGCCGGAATCGTGGTACTCCGCCCCTATCACGAACCCGGCGAGACCGAAGAACTCTGGGACCTCGATGATTACATGGAAGAATTGGTCCCGATTCGCAACCAATTGGTGACGGGCGACCTGCGCACGTTGTATGCACTTTGGCTTTGTGCCGCGATGGACGACGATTCCGTTGATCGCGACATCGTGGAACCTCCCGTACCCGCCGGGCTTTCCCAGTGTGCTCAAGCCTTTGGCTCGCTGTTGGAGTTTTTCGGCCTCGATCCACTCATGCTCGTCGCTGCAGCGGAAGGAACACCTGCGGCTCCAAATCGAGCGTCCGATGATCAGCAACGCAGGGAATGGGTGGAACAACTCAGTGAGACAGAATCAAAGGACTTGCTGCATCGGTTTCTGGCCGACAATCCCAACACCGTCAAGGCCGAGACGCTTGCAGCCATCCAGAACCGTGCCGAGTCGTCTGATTGGCCGACGAGTTCGTTGGGCCGCTCGTTCCAAATGCTGCTTGACAGGACGCAGCAGCTTCGAGCTGACCACGAGGCAAAACAGCAGAAGAAACGAGCCGCCGCAGAGAAACGCAAGGCGGCCAAGAAGGAACGAGAGCGACAAGACCGAATGAAGGAAATGGTCAAGAAACCGCAACCTTGGCTACGGGAAGCATCGAGGCTCGTTGATGAACGGGGAACCGCGAACTACAAAGCCGCGGCCGAAATCCTTGCCGAGCTTCGTGAGGCAATCGGTGGTGGCGAAGGAGAAGAGAATGACTCGCAAACATGCTGCTCATCTTGTCAAACAGCATCCGACATTGGGCCATCTGAAGTCATCACTGCGCAAACGCGGATTGTTGGGTTGAACGCAAATGGGTCGCAGTCGAAAGAGAAAACACCTTGGTCCCCGCTGCAAACGCATGAAGCGACCTGCACGATTGCAGTCCGCGGTGGCATGGTTGAAGCAGTACAGCGGAACAAATGTCCTGCGCGGGTACTGCAAATATTACGGCATCGATTGGCGATGTGCCGCGATTGAATTGAAGCAATTGGGCATTCATTTGGACCCAGATTATCTGAAGCAGCGGGAGATTGCCGAACAGCAACTCGCAATTTCACGAAAGAAACGTCACGAGGCACGCGCGGAGGACGGCTTATCCGATCGTTGGTATGCGTACGACTCCCCACTGGATGCATACCTCGCCGAGGACTACGCCGCCCTGTATGCCATGGAATGCGAACGCGACTCGCAGCGAAGCGATGAATACACGCAATGAACAGAGTATCCGGAAGGCAAATATGCGCGGAAGAGACTTGATCGCTGGATCGCCATAGCGGAAGAGAAAGGGGGCGGATGAATCAATACACGGCGCTGGGTGAGGATCGTTCACGGCGTGCGATCACGCAAACTGAAAGGAACCCGATGGTAGATTTCACATCGACGCAGGGCCGATATCTTTCGTTCATTCATGCCTACACCAGCCTTCACGGTCGTCCACCTGCCGAATCGGAAATTGCGGCCGCGATGTGTGTCTCGCCGCCGTCGGTGAACCAAATGGTCAAGACACTGGAAAAGAAAGGACTGATTCTTCGTCAGCCAGGCGTGCCCCGGTCGATCCAGGTGCTGGTCCCCGAAGACGAAATCCCACCGTGGCGTGAAGGCGGCAGCAAGAGCAAGCGGCCCCAGCCAGCCAGCAAACGCACAAAGCCGCCACCGGCTGCTCCCGCGTCCCCGCCGACGAATCTGTACGTGCTCGCGGTGTATCTGATGGGCGGGCCTGTGAGCGAGAAGTTCGCCAACAAAGAAATCAGCCGCGTCATCGAAATCCGCGGCGACCAGACGCTTCAGCAACTCCATGAAGCCATTTTTCAGGCTTACGACCGCTGGGATGAACACCTGTACGAATTCCAGTTTGGCCGTCGCCCATTCGATCCGGACGGTCCCAACTACGGAATTCCCACAGGAAAGAAGCCGAAAGGCCGCCGCGATGCCCGTACAACCACGCTGGACAACCTGCAGTTGAAGCCGCATCGTGCGTTCGGCTACTGGTTCGACTTCGGCGACGATTGGTTTCATCAAGTTGAGGTGGAACGCATCGACCAAGCCATTCCCACCGTGACCTATCCGCGTGTAATCCGCCGGGTGGGAAAGTCGCCGCCGCAATACCCGGACTAAGATGCCGATAGAGAATCAATAAAGTCAACGCCAGGCGTTTCGCGGTTGAACACGTGCAGAATTGTATGCTGGGTGAGGCAGCGCTGATCAGGCGGGCTCGCTGGGCATTCCACACGGAACGCTGTCGTTCTCAAATGGAGTTCTGTCTATGATCATCTGTTGGCCAAGGGGTATGACCGCTGGAAGGCTGTCCAAGCGGCCGTGGCACGGGTGCTGGATGATTGGCAGGCAACACGGTCACAAGCGTTCGCGAACCGCGATCGACAGCCGTTTCCGAGACGTGCGATGACAACTCCCGACCCCGCTTCGAGTGGTACGTTGCGTGTCGGCGTGAAAGACGACTTTGTCCTTGACGCTGGAAGCTGGTTCCAGATTCTCGATGAAGAACAACTGTTGGTCACGCGCATCACTCCTCCAGGGGTGCCTATGTTCCGACAAGTGGTTGACCATCTTGAGGCGAAGCCGAGTCCGGCCGACCGATATGTGCGACCCGCTGACGAGGCACGAGCAGCGGTCGCTGTCTGTCTTCGCTGGGGTTCGTATTTCGCCGCGCTGGTCGACGCATCACGACCGTTTTCCCCGCACGCCTGGGACGAGAACACGAGCCAAATCGCCGACAACGAAATGGCACGATTGAATATTGAGATATCGGCGGCGATCCAGTGGTGGCTCACGCTGAAGGGTTCAGATGATCAACGCTATAGAGAACTTGTCCAGCGAGCACTGACGCATCTGCCCGTTGGACGAAAGACGGTCACGCGTGTTCCGGAGGGGGACGTTCTGGCGGAGTGTGCAGCTTCAGCGATGGCCACCGCAGTGCAACGTGCTTGGCCTGAGGAGATGTTGGAGCGTGATTTAGAACTCGCGCGAGAATATGGGGTCCGCATAATCGCCAACACGATAACACTCCTGTCCTGGCGTAATGGTCCCGTGGAGGATGTACACGCCGGGCGGCGCCCCGGGCATCGATTCAATGAGCGGCGTGTTTTACCTCGACACGAAAAAGCGATCATACGGCAGGCACAGAACGTGCTTCACGCCGCCTTGAACGCAATGGAGCACATGGTACTTGATGGTGCATGGCCCCCACCCCCAGAGCGAGTCCTCCCGTTCATGCGTCCGTTCTGTCATCCGAGGGACTGGTCGTATACGCAACAGAGCCTCGAAATTGATCTGCCTTTGAATGACAATTGAGTGCGTCGGCGTGCCGTGGCGGCAAAAGGTCTTCATGATGACGACCGGGACGCAGGTACTGGACGCGTCGTAAGCGGGAACTGCTTATTGACGGTGCCCTTCGTCTCCAATCACGACTGGGGGCAACCGTGGTCGCAGAAAATCCAGTCGCTGCTGGAATGTGGCAGACTTGTCTGGCATTTCTGAAGAGGCACGGTAGACGAAATCGACCGCATCAAGTATCAGTTGCCGTTCCGATTCGGTAACAACCGATAGTTCAAGCGTGACTTTTTCGTCCTGCCGTTGCACAACGGTGGGCTCCAGCAGGACGACGCGGTAGATCCGATCATCTGAGTCTCCCATCTTCTGTTGGAAAACCTCACGCTGCGACCGATTCAACTCGACAAAACTGTCAGCTGTGAATTCGATTTCCGTTCTGAAAATCAGCTGCAATGCCGGAATCAATCGAAAAGCATCTAACATGCGAAGCCTCGCCTCGTATGGTCTCTCTTAGCTAGGTCGCTCGAAAGCCTGACGTAGTGGCCCGTAGTTGATCGATTTCGCAGTCTCCTCGCACCCACTCATTGGCACATTCCGCAGACTGGCGAGTATCCAGACTTACCCATTTTTCGATTTTAGAATCGACGTGCGTAGACATCATCGCGCCCGCGAAACAGCGATCGAAAAAACGCGATCTTGGCGTCTGGTGATGATCCGCCATGAACAGCATCGAGGTCCATAAGCATCTCCGGAGGTCTAGCGGGGCAGGCACTTCCATGCACTCTACCAGACGCGGAGGGCGGACTCGCGCACGCCGAGTTTTCGGACAGCTTGTCCGAGTTCCGTCACCAGAAAGAAGATAAGCAGTTGACTGGAAACAACTTGCAGCGAAAGCGAATTGCATGAACCGTTGGCCCCTTTGGCCGCAGGTTGCTCCTTTCGCAAGATATTAGCAGGAAAGGACTTAGAGTATCCCCGACAGGATTCGAACCTGTAACCTTCGGCTCCGGAGGCCGACGCTCTATCCAATTGGGCTACGGGGACCTGATTGTAACTTCTTTTGCCCCAATCTCTTAGGGCACCGCGAACACCTTCCATTGGCAGAAAACCGCGGCTGTTTCGCCCATTCTCACCGACCGCATCCGCTACTCAACCTCGAAATTGTAAGGGATTTTTCGGTTCGCGCGAAGGAGCCCCTGTAGCACAAGGAAAGAGGGACGCACCTGATCAAGATCAGTCAATCGGGGCCCTGCCGTGGTGCTGTCAATGACCCAGTTCGGGCTGGCCAACGTGCGCAAGGACGATCTTCGCTCATGGTCGAAAGGCCCGACCCCGCGTCATCAATTCGACCATACCTTCGACTAGTCGTCGCCGCCCCAACCGCTTCCAATCAACGTCACTGACGCGTCCCCGCAAGCTGCCTTTAGACGCTCGGGTGGGGGCGACATCTGAAGGTCTTGATCACGCCAAAACTTCCGAGGTCGGGGCGACATACGCGTCCAACGTTCCAGGTGGCCAACGCCGCTGTGTTGTCAAAATTTGGGCGCTACCCCCTCTCTGGAAAATCGAGCGACGCCATCGGTTCTGGCAACTCGGGGGTGGACCACACGTGCACGCAAATGTCGGTCAAATCATCAACCGTCCGGCCATCAATATGGTGAAGTGGCAGAGTTGTGACCGCGACGATGAAGAACCGAGAATCGCCGCACGCGGACTCTGTCGCGCTGGGTGTGCCGAAGTGCGCTAATCGGATGAATGCTTGGCGTTCTTGTGGAAGATTCGGTTTGTTCATTTCGTCACTCCCACAAACACACGACGCAATCAGATTTGCGGCAACTCAGTGCCACGAAAGCCAAGCAAGGACTCGTCGCGGATCGTGGGCCGAGCGATCGTCTTTCTCAGTCCGGCCGTCGCCGCCTGGCGGGGGGCCTTGCCGATCGAATTCCGCCGGCCTGTAGGGGCCGCCAGCAACGTTCGACTTCCCTTCCGATCCCGGAGGTCCCATCTTCAAGGGTTTTCCGGCCTGGTAAGCCACGTAATTGACATCCACGCCCAGGTCGTGATGTATTTCCACGTTGGTTGTGCTCGGCTTTCGATCGAACATCCCATGCCAACCGTCGTAGCAGGCGGCCGGGTTGGTGGCCTGGCCGATGTGCCCGTCGTTCCACTCCTTGCCGGTCACTTTGGCTCCGATGTTGTGGAGGATGATCCACTTCCGTCTCGATCCGCGACTGCGCGGACGGGTGGATGCCGACGATATTTTGCAGGAAGCTCATCTTGCGGCCGTGAAACGCGTGCAGCACTTCCACGACGATTCATCCACGTCCTTCTTCGTCTGGTTGAGACTCATCCTCGGCCAAACCTTGATCGACGTGCATCGCCGGCATCTGGGCACCCAGAAGACTGAGGGGCGATCTTAGATTTTGTCGCCTTCGCGGCGTCCGCCACCTTGGTCGCTGGGGCGGCTTACGATGTTGTTCAAGAAGCTTTCGTCTTTGACGAGTTTGCCCGCAAGGATGTCCTCTTCCGTAATCTTTGACAAAAAGATCGTGTGCTGGCCGATCACACCACGCCCTTGGTCGTAGACGATGTGGATGGCCCCGTCTTTGCTGAGCGTCGCCGAAGGATAGCTGATTTGACCTTCGTCGCACAGAAGCATTCGATGTGTAAAGGTTTTGCCATCGTCGTCACTTAAGTAGGCCGTCATGCGGGTGCGCGCTGTCTTATCTTTTTCAAGCTCGCGTTCTTTACCGTTTTCGTCGGTATAGTAGTATATGTTCTTGCCGCGTTCCTCTTTCATCTGGACGTCGTTTGCGATTAGCAAAACTCTTCCCGACGGGAGTGTCTTGAGTATGCACTTTGTGTTTATCGAGAACTGCATCGGGTAATTGCCGCCCAGATTCCAGGTCTTGCCGCCGTCGAAGGATTCGGCGAATTTCTGCCCTTTCTTGCGCGGTAGAACGTGAAGAGGCTGCCGTCTTTTCTGATGATAGGCATTTGCTCCGCAAAAACTGCGTCGTTATCAACAGGGAATTCGGAAACGAATATCGGCTTGCCGTCGACGTCTTCTTTCAAAAAGCGAATTCTCACCTTGTCGGGACTGCCGACCAACTTGAAGTCGTCCATCGAACGCATAACAGTACCGTCAGGGAAAATGAGCGGCTTCATGACAGAAATGTTTTTGTTTCCAAGCAAACGCGGCGCGGTCCAAGCGGTGTGTTCGTTTTCTGGGTTGAGCATGGTGAATTCCCATGCGGAAGAGGCGAATTCGTCCTTGCCTTTGAAATCGATGTTCCTAAGGCCGATGAAGCGGATATTTCCCTTGGGATCTTTCCACAGCATCGGGTCAGATGCTCCCCCGCCGAGGAGCTCGCTCGGGTCGAAGACAAAGACTTCTTTCCAAGTTTTGCCATCGTCTGCGGAGGTCGATATGACCGAAAACTGGTCTTTGTGGTACGGCGCTCGTTCGGCTTGGACGTTGGATCCGAACCAAGTTGCCCAGAGTCTGCCGCCCTCGGAGATTTCAACCTGCGGGCAGCCTTGAAAGATCCTCAGATTGATGCGGTGCTTGTGGTAGGGTTCTTGTCCTTCGTAATTAATTTTGATCAAAGTCGGCGGCGTCTTACCCGTGATTCCGTAGGGAAAGTTTTGCGACACGTCTTCGGGGGACGGCATTGTCGTGTCGCCCAATACTGATTCTGGGTCCACCGTTTGGGCGTAGAGAGCCGCAGCGAAACTAGGAAGCAGGCTGGCGATGAAGCTGCAAACCATCAAGAATGCAGCCGCCTGGCGACCAAGCTGAACTTGGTTTGGCATGGTATTTCTTTTCCCTTTTCTTTGATTCCGGACTATCGACGGGAATGCAGGCGGGAGGGGCTGGCCAAGTAACGGTACGAGCGGGTTCTCATTGTGACACTTCTCCGGCCGGTCAAAATAATCAACCGTGCTGTCTGTCACAACATTATGACACAATTTGTCCGAGTTCTCGATGCGAGAAGCCGATTGACCGGCCTTGAAGATCGGGGCGCAGACCGGTGCGTTAGCGTAACAGTGCATGTACTGGATTCCTTCGCGGGCCAGCCGATCGATGTTGGGGGTGTCGGCGTGCGGGTTTCCATAACAACCCAACCAGTGCGCACTGTTGTCCTCGGAAGTCAGCCAGAGAATGTTGGGCCGTTCGGTCGGTTCGGCGTGTAGGCGTGGTTGATGCTGCCGTGAGCAGCTCGACAGCCAGAGTGAAAAAGAGAGGTTTCATCAGATTATTTTGCGATGGCGATAGAGGACCTGTGGTTTGGTCAGAACGCATGGAGCAAGTCGTGGTGATTCAATGGTGTTAATTCACGCGGTCTCTTCAGCTCAGCTGCCAGTTGGGATAATCCGATTTCCAGCAGGCGTTTTGGTCAACGATCTTCTTGTACTTGAGACGACCGCCGCTGACTCCGTCTGCCGTGCCTTCTGTAGAAAGCGACCCGCGTTGTACGTTTATCCTCTTGTGGCTGGCATAGCGGTACGTGACGCGTCGGGCGTGTGACTCGTGCCGGCACGGCCGCTATCCACAAGTGCGAACCACGGACGGACAATTCCGATGATCGCCTGTCCGTGGAAATTAGACATCGAGCGAGGCCCCAATTGGCTATGGATAAAGGTTGCAGAGTCGCCCAGAAAATCACCCGACGCGTCTGCACTTGGTGGCGCGCTTCGGTTTCTTCTGTCCTTATCGTTATCAATTACTTGAACTCAGTCACGGAGGGCGAAGCTGAAGGAGAAGCTACGTCGATTGCTCAATTGGCTTCCTACGTTGTTGCATACGGGCTTACGTCCCCGCTGGACCAGTCCCTCCAATCCGACTCGGTTTCCGAGGAACAAGAGCCGTCAACTACCGTCAGCATCGCAGCCCAATACGATGCCGATCTACACCCCTCTCTGGAAGAACAAAACAGGCTGCACGATTCGCATGCCTTTGAGCGGCTGCGTCACACCGCCTTTGACGAGTTGCTGAGCAATACCACGCTTAACCAGCCATCTGACTTAGATGATCTGCTCGACATGTTTGCCGACGATGTAAGCCGATCGATTCTCGCTCTGGACAAGCAGAGCGGGAGGGAGGTCTGGAAGGCAGAAGCCGCATCTTTGGAACTAACCTACAGCACACCGACCTTAGTTGAGTTGCCGGACGGGACCACGGAATTGGTGATCTCCGTACCTGGCGAAGTGTGGGGACTGAACTCCGACACGGGCAAGTTGCAGTGGTACGCTGAAACAAAACTGACGGGTAACGTCTGTCCGACGGTCGTGGCCCATGACGGAATCGTCTATGCATTCGGAGGCTATCGCTCCGCAGGCGGCCACGCCCTGCGTGCCGGGGGGCAAGGCGATGTAACGGACTCGCACATGCTGTGGTTCACACGCGAGAGTTCCTACGTCGCAACACCGCTGCTACATGACGGCTTCCTCTACTGGATCGACGACCGTGGCCAGGCGCATTGCCTGGATGCCAAGACAGGCGAGACTGTTTACCGCGAGCGCGTCCCCGGCTTGAACACCAGCGGACGGCCCGTGTACGCCTCGCCTATTCTGGCCGGTGACCGGTTGTACGTCGTCAGTCGTTGGAGCGGCACATTCGCCTTGCCCGCCAAGCCCGCGTTTGAAATCCTGGCTCACAACCGCCTGGAGTCTGACGAGAGTGACTTCAGCGGCACGCCGGCGATTGCGGACGGACGACTGTTGCTGCGATCGGGGCGCTGTTTGTACTGCGTAACTGCCGATGCCGCACACTGAGGATCGGTCTGTCTGCGGACGGCAAAGGCTTGGCGGAGAAGGCAAAAAGCTACCTCCATAGCAGGGAGTGACACTTCCCGATTGCCACGTTGTGGATTATGAACCGGATAACACGTCCCGAACTCGATCCGCTCACAGTACTCCTTGCCACCTTCCCGCTCCCCATCAGTTTTGCGGGAAGTATGACGCTGACGGCACCTTGGAGATTGACAGTGCCGCAGAATGTCGTTCTCTTTGGCGTCCTGACCGGCAGCAAGTGCTGGTTGAGCGGTCGCGGGAAAGAGAAGACGGTCACGATTGCTCCCAGCGATTTCATCACTCTTGCGCCGGCATGTGAATACGAACTGTCACCGTTTCCATCCTCACCGACTTGTCCTGGCAGGTGATGGATGTGCTGTTCGGGTTCAACGCGGAAGGTTGAAAGTTATCGGGGTGTGGCTTACTGGGCCTGGAGTTCGCGGCGGCGAAAGTCACCTGGAGCCAGTCCAGAGACCTTCTTAATGTGTTGGGACAAAACCCAAGGATGATTGATAAGGCACGCCGAGCAGAAACGAGTACGCCGCCCACAACTGATCGAGGACTTGCCGGTCGACGACGTCATCGCGCGCAACGCGAATCCCATTTGGCTGCACCAGTGTGAGATGTGGGAGCACGTGACCACCGATGAGGCCGATTACGCACATAGAACTGTGGGCTGTGCGATCGAGTAGGCCACTTCGAAATAGAGGGAGGTGGCAGATTCGCGGGTGAAGTGCACGTCAAGGATGGTGACATTCAGATGCGGATAGAACCGCATCTTTCGCTCGGCGACTACGTCGCAGATCCGGCGAAACATCGCAATGCACTCGCGATCGGAGTCGAAGTATCTCTCTGATAATCGCTCGAACTGCCGGCAGTGGGCGTGTGCGACGCGGACCGTTTCCGGCTGGCGGATCTGAAGCCCCCGCAAAATACCCGTCGCACGACGGACGCACAACAATTGATACAGTCTTCGATCGTCACGTGGCGGCCCACGTTTCTGCTAACTCAACGTCCAATCCTCGAACGACAAGTTTGGCACGCGCTGGAAGTCGACGGCATTTCTGGTAAGTACGGTCATCTGGTTGGCAATCGCAATCGAGGCAATGCGCAGATCCATGGGGCCCACCCGAATTCGCCTTCGTCTCAAATCATCGTAGATGTCTGCCGCCGCTGTACTGAAGGGCAGAACCTGCGCACGGGCGAAGTCCGACAAGATGCCTTCTAGTCGGCGGTAGCCATGCACGAGACCGGCGGAATCCTTTGCTCGTGCCACATATGCGGTCCAGCCATTCACTTGCTCATGAAAGGAAACGATGGTCACGTAGAAATGCGTTGCGGAATACGCGGCGATGCGATTTGCCAAGTTGCGATATTCGCTGGCGGGCCCCTGACGCTGCAGAATGCTCAGATGATCCGAATCAAGAATAAACACGGACTAATCCCCTTCGGGTGGTTCCGCGTCACGTAGTTCTTTGCCAAGTCGCACAATCTCCTCGAAATCCGCATCATCTCCGAACGAACCGGTGATCTCCGAAATCCAATTGGATTTGTCCTGCACCTCCTTGGCTTTGAGCATGGCCACTTCCTGCTCAAGCTTGGCAAGCCTGGCTTCGAAGGTGTCCGTCATGTTCGCTCTCCCTTATGCCATCACCGTCAGTTGTGCCAAAACGAAAAGGATATCAGCCGGCGATCCGAAACCTCCCTTAATCAATATCCGGGGACTGCTTCTATCCGTATTATTGTTTATTGTATCGCGATTGACGTTAAGAGCCACGGGAAATCGACCTGGGGTCCACTGGTTGACGATTGTGCTGTTCGAACTCAAGTCACACCGTGTGTCGAATTACAGCGCATCGGGGTACGCCAACGGACATTGGCGGTAGAATGATAGTTCTCTTGCCCGAACTTACGTCGACAGTCGCGTGGCAGAAAACCTGGCAGAAAAAGACGGCAGGAGACTGCAGGATCGTGCAGGAGATTGCAGGTCGCAGAATCGCGAAGATCCCTGAAAATGCCGCAGAAAACGGGGTTTCTTGAGCTGCGTCGCGGAAGCCAATTGGGCTACGGGGACCTGATTGTAACTTCTTTTGCCCCAATCTCTTAGGGCACCGCGAACACCTTCCATTGGCAGAAAACCGCGGCTGTTTCGCCCATTCTCACCGACCGCATCCGCTACTCAACCTCGAAATTGTAAGGGATTTTTCGGTTCGCGCGAAGGAGCCCCTGTAGCACAAGGAAAGAGGGACGCACCTGATCAAGATCAGTCAATCGGGGCCCTGCCGTGGTGCTGTCAATGACCCAGTTCGGGTAGGCCAACGTGCGCTAGGACGATCTTCGCTCATGGTCGAAAGGACCGACCCCGCGTCATCAATTCGACCATACCTTCAACTAGTCGTCGCCGCCCCAACCGCTTCCAATCAACGTCACTGACGCGTCCCCGCAAGCTGCCTTCAGACGCTCGGGTGGGGGCGACATCTGAAGGTCTTGATCACGCCAAAACTTCCGAGGTCGGGGCGACATACGCGTCCAACGTTCCAGGTGGCCAACGCCGCTGTGTTGTCAAAATTTGGGCGCTACCCCCTCTCTGGAAAATCGAGCGACGCCATCGGTTCTGGCAACTCGGGGGTGGACCACACGTGCACGCAAATGTCGGTCAAATCATCAACCGTCCGGCCATCAATATGGTGAAGTGGCAGAGTTGTGACCGCGACGATGAAGAACCGAGAATCGCCGCACGCGGACTCTGTCGCGCTGGGTGTGCCGAAGTGCGCTAATCGGATGAATGCTTGGCGTTCTTGTGGAGGATTCCCGTCTTAGCGGCGCCAGGATTTCGCTTTGAATGAGTTCCCTCTTCTTCGACGAGATGGCGGGCAATTCCAGATGTTTGCAGTATTCGGCAGCGGCTTCGGCGGCGACTGCGCCTTGGACGGCGGAGCCAGCCAATGAGGAGCCGATCTGTGTATAGATCCCGCCGGCCATGTAGGAACCCAAGGCGTCGCCGGCCGCGTACAGGCCGGGGATATTGGACTCGCATTTGTCGTTGATTGGCACGAGTCCCTCGGATTTGTGGATCGCCATGCCGGCGGAAGAACCGCCGACGGCGGAGCCTTGCATTCCAGGAGGTCCTCCACCTATTCGTGGGCCGCCGCCGGGAGGAGGTCCACCTTCGGGAGGTCCACCCTGTCGACCTCCTGGCGGTCTGCTGCCTTCGTCGCCGCCTGGCGGGGGGCCTTGCCGATCGAATTCCGCCGGCCTGTAGGGGCCGCCAGCAACGTTCGACTTCCCTTCCGATCCCGGAGGTCCCATCTTCAAGGGGTTTCCGGCCTGGTAAGCCACGTAATTGACATCCACGCCCAGGTCGTGATGTATTTCCACGCTGGTTGTGCTCGGCTTTCGATCGAACATCCCATGCCAACCGTCGTAGCAGGCGGCTGGGTTGGTGGCCTGGCCGATGTGCCCATCGTTCCACTCCTTGCCGGTCACTTTGGCGCCGATGTTGTACGCCATGATCGTGCCGTCGTGGGTGAGGTCGCAGATCGGGAAGCCGTTGGGTTTGAAGCCTCCCGCCCCGGTGCAGAGGATGACGCTCTTGGCCCTGAAGAAGTGGACCTTCTCCTCGTCCACACTGAAACCCGCAGCTCCCGCGATGCGACCCTTCTCCTTGATCAGATGGGTCAGCATGACCCGCTCGATGACCGGGATCTTTCGCTCTCGAATCGGTTTGCTGAAGCTATTGAAGTAAAGGGGCGAGTCGAAGAATCCCCACTGCCGAAGTTCGTTGACCCGGGCGAGTGAATGCTCGGCCATCTGCCGGGTGTAGACCGGATTGTTCGTTCCCAGGGCCGATCGGGAGACCGTGTCGACGAATTCATCCAGGCTCACTTCGGTCGTGCTTGGGTCGTAGGCGAATATTCCCTTGGCGAACGGAGTCTGGCCGGAAGACCCAAGGCGAAGCACAGATTGCTGCCGGGTTGCATCACACGAACATTGTCCCCGTCTTTGGAGTCGGTGAGGAAGGCGACTATCACTACATCGTGATGCAATTGATTGCAGGCGTCGGGCTCGACGAAGTCCTGCTGCGACTCGGCAGATCCCGACGCTCGAAATCGGGAGAAGCAGACGGCCTTGCCGCCCCGCCGGGGAGTGGCTCAACGAAACGCCTTGCGGAAGCGGCGGATGCGGCTCGGATGCTGGTCGACAGCAACATCGAACATACGGAAGAACAAAGCAGTTCCCTGTCCGGTGGGAAGCAAGCTGACCGTTTGGCAGGGAAACCGAACGCCCTGCTTGCCGAAGCACCAACGGACGATTTTGACGAAAGGACAACCTCAGCCGACGCGGTCAGCCCCGATCCGTCATTGCCCCGCACGGGACTACCGACCGATCTGACGGATTTGTTTCACATCGGCCCGACGTACTGGCGTAACGTGGCTCGTATTGGGGTTCAGGTGGCCGACGCTCTGCGCCATGCCCACGAGCGGGACGTGCTGCATCGTGACATCAAGCCCTCCAACCTGATTATGGACCGGCACGGCATTGCGTGGGTGACCGATTTCGGGCTGGCCAAGGCGATGCAGGACGATTCGGTCAGCCAAATCGGCGACATTGTCGGTACACTTCGTTACATGGCACCGGAACGGTTCCGGGGTGAGGCAGACGCGCGGAGCGACGTTTGCAGCTTGGGCTTGACGCTGTACGAGATGCTTGCTCTGCGACCACCCTACGAAGCTCCCGACGCTAGTAGCCTCATGCGGAAGATTGCCGAGGAGCCGCCTCCGAGACTTGCCGTCGTGGCAGCGGGAATCCCTCGCGACCTGGAGACGATTGTCATGAAGGCGGTCGCCCGGGAACCAGCGCATCGCTACCAATCTGCCGAAGAAATGGCTGACGATCTGCGACGATTCCTGGACGATCGGCCGATCCGTGCCCGTCGTGTCTCGTCCGTGGAGCACCTTTGGCGGTGGTGCCGACGGAATCCTGCCGTTGCCGGACTGACGGCAACCGCGCTTGGCTTGTTGGTCTTGGTGGCCATTGTGACGAGCATTGGCTACATCCTGACCAACAAGGCCTTGGACGGTGAGCTTGTGCAGCGACGCAAGGCGGACGCGACCTCTGGTCTCGCGTTAGAGGCTCTCGACGACATCTTCGAGCAGTTTGCTCCCGATCGAATATCCGCATTTGCCGATATGTCACTCGACGATACGACGGGTGGCAGTATCCAAGCCACTGTGCAGCCGGTCTTGTCCAAAGAGGCGGCTTCGCTATTGGAGCGTCTGCTCGTCTTCTATGATGAACTCGCCGCCCACGGCGGTGGCGATCCGGCGTTTCGCGGCAAGAGTGCCGATGCGAACCGGCGCGTCGGCGACATCCGTGCAGCGCTCGGGCAATTCGAACAGGCCGAGGCTGCCTACCTCACCGCAATCGATACGTACCGCCAGATCGAGGAGCATGATCCGTCCGACAGCGGCGTCGCCGTAGAGATTGCCCGGATCTACAACAGCCTCGGGGAGTTGCAGATCCCGGCCGGCTCGCCGACCGAGAGTCGACCGTTCCACCTCCAGGCCCTGGAAACACTCGACCAGGTTGCGCAGACCGCGGGAGCATCACCAGCCCTCCGTTTCGAAATGGCCCGCACGTGCTACTCGCTGGGGCAAGGGAGTGGTCCGCCCCATATGATGTTCGCTGCTCCGCCGCCGCCAGCTGGCGACCCATGGGACTTCGAGTTTGACGGGCCGCACGAGATGCTCTCGGATGGGCCGCCGCTCGATGATCCCTTCTGGGAACTGGGCCCCGGCGGCCCGGGACCGCCGCCTGACCCTTATGAGCGGGAAGAAAGCGAGCAGTATCTGCGGCGTGCCGTGGAGCTGCTTGAAACACTGGTCGAGGAGCAGCCGACAATCCCCGATTACCAACACTTGCTCGCCTGCTGCTACCGCGACTTGCCGCCCGCCAGAGCCATCGATCTGGATGGTGGAGAAGGCAGACAAACGGGTCGAGCGATCGAGATTCTGGAGAAACTGGTCGAGAGTTTTCCGGCCAACCCGACTTACCGAGCTGACCTCGTGAGGACCTACCTTCAGGCAGCTTCGCAGCATGACGTAGAGGCGGGTACGACCGCAGTGGACCAATTGAGTCAAGCGCTGGGCGTCGCTCAGAAGTTGGTTGCGGAACACCCCAATGTGCCTGTCTACGCCTTGTCCCAGGTGCAAGTGTACTTGGCCCTATCCAAAGTCTTCACACAAGAGGCTCGGCCCGCTGCTGCCGAGGCCGAACTTGGGAAGGCCCTGAGCCTGCAATCCTCATTGGTGTCGCGGTTTCCCGACAACATGCCGTACAAGATCTGGAAAGCGATGATCCAGATTTCTCTGGCCGAGTCGTTGACCGAACGAGCGAAAACGGAAGAAGCCCGTTCCCTCCTGGAATCCGCAGTCTCAGCGCTCCATTCCGTTCAGAAGGTTGGCCGAGAAGGCCCCCATCAGGGATTGTTGGGACGGGGCTACGAAATCCTGGCCGAAGTGTACAGACAACTCGGCCAGGAAGACCTCGCCGACGAGGCATGCCGTCAGGCCGAAAAGTATCGCGACCTCAGAAGAGGGCCTCCCGCTGTCCCTCGGGAATAGCAGGATTTGAACGGCCCGCTGCAATTGGGATGAGTTCCCATCTATTCAGGGATGCGTGGCGAATGAACTGACGCTACGGAGACCTTCCCCACGAATACCCGGCTTCTCTTGGAATCGCTTGGATCAATAGCCGTTGGATCAATGGCTGCGCAGTCCCCCATTGGGTGTTTTCTGTGGAAAGCCGACCACGTTGTACGTTTATCCTTTTATGGTCGGCATAGCCGTACGTGCCGCATCGGGCATGTGACGCGCGCCGGCACGGCCGCTATCCACAAGTGCGAACCACGAAAGGACAATTCCGATGATCGCCTTTCCGTGGAAGTTAGACATCGAGCGAGGCCCCAATTGGCTATGGATAAAGGTTGCAGAGCCGCTCAGAAAATCACCCGACGCATCTGCACTTGGTGGCGAGCTTCGGTTTCTTCTGGAGGAACATCTCACCTACCGTCTGGTGCTGGACCTGAACGGGGTCAGCACATTGTGCAGCGCGTTGATCGACGAATTGGTGAAGTTGGACACGGGCCAGTTCACTCATCTGTTCTGGGATGTCAACGAGTCGTTTGGCACGTTCACTCAGTTCGTCGATCGAGGACAAGACCCTGTCGAGATCGATCCGTTCTGGTTGCCGGTGGGTATTCCGATGGGGCCTCCCGGAACGCCGGTTGAGGACCAGCCACGACCGCTCGCCGAGAATCTGTGGGCAATCGATGAATACAGCACCGAGTATCTTCGCGATCTCGCCGAAATGCTGCGAGAGGGCTTCGACCTCACCTCAGCCACCGCTCGAATCAATGAGTTGGCCGATTTGATTCGCGACGATGTCGCTGCCGACCCAAACAAGCAGTTTACGACGGCGCAGTTCGAGCAGAATTTGACGACCAATGTGAACGCGGGCATGAGGACGATCTACGGATTGACCAGCTTCATCGAGGATCGTGCGGAATACCTATCTTCGGTGTTGGATAGTTATGCCGAGCAATCGGACCTCGCACTCAACGAATTGATGTCAGTCAATGTCACGACGGCACAGGACCAAGCGGGTGACTTCGATCCGTGGGTGGAAATCTACAACAACGGCCCCGGTTCGGTATCTTTGTCTGGTTTGTACCTGACCGATAGCGCCAGCGAGCTTACCAAGTGGGCGATTCCGACGGGCAATCTAACCGATGGTGACTTCCTAACGATTTGGGTTGATGGCGAAACCAGCGAAGGCAGCAATCACGCCAGCTTTGCTCTCAGTGCATCCGGCGGCGAGGTCTATCTGACCAACGGCACAACGGTCATCGATGGCCCTGCACCACCGTTGAGGATGGGGACGCAATTGAGAAACGGAGAGGCGAGACTTAGATGACCGGTGGTGTCGCTCTCACCGCGAAAGGGTCCTGAAATCTGGAGAATGCCCCGAGTGACCAGTAGAACAGCGGTAGGACCGCCGGCCGGGCACTGACCGAAAGATAGTCGTGAGCTACAGCCGGGTGGGATTTGGCCCGCTTCCGGTGGACGGGGGAATTTACGCGAGAAAACAAACTTTTCACCACCAGTGGATCATCGCCGAGCTTTCCCGTTCAAGGTACCAGACGTTGATACGTGGCCGACGACTTAACGACGGCCTCAACCCGGCAGACAGTCCTACCCTTGTTGGAGAGATACCATGAGATTCCTGACGACCGGAGCCCTGTCACTATTCGCCGTCTCCCTGCTGGCCTTTGCCATCTCGGCTCAGCCGCCCGGAGGTCCCCAAGGTATGCAGCAGGGTGGTCGGGGAGGAGGGCCAGGACGTGGCGGGGCTCAAGGCCAACAGTTCGGTCACCAGCCCCCTATGAACTTGCTGCTCATGGCGCTCAATGCGAATGGAGATAGCGAGATATCGGCGGCAGAGATTGAGAACGCGGCTGCCTCGCTGAAAAAATTGGACAGAAACAACGATGGAAAACTGACCATTGATGAAGTGATGCCCGCCGGGCCTCCGCCATTGGGTCGATCAGGCCCAGGCGGACGACCTGGGGGTCCCGGTCAAGCCGCTATTGGCGGCCAAGGCCAAGGCGGACCTGATCATGGCGAATTTGGCGGTCCGGGCCAAGGCGGACCAGGTGGTCCTGGCGGACCGGGAGGGCCCGGCCAGCACCTCATCGACCAGCTCATGAAACTCGATGCGGACAAGGACGGCAAGATCACGAAAAAGGAAATGTCGGAAGGAACGTTAGAACTCTTCGAGAAGGGTGATCTTGATAAGGACGGTGCCATTGACCAGGAGGAAGCTGAGAAACTGGTCCAGCAGTTTGCCCCGCAGCACGGTGGCCCAGGTGGACCAGATGGGGCGCGTGAAGACCGACCCGCTCGGAATGATCGCCCGCAGCGACCTAAGTCGTGATGTCCGTCCGTAGAGATGGTCGCGCGTATTCCGCTGCGATAGGCATTGGCTCGGCGAGTCGTAGTGGTTTCCTCTAGTGGGAAAGTCACTCGGCTCGCTGAGAGAAGTGGAACCCTGTCGCGACCACGCACTTCCGCCTGACCCACAGGTCGTTATCGTCAATGGCGTCCTACAACCGAAACCTAACAAACGGATCCTAATCGTGAAGTTTTCTTACTTCGTTTCGATGATGTGTCTTCTGTTCCTCATCGTGGCCACACGCCCGCTCGCGGGTGCCGATTGGCCGCGGTTCCGCGGTCCGAGTGGCGACGGGATCAGCGTCGCCGCGGAGGTTCCGCTCACCTGGAGTGAAACGCAAGGCGTGGCCTGGCGGACACCGTTGCCCGGGCCAGGATCGTCATCGCCGATTGTCTGGGGCGACCGAGTCCTGGTCACCTGCTATTCCGGCTACGGTGTCCGTGACGGAGCGAATGAGCCGCAGGAGGGCTTGAAGCGGCATCTGGTGTGCGTTCGGTTGGCGGACGGAGAAGTCCTTTGGACCAAGACAATCGCCGCCGAATTGCCCGAGGATGAACATACGGGCTATCTGACCGAGCACGGTTATGCCAGCAGCACTCCGGTGACAGACGGTCAACAGGTCTTTGTCTTCTTCGGCAAGACCGGAGTGCTGGCTTTCGACATGGATGGCAACGAGCAGTGGCGAAAGGCGGTGGGCAAGGAGTCCAGCAATCGCCGTTGGGGGTCGGCGGCCAGTCTCGTGTTATACAAAGACATGGTCATCGTCAACGCCGCCGAAGAAAGCCGATCGATTCTCGCTCTGGACAAGCAGACCGGGAGGGAGGTCTGGAAGGCAGAAGCCGCATCTTTGGAACTAACCTACGGCACACCGACCTTAGTTGAGTTGCCGGACGGGACCACGGAATTGGTGATCTCCGTACCTGGCGAAGTGTGGGGACTGAACCCCGACACGGGCAAGTTGCAGTGGTACGCTGAAACAAACCTGACGGGTAACGTCTGTCCGACGGTCGTGGCCCATGACGGAATCGTCTATGCATTCGGAGGCTATCGCTCCGCAGGCGGCCACGCCCTGCGTGCCGGGGGTCAAGGCGATGTAACGGACTCGCACATGCTGTGGTTCACTCGGGAGAGTTCCTACGTCGCAACACCGCTGCTACATGACGGCTTCCTCTACTGGATCGACGACCGTGGCCAGGCGCATTGCCTGGATGCCAAGACAGGCGAGTCCGTGTACCGCGAGCGCGTCCCCGGCTTGAACACCAGCGGACGGCCCGTGTACGCCTCGCCCATTCTGGCTGCCGACAGATTGTACGTTGTCAGCCGCTGGAGCGGTACATTCGTCTTGCCCGCCAAGCCAGCGTTTGAAATCCTGGCTCACAACCGCCTGGAGTCTGATGAGAGTGACTTCAGCGGCACCCCGGCGATTGCGGACGGAAGACTGTTGCTGCGATCGGGGAGCTGTTTGTACTGCGTGACTGCGGATGCCGCACACTGAGGATCGGTCTAGTTGCGGACGGCAAAGGCTTGGCGGAGAAGGCAAAAAGCTTCCTCCGTAGCAGGGAGTGACACTTCCCGATTGCCACGTTGTGGATTATGAACCAGATAACACATCCCGAACCCGATCCGCTCACAGAACTCCTTGCCACCTTCCCGCTCCCCATCAGTTTTGCGGGAAGGATGACGCTGACGGCACCTTGGAGATTGACAGTGCCGCAGAATGTCGTTCTCTTTGGCGTCCTGACCGGCAGCAAGTGCTGGTTGAGCGGTCGCGGGATAGAGAAGACGGTCACGATTGCTCCCAGCGATTTCATCACTCTTGCGCCGGCATGTGAATACGAACTGTCAAGCGACCAGGAAGGCCGCGTCGTTGCCGTCGACGAACTCGTCCGACATTCGGAGCAGGCTACTTGCACGTCCCTGATCTACGGAGGAGGAGGCGCGCCGACCGGTCTGATCGGGGGAATCCTGGAATTCAACGGGCACGGAATCCATCCGCTCTTCGGCGCACTGCCGCCGATTTTCCATCTGACCTGCAGCAGTGACGCGAACCTGTCCAAACTTGGGTTGATTCTCTACGCAATCGAGAGAGAAGTGTCAGCGAGCCAGCCTGGTGCTCGGGCCATCGTGTCGCACCTGGCACAAGCTTTGCTGATTCAGGCAACTCGCTTGTATCTGACGGAATCGGGAGCGACAACATCGGATGCCCTGCAAGGCTTGCTGCACCGAGAACTGGGGCCCGCGTTGGCGTTGATTCACAACCAGCCAGACGCGCCTTGGACCGTGGCGTCGCTGGCGGAACGGGCAAACATGTCGCGATCGGCTTTTTCGGCAAGCTTCACAAGAGTTCTGGGCGTACCGCCTGTGCAATACCTGCGCGAACAACGGATGCGTGCCGCGTGCCGCTTGCTGCGGGACTCAACGATCGGTTTGAAAGAGGTCTCGTCGAGAGTCGGTTACGACTCGGTCTCGGCCTTCAGCACTGCCTTCAAGCGATATTCAGGCGCAGCCCCGGGTGACTACCGGCGCCAGGAGACGACCGCAAGCCTCGCATGACAGATTGTTGAAGTGGCCCTTGCCAGTGGTAAGTTCCACGCTCGCAACCAAGGAAGCCGGTTCGCCTCTGAGACTGGCGAGTTGCCGTGCGCTGAAAGCAGGGAAGCCGAAGAGCGGTAGGGCGTCGAATGCCGAAGGGGGCGCATCAAAATGAATCCGGAGGTCCTGGACGATTGGCGACGAGTTTGAGACGCCGGGAAATGCACCCAAGCCCGTTTTGTGACCGATACTGAAAGGGAAGAGGCTGATTTTGCAGCCCGAGACCGTCACTGTCTGCGGCGTGACGCAAAGCTGGGTCTGGAACAGGAGACGAGAATGTCTGGTATTGGAAATGTAGGTAGCTGTGGTGGTCAATACTCGGCCGCAGAGTTGGCGGCCATGCGAGGGAGTATGGCCCCGCCTGAAATGGCAGAGAAGATGGAGGGCGTGCTCAACGATAAGTTGAGCGAAGCCGGAGTGAGCGAAGAGACTCGCGAAGCCATCCAGACCGAAATCAAGGCGGCCTTTGAATCTCAAGTGTCCAGCGGGACCAAGTCCGACCCTGAGGCGACGAAAGAGGCCATTAGCGGCATCTTCGAGAAGTATGGTCTCGATGCCCAGCAGTTCATGCCTCAAGGAGGCCCCGGGGGACCGCGCGGGATGGGGGGCCCGGGCGGCGGCCCGGGCGGCGGCATGGGCCCTCAGAAAGCCGGCGGCACTCAGACCGATTCGCTTCAGACCCTCCTCGAACAGCTTGATGAACTGGCAGGAGAGGGCGACGACGACGCGGACACCGATTCCATCCTCACCGACTTGTCCTGGCAGGTGATGGATATGCTGTTCGGGTTCGACGCGGAAGGTTGAAAGTTATCGGGGTGTGGCTTACTGGGCCTGGAGTTCGCGGCGGCGAAAGTCACCTGGAGCCAGTCCAGAGAACTTCTTGAAGGCCAGGCTGAACGTAGAAACCGAATCGTAGCCGACTCTGGAGGAGATCTCCTTTAGACCTAGCGATGATCAGACGTGGCCTTCTCATCAAGTCATACATCTTCCGAGTTGAAGCGGCAAAGGACCCACTTACGGTAGACCCGCCTGGACTGCGGCCCGGCTACAGCTCGCACAGGTCGCCCCTTCGACGAGCGGGAAGGCAATTCTGCCCCACTAAGAGCACCTGACATCACGCCGAGCAGGAGCGCCGCCAATCGCCACGATGCCGACACGCTGGGAATCATGATCATCCTTCCTGGGAAGTTGAGTCAACTGGTCAACGGGCCTCCACCGTCGGCTTCCAGGTGTGCCTCGATCAGGTCACAAAGCTCGCAGAGCTCCTCAAGAAGCCTCTGATCTTCCACATCCTCGTTCACCGAAATGGAGAGGTTGCCGACAACTTGCTCCCACCAATATGGCTTGTCTTGAATCGTGACGCGCCCTCGTTTGCCACTGGCACCCCGCAACTGCCGCTCGATCTCTTCAAATGGATATATGACACAGCTCACGACAAGACCACCACGACACTAGCTGTCCGCAATGGCCGCGCGGACAATTGACGTCGATGGGACAGCAAGAAGGAGTCCGTTGAATTTGGAGGAGTAAGGAGAAGGGCGAATCAAGGCCGCGCTATTCGCCGAGCAATTCCGTTAGATCGCCGTAGTCGTAAGGCGGTCGTTTCCGAATCGCGACGACATCGACGGCCTTCTGGTCGTCGCTGACCACATACACGATTCGCCAGCTGTCCAGACGCAGGCGTCGGACCTCACGTTCCGGGTCCTCCAGGTCCGCCACGTCCAGCTTCTTGCTTTGAGTCGGCCGCGGATCGTCGGCCAGTTCGTCGATGGCGTACTTGATACGTTGCCGCACATGGCCCGGCAGCCGCTTGATGCGTCGAAATTCCTCCGGCAGGACGTAGACCGTGTACCGGCTCATTCAAGCTCTTTCTTCACATCGTCCCAGCGAAGCCAACCCGCGGCCTGGCGATCGCTTCCCGCAGCCTTCAGTGCACGCTGAGCCTCCTTTGCGAGGCTGACGTCCTCGAGCGTCTCCAACCACTCGATCAGAGACTCCCAGTCTTCCGCATTCAGCACAGCCAACCGCCGACCGCGGACGGTTACGAATTGTACGGCCTGCAAGGCCTCGAGCCCCGTCATGTCCCAGTCTCCGTTGTTCCCGTAACCATCAACGATGCCGGATCGTAGTGAACTCCGGCCACAGACTTGTGGTTCCCGCTACCGGTTCGACACCAATCAACTTCTGCTGCCATTGTACCGCGACCGACGTCGACTGCCACGGCAAATCGGTCTGGGTTCCGCGCGACGACGATTCTGCGAGTTCGAATGCGCGCCAACGTCCGTAGTTGACCGGGGACTGTGAGGGCCCGGCATCTGGAATCGTCACGCGAATGACAGACCGCTTTCGAGGACTTACGTCGACGGGCGACTGGCAGAAAACTTCGGCAGAAAACTTGGTAGAAAAAAGATGGTAGAAGCGTACAGAGGAGCTGGGCCACGCCTCCCACCGGCGTCGCTCGTGGTACAATCATGCTCACTGTTGTTCGAGATCGTCCGGCAGGTGGACCACGTGGAAACGGCTGCGACCGTTCGGGCCGGGCACGGCTGACAAGAGGAGTTGCTCGTGGATTCCCTGGAATCAACGTTTCATTCCGCCACCTATCCGCAGCCGCTCTGGGTGCGCGGCAGCTTGTGCGCAAATCCGGAGTGCGAATGCGGAGACGTCTTCCTGGAACTGCTCGACCACGCTGACGGCGGCCGCGCCGGGCACGGCCCGCCGGTGCTCGAAATGCGGGTGGACACGGAGACCTGGCAGGAGGTGGATGCCCCCGAGCGGCCGGCGCCCCTGGAAGCCCTGGCTCGGGAATTCCTGCGCGAGTATTCGGCCGGCGCACGGGCGGCGTGGCAGGCGGAGGTCGAGCGGAAGAGGCGCGAGGCTCGGCGTCTGCGGGAGCACTGCTTTGATCTGCAAGCGGTGGAAGCCGGCACGCTGATCTTCTTCGGAGATATCCTGTCCGAGGAGGGAAGCATCTCGTCCGGCGGGCCGGTGATGATCGACCACTTCGAGCACGAGGGGATCGAGTACGCAGTGGACGACGTCTACTGCCCGAATCCCGATTGCGACTGCCACGAGGTCCACTTGCGATTCCTGCGTTGTACGCCGACGCCGGATGGCGGCGTGCTCGTCACGGACTGGTTCCAGGCCACCCTGGCACCCCTCCTGAATTCCCGACTGTTCCCATGATCACGAAATGTCATTTGGCCAAGACAAAGGTGTTGATCATGATGAATAGCAACCGACCCACGACCGTATATTCCGTGGTTGTCCTCGCGCTGGTGCTGCCAGTCCTTCCTGCGACCGCGGCGGACGTCACGGGTCAGCGGCGCAAGCCGGATGCCGGGCCGGCAGACGGGGGCAAGCCTCTGAAAGTCTTCATTCTCGCCGGGCATCCTCAGCAGGTGCAACGATGGCTGAACCAAAGATGAAACCATATCGAACGGAAGATACCTGAATGAAGACGAGTATTCCTCTTGACTGTGTGCTCTTAGTCGGCCTCCTCGGCACCATCGCCGCGTCTGAAACTCATGCAGAGCGTGTTCCAGAACGCACGCTCGAGAGGGCGGAGTCGCGACTGCGTGCCATCTACGATCGGGACGAGTTTCGCGCCAAGAGATTTCGTGCAGACTGGCTTCCTGATAGTTCGGGCTACACGGTTCTGGAGTCGGTTCCCGATGGGAAGGAGCAGGTGCTGGTGCGCTATGATGCCGCCAGCGGCAAACGCACGGTGCTGGACTCACCGCAGAAAGAAACGCCCGGCAGATCCGGCAACGTTTCCCCGGACGGTCAGAGCGTCCTGGTCTCCGAACAGGGGAATCTGTACGTGCGCGATCTGAGCAGCGACCGGAAGATTCGCCTCACGCACAGTGCAGCCGACAGCTCGGTGTCGAACGGTCGGGCAGTCTGGAGCCCCGATGGAAAGTGGATCGCCTTCGTGCAATCGGACGATTCCGAAGTGAGACTCAGGTCGGTCCTTGTTCCGGGCGATCCGACGTATCCGGAAGTCAAGGAAGTCCGATTTGCCAGGGTGGGCGAGACCATACCGACGCTGCGTGTCGGTGTCGTCGACGCCCAGGGAAAGGAGACACGCTGGCTCTCCATTCCCATACCGGCAGAGGGTTTCTATCTGGGGCAGGTCGAGTGGGCTGGAAACTCGCATGAACTGCTGATCGAGAAGCTGAGCCGATTCCGGGACGAGCGCGAGTTTCTCCTGGCCGACGTCCGCACCGGTGCCATCCGGCGCATCTTCCACGAATCCGATCCGGCCTGGGTCGTCGCCAGCTACGGCAAGAATGCCGGGCTGACGTGGATTCGCGACGGCCAGGCATTCATCGTTCTGAGCGAAAAGGACGGTTGGCGGCACGCCTATGTCTACTCGCGCGACGGCCAGGAACTGGCTCTCCTGACGCCCGGCCCGTACGACATTATCGAACGCGCCGTGGTGGACGAGGCAGGAGGCTGGTTCTACTACTACGCGTCACCTGACAATGCGACGCAGAAGTATCTCTACCGTGTACGTCTGGATGGAACCGGCAGAGCCCGAACGAGTCACCCCCGCGGACCAGCCCGGCACCCATGACTACGACTTCTCCCCGGATGCCAAGTGGGCGTTCCATACCTACTCGACGTTCGACACTCCCCCCGTCACCGAACTTGTGCAACTGCCTGAACACCGGGTCGTGCGCGTGCTGGAAGACAATCAAGAACTGCGCGCAGAAGATGAAGTCGTTGATCTCGCAGCCAACGGAGTTCTTCCAGCTCGAAATCGGCGACGGCGTGGTCATGGACGCGTGGATGATCAAACCGAGCGACTTCGATCCTTCGCAAGAAATACCCCGTTTTCGTCTACGTGTACGGAGAGCCGCACGCACAGACCGTGCTGGACGCCTGGGGACGCAGTCCATGCCGACTACCATCGCGTGATCGCCGACCTCGGCTATCTGGTCGTGTCCATCGACAACCGGGGCACGCCGGCACCGAAGGGGGCTGCGTGGCGGCGGGCCATTTTCGGCAGCCTCGGCCCGCTCTCCACCGAGGAGCAGGCGGCGGGCGTGAAAGAACTCGGCCGTACCCGGCCGTACGTCGACCTGTCCCGGGTCGGCATCTGGGGTTGGAGTGGCGGCGGCTCGAACACCCTGAACGCGATGTTCCGCAAGCCGGACGTCTATCACGTGGGGATCGCCGTTGCGCCCAAGCCGCAGCCGCATCTCTACAATGCGTGGTTCCAGGAGATCTACATGGAGACCCGCGAGATGAATCCGGAAGGATACCGCCGGTCCGCGCCAATCAACTTCGCCGAAGGCTTGAAGGGAGACCTGCTGATCATTCACGGCACGGGCGAGACCAACACCCATCTTCAGATCACCGAAGGGCTGGTGGATCGCCTGATCGAACTGGGCAAGCAGTTCGACTACATGGCGTATCCCAATCGTGACCATGGGCTCCGCGAAGGTCGCGGCACGGCGGTGCACCTGCGAATGCTCATGACGCGGTATCTGCTCGAACACCTGCCGCCCGGTCCGCGGTAGAGTCTCCATGGTACCCTTTTTTTCCTCGGATTTGCCATCATGATCGTTAAGCCGCTGTTCGTCGCGTCCATCGTCGCCGCATCATTGCTCTCGCTCCTTGCGGCCCCGTCATTGGCAACCGGGCCTCCTGCGGCAACCGGCGACGAATCGGTCATGCCGGGCCTGAAGAGGCTGGCGTTGGAAGCCGCAAACGGGCAGAGCATCGTCGGTTCGTGGGGCCACAGGTTTGCCGGTCCGGACGGGCGGCTCCAGGGTTACGGGATGATGAACTCGCCGGGCTTGCCGCTGACCATTTCGCTGATCCTGGCTCGCGAGGCCGGTGTCGACGATCCGAAAGTGGGCGAGGCCCTCGAAAAGAGTGCACCGCTCATCCGCAATGAGAACTGAACCTTGGCACAGAACTGCACCTACGCCGCGATCGATTCTCCGTCCGCGACGAAGTGGGGGTGCGTCCCTCCTAAACGACCGCGCGAGCCCACCGTATCCTTCCTGTCTTACTTAATCGCTGTTATCCGCAAATTTGACTCAACCCTCAAGCTCGCTCGGCCGAAGTAATCCTTAAGCGCGCTCGACTGACATGTGCAGTCGATGTCCTCGCTGAGCAAATTCGAAAGTTCGCCGTTTGACGGGCAATACCATGGCAGTACGCCTGCGACTCCGCCGTGATTCAAGTTTCAGCGAGCCCCTTGAGGTATCTGGGCCGTCGATGCTCGACAAGATCGCCGTTTTTCGAGCGGCGGTGTGGCAGGCGACGTTGGGCGATGGTGCGTTGTTCCGGGATGGACGATGGACGGACGATCTCGACCGCGCCGCCCGCCATTGGATCATCCGTGACGCGGGACGGCGGCTCGTCGCCGCAGCGCGGTTGACCGTGCATCCGTCGCTCGATGAGGTCCCCGAAGCGGAAGAGTACAAACGTTTTGGACTTTTGCCCGAAGGCCCTGTCGCAGCACCCTCACGCGTGGTGGTGTGCCCGTCGGCCCAAGGTGCGGGGCTAGGCGGCCGGCTGCTCGATATTCAGGACCATGCGGCCTGGTCTGCTGGCGCCCGGGCGGCGGTTCGGCAGGCGTCGCCGGCGATGTGCCGACTCCTCGAGCAGCGGGGATGGCGCATCGTGGGCGGCGCAGCCCCGATCCGCGTTTTCCGGGAGTCGTGTTTCAAGTCGCTTGGTTCGCCTACCAGTGCGACAGACCGCTTCTTTCCGAGACGGGGTAATAATGGATCGCAGCTCTTCCGCGACAAACATTCGCCGGGCGCTCAAGGCGGTGGCTCTCCGCTTACCGTACAACGTGCGCGATTTCTACACGAATCGGCGCAAGGCTACCGCCGAGCACCGGTTCTTGGTCGTGCGTCATGCGGGAAAGCAGCCGTATCGCTACCGCTACTTCCTGCAATGGATCGAAGAAGAGTTTCCCCAGATTCGCTCGCGTATGGAATTGAGGTTGATGCCGTACCGGCCGCGATCGTGGGAGCGTTACGTGCTGCACATTCCCTGGCTCCAGGACCCGGTGGAAGCATGGGCGGCGGGCACGTACCGCGCTTGCCAGCGCTTGGCCAACGATTGCGATCGGCTGGGGATTCCAGTGATCAACCGAGTTGAGCGCATGTCGAACTGCATCAAATCCATCGGAGCGCGGATCATGGAGTCGGCGGGAATCCGCACGCCGCGGACCGTGCGGATCGAGGACCCGGCTGAGTTTCGCTCCGAACTTGGAGGTCTCGCGTTACCACTGTTGGTTCGCGAAAACCGCGGCCACGGCAGGCCAAGCTATCTGATTCGCCGGCGCGAAGAGCTGGACCAGGTCCCGTTTGCGCGAATGGATCGACCTATCGGAGTCGAGTTCATCGACGTCCGCGACCCGGACGATGGTCTGTACCGCAAGTACCGCTATCTGGCGACCGGATCGGCGGGGGTCACACGTCATCTCATCGTGGGAGACCACTGGGAGCTTCGCCCGAAAAACCGCGTGCTCAATACGCACGCGCGCGCCGAGGAACTTCGGTACCTGGAGCAACCGGAGCCGAACTACGCGGCCCTGGAACGGGCGCGTCAAGCCTTGGGGCTCGATCTCCTGGCCTTCGACTACAGCTACGATTCCCACGGCCGGATGGTCGTCTGGGAGGCCAATCCCTATCCGGACTTAAGCTTTTCGACCCATCCCGCCCGGGCCCACCTATGGCCCTACGTGCGGAGGAGCCTGGCAGCCGTTTTGCGCATGTACCTGGACAAAGCTCGCCTCCCCGTGCCGGACCGGCTCGACGAGATGCTGGCGGGACAGTCCCAACCGGCGGTCGCCTCACAGCCAGCCACCGGCATTCCCGAATCCTCGGCGGCCTAATTGAAGGAGAAGCCACGTGGAACCCTTGATCATCAACGCAGCGATAACCGGCATGGTGCCGACCAAGTCGGATAACCCTCATGTGCCGATCTCGCCGCAAGAGATTATCTCCGAGGCGAAACGCGTGCGAGACGCCGGGGCAACGATCGTCCACCTCCACGCCCGCGATCCGGACGAGACACCCACGTATCGCAAGGAGGTGTACGCCGAAATCTTCGACGGAATTCGCGCGGAGTGCCCCGAGTTGCTATTGTCCGGCTCGTGCAGTGGGCGGCTCTATGGCGAATTCTGGCAGCGGAGCGAGGTGCTGGAACTGCAACCCGAATTCGGATCGCTCACGCTGGGCTCGCTCAACTTTCCCCAACAGGCCTCCATCAATGCGCCGGACATGATCGAGCGTCTCGCGACGAAGATGAACGCTTTGGGGGTTGTCCCCGAGCTGGAGATTTTCGACCTCGGCATGGCAGAAGTGGTCCATTACCTGCTTCGGAAAGGGATTCTGCACCGCCCGTTGTACGCGAACCTCCTGCTCGGATCGCGGGGATCGATGGGGGCGACACCGGATAACCTTTGCACACTCATCCGGGCGTTGCCGGAGGGGACCACCTGGGCGGCGACCGGCATCGGCCGTTTCGGGTTTTTCGTCAACTCGTTGGCGGTGACGATGGGCGGGCACGTCCGCGTGGGACTGGAAGACGCCCTTTACTACGACTGGCAAACGCACCGGGTAGCCACCAACGTCGGCTTGATCGATCGCGTGGTCCGGCTCGCCGAAGCGGCCGGCCGGGAGATTGCCACGGCCGCCGAGACACGGCGAATCATCGGGCTTCCGTGTGGTCGAAGCCAGATGAGCCGCGCCGCGTGAGATCGAGCTATATGCTTAGCCGCGGGACGGATTGGAACGTCTATCCTACCGCAAGACAGGACCACTGATTGTCCCCATGAAGCCACCACGTCCGATCACGATCCGGAACCTGAGATCTGTACGACAGCCGCTCTCGCGATGCCTTTCACTTGGAAGCAAAGTCGCCTGATTTTTGCATGCCAGCCAGCACAAGGAGGATATCGCTATCATGAGAGTTTCTGTCATCCTCTCCACCTACAATTCCCCCACGTGGCTGGAAAAGGTCCTTTGGGGCTATTCGGTCCAGAGCCACTGCGATTTCGAGATCGTGGTGGCCGACGACGGCTCCACGGCGGAAACCGCCTGTCTCATCAAGCAAATGCAGCGGGCGACGAAGCTGGTTATCCGGCACGTGTGGCACGCGGATCGCGGCTTCCGCAAATGCAGGATTCTGAATCGGGCCGTGGTGGAAGCGTCGGCCGACTACCTCGTCTTCACCGACGGCGACTGCATCCCTCACGTCCACTTCCTTTCCCGGCACGTACAACTAAGCAAGCCCGGCTACCTGCTTTCCGGCGGATGTGTGCGTCTCCCGAGTGACATCAGCGATCGGATCACAGCCGACGATGTGGTGTTCGGCCGCGTGACGAACCGGCGCTGGCTGGCAGGTCAGGGATTGCCGGGCTGGTCGAACTGGAGGAAACTCACAAGCGACACCTGGCGGGGGACGCTGCTCGACACGTTCACACCGACGCGGGCGACGTTCAACGGCTGCAATTCGTCGACCTGGCGAGAGGACGTGCTCGCCGTCAACGGCTTCGATGAGCGGATGGAATACGGCGGCCTCGACCGCGAGCTGGGAGAACGCCTCAGGAACGCCGGAGTCCGAACGCGGCAAATCCGCCACCGCGCCGCCTGCGTACACCTTCACCACGACCGGAGCTACGTCCGCGCCGAAGCGATCCAACGCAACCGCGCCATCCGCCGCGTGACACGCCAAACCGGTTCGACCTGGACTTCCTACGGCATCCTCGCTCGATCAGGGCCGCCGACGCGCCGCGCCGAGTGGTGCGAGCCGTTGTGGGCGAGTGACCCGCAAAGAAAAACCGGCTAGGACTTCGGAACAGCCGGTCGAGCACAGGAGATGCGCAATGAGCATTGGCAACGCCTCGTGGAGCAGCGGCAAGTTGCCGGCTCTCTGAAATCGGGCCAAGTTTGGTTAATGACTGTAGATCCTCGGAACACGCCAACGGACAAGCGTTGCTTGAATCGACTTTGTCGGGGCGGCAGTAAAGGAGGCTGGCAAGTTCGCTGCGAGGAGAAAAGGGGACTCGCAACCTCGGGTTTCAGTTCCGCCAGCGAGCGAAGCCGGACCGCTTCCGCCAGTTCCAGTCCGCCGTACATCGCGCCCACCGCATCCGCGCCGAGCACGCGCCAGCGCACGGCGTCGCGTTCGAGGACGTAGCTCTGGGGTTCACCAATGCCGGTCACCTCAATGGCCACATCGAACGCGCCGGCCTTGCCGGCGACTGCACGGCTGATTTCATATGCTGCGAATCGGTAGCACAGCGTCGAAGCGGAAAAGGTGCGGCAATCGCATCGCCGTGTATGGCTCGCTGCAACTCATAACGAGCTGCTACTCGTGCATGAAAAGTCAACCGCCATCCTCGGCAAGCGCAGCCGTGGCGTAGTCGGCTTGCCTCCAGGTGCCGTAGCCGGCGGTTAAGAATCGGTGCTTCGTGTCAGGGACGAATGATGAGATGTGGAAGTATGTGACCACCCATGACGCGAGTTACGGACGTAGCACTGTGGGCTGTACGATCGAGTAGGCTACCTCGAAATAGAGAGAGCTGGCAGATTCGCGGGTAAAGTGCACGTCAAGGATGGTGACATTCAGATGCGGATAGAACTGCATCCGTCGTTCGGCAACTACGTCGCAGATCCAGCGAAACACCGCAATGCCCTCGCGATCGGAGCCGAAGAATCGCTCTGATAATCGCTCGAACTGCCGGCACTGAACATCTGGAGCGAAGAGCGTCAGGTTCCAGGCGGCGACGGTCAAGGTAATAATCCGCTCGAGATCATCAACGGAATCGCCGAGCTCTTCGACAATCGGCTCGGTCAGATGCCGTATGACGTCCGACATGCGAACGCCCGTAGTTGGCAACTGGACATGTTGGCGTTGAGTCTTCCCTGCAGTGCGATGTTTCTGCGCCTTGCGCAGTTGCTTCCGACGCCGCTTCGCTGAGGATGCCATGACCGGACCTCCTTGCCATCTGGCCGCTATTAATCAAGTGACCAGCTTACCACAACCTCATCTTCGTTGAGAACCCCGATTGCGGACCACGCCACTGGTTGACGATTGTGCTGTTCGAAGTCAAGTCACACCGCGTGTCGAATTACAGCGCATCGGGGTACGCCAACGGACATTGGCGGTAGAATGATAGTTCTCTTGCCCGAACTTACGTCGACAGCCGCGTGGCAGAAAAATCTGGCAGAAAACGGCGACCGTTTCAGACGACCACTGCAGCCAAATTCGTCGCAACAGGGAGATTTTAGCGGTTCCCCAGACCCATGACTAGCGTCCCGGCAGCACACGGATAGAGGGACGCGTGGCCGGGAAGCTTGAAACAACGATCGCCAGAATGAGCTGTGGGAGTTCATGCCAAGCGAGGATGGGCACTGGCGATAGACCTAGGATTTCCTCGTCCCACGGCGGCCAGACCGGCACTTCTGGTTCGACGTCCCATCCTCCAGCGACCGCTACACACGCCACCACCGCGCTTGTCGCGGCGGGGCGATGATTGGCCAGCTACCTACTACTCACCGAGTACTCCGTCGGTCGGATCACTGTAGTAAGCTCGTTCCATACCAGGACCCGCCAAGTAGTGGCAGAACCACCAATTCAGGACAATGGCAAATAGATCACCTGGTTTGCGGCTTCGTCACGACGAGCACATTTGGCGATCAACTCGAGTTCATCGATCAACCGTCCAACACTCGCGCCTCGTTGGGGTGAGAACACAAGCCCAGGAAACGCCTCGTGCGAGGATTGCCGCTGGTGAGCGATCCGTAGCAAATCCTGGTCCTGGGAGAACAGCACGCGGCCCAATTCGGCGGCCCGCTGCAGTAGTAACTCATCCGTGACTTCGCGAGTTCCGTCTTCCTGGCTGGTAAGGACATCGACTCCTCGGCGGCGCAACGACTCGGTGATCGCCGCAGGAATGTGTACATCCATGTAGTATCGCAGCCACATCGCTAATCGGCATCCTTCTTGCGCCGCAGCAATTCCGCGCGCAAAACAACAGCGGAGGCGTCCTTAGACTCCGCCAGCGTTGCGGCCGCATCCAACTGCGCCACCATATCGTCGCGATGATCGTAGAAGTAGGTCAACGCAGCATAAACCTCTTCTGGTCTAAGGTCCGGATGCTGGCGCAACAACTCGTCCGCCGACCAACCATAGTGATAGTGTTCCCCGGCCAAATGGAGCACCTTGTACCGCGTCCGGCCGATACGCGCCGTACCGACTTCGTCTATCAGAATGTGCGGGTAGAATGTCGTGCTCATTATCGATCCTCTCCAACGCACACCGTGCAATAGCGAAAAGGCTTTTCGCGATCCAGGAGACAATTGCTCGATGGATTCCTGGGATTCAGCACAGCACTGGCAAAGCCAGTGCGACCCATTTTGATTGCTTGGCTGCTGCCAGAATCATGAGACTCTATTGCCACTAGGACGGTATTGTTCTCCGCATCCATTGTACCGCGACGGACGATGTTAGACAGGGGAATTCGATCCGGGGGTTCACTCGATGCGTATGCCGGCTCTCTGAAATCGGGCCAAGTCTGGCTAATGACTGTAGATCCTCAGAACACGCCAACGAACGTCGGCAGTAAAATGACAATGCGTCCTCAAGGACTTACGTCAACACTCGCTTGGCAGAAAACCTGGCAGAAAAAGACGGCAGGAGAATGCTGAATCGTGCAGGAGATTGCAGGGCGCCGAATGGTGAGAACCCCAAACAACGCCGGAGAATGCGGGGTTTTCGGGGCCGAGACGCTCATCCCAATTGGGCTACGGGGACCTGATTTGTAAGTATCTGCAAAACAAGGCCTTGCGGCAAGCCAAATCGCGGCTGGCAGAAAAAGTTGGCAGAAAACTGCGACCATTTCCCCCACTCATCCTGGCCACAAAGGCCCGTTTCACCGAGATTCTAGCGGGTTCTTGGGCCAATGCCTAGCTGTCCCGGTATCTCCAGGAAAGGGGGACGCGCTGCCAATGCGTCGTGGCAATCTGCCCATCCAGGCAGCGTCGCCTCCGGGATGGGGACGCGGCGCTTCCTGCTACAATCCCTCCATAACCACCAGCGGATGTGGCGCGGCGTCGTTGCATGGGCCACTTCAAAGTAAATGGTGTTGACAGATGTGGGTACGGCAGGACGGAGGTGGTGACGGCGCAGCATTGTCTGTCTCGTTTTCGCCGCGGGGGACGTCCTGGCATGTTCCCCCCCGCGAGCCAAGTCTCACAGCGGAGGCAGGAACATTGCCCGGTGTGCCACTTCGTCCGGGCGAACACACCTGGCGATCAATTCGGCCTCGGCAGCTGGATCCTGGGGGAAACCATCGCCGATAAGCAATACACAATCGACCCGTGAAGCGTGTGGCAGTCAAGCACGCGCGGCGAGTATGTTGCAGATCCAGCGAAACATCGCAATGCACTCGCGATCAGAGTCGAAGTATCTCTCTGATAATCGCTCGAACTGCCGGCACTGAGCATCTGGAGCGAAGAGCGTCAGGTTCCTGGCGGCGACGGTCAAGGTAACGATCCGCTCGATGTCATCAACGGAATCGCCGAACTCGGCGACAATCGGCGCGGCCAGATGCCGTATGACGTCGGACATACGAACGCCCGTGGTTGGCAACTGGACTTGCTGGCGTTGAGCTGGCACGGCGTGCTGGCGTCCGTCGCATCATCGTTAATGGGAGCTTCGTCACGGATAAGCTGGAACCTAATGACGTTGACTGTGTTTTGCATATCGGCGAGGGATTTCCCAGCGACGACGACGCGGTAAAGGAGCTGCTGAGCGGCTTGCCTTTCATCAATATGGAATTGGTGGATCAGGAGGCCTTTGAACAGTTCACGGAGAAAACGTTCGCCACTGACCGTGATTTAGTTCCAAAGGGAATGATCGAGGTAATCGAATGAACATTGAAAACCAACATCAATGCGACAACACGCATGAAAAACTCCGGGATCTCGAACGACTTTACGAGAAAAAGCAACGCGAGCCAGGGAATGAGTACGTTCGTGAACTGACGTTACGTTCACTGAGGAAGCGGATCAACCAATTCAAGGAACAGATTGCCCGGTTTGAGGCCCGCGCCACCACTTCATCTACGGATTGACGCGTGTTGGCATGACGTCGGATTCCCGAGACGAAATACGGCGACTGCTTAACCGATACGTCGGGATCTCGCAGAAGATTGAACGCGACATTGTGGATGAAGAGCTCGCTGGCCTGTCGGCCCACCAGGGTCCCGGAGGCGGCGGCCGGCACCTCCGGCTGAAATTGCAGGGTCAAAGTGGAAAGCCCCTGTCCGTTCCCCTCGCAGTCTAATGCCCCGCCATCGCCGGTCCCGGAGACCATGACAATTGTGCGCTCGCGGCTTGCGCCAGAAGGATGCTCTTCCTGCCCAGCGAAAGACTAGAGATCCGGTAGACCCCCTCGGGCAGCAGGACGACTCCGCCGTCATTTTCCACGACCTTGTCGAGCGCGCGCTGAATGGCCACCGTATCATCCGTCCGGCCATCTCCCGTGGCACTGAAATCGCGGCGAACGTCGACAGTGGTGTTCCAGTTGAAGTCGTTGGCCCACGCCACCCGCAACGCCAGTGAGGTAACCCGCTTTGAGCAGACTGACCTCAATCTCGCGGTGTCGGTCCGGCCCAGGCATGCGTGCCGGCGTCCACACCTCGCAGGTGAAGCCGTATGGAAAAAACTCAGGGCGGGTCCCGTCGAATCGTTCCATGCATCTTAGTATGCCGTGAGTATTCCCACAAAAACAGGTAGAGTCACGACTTGCTGCGTGGTAACCTCATTCAAAGTGACCAGAGATATCGCAGCAGATCCCTGCCTGGCGGCCTGCCTAACTGGGCAGCCAGAGACCCGAGGCCGTCGCCCCCATTCGAGTACACGGCGCAGGAGGTTTCGGCTGCACGCCAACACAAAGGGAGACTGCAGTACCATCCCGAGAACAATCCAAATGTAGGAGGTTCAGATGTCCAAGACCCATCCCGAGACGGTCAAGGCCGTCGCGATGACCGCCCCGGGCAAGATGGAGATGCGGAGCTACCCTTATCCGCAGATGGACGCCGATTCGGCGATTCTCAAGGTCGAGATGACCGGCGTGTGCGGCACGGACAAGCACATTTTCAAGGGGGAGGCCTCTGAGATTCGAGGCAAGTCGGTCTTTCCCTACATCGGCGGACACGAGGTGATCGGCACCATCGTCGAGATCGGCGAGAACGCGGCGCGGACCATGGATTTCGACCACCAGCCGCTCAAGTTCGGCGACCGGGTGGCGTTGGCGGTCGAGGTGAACTGCGGCCAGTGCTGGTACTGTCGGCACCACTACAACAACACAACGTGTGAAAATCAGGTAATGGCCTATGGGATCCATCCGAACGCGGATACGGCTCCCTATCTTCGCGGCGGGTTTGCCGAATACATGTACATCATGCCGGGTACCTCGTTGTTCAAAATTCCGGAAGACTTGCCGACCGATGTCGCGGTCTTCGTGGAGGAGTTTGCGGTCGCTTACCATTCGCTGGCCAGGGCCACAGGGCCCTTTGCGGCAGTGGGGGAAGGCTTCGGGCCGGGGGATTCGGTAGCCGTCTTGGGCAACGGGCCGTTGGGATTGCTGCACGGCATCATGGCCGGCATTCACGGCGGCGGACTCCGCGTCGCCACCGACCTTGCCGATCTCCGACTCGCCAAGGCGAAAGAACTGTACGCCGACGTTACGATCAACGCTTCCACGACTTCCGCCGCGGAGCGAATTCAGCAAGTGAAGGAGATCACGGAAGGCGTCGGTCCCGATCTGGTAATCGAATCGGCCGGCGAGCCCGAGGTCTTCCTCGAGGCGCTCGAAATGGTGCGGAAGGGCGGAACGGTCATCGAGGTCGGCAACTGGGTCGACACGGGAAAGACGGTGCCGCTGAACGTGATGCGGCATGTGGCGTCCAAGAACGTCCACATCCATTCGGTCTTTCACTGCGGAACCAACTGGCGGCCGGTTTTGAAACTCTTGCAGAAGTATCGCGAGGTCTATCCGTTCGATTCCCTGATTTCGCATCGGATGAGCCTCGACGAACTGGTGGCCGACATGGCGGTCGTGACGAAACCGAACGAGTGCGTCAAGGTCGAGGTCGTGCCCCACGCGACTTGAGCCGTCATGCGTCAACCGGCGTATTGAAAAGAGAGGGTTGAGAATGAAGTATCCAAGGCTCTACCTCACAGCAATCACCCTGACCTTATTTGCCGGCTTCGCTTTCGCGCAAGAGAAGTCTAAACCACGGATCATCAACACTACCGACCTCGGGGCCGACCCCGACGACGAACAATCCATGGTACGCCAGTTGGTGTGCGCCAACGAGTTGGATATCGAAGGCTTGATTGTCTCGACCGGTTGCTGGAAGAATGTCCCAAAGCAACACAGCGATGCTCGATAAGCTTGTCGACGCCTATGGCAAGGTGCTTCCCAATCTCTTCGCCTATCGTCGAGTGATCCTCAACGCAAAGTGAGTCTCTTTCTTAGCCGGCGAGAATCAACCATGAAGAAGCCACTTACTTGCGCGTTCGTATTCTTCCAGATTCTCGCTTTGCTGACGCTGCAATCCGTCGCAGGCGACACAGCGACAACGCAATCAAACGCCAAGAGACTGCGCGTGGTCATGTCGACGGACTTTCCGCCGATTGGCGTCGTCAAAGGGGGCAACGTCCCCAACGACCACAAGAGTGATCCGATCTCCAACCTCGCCTGGGTCAATGAGAACATTCGCAAGAACCATCGACCACTCTGTGATGTGTACCCGCGCGAAGGAATGGGATGCACTGGAGTGTGTGAAGGGGATTCGCCAGCATTCTTGTGGTTGGTGAGCGCGAACCGTGGATTGAACAATCCCGATGACCCCACCCAGGAAAGCTGGGGCGGACAATTCAGAAGGATGGCGACAAGAATCACTATCTAGATGGGCCCGGTCCGTCGAGCATCTCCAAGTGGCGCCGCGATTACCAGGCGGAGTTTCAGGAACGCGCGGACTGGTGCATCGACTAACCGGTTATGCAAGAGCGAGTCATGAAACGCACTCGATTGTTGAACAGCGAACTGAGCTACGAGATGAGCAGGATCGGGCACACGGCCTCCATCACGCTGTGTGATGCCGGACTGCCGAACCCCAAAGGTGTCACATCCATCCATTGACAACGAGGGTAAGCCATGAACCAAACCTTCTTACGAATTATGTCCCCGCTGATTCTGCTGGCGATGACTCTGCTAGCGGGTTGCGGAGACAGTTCTCCCGCCACTTCGGCCGGGAAATCGCAGATAGCCGTCGTCATCTCGACCCTGAACAACCCTTGGTTCGTCGTGTTGGGAGAGACGGCGCGTGATCGAGCCGTCGAATTGGGATATGAAGCGACGTTGTTCGATTCCCAGAACGACACCTCCAAGGAAGCTGCGCATTTCGACAACATCATTGCGGCGGGATACTCGGCGATTCTGTTCAATCCCACCGACGCGGACGGCTCGGTCGCCAACGTCCAGCGGGCGCAAGACGCCGGCCTTCCGGTCTTCTGTATCGACCGCGAGATCAACTCGACCGATGCCGCGACAGCTCAGTTGTTGTCGGACAACTATTCTGGCACCGTTGCGCTCGGGGAGTACTTCGTCAAGCAAGTTGGCGAAGAAGGCCAGTACGTCGAGTTGCTGGGGCTGGTGGGCGACAACAACACGTGGAACCGCTCCAAAGGCTTTCACAGCGTCGTCGATCGGTACAAAGGCCTGGAAATGGTAGCCCAGCAATCGGCGGACTTTGACCGCAACAAAGCCATGGAGGTGACGGAGTCCATCCTGCAGTCGCACGACGATATCGACGCTATCTTCTGTGGCAATGACGCGATGGCAATGGGAGCTTATCAAGCCCTCTTGGGAGCTGGCAAAGCGGAACAGGTGAAGGTATTTGGCTACGACGGCTCCGAAGATGTTGTCCGATCGATTGCCGAAGGCAAAATCGTCGCGACGGTCATGCAGTATCCCAAGCTGATGGCTCGCACCGCAGCCGAATACGCGGACGAGTACATCCGAAACGGCAAGCGCGATTTTCAACAGAAGATCCCGGTGAACGTCGACCTGGTGTCGGCGGAGAATATCGACAATTTCACGGCCTACGGAAAGAGGGACTGACCGTGTCACGCCGGAGAGCCGTCATCTGGTGCGGAGTCGCCATCGGCGCCGCAATTCTCTGGTGTCTCTTCCCGCCGTTTCGGTTCAAACGGATCGGCGATGCCGGAAGCAAACACCCGGCTCCCGCCAGTACATCTGTTCCGGTCAACGTTGTCGACTACGCAGAAGAATTTTGGAACGCCCGGCTGCCCGGCGCCTTCGGCACTGCTGTTGACAGCGAAGAACTGTTCGCGGCCGTCGACCGCGATGCGGGTCAGGCTCGACGCAAGTTCGGGCGGCAGGTCGGGATCGGCGGGGCGTGTTTCCTCTTCATTCGCGGTACAGGCCGGGTCGAGGAAGCGGCCACCGACTACTGCACGCTGAAGATCGGCGAAGGGCCACGACGCGTGCGGATCCGCACGGGAGTCGTCGTGGGGAATACGGTGCGGGATTCCACGGGGTTGGTCGACGTGAACCAGTTCGCCAACTCGCAGGACTTCAACAACGTGTCCGCCGAGTTGAACCGGCGGGTTGAAGCCAACGTCATCGCTCCTGCCCGCGAGCGGCTCCGCGTCGGGGCTCGCGTCCGTTTTGTCGGCTGCGCGCAGGTAAGCGGCGACGGTGACTTCGATGCGCTCCGTCTGGTTCCCGTACACCTCGACATCGAAGACGCCGAGGTGCAACCATGACGGCCGATCCCGGGCAGCATCCTGTGCTCGAAGCGCGGTCTATTGTAAAGCGATTCCCGGGCGTGTTGGCCCTGGATCGAGTCGACCTTCAGATCGACGCCGGCGAGGTCCACGGCTTGATCGGCGAGAACGGGGCCGGCAAGTCAACGCTCATGCACATTCTCGCCGGTGCCCGACAGCCCGATGAGGGGCAGATCCTGCTGGATGGCCAGTGTGTCCAGTTCGCGCATCCCCGAGAGGCCTTGGATCAAGGGATCTCGATCGTCTATCAGGAACTGAATCTGATCCCCTACCTGACGGTCGGCGAAAACATCTTCCTTGGACGCGAATTGCAGTCGGCGACCGGATTGATCGACTCGAAGGAACAAAATCGCCGCTGCACCGCACTGCTCACCCAGCTTGATCCCACGATCGATCCGAGAGCGGAGGTCAACAGCCTTCGCGTCGAGCAGCAGCAGATCGTCGAGGTCGCCAAGGCGTTGAACTGCCGGGCTCGCGTGATTTTTATGGATGAACCGACGTCGGCCATCAGCGACCAGGAGATTGAGGTGCTGTTCCGTTTGATCGAGTCACTGAAACGGGATGGCATCGCGATCGTCTACGTGTCCCACATGCGGGCCGCCGTTCCAGGAGTCCTTGAACATGCATAACCTGGCAAGAGACATTTGGCGACGTTCCAGCAAGTTCCAGTCCCTGCTCGTGCTCCTGCTGATGGTTGCCACCATGGCGGCGCTATCCGACCGTTTTTTCACGGCCGCCAACGGCTGGAACATCATGCGGCAGATATCCGTCAACCTCTGCCTGTCGATCGGCATGACGATGGTGATTCTCGCCGGCGGCATCGACCTGTCGGTGGGCTCGATCCTGGCGCTGGCCGGCGCCGTCACGGCTGGGCTCATCAAACACGCATTGCCCATTTCGTGGCTGGGAGTGGAACTGGAGTTTACGGTTCACGGCGCCATTCTGGCTGGCTTGCTCGTAGGTCTGTTCCTGGGATGGTTCAACGGGCAAATGATCACCCGGGTTCGCATTCCTCCCTTTGTCGCGACCCTCGGGATGCTCAGCATTGCCCGCGGCTTGACGATGCTCTGGACCAAGGGGTTCCCCATCACCGGACTGGGACGGCAGTTTGCCGTGATCGGTACAGCCACAGCGCTTGGCATACCCGTTCCCGTTTGGATATCGGCCTCTTTGGTAATCGTTTTCGTCGTGGTCACCAAGAAGACGCGATTTGGCAGATACATTTACGCCGTGGGGGGCAACGAGCGCACGGCGAAACTGTCGGGATTGAACGTCGATCGAATCAAAGTGGCGGTCTACACGCTGGCCGGAGGACTGTCTGCCATCGCCGGCTTGATCGTCACATCGCGGCTTGACTCGGCACAACCTAACGCCGGCACCGGCTACGAGCTGGACAGCATTGCAGCGGTCGTCATCGGAGGGACTTCTCTGTCCGGCGGCCGCGGGTCCATTCTCGGAACGGTCATCGGCTGCCTGATCATCGGCGTGCTCAACAGCGGTCTCGTGTTGCTCGACGTATCGCCGTTCTGGCAGCAAGTGGTCAAGGGAAGCGTTATTCTTCTGGCCGTCGCCATCGACAGGCTGCGGGGCGCAGCGGACTAGCACGAGCTGACACGAAAGCGACTCGGGACACGATAGGAGAGAACAAGCAGTGATACATGTGGGATTGGCTGGGTGACTCGTCGGTCGTGAGGTGCGCACGGCAGGTGATCGGTGGCATGCTCTGCGCAGCGTGCTACACTGACCATGGCCTGGGCAATGGTCGCAACCCCGGGCAAGTACTGGACACAACACGCACCCGGTCTTGCGTTGACAGTCAGGCTCATCGAAACACGGCTCATCTCGCGGAGGAGATCATCATGACCATCCCCACGCCACACGAATTCCCCGTCCACCTGATCTTTGGCGCTTCCGGCGGCATCGGCTCGGAAGTGGCCCGCCGACTGGCAGCCTCCGGGGCCACGGTCGCCTTAGCGAGCAAGTCGTCGGATCGACTCGATGAACTCGCCCGGCAGCTGGGAGCCCCGAAGTGGGATCTCGACATGAATGAGCCGACCCGAGTTGAGTTGGTGGTGACCGACGTAGTCGAGCGATTCGGCCGCCTGGACGGGGTCGCGAACTGTATCGGTTCGCTGTTGCTCAAGGCGGCTCATCTGACCAGTTTCGAGGAATGGAATGCCGTCATCGCAGCCAATCTGACTTCTGCATTTGCCGTGGTCCGATCGGCCGCAAAGGCCATGCGACAACACGGCGGCTCGATCGTGTTGGTGGTCGGTGGACTCGGCCGCCTGAGGTGTGGGAGTGGGCGGGGCGGGTAGCTCGCCAGCTGTGGTCCCGCCGGGACGTGCCCGGCGGAAACCTCTCGCACGGATAGTGGTTCCGCTGGAATGAACCCGACGGAATCCGTGCCGAGTGATCGCCCGCGTTGTGTTGCGGCTGGGACAACTTTGCAGGAGTATGCCGGTTCATCGCAAACCGCTGGACGAAACGGCCGCACTGACGCCACGTAGCGTATCCCCAGGACCCCCTCGCCCTTTAAGCCATAGCATCTCCCCTTTCTGAGTTTGAGTCCCTTGTCTTTCTCACGTTGCACCCGGTCCGGCGCCAAGGCCTCGCAAAGAACCTTCACCAGGGGGCCGTTCCCCGAAAAGAAGACCCGAAAAGAAGACACTGTGAAGTTCGTTGGCTTTGTCCTTGGACTGTGTCGCGATATTCACTCCCACCAGTGTCGTGCCGGCACCAGAAGCCGCCGTCGGCAGAAGACCGCAACTGTCTCGTCCATCCTCACTGGCCGCTTCGGTTCTCGAACCCCGAGTTCCACGGGATTCTTCCGACGGCGGGTAGCTGTCCCCTTAGCACAAGGAAAGAGGGCGCACCGCCCGAAGATGAGTCACTTTGGTCCGCGGTACAGCCATCGCAGCTCCAAAAGCCCTTGCGGCGGCACTGCTCGCCCATGCAGCAGCCGGAAACCAGGCGGGGTTGCCTGGATGACAAGATCCACATAGCAGGCAAGCGCTTCCTGGTAGGCGTCCAGCCCGACAAACGGGCTATCTTCCGGCACATCGATCTGGTCGGCGAAGTACTACTGACGAACCTAGCAGGACAGGCCAGGCCCGGGTGGCACGCACAGACGGTGCGACTATAAAGACCGCAGTAGTAACGTGCTCGTTCAGTAACGTGCTCGTATGAGGCCCACGCCGATGGACGAACCCGATTTCCCGAGCGCAACGGGCGCGCGGATGCCCACCTGCAGGCTCAGAACGCTTCCGACGCATCGCGTCTGATACCCGCAGACCCTGACGAGACTCAGCAGGCTGCCACGACGGACCGAGCGATCCAGGCTGACCGGGACGATGCGGTTCCGCGCCAGATCGGCAAGTATGAGGTGCAGGGCAGAATCGCCCGGGGGGGCATGGGGGTCGTCGTGCGCGCTTACGACCCCGATCTGGATCGCACGTTGGCGATCAAGATCGCTTTGGCCTGCGCGGCGGCCGATGACGGTGGCAGTCGGCGATTTCTGGACGAGGCACGCACGACAGGCAAGCTGCAGCATCCTGGTATTGCGCCGGTGCACGAAGTGGGACGCCTTCCCGATGGGCGACCTTACCTCGTCATGAAATTAGTGGGCGGGCGAACCCTGGCCGACATACTCGCGCTACCGGCGGACACGCGTCCCGACTTGGCAACCCTCTTGGACATCTTTCTGCAGATATGTCGACCCGTGGCCTACGCGCATTCCCAGCAGGTGATCCATCGCGACCTCAAACCAGTGAACGTGATGGTTGGCGCATTCGGTGAAGTCCAGGTCATGGATTGGGGATTGGCCAAGACGCTGAGCCCGGACGAAGCGCATGTCGGCGATCAGCGCGACTCATCCTGCGGACACGTCGAATTATCCTCGTTTGACGGTGTGGTTCGCGAGCGTGCGGTGACCCATGACGGCACGGTGATGGGGACCCCGGCGTACATGCCGCCCGAACAGGCGCGGGGTGAAATCAACGCAACCGACAAGGCGAGTGACGTGTTTGGCTTGGGTGCGATCATGTGTGAAATCCTTACCGGCCAACCGCCTTTCCAGGGGGACGGCCCAGCGGTGATATTGGCGCGGGCGGCACACGGTGATCTTTCCGGGGCGTTCGGCGCCTGGACGTCTGCGGCGCTGACCGCGCGTTGATCGAGTTGGCCACCCGCTGCCTGGCCCCACTCCAAGCCGAGCGACCACAGGATGCCGCGCGCGTGGCTCGAGCGATTGAGGATTACCAGCACCAGGTCCAGGAGAAATTGCGGCAAGCCGAACTGCAGCGGGCTCAGGCTGAAGTCCAGATGGTCGAACAACAGAAGCGACGAGTCGTGGAGCGGCAGCGACAGCGGCTGTGGTTGTCTTTGGCGGCCGTGACGCTGGTGCTCGTGTGCGGCGCGGCAGGGGGGACCATCTGGTACCAGTCCGATCGGGCCGTCCGTCAAGCCGAACAGACTCGACTGACCCAGGAAAAGATTGCTCGCCAGCAACGAGTTGCCGGCGAGGTGCAGGGTGCGCTGGACGATGTCGAGCGGTGGTTGGCCGATTTGGCCACGCGATTGGCGGACGAGGCCGGCGCTTCACGGTTGCTCAGTTCGATTCACGAGTGGCAGGCCATGGTGTCCGGAGCTATGGCCGCCCATGGTCGAGCGGACCAGTTGGCGCAGGTCGATCTGCCCGCGCTGCCGGAAGCCACATGCGCGCGACTAGACCATGTGCGCGGTCAGGTTGCCGCATGCCAGCGGCAGTGGCAGATGGCGGAGGAAATAGATCGGATTCGCACGGAGTCGACGGCGCCAGTGCGCGGAGGCTTGGCACGGGCCATGGCCGAGGCTACGCAGCGCTACCACGACTGCTTCGTCGCCCATGACCTCAGTCCGTTCGGCACGCAGGAGGAAGCTGCCGAGGTCGCCACCCGCATCGGGCAATCCCCGATTCGATGCGCGCTGGTTGCCGCCTTGGATCATTGGGCCTTGGTCAACCTGCTGCAGGCCACGTACGGGCGGCAGAAAGCGGACGTGAAAGCGACGCTCGTCATATCGGCGCGACTGCTTGAGGTGGCGCGTCTGGCGGACCCCGACCCGTGGCGTGATCAGGTGCGGGACGTCGTCGTCTGGCTGGAAGAAAAAGAGAAACTGCAAACGCTGGCCGGTAGTGTGGATATGGAGAAACAGTCACCGCAACTGCTCGATGTTGTTGCCAAGTTTCTGCCGAACTCCGAGGAGGTCCAGTTCCGACGCCGCGCCCTGCTCTATCATCCGGGCGATTTCTACCTGACGTTCAATCTGGCCTTCGCACTGCCGTTGGGTCCCGAACGCGAAGGCTGCCTGCAGGCCGCGCTGGCGGTGCGGCCCGAGAGCGCCGTGGCATGGAACAACCTTGCCTGGGCCTTGGCGGAGCGGGGGCAGTGGGATCGTGCCCTGGTGGCGGCTGAACGATCACTGGCCATCGACCCGAGCTATGTGGCGGCCTTGGTCAACCAGGGCAACGCGCTGGCCAGTCTCGGGCGGACTGCGGAGGCGATCGAGGTGCAACAGCGCGTCATCGAAATGCAAACCGATCCAGCGGAGTTGGCGGCTTCGTACGCCAATCTGGCATTGGCCCAAGTGTTCAATCGAGAGCCGGAACGTGGGCTGACGTCTGCCCGCCGAGCGGTCGAATTGGGGCCGGGTTTCGCCAATGCACAGCTTGCGCTCGGATTCACGCTCCTGGAGCTGAAACGCTTCGCGGAGGCCATCGATGCGTACAAGGCCGCCGCGGCGATTGATGCGTCTTGCCAGCCTCGGCTAGCGGCCGCGTGGCGGGCCGTCGGCACGGCACAGGCCGAGTCGGGTGCGTACGATCAGGCCATTGAGGCGTATCGCGCGTCGCTGAATGTGGAACCCCACAATGCCCAGGCCGCAGCGAATCTCGTCGCGGTCGTCCGCGCGGCTCTGCACGCTGAGATTACCACCGAGCAAGAAGATCGCGGACCGAACGACGTGGAGATGCGCGCGCGGCATCAGCGCGTTCTGCACTGGCTGACCGCCCTCTCGGATTGCTTGCAGGCTGCCAGGGAGTGGCCGGCGGCGGATCGCGACAAGTTGACGCAGACGCTGGCCGATTGGCTGCGTGATGAGAGTCTGGCCGACATCCGTGCGCCGCAGTGGCTGAAGAACGCGTCGGACGATGAGCGTGCAGCCTGGGAGGCACAGTGGGCCCTTCTCGAACAATTCGGCCAGGATCGGCAGTAGACAGCACGACGATTTGTGTGGTGTCGTGAAGATCGCGACACACTGCGTGGCGACCACTGGGTGCGCGCCAGACAGAGTGTTGATCACATCCTCCATTCCATCAGTCATGGCACTCGTCGCACAATGTTACGCAGTGACTGCAAGCCACTCGCTGACAACTCTGATTTCGCCGCCAGGCGCGAACGAATCATGATCCCTACGGGCTGTTCAACGCGGAGTATCCTTCAATTCCTGACAATATCCCCCGATCGAACCCTCGGGTCGCTTCGAGCAATAGAATGATCTGGGGCGAATTCTGCATCGGCGCTTTCGCAGGGTGTGTGGCAGGGAAACATATCAGAGCAAGAACGAGTTCCAGCAGTCAGGTGTGTGAGGCACCCGCGGGGCCGCTGCGCCAGGGAGGCCCGACCGCGGCCTCCTTCCGCCAAAGATGGCGGCAATTTTGCCACAAGTGGCGATGCATTTCCAGCGATCCGCCGTAGAATGCTGATGGTTCGACCGCCATTTCTGGATTGCGGATTGCGTCGGGCCGCGTCCCGATGGATACAATCTGTTCGCTGGTGGGCGGTTTGCCACCAGGAAGGTCGGCGAGCAACTGGGCAAGTCCGGACACGACTGCGTTGCCGCGGCATCGAACCCAACCTGAGCTGGAAACATGAATCATGATGAAATGCAACCGACCCACGACCCTGTGTTCCGTGGTTGCCCTCGCGATGGTGCTGCTAGTCCTTCCTGCGACCGCGGCGGACGTCACCCCTCAGCAGCGCAATCCAGATGCCAGGCCGGCAGACGGCGCCAAGCCGCTCAAGGTGTTCATTCTCGCCGGGCAATCGAATATGGAAGGGCATGCGCAGGTACGTACCTTTGACTACATGGCAAGGGACCCGAAGACTGCGCCGATCCTCAAAGAGATGCGCAATGCCGACGGTACGCCGCGGGTCTGCGAGAAGGTGTGGATCTCGTATCTCACCGGGGACGGCGATCAATACAGCGGCAAGCTGACGGTCGGTTATGGAGCAAAGGGAGGAGAACCCAAGATCGGCCCGGAGTTCACCTTTGGCATCTACATGCAGAAGCTGCTGGACGAACCGATCCTGATCATCAAGACCGCCTGGGGCGGCAAGAGCCTGCACACCGATTTCCGGCCGCCCAGCGCGGGGCCGTACGAATTGAACCAGCAGCAGGTGGACGAGTTCACGAAACGCGGCGTGGATCTCGAGCAATGGAAGGCCGAGAAGGCGAAGGCGACAGGCCACTACTATCGCCTCATGATCGACCACGTGAAGAAGGTCTTGAAGGACATCAAGAAGGTATATCCTGACTACGACCCGAACCAGGGTTACGAATTGGCCGGCTTCGTCTGGTTCCAGGGCTGGAACGATATGTGTGACGGCGACACCTATCCCGATCGAAACAAACCGGGCGGCTATGATCTATACAGCAAACTTCTGGCGCACTTCATCCGCGATGTGCGCAAGGATCTCGCCGCGCCCGAGATGCCGTTCATCATCGGCGTGATGGGCGTGGGCGGAGTTCGGGAAGAACCTGACTACTTCCGGCAGGCCATGGCGGCCCCGGCCGCCCTGCCGGAGTTCAAGGGCAACGTCGTGGCCGTCCAGACAGCACCGTTCTGGGATGAAGCCCTGGTGGCTGCCAGCGCAAAGAGAGACGAGTTCAATCGGATACTGGATACGGCATACGCTCTCAATGAAGACGGCAGACTGGACAGGGAGGCGACGGAGTTCCCCGGTTGGCAACCGATAGGCACCCCCGAGCCCGAAGAGCGGACATGGCGTTATGTCTCCTTTGATGTTCAGCGAGAAACAGACGAGCTGGACAAGAGCGAGACGAAACGCTTCCGTGAGGTGGCCCTGCCCGCCGGAATGGAGAAGTGGTACACGCCCGAGTTTGATGACAGCGCATGGAGTCGAGGCAAAGCGCCGATTGGCACCGGCACCTGGAAGCATCGTCGCACGACCGTGAAGAACAACTCCGATTGGGGCGACGGTGAGTTCCTGTTGATGCGCACGAGCTTCGAGCTTGATGCGATCGACTGTGAATCGTATCGGCTCAGCATCCTGGCGAGGCAAGGCTTCGACGTCTACTTGAATGGACACAAGATCCACACCTACATCTGGTGGAAGGACGAGCCTTACTATCGGGCCATCATGTTGACCGAGAACGAGACAAAGTACTTGAAGAAGGGCGTCAACGTGTTGGCGGCGTACGCCAATGTTCATTACGACAGGCAGACGGCTGAGCCCTACGGATCGATCGATCTGTTCATCGAAGGGATCACCTCGGAAGGCAGCAAGCAGCTCGCGCAAGCGTTGGAACAAGTGTTCTCGGCCGAGGACCGAGCCATCGCGGATGGTGCCTCGAACGCCGGATACCATTATATGGGCAGCGCCAAGATCATGGCCCAGATCGGCAAGGCCTTCGCCGAGGCGATGGCGGATCTGTTGAAAAAGCGCGTTCCGCCGCAACCGTGACGAAGTGTCGAACATCAAGAAGGACCAGGAGGCCCATCATGATCGTTAAGCCATTGTTCGTCGCGTCCATCGCCGCTGCATCATTGCTCTCGCTTCTTGCGGCCCCGTCCCTGGCGGCCGGGCCTCCTTCAGCAACAGGCAACCCGGACTTCACCAAGGGCGACAAGATCCCAGAGGGCGCGAATCACGACTGGAACCTCGGGGCCACGGGGGCCCGCGGCTGGATGTTCAGTGACAAGCTGGTCACCACCGACGCGCGGCAGATCGCGATCACGAAGGTGGAGAAGAATTCCCCGGCCGACGGTATCCTCGCGGTCGGCGATGTGATCCTGGGCGTCGGTGGCAAGCCGTTTTCCTACGATCCGCGCACCGAGTTGGGCAAGGCGCTCACCACGGCCGAATCGGAGGCGGGTGGCGGAAACTTGTCGCTGATCCGCTGGCGGGCCGGCAAGACGGAGGAGGTCGTCGTGAAGCTGCCCGTCCTGGGCACCTACAGCGCCACCGCGCCCTACGACTGCCCGAAGTCGCAACGCATTCTCGAGCAGGGTTGCAAGGCGCTCGCCGAACGAATCGCGGATCCCTCCTACCGGCAGAACGCGATCACGCGGTCGCTGAACGCCCTCGCCCTGTTGGCCAGCGGCAAGGAGGAGTACCTGCCGCTGGTGCGGAAGGAGGCGCAGTGGGCGGCGGACTTCTCGGCCGACAGTTTCCAGACCTGGTACTACGGCTACGTCATGATGTTGCTCTCCGAGTACGTGATGGCGACCGGCGACGAATCGGTCATGCCGGGCCTCAGGCGGCTGGCGTTGGAAGCCGCGAACGGGCAGAGCATCGTCGGTTCGTGGGGCCACAGGTTCGCCGGTCCCGACGGGCGGCTCGGCGGCTACGGGATGATGAACTCGCCGGGCTTGCCGCTGACCATTTCGCTGATCCTGGCTCGCGAGGCCGGTGTCGACGATCCGGAAGTGGGCGAGGCCATCGAAAGGAGCGCGCGGCTCATCCGCTTCTACATCGGCAAGGGGGCCGTTCCCTACGGCGATCACCATCCCTGGATCGAGACCCACGAGGACAACGGCAAGTGCGGAATGGCGGCGGTCATGTTCAACCTGCTGGGCGAGACGGAGGGAGCGGAGTTCTTTTCGCGGATGAGCGTCGCCTCGCACGGTGCGGAACGCGACGCGGGCACACCGGCAACTTCTTCAACATCCTGTGGTCGCTGCCCGGCGTGGCGCAGTCCGGCCCGCACGCCACCGGGGCCTGGATGCAGGAATTCGGCGCCTGGTATTTCGACCTCGCACGACGCTGGGACGGGACCTTCCTCCACCAGGGACCGCCTGAAATGACAGAACGACAGGTACGGGAACTGGGACTGCACCGGGGCCTATCTGCTGGCCTATGCGATGCCGCTGAAGAAGATCTATCTGACGGGCAAACGTCCGTCGGCTGTGCCCCAACTCGATCCGGCCGCCGCCGAAGCTCTGATCCTCGACGGTCGCGGCTGGAGCAACAAGGATCGCAACAGCTTCTACGACAAGCTGGACGAGAAGGAACTGCTGAGCCGTCTGGGCAGTTGGTCGCCGGTTGTCCGCGAGCGGGCCGCGATGGCGCTCGCCCGCCGCAAAGGCGTCCCGGTTCCGGAACTGGTCAAGATGCTCGACTCCCCGCAGCTCGAATCCCGCTACGGTGCCTGCCAGGCTCTCGCGATGCTCAAAGGCGCCGCCGCCCCGGCGGTGCCGGCTCTGAAGAACACGCTCCGGCACGACGACCTCTGGCTGCGCGTCAAGGCGGCCGAGGCGCTGGCCGGCATCGGCGAGCCCGCGATGTCCGCCGTTCCCGAACTGCTCGAGATGCTCGCCGAAGGGTCCCTCCGAGAACGACCCGCGGGGCATGGAACAACGCTACCTCTGCTTCGCGCTGTTCAACCAGCGAGGCGGACATGATCGGGCGGTCGCTCGAGGGCGTCGATCGCGAACTCGCTCTATCGAGCCGTTCGCGCCGGGCTTGCGGAACGAGGACGGCCGAGCCCGGGGCAGCATCGGCATCGGTCTACCAGAATCTCTCTTACGAAGAAATCAAGCCGCTGCTGCCCGCCATCCACAGGGCGATTGTCGAACCGGCCCCCAGCGGCATCATGTTCGCCGACGAGATCCGCCTCGAGGGGCTCACGGCTCCTGGCCAAGCATCGGGTGGAGGAAGGGATCGACGCGTGCGTGGAGTACACACGAACGCAGAACCCCTGGGCCAGCGAGAAGCGAACACCCGAACTGATGAAGATCCTGCTCGGTTACGGTGCCCACGCGAAGTCGACGATTCCGGAACTTGAGACAGATCGCCGACTACTTTGAGAACGACGAGGAGGATTTTCCGCGGAACTTGAGTCTCCAGAAGGCCACGGTCATCCGCGAGACGATCCGTGCCATCGAAGCCTCGAACGAGTATCCCGAGTTGATCCGCATCGAGTAAGTTCCGACGATGATGGACGTTCGTTTTCTGTTAGGTGTCGCACAACCGACAAGTGCAACCCCTATTTCAGAATGGAAAGCGGATGTTTCGCCATCGGTCTTTTTCGTGGGAACCGATCCGCTTCGCGAACAAAATTGGACTGGAGTCTCACGATGCACCCTTTTCTTAGTCCGATACGTTATGCGTGGCTGGCAATCCTCCTCGCGACCACCGTGTGTCCGGCGGCCGAGGAGTTGCCGAACATCGTGATCATCTATGCCGACGACCTGGGGTACGGCGATTTGTCGTGCTACAACCCCCAGGCGGCCTACAAGACGCCGCGACTCGATCGGATGGCCCAAGAGGGAATCAGGTTCACCGACGCCCACAGCCCTTCGACCATCTGCTCGCCGTCGCGCTACGGCCTCTACTCGGGCCAACTGGTTTGCAGAACTGGTCGGAGATCCACGGCGTTTGAAGGTCCTGGCGGACCGAGTTATCTCGCGCCAGGCCAGTTGACGATCGCGGAAATGCTGCGGAAGACAAGGATACCGCACCGGCGTCTTCGGCAAATGGCACGTCGGCCTGACCTGGTTAGACAAGGATGGAAAGCAACTCGGCGGCGGCTTCGAGAACTCGCTGCTTATCGACTACGACAAGAGTACACCTCTGGTCGACGGTCCCAACAGAAGAGGCTTTGACGAGTCGTTCGTCACACCCAATTGTCCCACGCACCGATCCGCTCTACATCTACATCGAAAACGGCATGGTTCCCTCCCCGGCCAGCCAGAGACACCACAGTGACAACTTGCCGAATCCGGGCGGAAAATGGCGGTGGGACAATGACGAAGGCTGGATGGCGCCCGGCTATCGTTTCGTCGACGCCGACTTGTTGTTCTACGACAAGGCGTTGGACTTCATCACCCGGCACCGAAAGAACTTTCCCCAGCAGCCGTTCTTCGTCGTGCTCGCCACCCAGATTTCCCATGCGCCCGTATTGCCGGCTCCCGAATTCAACGGCCAGACCGACGCGGGCCCGCGCGGGGATTTCGTTCATGAACTCGACGTGTTGACCGGCCGTCTTCTCGATGCCCTCGATCGCCTCGGCATCGACGACAATACCCTGGTCCTGTTCAATTCGGACAACGGCCCCGAAACGGTCCACACCGACTGGATGAGAAAGGACCACCACCACGATGCGGCAGGAGGTTTTCGCGGCATGAAACGCGACGGCTGGGAGGGCGGCCATCGCGTTCCATTCATCGCCCGCTGGCCTGGCCGAATTCCCGCCGGGCAAGTGTCCAGACAGATGACGAATACCACCGACATTTTCGCGACGCTGGCGTCGGTGGTCGGCTACGAGCTTCCCGATGACGTCGCGGTGGACAGTTACGACATGCTGCCGGCCATGCTGGGAATCCAGAAAGAAGATGATCCGATTCGGCCCTATATGCTCACTCAGAGCTTCCGGGGAGAATTCCAGTTGCGACAAGGCGACTGGAAGTACCTGGACCACACAGGCTCCGGAGGAAACGACTACAGCAAGGGCATGCTGAAGGAATATGCCTTGCCCGAAACAGCTCCGGATGCCACCGGCCAGCTCTTCAATCTGGCGGAAGATCCCGGTGAAACCACGAACCTGTTTTTTGTCGAGTCTGCCGCACGCGAACAAATGCAGACGCTCCTGAAAGAGCTGACGGAGCAGAAGAATGGCCGGAGTGCACCGCGGAACCGAAAGCCCATTGGTATCGAAAATGTCCATCGCGAATAATCGACCCTGACGAACAGAAACTAACCGAGCTCACCAATCATGAAACGCATCACTTTGGCCATTCTCTTGTTCTTCCCCGCAGCTCTTTCGGTCGCTGCGGAATCTTTGCCAGTTCCCGAGCGTGGCTTTGTGAGCTGCCAACCGGCGAGAACGTGGGAGGAAGGTCTGATTTGCGGCAACGGCACCATCGGTGCCAATGCGATGAGCCGCCCACTCGACGAGCGGATCATCTTCACGCATGAACGATTGTTCCTGCCGATGGGCCCTCCGGTGATGCCTGCCGATCAGTCGGCGCGGTTGTTCGAGATCCGGCGACTCATCGACCGGGGGCTCTACAAGCAGGCCTGCCAGTTGCAGTTCGATCTCTCGGGCCAGGATGGCTTCATGTACCCGGACTATTTTGTTCCGGCCTTCGACCTCACGATCCACACCCAGGCGAAGGGCGAGATCCGCGACTACGCCCGCTCAGTGAATTTCCAGACCGGCGAGACGGTCGTCCACTGGGCCGACGACCGAGGCGTTTTCGAGCGCCGCATGTTCGTGTCTCGCGCGGCAGGCGTGGCCGTGCTGCTGCTGACAGCCCCCAAGGCCGCACTCGACTGCCATCTCACGCTGGAGCCTCGGGAACCGAGCCAAGAGTTCAATTCGGACTCCGACATCAACAAGCGTTCCGACCAGGTTTTCCAGGAACACGTTTCCGAAGTCAAAAGCACGGCCGGCGACTCCGGGCTGACCTACAGTAACCGTTTCACCAGAGCTTACCCGGGCAGCATTCATGCATTAGAGGGTTATGCACGGGTTGTGGCCGGCGGGGGCACCCGCCAGCCGCAGGACGACGGTGTGCTGGTCGTCACGGGTGCGGACCACATTCTGCTGTTTGTCGACATTCGCCTGCTCTACGACCCGGCCAAGTCGGCGCTGGAGGAAATGAAGCACGCTCTCGCGCAGCTGCCCGCCGACTACGGCCGACTACTCGACGACCACGCCAGGATCCACGGCCAGCTGTTCAACCGGATGCGTCTTGACCTGGGGGGCGGGGTCGACCACCAGCGGACCACGGAAGAACTGTTGGAGCTGTCGAGTTACGAGAATCCGAACCGGGCACTGATCGAAAAGGAATTTGATGCGGGTCGCTACAACATCATCTCCAGCACGGGCGAGCTGCCACCGACCCTGCAGGGAGTCTGGGGAGGAACCTACGTTCCCGGCTGGGCCAGCGACTTCACCCACAATGGCAATGTCCCTTCGGCCATCGCCTCCTACCTGATGGGCAACATGCCCGAGCTCATGCTGGCCTACACGTCTTACATCGAGTCGATCGTTCCCTATCTGGAGATCAACGCCAGGCACCTGTTCGGCGCCCGCGGTGTGGTGCTCCCGTCGCGCTCGACGACCAACGGTTTCAACAACGCGTTGAATGCCGATTTTGCCGGCGGCATGTGGGTTGGCGGCGCCGGCTGGGCGGCCCACTTCTTCTACGACTATTACCTCTATACGGGCGACCGGGAATTCCTCGCGCGACACGCGCTGCCGTTCATGGAACAAGCGGCTCTGTTCTTTGAAGACTATCTGTACGAGGGGCCGGATGGAAAGTACATCTTTTCGCCGACCCAATCGCCGGAGAACACACCGGGCAATTCGGACTCTCAGGCATCTTTCAACGCCACCATGGACGTGGCGGTTGCCAAGGAGTTGCTGAGACAATTTGATCTCTGCCTCACGCGAACTGGATGCGAACGCGGACAAAATCCCCGTCTGGGAAAAAATGCTGGGGAAGATGCCGCAGTACATGATTGATGACCACGGCATCATCAAGGAGTGGCTCACACCCCGACTCGAAAACAACGATGATCATCGACACTGCTCACAACTCTATCCGCTGCTGGACGGCATGCCGGAAGAGATTGCCCGCAGCCCCGAGCTTCGGGCGGCATTCCGCAAGAGCATCGAGTACAAACTTGACAAGCACTGGAAGAACAACGAGCGTGGGTTCATGTCGTTCGGGCTGGTGCAGTTGGGACAGGCGGCCACCAGTCTGGGCGAGGGCGAACTGGCCTACCATTGCCTGAGACACCTGGTGAACCGCTTCTGGCTGAACAATCTGGCCTCGATGCACAACCACCGCTCGCTGCTCAACATGGACATCAGCGGCGGCATGCCGGCCGTGATCATCAAAATGCTCGTGGCTTCTGACGTCGGCAAGATTCAACTCCTGCCCGCCCTGCCCGCGGCCTGGCCTTCCGGCCGGATCGAAGGCGTGGCGTGCCGCGGTGCGATCGAGATCCAGAGCCTGCAGTGGGAGGGCAAGACAGGTGGCCGTCACGATGAGCTGCGTCAAGTCGCAGAACATCATTCTGGAGCTGCCCTCCGAAATCACTCAACTGTCCATCACCAGCGGTGCGGCGAAGGTGAATCCCGCGCAGCGCACCAATCAACGTGCCATGGCACTTTCGAGCGGTCAGCCAGTGGCCATGGTTATCACGCTCAATTAGCGGCGATCAGCTTCGCTGCACGGCAGGAGATATAGGAGACCTGTTGATCATCCACGACACGGGCGAGACCAACACCCATCTTCAGATCACCGAAGGGCTGGTGGATCGCCTGATCGAATTGGGCAAGCCGTGCGACTACATGGCATATCCCCATCGTGATCACGGGCTCCGCGAAGGCCGCGGCACGGGGGTGCACCTGTGCATGCTCATGACGCGGTACCTGCTCGAACACCTTCCGCCCGGTCCCCGGTAGAGTCTCCGTCTTACCCCTTTTTCATCGGATTTGCCATCATGAAGAAACACTTCACCCAATCGCTCGTGCTGTTAACCATCCTTGTTGTCTACGTGAATTCTGCCGCTACGGATGACACGACGCTACCGCTGAGTGGAAGGCCGGCAGAAGCCGCCAGGCCGCTCAAGGTGTTCATCCTGGCCGGGCAATCCAACATGCAAGGGCACGCGCACGTTCGGACGTTTGACGCCCTGGGTCTGGATCCGAAGACGGCACCGATTCTCAATGCAATGCGCAACGCCGATGGCACGCCACACGTCTGTCCGCACGTGTGGATCTCGTCGATTGGCTCCGCCGACAAAGAGCAGGTGGGCAGACTGACCGCCGGCTTTGGCGCGCAGGCGCGCGGACCAAAGATCGGACCTGAGTTCACATTTGGCATCTATATGCAACAGCTGTTGAACGAACCGCTCTTGATCATCAAGACCGCGTGGGGGGGTAAGAGCCTGAACACCGATTTCCGGCCACCGAGCGCCGGGCCGTACGAATTCAACGAGTCGCAGCGGGAAGGAATGAAGAAGCAGGGCAAGGATATCGGCGAGATCCAAGCTGAGAAGGCAGAAGCGACCGGTCCATAGACAGCGGCAATGCGGCCCTTGCCCCGCGCGACCACGGTGGCCGCCGGTTCACCTTCTGATTGCTTGGCTACTGCCAGAATAATGAGACTCTATTATCACGATGACTGTATTGTTCTCCGCATCCATTGTATCGCAACGGACGATGTTGGATACGGGAATTTGATCTGGGGTTCACTCGATGCGTATGCTGGCTCTCGGAAATCGGGCCAAGTCTGGCTACGGACGGGAGATCCTCGCAGCACTCCAACGGACACCAACCCGGTCATCTATGACAACGACGTCTACGACGATCGGTTCGACAACGATTTGACCATTGTGATGGCCACCCCTCGTGGCGAATCCGCCTGTTCGAACATCGTCCAAGTCGAAATTTTACGCTAGGATAGAAATGCAGAAGCTTAGAAGATGTTCACTCAAAGGGAGTATTGCGGTGACCAAACCAACGAATGTTCTTGGTCTTGTTCTGGCTGCATGCCTCATTTTCAGCATGCCATTGAGCCTCGACCGGCCATTGGCCGCGGCGGGTGAGTTGAAGGTGGGGCGCGCCGTGACGGTAATCACGCCCAACGAGATGACGGGGGGCGTCAAGCCAGTCTTGGACGACCTGCACGCCAAGGCCTTGGTCCTACAACTGGGCGATACGACGGCAGCCATCGTCGTGTTGGATCTGGCGGTCGTGAACCGTCCGGTTGTCGAAGCGGTGCGCAAACTGGTGGCTGAATACACGCCCATTCCACCCGGTAACGTGATGATCTCGGCAACCCACACGCATACCAGCCTGACGCCAGGGTGGGCCGACCCGTCTTCATTCCCAGCGTTGGCTCCTCCAACGGAAGGCAAACAAGTCGAGGAAGCGGAACGCTATCGCGCGTTCTTGATCGAAGCCACTACGAACTCCGTCGTCCAAGCGTTTGCGGACCTGCAGCCGGCCTGCGCGTCGGCCGCCGTGGGACACGAAGACTCGCTCACCTTCTGTCGGCGGTTCCTCATGAAAGACGGCACGGTTGTATTCAATCCTGGCATCGGCAACCCGGACATCGTCCGTCCGGTCGGCCCGACAGACCCGTCGGTTCCCGTCGTGTACTTTGAAGGGATTGACGGCAAACCGTTGGCGACCTTGGTGAACTATGCAATGCACTTGGACACCGTGGGTGGCGAGGTCTACTCGGCCGATTACCCCTACACGCTCAGCCGCTGCCTGGCGGACGTCAAGGGACCCGCGATGTTGACGCAGTTTTCAATCGGAACTGCCGGCAACATCAATCACTTTGACGTGAATGGACCGCAACTGCAGCAAAGCCAGTCGGAAGCGGCACGCATTGGCATCGTGCTGGCTGCTGAAGTATTGCGGACATACCGGAAACTGGAATCGGTCGATTGTGGCAGTCTGCGCGTTACCCGTGAGACGGTGATGCTGCCGCCTGTCGAGTTGCAGCCAGGTGACTTGGAACAGGCCAAGATCCTGGCGGCTCGCGAGCGGGACGGCGGCGCACCGCTGACGTTGTTGGAGCGCGTCTTCACACAGCGTGTGTTATTCGCCCAGCAGCAGCAAGGACGACCCTTGGATGTCGAGGTGCAGGTGATCGCGTTGGGCAATGACCTCGCGTGGGCCGCATTGCCCGGGGAAGTGTTCGTCGAGATCGGCCTGGCGATCAAACAGGGATCGCCGTATCGCGTTACCTTGATTCATGAATTGGCCTACGACTGGATCCGCTACGTGCCGGACCGCAAGGGATTCCAGGAGGGGGCATACGAGGCTATCAACACTCGTTGTGGTCCGGGCGGTGGTGAGGCCTTGAGGGATGCGGCGATCCGTTGCCTGCTCCAACTGCACAAATCGCCACGCCAAGGCGTGACAAATTGACCATGGCCGTTCCCGTGGAACGTGACGCCCGAAAGCACAACAGCGTCTGCCTCGTTTCCTCCACCGGTTTCGCTACGCTATCATAAGCTTGATGCTTGGCATCATCACACAATACCGCGCCGGTTGGATCGGACGGCAGGCGCACTTCGTAGTGCCGGCCGGCAAGGAAGTCTTCTTCCAGGCCCTCGACGAGCAGGGACTGGCTGTGCAGTCCATGCGGTCGGGCACCCATTTCCAGCCGGGAGAAACACGCGTCTGCATGGGGTGCCACGAGCCCAAACATCGTGCGCCGAGCATGGGATCGGTCGAGTTACTGGCAACGCGACGGCCACCATCGCGCTTGCAGTCAGATGTCGACGGCACCAACCCGTTCAGCTATGCCCGGCTCGTGCAGCCCGTGCTGAACCAGTATTGCGTTGACTGCCACGCCAAGAACTCCGATACAGCCATCCGATTGGATGCCGAGCCGCTGCAGGTGGTGGGCCAGGCATACATGGATCTGAACACCACGTATTGCGCCTCCTATGTCAGCCTCGCTCCCCGTTTCGGATTCTACGCTTACGGCAATGCCGGCGGTCGGACTCATCGCACCACCCCTGGCCAATTCGGGGCCCTGCGCATCGAAGCTCTACGAACTGCTGACGAAAGGCCATTACGACGTGAAACTGCCGCCCGAGGATCTGCATCGCCTGACCGTCTGGCTCGATTCCTGTTCGATGTTCTACGGCGTGTACGAGCAGGAAGGGGCGAAGCCCAACTCCGCGGCGAAATCGTCCGTCCCACTCTGGAGTGACTACGCCCACGTTATCTGTGCCCCACTCTTGTCATTCCGCCCAGCTTCACTTGACGCGCCGCGGCGTCGCGAGTACACGTCCTTGCTGAAGTCGTCCCTCTCGTCTTCTCGGGTCTGAGCAAGGCAAATCCAGAGTTGTTCGCTGGTGTTCACCAAGCACATTTCAAGTTGAGCTGAGGCATGTCGACAAATCGCACCGCACCATGCACTCCTTCTTCCGAGGATCTACTGATCCTGGTACACGGTACATATGCTGGTCAGGAGTCGGGCGACGGAAACAGCTGGTGGCAAAACGGCAGCCATGTTAGCACGGATTTGAAGAGCCGATTACCCAACGACGTGCGCGTACCCTGAATCCCATGAAGTGTTTCGTTGGTCGGGAGAAAACAGTGAGCGTGCCCGCATCAAGGCAGGTCGCCAGTTACTGACTCACCTAAAATCCATGGAAGAAAAGGGACAAGGCTATCACCTGGTGGGGCACAGTCACGGTGGATCGGTGATCTGGCACGCGCTGCAACTGGCGACGTCACACGGAGAACCGCTGGAGCACTTAAGCAGCTGGGCCACTGTTGGAACGCCGTTCTTGTATCATCGCACGCGACGTTTCCTAAACGCAGTCAACATCTTCAGTTTGTTGTTGGCGATTGTCTTGATTAAGCCGGCATTAACCGCCTTTCGAGGGGTGGTTCAGATACTCTGTGCTGCCTTGGCGGGAAGAGAAAGCAGTCTGGTAACAGATGTCGCCACAGAGCCCGCGGCCACTTCGTTCTGGAGCACACCCGTGTTAAGAATCGCCGAGATATTGGGAGTGCACGTCAGTACATCGGAAGGCGGCGTACAAATCGGCAGTTTCGATTCCGCAAGTGGCCAAACGCTTGGCCGGTTTCTCCTGGCGACGCCGCAGGGCTGGTTGCTGCTGGCACTCGCGTTGCTTGTCGTGTATGTCAGTCTACATTTGGCAGGACTGCTCCTAGGCCCGGTCTTGGAAACACTGCAGCATCGTGGCGAGCGGAACCTTCGGACGGCGACCATGCATCGCTACGCGCGGCGTTGGCTGGGCATTTGGTCGCGCGGCGACGAGGCAATTAATGGCCTGCGAGCCACCTTGAATCTCTCGGTTTCCTTTGTCTCCAAAATGGCTCCGCGCGAGCGTGTCCTGCTGTCAGACAACTTGTCACTCTTATCGCGCCCGTACTTCTGGGTATTGGGTCCCGTATTCAATCGCTTGATTCGTCCTTTACTCGACAACATCGTGCGCGCGTGCGTCGTGAAAACCGCTCAGGGGAACAACCGACCGGCCGCTGAAGTCATTGAGGTTTCATCGACGCCCATCACTCCCGAACCGTCGGCGGCGTGGCAACCGCTTCCGCAGTGGCTGGACACTCGGATCGAGGACACAGCCAATTCCTACGCGCGCGACATCGCACCGAAACTGCGCCGACTCATCGCCGCTCCGTCCTTCTCCAGCGCACTGGAGGCACTTGACGATTCTTTCTCCGGTCACGAACTCATACACACTTCATATTTCGATCACCCGGAAGTATTGGATCTGCTGGCCATGCACATGGGCCGCTCGCGGGGAGACGGGCAGTGGCTTGATTATCGGAGAACCCGGCATCCCGACCTCATCGACTGGCTAGACACATTCTATGGGGCCAACCTGCGAGCTCAGCGGGGAGCAACCCAAGCCTCTTGAGCGGCACCACGCGGCGCGGCTTCGCGTCCGACCACGCCGACGCTCCAATCTGACGGCGCATGACGAACCACCTAAGCGTGACGCCGCCTGACCCCAACATCTCTATCACTTCATTTGTGCAATGCCTCGCTGACAAAGATCAGGTGCACATCAGACGGCTGACCGTTTCACGGCACACGTCCACCCCCCACCGCCGCCGCGAATCGGCTGATCTTGTTCGTTTTTCAGACTTCCGGTACAAGGTTGGCCCTGTATGCATCGGCACATTGGGCAAGTTGGCGAAAACACACGCCGCTTGTCGAAACCTCAGTAACGATTAGGAATTACGGATGGCTCGTTCCAAGAAAAAGACCCTCTCGCAGAACGTTGTGAATGTTGCCACGACCGGCATGCCACAACCGCTCAAAAAAGTGTTGGGAGGACGCATTATCGCTTTACTGATCGTGCTCTGCCTACCTGTCCTGTATGCCACTGGCATCGTCTCGGTCAAATGGGAGAATGGCCGTCCACGCATATCAATCAACCAGCAGCACGCGACAGAAGTCAAACAGGACGCCGTGGAGAAGATTCAGGAAATGAAACACGACCACGGTGATGGCCGCGCACCCACGGTCAACATCCCACCTCTTATGAATCGGCAATCGAGCAAGTCGATGGGCGGTCGAATCGAAGGACTGAGGGACGGGCTTGACAAGACGCTCGAACAAGGCTGGAAATGAGGCCGGGCAGCGAGAACTCACGGAAATACACGACGTCTCCCCACTGTACCACGCCGGCGTCACCAGAGCACGGAGATCGTGGCCAGAAGGCTGTCCGAGTCGACACCCACCGACGTCTGGGTTCGCTGAGAAAGATCGTGAGCTGACCGCCAACCTGTTTCGAGATCGGGTAGCCGAGGGCGAGCCCCCAAAGAATGGCGTCCCTCGGATCGTCCTTGGGGATGCCGTTGACGGTTGACTTTCCCCCCATGCCATAGGCGATTCCGGCACCAACCCAGAGCCCCGGTTTGAAAGTGTAATCGACAAATCCCTGAATCGAATAGAGCGGGTTTTGTTCGAGTTGGTTCCCGTTGAAGAACTCGTCGTTGTCGGTGTACATCCAGGATGAAGCTGTCAACTCCGCCGACCACTTACCTCGTCTGTGCACGACTCCCATCTGGGGGCGGAAGGTGAACCGGTTCGTGCCAAGGTTGATGAGTTTGTCGCTGAAATACTGTCCCGTCGGAAACTGCACCTCCATACCCAGTCCCACGATCGTCTCGCACTCGGTGGTAGCCCGATATTCGGCGTACTCGGGGCCGCTCAGCGGTGGCGCACCGAGAATATTCACGGCGAAACGGAGTGACATGTCTGACCCTCCGCTTCGAGTGACTTGGGTCGGCACGCCGTTGACCAATCCGTTCCACTTGCCGTCCTGGAAGGCTTGCAGCCAATCGACACGCGGGCCGACTTCCCCAACAATTCAAAGGTCCGAATGTACTTTAAGGGAAGCGTGTGCAACTCCAACTCGACGTCCTCGATCCGGAGAACCGGATCGAAGGCGATATCGGCGCCCGTATAGACGTAGCCGCCGCCAGCGAAATTGGTGTTGATGGGCAGATGGCCCCATCGCCGCGGCTGCGATTCCGTCGCCGGCACGGAAGCGCAAAACACGCCACCGCAAGACAGGCTGCGGCGAGCCGCCAGCGTCCAGAATTGCCGAGGAATCTCATCACGTGGTGCGACCATCCCATGCTGAGCACGCCAGAAACTGAGAGAGTGACAACTAGCGTTATCGGCTGGCAAGCCAGGTAGACTTTAGCGGTTACGCGGCCTGTATTGAAGATGGCGAAAGCAAGGGGAGCGAGTCTCAGCGCCTGCAGAATCTCATCGGAAAGACTCTCGTCCCAAGCTCCCGCCTCCCCCGACGCGGGCTCCGCTTTGTCCCGGAGCAACTGAAACAGTGTGAGTCCGGAGCGGATGCGGTCCATCTGAGGCTGGAACTCCGGCGCTTCAAGAAAACTGGGCTTCAGCGGAGGCGGGACGAGGATCTCGCGTGCCTTGAGTTCCTGGATCAAGGACACGTGCTCCACCGCGATCTTGCCGATGAGTAACGACTCCAGATCACCGCCCTCCCGAATATAGTCCATCAGCTGGCCGATCCCGCGCACGTACACGGCGTCCTTGGTAAGCCCACCGCCCCGGTAAATCCGCAGCGTGATCGTGAACGCGGTGCGGGCTCGAAAGCCCCAAGTGTCGTGGAGTTCACGAAACGTGTCGACGAAGGTGGCTCCGTCGGTCATGAGACGGGCGGCAACGACGCGGCCCAGGAGCAGTCGCACTCGCGACCGGCTCAGGCCACCGACGAATGCCTCCGCCAACACGGCAATCCCTTCCTGGAGCGGATCGTATCCGGCCAGTCCCGAATAGAGTTGCTGAACTCTGGCCGTGCCTGGCTGTTCCAATAGGTGAGCACGTGGGTGCCCACTTCGTGCTGGATGTGCGCCTTGGCGCGCGCAGCTGGAATTGTGGTATCCGCCCCGATCAGCAGCGAACCCTTGGAGACCATCAGCCCCGTGTGAATCTCGTCAACCGCGCAACCGGCTTGACTTCCGGCCATTGACGACGCAGTGACTCGATCTCCACCAGCACGCTCTGCAAACACCTGGGCGTTGAGCGATGGCCCATCGGATTTCTCGCGGATCGTCGGCGGCATTCGCTCGAGCATGGGCCGGCGGGCGACGCGGTCCAACTCGTCATCGACTCCGCCAAACAGCTCAATGCTCCCGTGCACGAAACGCGGCGTATTCATGTCCAGCAGCAGTGTGATCTGACGATCCAGCTCGTCCTGTTTCTCGCGGAAGATCTGGTAGAGAGCAGGATCATCTACCTTCTCGATAGGTACCGCGAAGAGGGATCGCTTGAGCAGCGTCGGCTCGACCGGCAGGGGGCGATACTGGAGCAGCGGCGGTTGCTGATGCTTCGAGCCTTGGAAGTCGTGCCACGCCTCGGCCGCGTTTACGGGAGTGACCAGCAACAGAAAGTCGAAGCTGTCGGCCACCGCGGCGAGTTGCTGGTCCACCTGCCAGACCGTGCGAGGAATTGTTCGTGCGCCGATTACGTGGAAATTCGAGGCCGCAGGGTGGTCCACGATTGCAGGAACTGGTACACCCAGCGGCGTAACGCAACCGTGACGTCGTGGCGCACGCCGCGTAGAATCCGTGGCCAGGCATCACCCGTGGTCGGATCACGATAGACGGGCGGGATTTCGAGTCCGAATCGTATGCACTTGCGGGCACGCGCCTTGGCTCGTTCAGCAGTGGTTCCAACCCAGGCGGGGCAGGGGCAGCCCGCGCCGCACCAGAACTTCCGCCGGTTGGCCGGCCAGTTGGATGCCAGACAACTCGCACTGCAGTGAACCGACGAGCGAAATCAGCGAGGAACGCTTGGGCCCATACACGACAAATCGTGGC
>CAVOXY010000057.1:0-18474 GCA_963700515.1 uncultured Planctomycetota bacterium | reverse complement strand
GAATGCTCGAGAAGCGTTGGAACAATTTCGCCGGGTGCATGAAACGTTGGTGCTGACTATTTTTTTCAGTGACCTGGTGGGGTCGACCCGTTTGCAGACTGAATTGGGCAATCTGCGGGCGGCCGACTTGGTCCAGCGGCATTATGGCCTGATGCGGCACCTGCTCACGGAGTTTGACGGCCGGCGAGATCAAGACGGGCGGGACTCCATGCTGATCGTCTTTGCCGCGCCGTCGGAGGCGGTCAAGTTTGCATTGCACGCACAGCGGGCCATGCGGCGGGAGCGGCAGCCGCCGCGGAGTTCCCGACCATGTGCGCCGGCGTGCATCAGGGACAAGTCGTGCTGGAAATGGATGGCCGGGGAGCCGACCAGTTCGACGTGTACGGTCTGCAGGTTTCCACGGCCGCTCGGATCATGGATCTGGCACAGGGCGATCAGGTCCTGCTCAGCCGGGCGGTCTTCGACGATTCTCGGCCATTCTAGCACAGACGATTTTCCCGATTTCGCACCCTGGCGTGGCGCAACCATGGACCATACCGCTTCAAGGGTGTGGAGGACAGTCACGAAGTGTGTGAGGTCGGCGAGGAGGGGCTGCGCCCCTCGGTGACGCCGCCCGCCACCAGCGAAGACATGGCCCGCAGGAGGCTGTGATGAGGTACTCGGATGGCGTCCCGCCCCGGCGTGGTCGTGCCCGAATCGAGTTGGGAACTGAGGAGAAGCTGGGCGAGGGCGCGTTTGGGGAGGTCTGGAAGGCGCTACAACCCCAGCGACAGGTCTCGCCAGGTCTTCAAGTTCTGCTTCATAAGCGGACCGACCACCGCGCCCTCAAGCGCGAGGCGCGCCTCCTCAAGCGGCCTGCGCCCGTACGCCCATCCCAACCTCGTCGAGGTCTACGACGTCACCGAAGGCGACCGCCCGCCCGCTACCTCGAGATGGAGTACGTCGAGGGGCCGCCGCTGCGCGACTGGCTCGCGGCGGATCCGCCGCTGGAGCGACCGGCTGGAAATCGTGGCCCAGATCGCCGACGCGCTCGACACGGTCCACGCGGCCGGGATCTACCACCGCGACATCAAGCCGGCCAACATCCTGCTGACGCGCCGCGAGGACGGCGTGCTGCAGGCCAAGCTGCGCGATTTCGGCCTGGGGGCGGCCGAGGATCAACCGGAGTCCTCCTCCGAAGCCTCTACGGCCTCGCGGGTCGGACGGCGTGCGCCGGGACGTGGGGACGACATCAGCCTCCCGAAGTCCGGCGAAGGGCGGCGCCGCCTCGGCGCGAGCCACCTCTACAGCCTCGGCGTGACCCTGTACCAGATCGCGGTCGGCGATCTGGACGGCCCCTGACCGGCGACTGGGAGACTCAGGTGCCGACTGAGGTTTTCGTGAGGACCTGGGAAAATGTGTCTGCCAGGACCCGGCTCAGCGCCGGGCCAAGCGGAGCCGAATTGGCCCTGGCCTCGCGCAATCATGAAGATCCTCGACTGCATAAACCATGGTGCGGTACACTGGAACTGCAGCGTTCGAGACAACAGCTGCGGTGCGCCGACTGCGACACATGCGGCCATCCTGGCCTCCGTGGTGGCCTTGTTGTTGCTGGCCGTCAGTGCCGTGGCCCTGTATCAGTGGCGTGAAGCCGCGTGGCAACGGGACCGAGCTTTGGCCCAGAAGCGGCTGGCCCTCGAGGCGATTAGCCAATTGACCCACGAAGTCCCGCTGCGCCTGCGGAATATCCCGGGGCACAATCCCGCTGGCCCGCGAGATCCTGGTCGAGAATATCAACATGCTCGACCGGATCCTCGACCTGGAACCGGACACACACTACGCCCGTCGCGAGCGGGCCGTTAATCTGGTTTCCATCGGCCAACCGACCGACTTTTCACATGAGGAGAAAAACCAACATGGCACGTTGGCGAAGACACCAGTTATTCTGGGTGATGGCTGTACTAGCCGGGTTTGCTCCAATGGTTACACTGGCCGCGGATACTGCGGACGATCCTCCACTGGCGGACAAGACGCTTGTCGTGTGGGTGTCTCCGGCGGATCTTACGCAATCCGGGGGCACCGCGAGCTGACGGTCAACGACACGACGATGGATCGTTTCGACGGCGTGATCTTCGCCGAAATCGAACCGCGCGTTTGGATGCCCGGCAGCAATGGGTACAGCCGTACCAGTCAAGACCAAGCTGCTTGGCCCAAGGAGACCGAGGCGGCGGGCAAGCTCGTGCAAATGGCGATTGTATATCAGGGTCAACACGTTACTCTGTATCGCGATGGCAAGCCATACGCCGAGTACACAACGAGCGGCCAACCTTATGCATTTGGTGGTGCACACTGCCGTCGTGTTTGGCCAACGCCATCTGTCGCAGGGAGTGGACTGTTTCTATGGACGGGTGCGCGATGCACGAGTATACGCCCGGCCGCTTGATCAGCCGACGATTGCCGCCATGCAGCCCGGACAACCGGTCGACGATGTCGAACCTTGGGCCTGGTGGGATTTTGCCACGACCGGGACCTATGATCGAGTGGGAAGATTCAATCAGGTCAAACTTACCGGTGGAGCGAGAATCGAAGACGGTTGCCTGGTGTTGGATGGGACGCGGCCGACGATGCTGGCCACGACGGTCCGCGATAGTGCGAGTATCGCCGAGATTCCGAGCGGCTGGTCGCAGGACGAGCCAGTTCCCCCGGCTTTTCGGTAGTGCAATCGACACGACTGCTGCGTGAGAAACTGCTCAGCGATCCGGTATCGTCCCCGTTATCACTTTTGTGTCCCCGAAGATAACGGCATGCCCGGTGATCCGAACGGTTGCTTCTATGCCGATGGACGTTATCACCTGATGTATCTCTACAATCGCAGCGGTGTGGGTTTTTCGTGGGGGCACCTGTCGAGTGAGGATCTCGTTCATTGGCGACATCATCCGGATGCCATCGGTCCCGGCGACGGCGATGAAGGTTGTTTCAGTGGTGGGGTGTTCGTTGATGATGACGCCACTGCCTATCTGACCTACTGGATGCTCTGGGACGATAAAGGCATTGGCATCGCGAAGAGCAGCGATCGACGCTACGATCACTGGCAGAAGCTCGAGGCCAACCCCGTCATCAAATCGACCGAGTGGGGAATCACCGAGACGGCCGACAGGCCGGCAGAAACTGATCTACGGTTCTGCCGACCCGACCAACATCTGGAAGAAGGACGGCAAGTACTACATCCTGACCGGCAACCTGCTGGTGTTGAACAAGTATGGCCGCAAGCCCGATTCGCCGGAACACATGAAAGGGGATCGGCTGTACCTGCTCGAATCCAACCTCAACAACTGGCAGTACGAGGTGACTTCTACCAGCGGAATCCCCAGTGGACCGAAACGCGAGTGAAGACAATGTGTCCCAGCTTCTCCGCCGCTGCCCAGCAGTCCCGACGGCGGCCAGCCGAGCGGCAAGCACCTGCTGCTGTTTATCAGCCACAACAAGGGCTGCCAGTACTACGTCGGCGACTACGACACAAAAACGACAGGTTCATCCCCAACAATCACGGCCGGATGACGTGGGTCGACAATACGTACTTTGCGCCGGAAGCACTAATCGACGGCAAGGGGCGACAAATCATGTGGGCCTGGCTGACCGACAATCCGGGCGGCGAAGAGGCCAAGGGCTGGTCGGGGTGTACGGCCTGCCCCGATCGCTCTGGCTGGGCGAAGACGGCACGCTGCGGATGGGACCCGTCAAAGAACTCCAGACGTTGCGATGCAACGAAAAGACGTGGAACACCGTCACGCTTGGCAACGGCGAAACCAAGACATTGGACGGCGTCGTCGGCGATTGCTGTGAACTGGAAATCACCGTCGACTCAGCGACCGCAAGCGTATGGCGTGAAAGTGCGTGCTTCATCCAGCGGAGAGGAAGAAACGTTGCTCTACTACGACGCCGCAAGCAGGACCTACTACGACTCCACCCGTAGCGGCATTGACGGTCGTGCGGAGCCCTGGAACAAGCACCGCTGGCGTTGAAGGACGGCGAATCGCTGGGGCTACGCGTGTTTGTCGACAAGTCAGTCGTTGAAATGTACGCCAACGACCGCCAGGCGATCGGTCGTCGCGTCTATCCGGGGCGTGTAGACAGTCTCAGCATGATTCTGTTCGCCGATGGCGGTCAGGCAGACATCGCGAGCGTCAAGGCGTGGGAGATGGCACCTTCCAACCCGTATTAGTGTTTTGCATGGGTGACATGCCTACACTTTTCAATTCGAAATCCGAAGCACCAAATACGAAACAAATTCGAATGACAGAAATGCAAATGACAGAAACTGGTGATTCCGAGGCTGTCGATACTAAGCACAAGGTGTCGTCGCTGCGGCGTTTTCGTGATTGAGACATTCGGGTTGTGAATTTGTTTGGGATTTCGATGTTCGGATTTTGCAGCGGGGAATTCCTAGTTGCAGCGCGCAGCCCTACGGGCTGTTTAACCGCTGGACCGCAGGTCCGTGGGCGCCGAGGGACTCGGATGACTGGCAGGCTGCCGGTATGACTTGCCGCAGCCCTGCGGGCATGGCGGTTAAACGGGCGGTCCGCGTTCCGTGGGAAACGCTACTTTGCCGCGTGCAGCAGCGAAAACGGCGCGAACAGTCCGTAGCCGAGCGTGTGGTACGCACTGCCGGGTGGTGGATGTTCGGGTCCTTGCTGGAACATGCCGGGCCAGGCGGATCCAACACCGGAGCCTGCGTGGTGCGGGCCGAGCGTATTTTTGAGCGTACCGATCACAACGACTTCCACCTGATTCTCGCCGGCCCGCACTGCATCGGTCACGTCGACTTCCCAGGGCGGTGAGACGAGCGGCCCGCAAAGTTTGTCATTGACGACTACCTTGGCCACGCTGCCGTACCAACGTGAGGCGGAGACTTTGTATCGTCCCCCCAATTGATCGACCTGGAACGTCTGCCGATACGCCACACCGGTCGCATAGAACGGCATCCCCTGTTGGTTCCAGCCCACGGCAGCCACACCCAGACCACTACCGTCGACCAGGTGAATCGCACGCCGATCAAATCCACCGGGCTTTACCAGTTCGCTTGAGACGCTCTGGATCTTTACCGACTCAACGGGCGTGGTTTTACCGTCTGAGCCGGCAGCATGGAAACGCACTTCACCCAGTCCGACAAAGGCAGCGTCCGTTCCACCCTCAGCCGTGGGGAAGTTGACACCGTTGTGGTTCGCGAGGATCGTGAATTTGACGTAACGGCAGCTCTTGCCCCGTACGGGCAGCTTCTCTGCGAACGCGGTTTTGGCACCGATCGGACCACCTGGTGCACGAGCCAATTCGAACGTGCCCAATGGGCTTGACCAAGCGTCGGGACCTTCCAGCGTGTCGGAACCGCGGATCTCCATCTTCTTCACACCGCGTCCAGGGAGTCCCGCCTCGTTGTAGTTCCAGACTTCGATCGCCGCCAGATCGACCGGCTGTCCGAGGTCGAAGGTAACCGACGGTGCCCCATCGTTACCTTCCTCGGCCGACGGATCGCGTTGGAAGCCGACGCCCGATGTCATCCAGGCGACGCCTTCGACGTCGGTCGCGTGAGCCAATCCCGTGGCAATCGCTGGCGCCTCGGGCGGCACGATCACAAAACCGGCTGATGCGGGGTGCAGCGAGAACTCACCCAGCACGAATGCGGCGGCGATCTCATGGTACATGGTAAACGGCTGCGCCTTGAGCGTCACCGCGTTCTTACCCTGTTTGGCTAACGCGGTAATGTCGATCTTGCCGAATGCTTTGTCGAGCCACCACGAGTCTTTCGACGCCGTGACGAGCGTTGTGTTGCACGTGATGGAGTAGAGGTCTGGCCGTTCAATGACGATGTATAGCGGCTTGGGCACGTCCCCTTCGATGGTAAATCGGTAGGTGACTTCGAAGCCGCTTTCCGGTGAAAACTTTCTGGAAATCAGTTCATCTTGGTACTGCACGGCACTATCCCAAGGATCACGAGGCAGTCCGTTTTTCTGCCAAGCCAGTTGATTGGCACGGTAGTAGTAGATGTCCTTCTGAGTTTCACCACCGGCGGTGATATCGACGTAGTCGAGCGTGAGTACGTTCGGCTCAATGCGTTGACTTTGCAGCGCGGAGCTGGATGCGATCGGCGTGGTTATCTCCTCACGGACCTTCCCCGGCTCGCCGGTCTGTTTGGTGAGAAACAGCAGCAGGCTACCGCTAGGTGGGAGGTCGAAGGCAAGCTGCGTTTTCCCGTTTTCCATGACGAACGGATAGTCGCTTACGGCTCCGGTGAAAAGGTCCCAGTGTTGAACGCCTTGGGCTGTTGTCTCGACAATACCCTGTGAGGGGGCTTCGATGCTGGTGTTGACCAATAGTAACAACTCACCGTCAGCTAACTGCCGGCGCTGGTGGAAGAGAATCCCCTTATCTCCCGCAGCACGGTGGATGACACAACTTTCTCGCTCCAAGTTACAGGCAATTAGCCCGGCCGCATCGCCCGGTTCGCTTTGCTTCCAGCCGGCATGCTTGGCAAGTTGGGTTCCCCGTTCGACGGTCGACCGTCCACCAGTCGCTGGTGGCGGGCCGCAAGAAATGATTCGTCCTCCGGTGGCCGCGTATTCCTCCAACTGCTTCATTGTCTCGCCGCGTAGTGTCTCGATATTTGGCGGCAAAACGACGGTGTCGTACGTTCGCTTTCCTACCGCGATAACTTTTGAAGAGCCGCCGGATGAATTTCCTGGACTGGCACATACGCCACCGTGCCTGGCCATCACATCCTCACAGCCGATGTCGTATTCCGCCTGTGCCCGCTCGAACCCCAACAGCAGATCGAAAAAGGACTTACCGATCTCGGTGAGCTTGGCGGATTGCGTGGAATCCTCCTGGTACATCCAAGCCGTGGTCGTTGGCTCGATCACCAATACGTGATTACGTTGTTGGCCCATCGACATCGCCGCGGAAAGACGTGTGACGTATTGCGCCATCACGTGATACGAATCCCACCAAGGCTCGTGATAGGAAAACGATTGCGGGTGATCCGCCTTGCGGGCGCCACGCAACGTAACGTAGGACAGGTGCTCGTCGAATAAGTTGACACCCAGTACGCCGAGCCAATCGGCGATCCGCTTCATGTCTTCAAAACGCAGATCCCATCCGCCGGCACCATAGACCTCGCAGAGAAAACGCTTGCGATCCAACTGGTTGCAGATGCTTTGCACTTCCCGCACAAACCGCAGGTTGCCGAACTGGGCGTGTGTGTCCTCGCGATATTGGTTCATGAGGCAGTCAATCCCGGGCATGTGCTGCCAGGCACTCATGGCCATGTTGTCGGTTACGCCAACGCAATTGGGCCATTCGTGGTCCCAGTAGTGCCCGGTGAACGCAAGGCCGTTGTTTTCGCACCAGTTGTAGTAGGGTTTCGCCCAATGTTCGATAAATTGGTCCAAGACCACCTGAAAATAGTCGTGACGGACCTGTTTCCATTTTCCGACGGGCTGAATCAGGCTCGGCAAGTGGTCCAGCAGGTTGTAGCCCCACCTTGTTTGGAATTCGGCGGGAAGGTTATCGGTCCAGGGCAATCCGCCGGCCGGTCGCACATTTGGCTCGTCCGTGAACGAACCCAACACGCGTTTGCCGAACTGATGGCCGATATGTTTTTTGTAGGCTTCGAGCGTTACTTCCAGGAATTTCTCCGTGACGCCGGGGTACATCAGGTCGACGTAGCAGCGGTCACCGTGCCAAGGCGAGTTTCTCGGCTCGCACGACCGACGCCACGACGTAACGGGCCTCGGGGAGCGATTTGCCGCTGCGAAGCTGTTCAGTGACGTTTTCCAGAGCATTGGGTGTGACCCGGTAGATCGCGACGGTGTCGGGTTCGATCTTGGGTACCTGTTTGTCGTCACGGAAAACCAGTCCGCGACCGCGCGACTCGGGCATGAGCTCGGGAACATGCCCGCCGGCGAATCCCGATGGATACGAGTTCTCATCGTAGATCCAGACGTTCATGTCGAGCTTTTCGGCCTCGTCCAGCGCGATGTTCCAGAGCCGGAACCACTCGTCGCTCAGATACGGCGTCATCAGTCCAGGCCGTGGGTGGACAAACACCTGCATCACTTTCTGACCCGCCAGATCGCGCATCGTGCCGCGAATCTGCTCTTCGGTCAGCATGTCGTTCCACACCCACAGCGGCGCCGTGGCGTACTGGCGAGGCGGAGCGGTAAAGATCTTGCGGGCCGCCGTGCCGTCGAGAATGGTTTCCTCAGCAGCAGCGACGCCGACAAACGTGGCGGTGAGCAGGTAAAGACAGGCCCAGGAGGCTATTGCCGACCGTTTCATCAGAGCTTTCTCCTCGGATGGTACATGACTGAAAATGGCGTGCGGTGTCAGAGAGCAGGGAATTCCCTCTCAAAATGTACCAGAAATGCGACCGACCGTGTCACCAGGATCGCTCAGGATTTTTCTGACAAGTGTACACATGGTCGCCCCGCGTCTGCTCGCGAAAACGATTCTCTGGCGACGAGACGGCCAGAGGGCCCTCGTGGGTGCTGGAATTCTCGGCTGAGAACCTAGTTCGACTGCTCCATTTTGCCAGTAAGACTCCGTCCAGCTTGCCCGGACGGTGACTGCGACTGACCTGCTACAGCGGTAGAGCCCCCTCCCACTCTGTCTGTCTCACCCCTACGCCGCTGGAAGTGGCGAAGGGGTGAGGCAGTGGACCTTGTGGGGCGGTTGGGTAGCCTTCCCGTCAAATTCACCCACCGCACGGGGCGGTGGGAGTCCAGGCTCATGCGATAAGATAGAAGGCCGAGCATTGACGCTTTTCCACGATGCCGCGAACACGTGAGCGGGATGGGATCGAAGTGACTGCTGCAGGAAACAGACCGGTCCACGATTGGGATTTGCTGAACGACTGTTGCATAACGCAGCGAAGGTATTCATTATTGCGGGAGAGACGCTGCCCGTATCAAGGGAATGGAGGAGCATGCAGCCATGAGTGGACCGCACAAGTCCGCGCCGCGAATCGTCGTTGTAGGTAGCCTTGTGTACGATTTTGTGGCCACTGCCGATCGACTCCCGTGCAAGGGAGAGACCGTGCTGGGCACATCGTTCGGGATGTTTTCGGGTGGCAAGGGGGCAAACCAGGCTGTCCAGGCGGGTCGTCTTGGCGGCGAGGTCTACATGATCGGGCGTGTGGGTGACGATTTTATGGCGGACCGTGTGCTGTCAAGCCTGCAAAAGGCGAACGTGCGCACCGATTTTGTGCGGCGCGATGCCACGGTTTCGACGGCGGCATGCTGTATTCATGTTGATGCTCACGGCGACAATGCCATCATCATTGTGCCGGAAGCAAACATGGCTTGCGTTCCAGCAGACGTTGACGCGGCGCGGGATATCATCGAATCTGCGGATGTTCTGTTGTGCCAACTGGAGACTGCCCTCCCGGCAGTCGCGCACGCCATTACGCTGGCCTGCGATGCCGGAGTACCGATCGTCCTGAATCCCGCCCCTCTGCAAGAGGTGCCTGACGGACTGTTCGCCAAAGCGACGCTCCTGACACCCAATGAAACGGAGGCGGAATTCTTTGCTAAAGTTGCCATCGCGGCGGAAGCGGCGAACTCGGACGAACCATTGCGGTGGGAGTCCGCTGTTGCAGATAACTTGTTGGCGATGGGACCACCCACCGTTGTCATTACACTCGGGGATCGTGGCGCTTACCTGGCATCGCGGCAGCACCGGCAATTGGTGCCGGGATATCGGGTCAAGGCAGTCGACGTGACCGCCGCTGGAGATGCGTTCAATGGCGCGTTGGCTGTTGCGTTGGCAGAAGGCCAGGGCATCGAGACTGCGGTGTTGTTCGCCAATGCGGCTGGTGCCGTGGCGGCAACTCGCCCGGGTGCCCAACCCTCGCTCGCGACGAGGACGGAGATAGAAAAGTTTCTCCAAGGACAGGAATAGCGGGCGGTGAGTGCCGCCAGTGCATTGTGTTGGAGTGTTGCTCGGTAACATGCGTCCACGGTGTTCGCATGTTCTTGGCGCAGACTGCTCGATGACGAACGAATCGGGAATGCGGAATGCGGAGAGCGCAATGCGGAATGAGAGATGGCGTTGAAAGTGGGACGGGGAATCGCGGCCGGCATTTTCTTGTCATCCGATCTTTTTGTCCCCCATCGCTGCCGCAAAGCGGCCCTGAATTGAGGATGTACTCCAAGACGTTGCCCCGGGGTGTTACAGGGTCAGATCTGCGGACGGTGGGAGAATGTTGTAGAATCGAAGTTCCGGATTATGTGTGGCACAATTGAAAACGATGGATGCTCCTCAAACGCAGTGAATTCCGTTCCACATAGGTAGAAAGTCTGGTACGGCGATGAAAATGATTCAGAACGTCATCCTGGCCGTGATTGCACTGAGCTATTTGCCACTTGCCGTTGCAAAGGAGCCGGTAGTCGGCTTTCTGATGGTGGACGCAGACCGGTACTACGCGGAAGAGCGTGATTCGTATCCGTATGCGACGCGGGTCCTAACTCCCAACGGCTTTCGATTCGGGCTGGCCGAATGGCGTAAGTTCTTTGGCGATCAAGCCAATGAACGCGGAACTCTGGAACTACTGCGCCAGTTCAACGTGATGGTGGTGGATACGCCGTTCGACTTCAGCATTATGGACCTCGGGCCGCAGCGACAACGCTCGGCGGCGGCCGCCCGCCAGGCACTGGAGGCTTATCTTGCCGAGGGAGGCAGCGTCCTGCTCATTCTGCAAGCTGTGCGCTATCCGGGCGATAAAGACCAGGACTATGCCAACCTCGTTCTGCAAGGCTTGGGTGTGGAAATGCTGCATGAGGGAGTCTATGACCAACAGCGTCGTTTCATCTCCCCCATCGCCTCGATCTTCTCGCCGGAAGGTTTCTTCTGGACCGAAAATGTGACCAAAGGGCATCCCGTGACCGAGGGAGTCACGTGTCTCTGCCTGCCACAATACCACAACGGGAACACACCGGGCGTGGTAGCCCTGAAACTATCGCCCGAGTGGCAGGTACTGGTCAATGGAGAAGAGAGCGCTCAAAGTTATGTCGTGAGTCGCGAACACGTGGTTGACTACAGCCAGGTCGGCACATTCCCCAGTGCGCCGCCGATCGTGGCGGTACGCAATTTCGGTAAGGGCCGCGTGATGGCGCTGAGTGTGCCGGCTCGCAGCGTGCACGCCAACTACGGCGTGCCCGGCTGGAAGATGATTGTGGAATCTGCCGGGAACGCGGCCGCCGGACTCCCGAGCGACGGTGGGCGACTGGTTCTCAACGGCCTGCAATGGTTGGCGGAAACATCACGTGACAATCGTCGAACTCGGTACCTTCCAAACCGACGCGGTTGCTGCCGTGCAGTTTCCCAAGGATCTCGATTGGGACAGATCGCAATTTCCGGTGCCGACGGAGGGAGTGCGGCATACTGGGTGCTCGTACCGAGTTGAGCGATGGAACGGGAACCGTGGCCCAATACGTCGCGGCGGCAAAGTCCGCCGGGCTCTCCTTTATCGTGTTCAACGAATCACTCGAGAGCATGACACTCGAGAAGCTCAATCAGCTCAAGGCGGAGTGCCAACAGGCGTCCACCGAGGGATTTTATGCCTGTCCCGGCGTCGAGTTTGCCGACGATCTTGGTAATCGTTGGGCTCTCTGGTCCGAGCGAGTCGTGTTTCCCCAGGCAAGTTTTCTGCGCGTATGGTGAGACGAACAAACAGCGGCCGGCGCTGCTGCAGTGGGACGGCAAGATCATGCACAATCCCGGTCAGTACTGGGAGTATTGTGCTTATTCGCCAAATATGCTTCTTACATACCGCAACTTGCGCACCAGGGCACATCCGGCGAATATGTGGTGGTTCTTCCGCCTGCCACCTTACGTCTATGATCGCGGCCAACTCATCGAAAACCAGTCAACCGAATGGCTTTATGCCTTACGCGACGTGCGGCGTGTGAGCCCGGCTTCTTACACGCGAATCTATGCTCCTGCCGAAGTTGGTGGCGCCGCCAGGCTGTGTGCGACCGGAGGCCGCGATCTGCAATCTATCCGCGACTGGCTCAACACCCGCTGCGCCAGTTTCTCACATCCAGCGCATCCTTACGTGACAGGCGGCCCGACGGTGCAGTTGTGGACGGCGATCAACACCCAGCACGATTTTCCGTTGGAGGTGCGAGGTAGCCAGCGGGTTCGCTGTCGGTTCCGAGTGAGCTCTCCCAAGGGTGTCCAGGAAGTGCGGGTACATAATGCGGATTACGGCATCGTTCGCCGTTTCCTGGCGGGTGGCGAGAAGACGTTCGATCAAGAATTCGAAATGGTCCATGACCGAGACCACTCGCTGACGCTCGAAGTGATCGACACGCAGGGACGCAAGGCGATCTCCGATGAGATCCTGCTTTTCTGCTACAAGACCAGCCTGTTGCGTTGCGGCGACAACTTGAATTTCCTCAATGGCGTGGGGCTTTGCTGGCATCCCGATCGCAACGAAATGATGCCACTGGTGCAGGGCTACCAAGGAATGCCGGTCGAGAGTATTCGGGGCTATGACACGTCCGCTGCGCTCACTCAGCAAATCACACTCCGCGCGTGGCCGGTCGATTGCATGACGACCGACCAGCTGAAACAGTATCCGATCACGTCGCACGACGGCATCCTGCAGAAGATCCTGGACGTCAAGCTTCCGGGCAACGACGTGAAAATCTGCGATATGACCATGGGACCGCTGGTCGAGCCGTACGACTCGATGACGCGCGATACTCCGGCCCGCACCAGCGTGCCGGCCGTTGCTGAGCAGAATCAGCTGTTTGAGCGTGTCCATCGGAGCTACTATCTGCAGAATCGCAACAACATGTTCATCACCTGGGACTATCGGCGCGCGCGTGAAGGGGCGGGATTATGGCGGTGGAATGGTCTGGCATGAAGGAAGGATTGTTTTCAAACGTGACGTCACGTTGGCCGGTTCGGTCCCGATCATGTTGTTCTACTTTTCACCGAGTGGCTCTGGAGATGCCACCGCCAATACGCTGTTAATCGAGGATGCCCAGGAAGGGTCGCTCGTCCTGCCAATTCCACGGGACAAGGTCGTGGTGCGGGAAGGTTCGATCGCGCCTGGCGGGTTCGTCACAGCTGCGCCATGCGATACCTATGCGGTGTTCTATGCGGGATCTGGCAGCCCGTTTCGATATTGCCTGGTGGCCGACCCGAGCACTGGGCGAGTGAACCAGCTGCAAGTGGGGTTCGGTGAGGCGGGGCAACGGATTCGGGCAGGCGACGAGATTTGCTACTGTTTCGCCATGGCGACATTGGGTGGACAACAGATCAATCCAGAGCCACTCGCCACCCGGCTGAAAGAACTTGGCAATAGCTTTAACCTGGGGAATGCTTCCACTGCCGCACGCACATCCTTTGAGGCGGGCAAGTTGCTCGGCAGCGAGATGTTTCTTGCGGTTGACGCATCCGATCATGAAGCCAGCTTTCGCGTTGAGCCACACTCCACGATTATTGACCTGCCGATCCGGCTGTACGGAATCGAAGACAATGGCTGTGTTGCCGTGCATAGTTCCGCACGTCCGTTCTTTCGGTTTGTAGGCGTGGCGGAAGGAAACGCCTGGTTTCAGGAGAACGTGCACAATGGATCGACGATCTGGGCCGGCAACGTATTTGTAAGCGACCACAAAGCCATCAAGCTGACGCTTGTCTGTGACGGTCTTGCCCCCGGCCGGGCACCTTTCCTGGAGGTGCACAATCCCACGGATGACCCGATTCGTACTGTGATCACGTCGCCTCCACATACGCCGCGATTTGGCAATTTCAGTACTACCGTGGATGTTCCACCCGGTGCCAGCGTTGTGATTCCATGTAGCCACGCTCGCTAAGAGCTCGGGGGATAGTTGACGATTGACAAAATAGACTTGCACGATCCTGGGGTGCAATAAGAGGCGAAAATCAAAACTCCGAAGCACGAAAAACGAAACAAATTCGAATGACCAAAGTCAGAATGACGGAAACAGGAAATCGCGAAAGCAGCGGGAAATGCCGGTGTAGATCGAGTTGACCTGTTTCTGTCACTTGACGTTCGATTTTCGTGCTTGTTTCGGTTTTCGATAGTCGGATTTCGGATTTGGGGCCATGAAATGTTCCCCACTTCACGCAATCCGATTTGGACGTACATTCAATTTTCAGATCCCGTGGAGGCGGTGCGATGAACAATAGCTTGGTCAGATTGGTAATTCTGGGCGCGTTGGTGGCGACTTTGGCATCTTCCGCTCTGGCGCAATGGCGGATCGGGGTCGCGAAACGTGACGTGACGCCGACGGAGCCAGTGATTTTGACCGGTTATGCCAGTCGGACCAAGCCGAGCGAGGGAATCGACACGAAGCTGTGGGCTCGAGCTTTGGCCATTGGTGCCGATCAGCCACATTTGGTGATCGCCGTGGATAATTGCGGCGTTCCCGTGGACATGGTCGAGCGGGTTTACGAGCGAGTCAATCGCTTCCAGGGAATCCAGCGGTCCAGGTTCGTCATTTGTTCAACGCACACGCACAATGCTCCAACGCTCCCGGAATTTGCGCCGGGGATTTGGGCGGAGCGATGCAGCAAGTCCGATTGGGACGCAGTAGAGCGTTACGCCAAGTCGCTGGAGGACAATCTGGTGGCCCTGGCAGAGGAGACGTTGACCAGCCAGGTTAACGGTTCGCTGGCGTGGGGGCAGGGCACCGTCACCTTTGGAGGCAACCGACGACTGTTAGTGGATGGAGTCTGGCGGAACTTTGGCTTTCAATACGATGGCCCGGTCGATCATAGTCTTCCGCTACTCGTGGCCAAGGACGCGCAAGGCAAGATCATGGCGATTTGGACCAACTACGCGTGCCATTGCACGACTCTCGCTGACCGGAATTATGTGGGAGGTGACTGGGCGGGATTTGCCAATGACGAAATCGAGCGGACTAATGACGGCGTCGTATCGTTAACCACGATTGGCTGTGGTGCCGACGTGGGGCCTCAGCCAACCGGCACGCCTGGCTTCGCACACCAACACGGACAGGAGGTTGCCCGTGAGGTTCAGCGCTTGATTGCGGCCGGATCGCTGCAGCCACTGAACGAGAGAATCGAGTCTAGTTCCTCGTCCATTCAGCTGCCTTTCGCTTCGGTGCACGACGAGGCCTATTGGAAATCACGCGCGGCCCTGGCGGGGTCAGAGGGCATTCATGGTCGTCACATGTTGCATCAATTGCAGCAACGCGGTAGCCTCGACTCGCATCTGAATTACTACATTACGACGTGGCAGTTCGGACGCGAGCTGGCGATTGTCTTTCTTCCCGGCGAAGTGTGTGTCGACTACGCCGTCAGGATCAAGATGAAAAACGATTGGCGCAAGATCCTGGATCAATGGCTGGAGCAATGATGTGCCCTGCTACATCCCATCGCGCCGCGTCTTGCATGAAGGGGGCTACGAGCTCCGACTCTTCGATGCTCTACTACTTTGTCCGAGTCGTTTTAGTGATGCGGTCGAAGATGAAGTGGTTACGGCGGTTAACGCCCTGCTGGGGGATCGTTTCAAGGCATCGCCAGGGCAAGAGAAACCCGGGATGTTTGTGCATCCAGGTCCGGGGAAGAGCGTCTTTAAAAGCGTTCGAGCGAGTTTTGCGGCCATGGATGCGAGCAGCAATCGATCGTCCAGCGTATGCGGGCGCTTTCGCTGGTCGCAAAGAATGGGTTTGGAGGCGTTATTCACTCCGACTTCGAGGAATCGGCGTGGTACGATTACCTCGGCAGGATCACACAATCGCGGCCCATCGTGAGGCAGACCAAAGCTGGACAGCAAACCACGTGGAAGATAGGCGATATCTCTGCCGATGATCTGTCCCAGACAGATGGCAAAAAGGGCCTCGCCGTCTGCTTCACTGGCGGAGTCGGATGGCTCAGCCAACCCGAGACCGAAGGATTTCAGCTGACGGTGGCCGACAAGATTGCCATTCCGTTTGACATTACCAGACAGGCGTCATGCTGGAAGAGTGCCGCTGGTGAAGCCGAGTTGCTCTATCTTCCGACCTGGATCTCGGCGGAAGACTCGTGTGGTTTCTTCCTGCTGGTGATCCACGACCAGAGTCTTGTGGGGAATCTACCTGCACCTCAGGCAATCTCGAGTCAAATCAATGGGTGACAATTCCCAAAGGTGGTTCTCGCTCGACAAGAGCGGAGAGGCCGCCGATGCACTGAGAAGGTTGTTTCAAGAGGCGACTGATAACCGCGCGGTTCGGTGCCTTGCGGTTTCCAGTTTCGTCAATTGGCAACTGACTGTGAGGACCTGTTAACCAAATTCGGGATACGGAGAACTACTGCTCAGTCGACGAGAAATGCTGAAGGCGTCGATGATGGGAACTGCCCGGGCGATCGGTGCCGCGGGTGTACGTTGTGCGGCGAGGTACCACCAGGCCCGCGTCGAAGGCCACCATCCATACACGTTTCTTCTGGACATGGGATCACTCGACCGAATGGGTGTTGAACGTCGGTGAAGCGCAGACGGCGGGAGCTTCCAATCTCTATGGGCGCACCGCTGCAACATTTATCGAAGACTACTCCAGGTTGCTGCGTTGGTGTGGCAGGCACGGTATTGACGCGGTCGTAGTATGGGGGTTATTGCGACATTCACGGAGGCGTGGAGGCGGCGAAACGCTTATGCGGTGTGGCGGTCAGGGAAGGTGTGCGGTTGCTCGCAGGTGTCGGCCTGAATGCGTACGGAGGGGTTTACTACGAGGGTGAGTCGCCGCAGAGTCTGAAGAACCATTTGACCGGCCATCCGCAACTATATGGCTTGGACGCGGCCGGAAAGAAGATGGTCCTCAACTTCGGTGTGTGTGGGCCCAAGCCAGTCACCATGCCTGCCCCTCTCACCGGCCAACCAGGAGTACGCGATCGAGTCGCTCCGTTGGTTGTTTACGACTCTGCCGAATTGGGCGGCGTGCAGATGGAGACGGGGGACACGGGCGTGTGCCAATGCCCGCGCTGTCGCGACCGCCGCGAGCATCCCGGCCTCAGTTTCTCCTGGGAGGATATGGCGATGATGTACCCCATCGCAGTGGAAGCGATTCGTCCGCGTTGCACCCAATGCCTGGATCATCTGCGAGACCTACTCGCATCCCGAGCCTCTTACGGATGGTGATCGCGTCCCCGGGTTCGGGGAAGGAAAACCGGCCTGGGCTGACGCGTGCCTGGCGAAAGCTCCCCCCCGGTGTTTTCGTGCAATGGGTCTGCGACAACTTCATTGCACCCAAGCCCAAGACCCGACTGGACGACGGCGGGCACGTGTCGCGAGCGATCGCTGCCGCCACGTCATGCGCGCCCACATGTCCACCTATTGGGGACGCTATCGCGGAGAACTGGCGATTGACTGGATTGCCGATATGGTCCAACGGAGCGTGGCAGCCGGGTTCGACGCCATCATCGATCTTCGGCGAGGTGTCGCCGTTCCACACCGGCGCCGAACTGAACTACTCTGGCCATGGCCAATCTTGGCAGCGAGGCAAATCCGCACGCCGATCTCGAAACGTTTTTCAAGGATGTGGCAGGTGGCATGCTAGGCGGTGAGGCTCACGCTCGTGACTACTTGCGGATTGCCAGGTTGCTCGAAAATCGCGAGCAGATACCTGATGCCATCAAAGAGATTATTGATCGTCTGCCGGTGCTGCCACCAGAATCTGCGCGGCATGGCTGTGGCTGGCCAACTACCTGTGCTCGTTCACCATCAAGGAAGACTGATCGAGTCTTCGACAAATGAAGGGCTATCACGCGTAATATTGCTTGAGGCACTGCGAGAGTCAGGGCAAAGAACGCTGTTCTGGCTGGCAGGGAAGGAAATCACCCCGCTTCCACTCCGCGGAGCCAGCATCAATCGTTTCTGCCGGACCCGTTCCGGTCGGACGACTCTGCTTTGGCTGCGACCACAGGCCGCGTTAAGGACAATCAATCATGAATGTGACATCCGATCGCATGGCTCTGAACAAGGTTCTCTTGGCATGGGCGCGGCCGGGGCGAAGAAGATGTGGGTGGCCTGCTCGACGGACTTACGACCTCGCCGACCCCGAACTCGTGGACGACCGCCCGGCCCATCCTGGACGGCGGCCCCACCGACCCGCGGGAAGTCGGTGGCTCGACTACTGGATCATCTGCGACGACTCCTGGGCCTATCTCTTTCTCACCAGTCTCGACGGCCGGATGTGGCGAATGTGGACGAGGCTGGAGGATTTCCCCCGCGGTTTCGACGACTGCCAATTCGCACTGAACGCGAAGCATCTTTGAGGCCAGCCACACCTACATGCTCAAGGTCCCGACCGAAGTACCTGACGATCATCGAACAGAACGGTCGGCGCTACTACAAGGCCTACGTGGCCGATCGGCTCGACGGCGAGTGGATGCCCTGGCCGACACGGCCGAACGGCCGTTCGCCGGGTGGACGAACATTTGTCCGGCGCCGGGCGTTGAGCCCTGGACCGA
>CAVOXY010000056.1:0-141199 GCA_963700515.1 uncultured Planctomycetota bacterium | reverse complement strand
CAAAAAGGGGTCAGGACTCTTTTATTCGCCAAACGGATCAGGTAGGCTGACCCGCCAGCCCCTGACCCGCCAGCCCCCTGACCCGCCAGCGCAGTCCTGAGTGAGTGACGATCATGCCCAGACCTCGACGAGTTTGCCCGGCCGGGGAAGTGTTTCACGTCCTCAATCGCGCCGTGGCGCGACTGACCATTTTCGAGAAGCCCGAGGACTATGAAGCGTTCATGCGAGTGCTGGAAGAAACTTGGCAGCTCGTACCCTTGCCCATCTTCGCCCTGGTGGTGATGCCAAACCACTGGCACTTCGTGGTGCGGCCGGACGACGATGAACAGGTTACGGAGTTCTTTCGCCGCATGACCGTGACGCACACCATGCGTTGGCATGCGCACTATCAGACGGGCGGCACCGGGCATCTCTATCAAGGGCGCTTCAAGTCGTTTCCAGTACAGAGCGATGCGCATTTGCTGGCCGTGATGCGTTACGTCGAACGCAATCCGTTGCGCGCAATTTAGTGGAAAACGCGGAGGACTGGCGGTGGGGATCGGCTTGGGCGCGCGCTCAAAAAGACCCGGCAGTGCGCACTTGGCTGGCGACACCTCTCGATCCTGCGCTACCGCGCCAGTGGCGGGCCTGGGTGAACAAGCCGCAGACGGACGCGGAAGTGGCAGCAATACGCCACTCAGTCCGCCGCGGGACTCCTTTTGGTAGTGCTGCTTGGATGCGCAGCAGCGCTGTCCGACTGGGGCTCGAAACCACCCTCCGCGCTCGCGGCAGACCCAAAAAAGAGTCCTGACCCCTTTTCCTGTCTCCTTTTTCTGTTCTGTTGGCGAGAGTTTTATGGCCCCAGATCCCCCGGACCGGCTGTCTGAGAAAGAGGCCTCGCCAAGTGCGGTGGGGGGCGCGTTGGCGATCCAGGGGGCCGCGCCATCGTTTCCCGCGGGACCGCCCGCTTGGCCCGTACGCGATCCGGAGGTTGACCAGACGGTGATGGCCGCTTTGCAGGATGGCAGTTGGGGACGATATCAAGCCGATTACAGCCGGAGACTCGTGCAGAAACTGTGCGACTTGCATGGCATCGAGCATGCTTGGACCTGCTGCTCCGGTACGTTTGCCGTGGAACTGGCCCTGCGTGGGCTGCAGGTTCGAGCAGGCGACGAGGTGATTCTGGCCGGCTACGATTTTCCGGGCAACTTTCGGGCTGTCGAAGCGGTGGGAGCTTTTCCCGTGCTGGTCGACATCGATCCGCGAACCTGGTGCTTGGACGCCAATCAGCTCCGGTCAGCCATTGGATCAAAGACGAGCGCTGTGATCGTCTCCCATCTGCACGGCGGGTTGGCGGACATGCAGCGAATTACCGAAATCGCCCGTGCGCACCACGTCGGCGTGATTGAAGATGCCTGCCAAGCACCCGGGGCCCAGGTGCAGGATCGAATGGCCGGGACGTGGGGAGACGTCGGAGTTCTGAGCTTCGGCGGCAGTAAATTACTGACGGCCGGTCGGGGCGGAGCCATTCTCACCGGAAACGCATCGGTCTACCAACGGGCAAAAATCTTTAGCGAACGAGGGAACGAAGCGTTTCCCTTAAGTGAACTCCAGGCCGCCGTACTGTTGCCTCAACTCGAGAAATTGCCGCAGAGGAATCAGCAACGCGGTGAGAACGTGCGGGTACTGCAACGACTCTGTCAAGGTCTCACCTTGCTTCAGCCCATCGCGACGCCGGACCAAGGGGACGTGCCGAGTTACTACAAAGTGGCTTTTCGATATGCTGGCCAACTTGCCAGCGTTGACCGTGAAGAGTTCATCGCCGCTGTGCAAGCGGAAGGAGTTGCCCTGGGCCCGGGCTTTCGCGGCTTCTTGCGCCGGGGATCAAAACGGTGTCGCCAGGCAAGTCCCCTCTCGCACTGCGCTCAAGCTGCCGCCAACACCATGTTGCTCCACCATCCCGCGCTGCTTCAGCCGCCCGGGTACGTCCAACGAGTCGCCCAGACGCTCGCCAAAGTAGCCCATGCATTCACGGCACACTAGCGCGGAAGACGGCCACAGCCACGAAGTTGCGCAGCAGCCGTGCGCACATGTTACCTTGGCCAGAAATCAGCTGAGCTGTTTCGTCCCATCCGGCACAGAATGAGTACCTGTGCTCAACCTGCGAGAGAGGATTCGGATGGCGTCCCGGCTCAGCGAACTCGATGTGCTACGTCACCGGTCGAGAACTCAAAAGCTGGCAGACTTACCACGGGAGCGCCCAGCCGGGACTTTACTTCCTGTGGGATGTCACTTGCATCCTCGGCCGATTTCTCACGGGCCAACTCACCACGGACAATGCGCACATCCGCCGGAGCATCGATACCCAAAGAAATACGGTTGCCGGAAACCCGATTCACCACGATGGTAATGTTTTCGCCGACAACAATCTTCTCGCCGACCTTGCGACTGAGAACTAACATGACTTTTCCTCCTTGAAATTCGAGGGCGGTTCATAAAAATCGGCTGCACTAGTACAGCTAATCGCAGAATAGCCCTGCGATCCCTCACGCCCTTCGTAACTTTTTCAAAAACCTGTCAACGTGACTGGCTTACTCTTAGATAGACACGTAGTACGCAAAGACGATGCCTAAATTCACCGGAATTCCCAAAAATTTCCTGAAGTTTTCCTAAGTGTTTGCCGACACGTTGCTTGCGCTCCCAAGGACGCCCTGGGTTGGCACTCCACTTTTCCGTCGCTTGAGCTGCCACGTCTCATCCTGAGCAGATTCTGTCCCGCACTGAGAATATTCTGGTCATTGCTGAGCACTGCTGGCTGTGCCAAGAAGAATGGGTGAGTGTCAGATTCCCCAGATTCTGGGAACACGGGGGCGATTAATGGTCGGTCCCTGGCCCGCCAGAAATCAGCAGGAGTCGGCCCACGCTGCGCGGGCTGGCAGCGTTCAAGTCGACCGCCGCCTGCTGCTGAATGCGTTACAGGCACTGGACTTACCGACAATCGACCGCACTGCCACGTGCGGCGCTCTGTCCCGGGGTTCGGCTCGTATCTGCTGGGCTCCGACAGTGGCAGCGGGATCCGAAATGCTCACCCCCCACTATGCCTGCCATGTGACGCGTGCCTGGAAGTGGGGAAAGGTGCTAAGAGTTTACAGGTTTGGTAAGTCAAACTAATCTAGAAAAGTAGCTGTAACTTGTTATCCCTCAATGGCTACCCCACCCAAACCAAGGAGCATTCACGTGCTCAGCTCTTCTTTCCGCGCCGCATGCCTGGCATGTGCGGCATACCTGATGGTGTTGACGTCGGTGCCGGCGGCGTGGGGGCAGGACCCCAAGGCGCCTGTGCCGGATCCCAAACCGGAGGCCGCTCAGGCGGAGCCAGCACCCGGCGGCGCTCCGTCGCAAGCGCCCAAGACGGGCACGGAGCCGAAGGCGGCGCCGGAGCCCAAACCGGACCCCGCTCAGACGGAGCCTTCGCCCAGCGACGCGACGCCGGCAGCGCCCAAGACGGTAGCGGAGCCGAAGACGGCGCCGGAGCCACAGGTCACGCCGGCCGTGAAGCCTCCCCAAACGACACCGGCACCCGCGGCGACTCCGCAGCTGCTGCCGTTCGACTATGCGCGGCTGGCGCATCCGAGTGTGGCGGACCAGTTGGAATTGACGGATGAACAACGTGCCGCCGCAGCTCAGTTGATTAATGAGCGCGCGACGCAATTGGCCAGCGCGACGCGGGAGCAGCGGAAGCAGATTCTCGAGGCGGCCGATCAGAAGTTGGCAGCGCTCTTGACCGAAGCGCAGCGGGCGAAATTGGCGACATTGGCCGCGGAGCAGAAGCTGCGGTTCAACTTTCGGTTTCAGAAATGGGATGACGTACTGGATTGGTTTGCGCGACAAGCGGGCCTGGCATTGGTGATGGACCAGCCGCCCGTCGGGTGCTTTCACCTATAGTGACAACCGATCCTACTCGCCGACCGAGGCCATCGACCTGCTCAACAGTGTGCTGCTGACGAAGGGCTTTTCACTCATCCAACGCAACCGCATGCTGATCCTGGTCGACCTTTCGCAGGACTTGCCCTTGAACCTGATCCCGCGTGTCACGCCGGAAGAGATGACCGAGCATGGCAAGTTTGAGATCATCAGCGTCCTGTTTCCGTTGGGGCGTCGTCCGGCAGATGGCGTGGAGAAAGAGATCAAGCCGTTGATGGGCAAGTACGGCAGTTGTGTCGCGTTGCCTCAGACAGGTCAGTTGCTGGTTACGGAAACGGCGGGCAAGATGCAGGCGATCAGCATCCTGATTGCCTCGATTCCCGAGCCACCGGCGCCGGCAGCGCCGGAGAAACCCAAAGAGAAACCGGCTCCCCCGCCCCCCGTGCTGGATGTCTATCCGGTGACGGTAATCAAGCCGGCGTCGGCGGTCGAGACGCTTTCCATCCTCTTCCCCAACGCGAAGTTCACGGTGGATGACAAAGCGGACCAGGTCATGGCCTACGCCACTCCCAACGAACAGACGGCCATTAAGGCGGCGGTCGATCAGATGCAAGCGAATCGGCCTGCCGATCAACAGCCGCGATTGGAGGTCTATCCTGTTGGGGACCTGCCTGATTCGGAGAAGTTGGTTGATCAGTTGAAAGTGGTGGTGCCGGAAGCCCAGGCCACGCTCGACAAGACGCTCGGCCGCTTGCTCGTTTTTGGCGAGCCGAAGGATCAGGACGCCATCAAGGAGATGCTCCAGAAAGTGGGAGCGTCGGTCGATGCCGGTGCGCGGCAGGTGATGGTGTATCAGCCGAAGCAATTTGACCCGACCGCTCTGGCGACCCTGATCAAGCAGCTTGTTCCGCGCGCTGATATTTCGACCGATGCGGCATTGCGACGCGTGGTTGTCAGTACGACGCCGGCCAACCAGACCATGATCAAGTCGCTGGTGGACCAGTTGGACCAGGAATCGGCTCTCGAGGACAAACCGTTATTGCAGGTCTACGCGTTGGAAAAACCCCTTGATGCGACGGTTGTGCCATCCCTCACGTCCCTCGTTCCCGGCGCCAAAGTGACGGTCAGTGCTGACGGGCAACAGCTGATGGTCGTGGCGCGCGTCGTCGACCAGACGGTGATCAAGAAGATGGTCGAGCAGTGGCAGGAAGTCACCAAAGCGCAGGAAGAGCCGGAACTGAAGATCTATCCGTTGGAGAAAGTGCTGACCGCCGCCGATGTGACCACGATCAAGACGATGGTACCGGGTGCGCAGACCACGCTTTCGACCGACGGGCATCAGTTGACGGTGATCGCCCGAGCCGCCGAGCAGGCGGAGGTGCAGACGCTGGTCGAGCGGCTGACGGCCGCCGCCACGGAACAGCTGAAACCGGCTTTGAAGATCTTTCCGCTCCTGCGCACCTTCACGGCCGCCGACGTGGTGAACCTGCAAGCGCTGGTTCCCAACGCGAAAATCACGCTGTCGACCGATGGGCGACAATTGAACGTTGTGGCATTAGCCGACGAACAGGCAGAAATCGCGACGCTGATCCAAGAACTGGATGACGCGGCGGCGAAACGCATCAAGCCGCAGCTGACGATCTATCCGCTGACCCGCACCTTCACGGCCGCCGACGTGGCGAACTTGCAGGTACTGGTGCCCGACGCGAAGATCACGCTGTCCACCGACGGGCGGCAATTGAACGTCGTGGCACTGGACGCGGATCAGACTGAGCTGGAGAGAATTCTCGAAGAGATGGATGAGGCCGCGGCGCAACGTATCAAGCCGGAAATGGCCGTCTATCCGCTGCTCAGACCGTTGAATCCCACCATTATGGCCACGCTCCAGACGCTGGTACCGGAAGCCACGGTCTCGCTGTCGGTCGACGGCAAGCAACTGATCGTCGTGGCGCGGACAGAAGACCAGTCGGTGATCCAGAAGACGCTGGATCAAATTGCCGTGTCCGCCGGTGGTCCGGACAAGCAGCGTCTGGAGATCTATCAGGTCAATGGTTTGTCGGCGGCGGAGCTGCAGAATCTGCTGCAGCCGCTTGTGATAAACGCGACGATTACGCTCGACGCGCCGCAAGATCGGCTGATCGTCTGGGGGCCTGCGGAGGAGCAGGCGACGTTCGCCGACGTGGTGAGCAAGTTACAGCAAAATCCCTTGGCCGGCACCAAGCCGGTGCTGGAGTTTTACCCGCTGGAAGACCAATCGTTGCTCACGAAATTCACCTCGGTCCTCTCCACGCTCGCCCCGACTGCCAAGATCACCTGGGACGAGGAGGGACAGCGGGCGATGGTGATGGCCACGCCGAAGGAACAGCAGATTGTCAAGGAAACGATGCAGCAGATCATGCAGAACGCCCCACCGGTCGAGAAGCAGATTCTGCGGCTTTATCCGCTGACTCCGACGCAGCGGACTCGCTTTGAGGCGGTCCAGGCGGATGTGCTGAAGGACCTCGTGGGGATGCGTGTGATCAAGGACCCGCAGACGGGTGAATTGGCGATCTGGGGCAAGGCGTCCCAGCATGAGAAGCTGGCCGAAGTGCTAGAGCAGCTGAACGCTACCGGCGAAGGAACGGTGGTGCCGCTGCTGATCGCTTACCCGATCAATCGTGGCTCGGCGAAGGTCGTCCAGGAGATGCTGCAGCAACTGTTTCCCACCACCAAGATCACGGTGGACGAGAAGTCCGATCGGGTCCTGGTCTACGCGCCGTTGAGTGAACATGGCCGCATCAAGCAGACGATCGAGCAGTTGGATTCGGAGGCCACTCCCAACAACAAGGAAGAGATCCGCTCCTATGCGGTGGGAGATGTCGATCCGACCCCGATCCTGCCGATGCTGCAGAAGCTGGTGCCGGAGATGCAATTGACGATCGACCTCAAGGCCCGCAAAGTAGTCGCCTCGGGCACGCTGCGCGACCACGAAGTGCTGGCGAAGGCGATCGAGCAGTTTCGCAACGTTGATCCGGCCGATCAGCCGATCGTCAAAGCGTATGCGATGGAAGGACGATCCACAACGTCGCTCTTCTACATGCGCAATGTGCTGGCGGAAGTGGTTCCCAAGGCGGTCATTACCATTGATCCGCGCGGCGGGAGTATTGTGGCGTCGGCGAGTGAGGCGGACCATACGAAGCTCAAGGAAGCGATTGACGAAGTGGTGAAGCTGAACCGGGCAACGAATCTGCAGCTCGAGACCTACACGCTCGACAAAATTACCGCGACGCAGGCCCTCGCCACGCTCACCCAGATCGTACCCGACGCGAAGATCTCCGCCGGAGTCGATCCGCGACAGATTGTGGTCTATGCTTCGGCCGAAGATCACGAGCGGGTCAAGGCGGCGCTTACCAAGCTGGACGAGTCGGCTGGCGGTGACGGTCAGCGCGTGCTGCAGTTGCACCGCGTCCGACCCGCCGTGGCCACGCAGATTGCTGCTTTCATCGTTCGCACACTCCCCGATCTGCAAGTACTCAGCGGCCAAGGGACCGATCGGATTCTGGTGTGGGGAACTCCCAAAGACCAGGAGCGTTTGCAGGAGCTGATCGAGCAGATGGACAGCGAGCTGGGGCTCGACCAGAAACGCGAAATGAAAACGTATGAACTGGGCGACGTCACTCCGACCGAGGCGCGGAGGGTGCTCGACAGCGCAGTCGGCCAGTTGGAATACGTCACGGGAACCGCCACCGATCGACTGGTGATCTGGGCCGATGCGGCGACCCATGCCGAGGTGGAAAAGCTGCTGGAGGAATTGAAGAAAGCGGTGAAAACGCCCCAGCAGATGATCAAAGTGCATCGTTTTGAAACGGACGAACTGGAGGTCGCGACGGTCTATGCAGCGCTGAGTCCGGACGACATGAAGGACCTTTCGATCCAGGTGAATCCGGCTGACGAATAGCCTGATCGTGCGCGGTCCGGCCAATCGGCAAGTGGCACTTTCCGAGACCATTGCCAACCTTGTCGATCAGCTTCCCACCGCGGACAAGCCGACGGCCGAGGTGTATCGTCTGGATCGTGCCGATCCCTACGCCGCCAGTATCATGATCCGCTCTCTCTTGCCGGCCGTTCCCGTCGCCGTCGATGTGGCGAACCGGACGCTGGCTATCACGGCTGTCGAGAAGGACCACGCCAAAATTCGTGAAGTGCTCGATCAGCTCGATAGCAACGAAGGGGGCGATCTGACTGTCGAAACGTACATCATGAAGCGCGCTAACCCGACCGCTGTCATGACGGCTATCCAGCCGATTGTACCCAGAGCGAAGATCAGCGCCGACATCTACAACAAAATGCTGATCGTCACGGCGACCGCCGAGGAGCACAAGCAGATCCAGGCCATTGTGGAGCAGGCAGACGGTCGCGGCGAAGGAGAGCAGGTCACGACAGCGTATCCGTTGAAATACGCCAATCCCGCCACCATTTCGCTGGCCCTGCAAACGGTTGTTCCCGCCGCCACGGTCAGCGCCGATACGCTCAACAAAATGCTGATCGTGACCGCGTCGGCCAAGGATCACGAGCGGATTCTGGCCGTGCTGGATCAGGCGGACAAGCGGGGTGGAGGTGATTTGGAGACCAAAGCCTACGTGCTGCGGATGGCCAATCCGTCGACCATTGCGGTGGCGCTGAGTAGCGTGGTGCCGGATGCCAAAGTCAGCGCCGACGTGACCAATCAGATGTTGATTGTCACCGCTTCGAAAGAAGATCAGGTCCGGGTCCAGACGATCGTCGATGAGGCCGATCGCAAGAGCGAAGGAGAGGTGGCGACGAAAGTCTATGCGTTGAACTTCGCCAACCCACTGGCCTTGAGCTACTCGATCAAGCCGATCGCTCCGAATGCCACTTGCAGCCCGGACGTCACCAACAAGACGCTCATCGTGACGGCCACGGCCAAGGATCATGAGCGGATCAAGACCGTGATCGATCAGGCCGATAAACGCGGGGGAGGCGACCTGACGACCACCGCCTACGCCATGAAGTGGGCCAATCCCGCCATTATCACCACGGCGCTGATGGCGGTTGTCCCCAACGCCACGATCAGCAGTGATGTTTACAACAAGATGCTGATCGTCACGGCCAACAAGGAAGACCACGAGAAGATTAAAGCGGTCATCGACCAGGCCGACAAGCGAGGTGGCGGCGATCTGATCACCCGCACCTATACACTCCAGACCGCGAACCCCTCGACAATTATGCTGGCCTTGCGTCCGATCGTGCCCGATGCGACGGTCAGCAGTGATCTGACGAACCGCATGCTGATTATCACGGCGTCGGAAGAAGATCATGAAAGGATCGCCACCATCGTGGATGAGGCCGATCACCGAGAGGATGGAGAGCTGCTGACGCAGGTCTATACGTTGAAATGGGCCAACCCTTCCGCACTCAGCGTACTCACTGGCCCCCATTGCGCCCAACGCCACGGTCAGCCCCGATGTGTATAACAAGACGTTGATCGTGACGGCGACCGCCAAAGACCATGCGCGGATCAAGGCCATTGTCGAACAGGCGGATGAACGGGGTGGCGGGGAGCTGACCACCAAGGCCTATCCGGTCAAGTGGGCGTATCCCGCCACGATCGCCACGGCGCTGACCACGGTTGTGCCGGACGCAAAGGTCACCAGTGACCCCTATAACAAGATGCTGATCGTCACCGCCAACGCGGAAGACCACAAGAAGATCGAGGGTGTCCTCGAGCAGGCTGACCAACTGGGCGGGGGCGAACTGACGACCAAGGCCTACCCGCTCAAATGGGCCAATCCCACCATCATCGCCACCTCCCTGACCACGGTCGTGCCCGACGCGAAGATCAGCAGCGATGTCTACAACAAGATGCTGATCGTCACCGCCAATGAGGAAGACCACGACAAGATCCAGGGCGTGCTCGACCAAGCGGACAAACTGGGCGGCGGTGATCTGACCACCAAGGCCTACCCGCTGAAATGGGCCTATCCCGCGACTGTCGCCACCTCCCTGACCACGGTGGTGCCGGACGCGAAGATCAGTCCCGATGTCACCAACAAGATGCTGATCGTGACCGCGAACGAGGAAGACCACACGAAGATCCAGGAGGTGCTCGAACAGGTCGATCAACGCGGCGGAGGTGAACTGACCACGAAGGCCTATCCGCTGAAATGGGCGAATCCCGCCATCCTCGTCTCCTCCCTGACCACGGTCGTGCCCGACGCGAAGGTCAGCAGCGATGTCTACAACAAAATGTTGCTCGTCACCGCCAATGCGGAAGACCATAAGACGATCCAGGGAATCCTCGAGCAGGCGGACCAACTGGGCGGGGGCGATCTGACGACCAAGGCCTACCCGCTCACTTGGGCCAATCCCACCATTCTCGCCACCTCCCTGACCACGGTCGTGCCGGACGCCAAGATCAGCAGCGATGTCTACAACAAGATGCTGATCGTGACCGCGAACGAGGAGGACCATCAGAAGATCCAGGAAGTACTCGACCAAGCTGACAAATTGGGCGGCGGTGAGCTGAGCACCAAGGCCTATGCGCTGAAATGGGCCTACCCAGCTACCGTGGCCCTCTCCCTGACCACGGTGGTTCCGGACGCGAAGGTCAGCCCCGATGTCACCAACAAGACGCTGATCGTGACCGCCAACGTGGAAGACCACAAGAAGATCCAGGAAGTGCTCGACCAGGCCGACAAGCGGGGTGGAGGCGACCTGACCACGAAGTCCTATGCGCTCAAATGGGCCAACCCCACCACGATTTCTACCGCGCTGGCCGCCGTCGTGCCGGACGCCAAGATCAGCAGTGATGTGCTCAATAAAATGCTGGTCGTCACCGCGAATGTGGAAGATCACACCAGGATCCAGGAAGTGCTCGATCAGGCTGACAAGCGGGGCGGAGGTGACCTGGTGACCAAGACCTACCCGCTGCGCCGAGCCAATCCGTCCACCATCATGCTGGCGCTGCGCCCCGTCGTGCCGGACGCGACGATCAGTGCCGATCCGACCAATCGCGTACTGATTGTGACCGCTTCGGACGAAGACCATGTGCGCATCAAAACGATCGTCGACGAAACGGACGGCCGCGGTGAAGGGGACCTGGTGACGGAAGCCTACTCGCTCAAATGGGCCAATCCGGTCACCCTCGTGTCGGTGTTGACCCCGGTTGTTCCCAACGCCATTGTGAGTCCCGATGCCACCAACAAAACGCTCGTTGTCACCGCTTCGGCCGCCGATCAGTTGCTGGTCAAGAAGGTCGTCGACCAGGCAGATCGGCGCGGCGAAGGCGAAATGACGACCGAGGTCTACCTGCTGACGCGAGCCAATCCGCTGTCGGTGCAACGAGCTTTGGAGCCGCTGGTTCCGGACGCGACGATTGGCAGCGACGCGATCAGCAAGACGTTGATCATTTCCGCACCGGCCAAGGAGCAGGAGAAAATCAAAAAGATCGTCGAACGGGCCGATCGGCGGGGCGAAGGAGAGCTGATCACCAAAGTCTATCCGTTCAAGGTGGCCAGCCCGACCACCGCGGCGACGGCCCTGCAGACGCTGATTCCCAACGCGCTGATGAGCCCCGACGTGGCGACCAACACCCTGATCGTCACCGGATCGGCCGAAGATCACAAGCAGGTCGAACCGCTGGTCAAGGAACTCGATGTCCCGTCTCCTACCACACGCGTCCTGAAACCCTACAACGTCGAGCATGCCGACGCGCAGCAAGTTTACCAATCGCTCACGCAGTTGTTCCGGACGAATCGTGACGTGAGCGTGGGATACCAGGAAGATACCGGAATGATCCTGGTCTTCGCCTCGGCCGCCGACCAGGACGAGGTCGCGCGGGCGATCATGGATATCGACAAAGCCACGGCCGGGCCGTCCCAAGGCGACGCTGGAAGTCTACTCGCTCGAAGGACTCGATGGCGACGCGGCTGTCACCAGTCTCAAGACTCTGTTGGCCGACGAGACGCCGAAGATCGAGCTGGAGATGGATGACAACAATAACCAGGTGCTGGCCATTGCCGAACCGGCGCAGCAGGAGATGATTCGCAAGGCCCTCTCGCAGTTGACACCCCTGGAACGCGATGTGGAGGTCTTCACGCTGCAACGTATCGATCCCTACACGGCGGATTCCGCGATCTCGACGCTGTTCGAAGATCTCCCCTTTGCGGCCATGCCATCGGTGGAAGCCGATCCCGATTCGCAACAATTGATCGTGCGCGCCACCAAGAAACAGCTCGCGCGGATCAAAGAGTTGCTGGAGAAAATGGGAGAAGCCTCGGTCGAACAACAGACGCAGAAATCCAGCTCCATGCTCCGCGTCATTCCGCTCTCCGGTGATGTCGACGCCACGTTGCGGGAGATCCAACGCGTCTGGCCCCAAGTGCGCGGCAACGAAATCCAAATTGTGACGCCACCGCGGCGACGTTTTCAGCCGCCCGAAGAAACTCCGACGCCACCGGCCGAGAGAGAACCCGCAGGGGACCGACCAGCCAACAGATCAGACGCCCCCCGCTCCTCCCGAACCGTGCGCCGGCGGAAAAAGGAGCGCAGTTGACCAGCATACCCGCGATGTTTGTCAGCGCGCAAGATTCTCCCGGCCCTCCGCCGGGGCCGATCCGGTAGCGGAGGCAACGGCCTACGCCTCCCGCGACTCCGCCCAGCCAGGCAACCGATGCGCCCGTCCCGGCCCAAGTCGATGCGTCGATGCCGCCGATCGTCGTCATCGCCAGCGAAGGACGGCTCACCATCGCCTCGCGCGATGTCGAAGCACTAAATCAATTTGAAGAGCTCATGAAGACGCTCCAACGCGGTCGACGCGTGGCGATCAGCAATGGAAACTTCTCCATGTTCCTGCTGCAAAATGCCGCGGCCAAAGATCTGGCCACCACGCTCACCGAGTTGTTTCGACAGGTTCACGCTCGTCCCAACGCGGAGACTACGGATCGGTTCGCCGCCGCTCCACCAACCTGATGGTCGTGGCCGACGAACGTATGAACGCGCTGCTCGTCTACGGCAGCGCCGCGGACCGAGCCGTCGTCGAGCAAATGCTCGACGTGCTCGATTCCGTCGATATTCGCGATTCCCTCTCGTCTGAGCGGCCCAGCATGATTCCGATCAAGAACTTGCCGGCCAGGACCATCCTCACCGTCCTCACGTCCGTCTATAAGACCCAACTCTCCGCCCGCCGCAGCCTCCAGCCAGTGACTATCCCGCAAGGCATCTCGCCCCAAATGACCGCTATGCTGGAACTGCTCAACGCCACGGCGAATTCGCCTATTCTGACGCTCGACGCGGACGAAACCACCAACTCGATCGTCATGCGCGCACCACGGCAGCTGGCGGAAGAAATTGAAGAGTTCGTGACGGAGTTGGATGAGCAGGCCAAGGACGGTGGCAAACGCAACATCAGCCTCGTGCCGCTCAAGGAAATGAACTCCGAGCAGATTCAAGACGCGCTACAACTGCTGATGCGTGGCGGACGCCTGCGCCGTGGCTCCTACGGCGGTCGGTAGCCAGACGACTTCCGTCAGCGGCCCAAAGTGTCGACTCAACCGCGGTCGCAATCGAGACGACAGTCAGGGCATCGTGAGTGAAGCTGTGTAAGATCGTGCTTCCCCCTGTTGTTTCCAGACTTCCCAATATCTGAAGTAAGTCCTCGTGCCCCCTGGTGGTGTTGTTGGTGAATGGCTAGTGCGAGGGGTGTGAGGGGAGGGCAAGGTTGACTTGAACGGCGTGATTGCCTATGATGTGACTCATAAAGGGAGTTTTATGCAAGCATTAGCTTGCCATTATTTGTTTCCTGCCCCCCCTGCCCCACCCCACAAGTAAAGCCTTCCTAACCTGAAGCGTTGAGCTTTCCTTACCTCAGTCGGTTCTTACCGCGTTTGGCTTGGACGCCTGGACATCCTGCCTTGTGTGCGCAACAGTCTTGAGCCGTTGAGCCAGACAGCCAATAATGATTGGTGTGCAAGATGATAATCAATCAGCCCTCGGCGATTGCGGACAGTGACGTTGCTGTTCCCGCTCTGACTCCCGACCAGTTGACCGCGGCGCGCGTAGCGCACACGGCGGAGGGACGATTTGACGGAGTTGTACAGCAGCTTGGCTGCCGCTCGGAAAGTGAAGTGCTGGCGGCCGTCGCCCGCACGTTAGGGCTCGACACAGTCAATCTGACTGAAGCGAAGCCCGACCTGCATTTACTCGAGACGTTTCCGATCCGTCTGATTCATCGATTTCACGTCTTTCCCTTGTGGATGCAGCGTGGTTCGTTGGTGCTGGCGATCAGCGATCCATTCAATCTACACGCGGTGGATGCGGTGAGTTCCGCGACGGGGCTAAGTGTGGCTCCGATGGTGGTCCCGCAGGGAAGAGTTGAACAAGTTCATCAAGCGGCACCTGGGCGTTGGAGCCGAGACGATTGATGACATGGTCGCTGCGCGGAAACTGCAGTTCGGCGATGTCGAGATGCTCGAAGAAGTGCAGTTCGACGGTTCGGAAGACGCCGAAGCGGCTCAGCAGGCGTCGGTGGTGCGATTGGTCAACGAGATTCTGACTGAGGCGATCGAGTGCCGGGCGAGCGACATTCACGTGGAGGCACAGGAAGCGGGCTTGAAGCTGCGTTACCGTGTGGACGGAGTGTTGCAGCGGCAGCCGACGCCGGCCGAGATGAATCGCTTCCAGGCGGCGATTGTCAGTCGCTTGAAGATCATGGCGCGGTTGAACATTGCCGAGAAGCGTGTCCCGCAGGACGGGCGCATCAAGCTGCGAGTGAAGGGGCGCGAGATTGACGTGCGCGTGTCGATCATCCCGATGCTGCATGGCGAAGGAGTTGTCATGCGCGTGCTGGACAAGGAGAGCCTCAACTTTTCGCTGCGTGGCATCGGCATGTCGGAGGGGATCTACCAGCAGTTTCAGAAGCTGATTCGTCTGCCGCACGGCATCGTGCTGGTCACGGGACCGACCGGTTCGGGAAAGACCACGACGCTCTACAGTGCCTTGAGTGAGATCAAGGACGAAGAGACGAAGATCATCACGACGGAGGATCCGATCGAGTACCAGTTGGAGGGGATCAACCAGATTCAAGTGCATGCCAAGGTCGGGCTGACGTTTGCCGCCAGTCTGCGGAGTATCCTGCGGCACGACCCGGACGTCGTGCTGGTGGGCGAAATCCGTGACCTGGAGACCGCCGAGAACGCCGTGCAGGCTTCGCTGACCGGTCACCTGGTATTCAGCACGCTGCACACCAACGACTCGGCCGGCGCCTTCATGCGACTGTGCGACATGGGGGTCGAGCCGTTTCTGGTGAGCAGTACGATCGAGGGCGTGATGGCGCAACGACTGGTGCGGCGGCTGTGTGAAGAGTGCCGTGAGTCGTATCGTCCCAAGCGGAAAGACATTCCGGACGATTTCCCGATGGCCGAGTCGTTGGAGAAGGGCAGGAACGTCTATCGACCGCGCGGTTGTCGCGCGTGTCGTGACACGGGTTACCGCGGCCGCGTCGGAATCTATGAATTACTGCTGGCCGATGATAAGATACGGACGCTGGCCAACGAACGCCAACCCTCGAACATCATCAAGAAGGCGGCGGTCGAAGCGGGGATGAAAACGCTGCGAGGCGACGGCTGGGACAAGGTCCTGGCGGGGATCACGTCCGTGGAGGAGGTGTTGCGGGTCACGAAAGAAGGCTAAGAAGGACGAAACCGAGGGCTCTGCTCTCGCAAGATCCGGAATCCGAATCACCTCATCCGAGACAAAACCGGGGCCCGAATGCGCCCAGTTCGAAGGGACGTCCAGCGAGCGAGAGCCGCGTTGGCACGGGTGTTTCGGATATCCCGATTTCGGCCGGCAGGATTGGTTTCGCAAAACGTGCTTCGCATTCCGGATTTTTTGAGCCCGCCCCGGCGGACAACGCGAGAAACCAAGCAGATCCCTCTGCCACACAAACCGGCCTGACAATCCCGCCGAGGCTGGCGTTAAGTTGCCCACAAACAACAACAGTAACCAGTAACCGTAACCAGACCAGTAACCCAGTAACCAGTAACCAGTAACCAGTAACAAACAACCAGTAACGAGTAACACCTACAAAGGGTTCGTATGCCGGATTTCGCCTACACTGCTCGCAGCACGCAGGGGCAGGACTCGTCCGGCGTGATTTCGGCCGGGAGTCGCCGCGAAGCCATCGCGATGTTGGCCGAGCAATCGTTGTTTCCGCTGCGGCTGGAAGCCCAAGGCGAAACGGGACAGCGACGCTGGCGATTGTCGCTACGCCGCCGGATCAAGAGCGAGGTGTTGGCCGATACCTTCACGCAGTTGTCCGACCTGCTGGCCAACGGTGTCCCGCTGCTGGAATCACTCGACGTGCTGGTCAAGCAGACGGTGGATGAGCGGTTGGTGGAAGTGCTCAAGGACGTCCGTGCACAGGTGGCTGACGGCACGGGGCTCGACAGCGCCTTGGCCAGTCACCGGGGCGTCTTCTCGCCGCTGGCGATCAGCATGGTACGTGCCGGCCTGGAGGGAGCGTTTCTGGAAGAGGCCTTGGAAAGAATTTCCGTCTTCCTGCGGAAGCAGGAGGCCTTGCGTATGAAGGTGCTCGGTTCGATGACCTACCCCGCCATCCTGGCGGTCGTCGGTGTCGGGGTGACGATTTTCCTGGTGATGTTCGTGGTTCCCATGTTCCAGGGCTTTTTCGATCGGCTGGAACGTTCCGGCACGGGCTTGCCGCTGGTCACGATCATCCTGGTGGCCTCCAGTCAGTTCCTGGTGCGTTACGGGTTGTTTGTGGCGGGGGCCGTTGTTGCGGTGGTTGTCGGCGTGCGGCGGTGGATGGTGACGTCCCGGGGACGCGATTGGACCGACCGCTGGAAGCTGAAGATTCCGTTGGCCGGCAAGATCCTCCACGATACGGCCGTGGCGCGGTTTTGCCGGGTCCTGGGGACCCTGCTGCGGAACGGCGTGCCGCTGCTCACGGCGTTGCGGATCAGCAGCGAGTCGACGGGCAACCAGTTGCTGCAAAAGGCGGTCATGCAGTCGGTCGAGACGATCTCGTCGGGAGATTCCTTGTCGCGTCCCTTGGCCGCCAGTGGTTTGATTCCGCCCCCGATCATGGCCATGATCAGCGTGGCGGAAGAAGCCAATACGTTGGATGTCGTGCTGGTGCGGATCGCGGATCGCATCGATCAGCGGATTGAACGGCAATTGGATATGATGGTCCGCATGGTCGAGCCGATGATGCTGCTGGTGATCGGCAGCATGGTGTTGTTTATTATCGTTGGCGTTCTGTTGCCGGTGTTCGACTTGAACGCCAGCATTGGTTAATGTTGCCCATGTGGCAGCGGGGAAGAGACGTGAAATAAGACCGTTCGGCGGCGCGGCCCGGTCCGACGCGCTGAAACGGTCAAGCGTGTTCGAGCGACGCGCAGCTAGCGCAATCCGATGGACCGAACGAAATGGACTGAGCTCCCATGTTGGTTCGTGCTCTCGGGATCGCGGAACACAGCCCGGGCCATTACCACTGCATTTTCGCACACTGTATTTTCGCACAAGGGGGAAGCAAATGTATCAAAAACGACGTCGCCGAGAGGCATTCACCTTGCTCGAATTGATGATCGTACTGGTCATCCTCGTGATGTTATTTGCCATGGTGGGACCCCGACTGTTGGGTTCTCAGAAGAAGGCAGACATCAAGGCCGCCACGACCCAGATTGGCAATCCTGGAGTCGGCCTTGGAATCTTTACGCGGTGGAAATGCGCACGTTCCCTTCCACCGAAGACGGCCTCCAGGCCCTGATCGAGGCTCCTTCGGATGAACGTGCGGCCCGCAAATGGGACGGCCCGTATCTGGATGACGATGTGCTTCCCGTGGATCCGTGGGACAACCCCTTCGAATACGAGTACCCGCCGACACACAATAATCGCGATTTCCCCGACATCTGGTCGCTGGGACCGGACGGCGAAGCGGACACGGACGACGACATCGTCAACTGGCGGCAAGATAGTGGCGAGGCCGGAGCAGAAGACAGTATGAGCGACGAGGGAGGCAGGCGGGATTCCGGCTCCGGATCCGGAGCCGGAGCAAGCTCTGGGGGCAGCAGTCGTCCCAGCAGCAGCGGCGGCGGCAGCAGCGGCGGCGGCAGCAAGGGGGGTGGCGGTAGCACGAACCGCTAACCATCGCGCTCAGCGGTATCGAACGGACGCGTGCCTCAAGAGTTAACACCGACTGTGGTCCCACGGCGGGAGCTGCCTGAGCGGCTCCCGCAGTTTGGTTTCAGGGGATCATAGTGCATCGTGGATAACTTACAGGTGCATCATTTTTCGTCAGCTAGGCACCGTTAGTTATTGCAGCGAGGTTATCGTCTTGGCTTGGCCAATAAACGAGGCGCCAGACACGTCCTTCCACGGGACATGCGCTCGGGACGACAACACATGGATGCCGGGTAGTACAGATGCGTATCGTTACCGACTCGGTCGCGGCCCGCCTTTTGGCAGTTCCGTCCTTCCGTTGTCACCTTCCGTTGTCACTATTCGACGGCATGCCCACGCAATGCGGCGATTGACGCGTACCTGCTGGATGAGTGATAGTGGCTTCACGCTGCTAGAATTGATGATCGTATTGGCGCTGCTCGCCTTCCTCGCCGCCATGGCCTGGCCGCGCACTCCGCCGACCGCTGATGCGGAGCGTGACGCAGCAAGCTGCCCGCCAATTGACCACCGATCTGGCGCGAGCACGAGTCAATGCGATCGACTCGGGTCGCACCATGGTCATTCGGTATGAGCCGGGCGCGTCGCGCTATACGATCATGCCGGCCGATACGATATCCGAATCCACCGAGTCGCGTGGATCGGCCTATGGCGAAATGGACGCCTCGGATGTGACCGATGAGTCGTCCGCCTCGGATGTGACCGATGAGTCGTCCGCCTCGGATGAACTGCGGATCACGGCTCAGTTGGACGATGACGTGATCTTTCAGGATCCCGCCAGCGTGGCCGAAAATGACATACCGGCCGATTCGACACTCGGCAAATCACTGCGCGACGAGATGCAACAGACAGAAGAGGTGCGACCACTCGTGCAGAATTCCCAGGATGAAACGAGCTGGTCTCCTCCGGTCATGGTCTATCCGACCGGACGTGCCGAGAACGCTCAGTTCGTCCTCCGCGGGCCCGACGGATACTCGGTAACCGTTACCCTCCGCGGACTGACCGGTGCCGTGACGACCGGTCCCCTGGTTCACCAGCGGCGTACGACGGACAAGCCCCCCGGCGAGGACCTGCCCGGCCAACCACCACCGCCCAGTGCGCGCGAATCGTCCGAGTTGTCGGGAGCTGTCGAATGAGTGTCACTTGTTACACGCCGCAGCACCGCACGAAATTGCCGCAGGGCAGCCGAGTCCGCCGCCGCGCGCATCGCCGTGGAATGTCCCTGCTCGAAGTCATGGTGGCGACCGTTATGCTACTAGGTTGCGTGATGGCCCTCTCTCGCTTGGCTTTTCTGGCGCGGCGACACGCCGTGGCCGCGGAAGATCGTACGCTCTCCCAGACATACTGCCAGAATATCATGCAAGAGCTGCTCTCTGGCGTGCGGCCGGTGAGTAACGTCTCGCCCGAATCGTTTGAAGGTGGAGAGTGGGTTTACCTGGTGAACGTTGAGACGCTGGAGCAATCGCACCTGGTCCAGATCAGCGTGACCGTGGACCGGCTCGAGGACCCCGAAGGAACACTGCCGACGGAAGACGAAATCGGAGGCTTCCGCCTGGTCCGCTGGTTCCGCTCCGGCAAACATGCCACCGACACATTCGCAGCGCCAGATTCGGAGACCAGCTCAAAACGCCCCGGAAATGTTGAGACGAGTGAGTGAATCTAACTCACTCTCACTCTTACTCTTACTCTTGCTCTTACTCTTACTCTTAATCCGGTTCACACACTCGCGCCGAGTCAGCCGGTAAATGAAGAAGAGTAAGAGTAAGAGTAAGATTAAGAGTAAGAGCTAAAACACCAATAACCAATGACCAATAACCAATGACCAATGACCAATACCAATGACCAATGACCAATGACCAATAACCAATGACCAATGACCAATGACCAATGACCAATGACCAACAAAAATCTTGGCCGACGGCCAGGTCTGGTTTCACGTTGCTGGAGATCCTGATTGTCGGGGTGTTGGTGAGCGTATTGATGCTGGGAGTGTGGTCGTTGTTTCGCAGCTGGGGTCGTTTGTATGAGCGGGGTGAGCGGCGCGTCCAGACAGCGCAGCTTGTGCGTTCGCTCTGCGATCAGTTTACCGACGATGTGCGAGCGGTTGCCTACGTGGCGCCACCGCCACGACGCGGGCGCCGAGGCCCATCGGGTGGGTCGATAGGTGGTGGAGAGGGCCGGACGTCTTCTGCCGGAGGCAACCTGGCACTGGTTGGCGAAGCCAATTGGCTGGTGCTGGAAGTGCTGCAACCGCCCAATCCGTATTTCCAGCCACGTAGCTCGGATCAAACCGTGGCGGGCGAAGAAGAAGGCACGTCGTTGGCAGCACCTGAGCTGCAACGCGTGATGTACACGTTTGAGCCACCAGCTGCGGAGACACTCGATAGCCTTTCGCCCGCGGTCGCCGCAGCGGCGCGGCGGGACGATACCGAGTTGGTTGCGGGGGAAGAAGAACCGGTCGAACCGTTTTCCGGCCTGCTTCGATTGGCTGTGGCTACCGAACAATTCGATGCACTTGCTACGGGCAATCTGGCTGCCGGCAACATGGCCGACGAACCGACAGCCCGCTCACTGGGGCTGCGGGACGCGATCTGGCAGCTCCGCGAGTTGATTGTGGGACCTGCAGGGTCGGACGGCTTGACCGCCAGCACCCGTGATGTGACGACTCGCGGCGAACTCCGCGAGGACGCTCCCACGGGAGCTTCCGGGATCATTGAGCAGGATGTGGTGCCGGAAGCCGTGCGGCTGGAGTTTCGCTACTTTGACGGCTCGGCCTGGCTCTCGAACTGGAACAGCCAGTCCCAGGGACGCTTGCCCGTGGCGATCGAGATGCGATTTGAGCTGAAGAAGCCAGAGCCGCTTGAAACATCGACGACCAGTGATGAAGAGACCGACTTGGCGAACGGTGGCGACTCGTTAACCGGCGCCGATGAACCATTCCTCAGTGCCGATGCCGGGATAATGGCACCGAGCGATGCGACTGCCGACGCGGTCGACTCGGATTACGAAGCAACCCCCTACCATCGTTGCGTAGTCTATTTGGAACCGGCGCCAGAGCAGCCACCTACCGAGACAACTGAAGAAGCGACCAGCCCGGCCCCGGGGAGCCAATAACGAGACATGAGACGAGCGGCGCGACGGAGGAATTCGGATGCGATCTGTTTGGTTAAGGAACGAATGCGGAATAGAATGCGGACCGGACCGCATTGACTGAAGAGTGACGAGTGAAAAGTGCAAAGTGAAAAGTGCAAAGTGAAAAGTGCAAAGGGGGAAAGTGCAAAGGGGGGAAGGGGAAAGGGGATGAAGAGTAGATTCAGAGTTTTCGCGTGGCACGTGCGCGCGCGCGCGAATGTTGGGAGGGTGGAATTCCGCCTCGTCGCGTCCCATCCCGTCCCATTGGTCCCATTCTGTCCCATGCCAAACGCGCGCGCATGATCCCCAGCTATTGTCGTTGCAGCCTGCGGCCGTGTCGCGGGTGGGATTAAGATCGAGATGAAGAGTAAGAGTAAGAGTGGATAATCATAACAAACGAAGACGCGGGATGGTCCTCCTCGTGGTGACGGTGGTCATCATGCTGATCAGCCTGGCAGCTTATGGCTTTCTGACGTCCATGCAGGCCGAGAACAAGGCGGCACGGGCGCGGGGCGATCAGATCCAGGCGCAGGCGGTGGCGGCATCGGGGCGCGAGTATCTGGCATCGATTTTGGAGCTGCCGCGCAGCCAACGGCCGGCGGGGGTCGAGTCGGAGGATCTGCCCGATTTGTTCGGTAATGTGTTGGTGGATGGTACGGAGGATCAGCGAGACGAGGAGGAGCGTCAAGGGCGATTCTCGCTGATTGCATCCAACGACGCTGAGGGAGCCACGCGCCGTTGGCGATTTGGCTACGAGAACGAATCGGCCAAGATCAACCTCGCTCGGCTGTTGGATCGCGAGCGGCGCGAGCCGGGTGCGGCGCGCGAGGCGCTGATGAGTTTGCCGAACATGGACGAGTCGACGGCCGACGCGCTGCTCGACTGGATTGATCCCGACGATGAGACGCGGGAGCAGGGTGCCGAGTCGGAGTACTACCAGGGCTTGGATGCGCCGCGCCGACCCCGTAACGGGCTTCCGCCATGCCTGGAAGAGCTGTTGCTGGTGAAAGGTGTGACGCGGGAGAAACTGTTTGGGATCGACGTGAACGCGAATTATCGCGTCGACCCGGCGGAAGAGGAGCTTGCGAAGCAACAAGCGGAAATTGCAGCTGACGCACACACACCTTGGTCACGGTATCTGACCGTGCGCAGCGCGGAGCGGGATGAGACATATGACGGCCAGCCGCGCATCCAGCTGAATCAAGCTGACCTGGGAAAATTGCATCGCGAATTGAGCACGGAGCTGGAGCCGAGTTGGGCCAACTACATCGTGGCTTATCGCCAATATGGTCCATACAACGGAGCGGGCGAGGGAGAGGATGCGAGTAGCCTGTTGATTGACGCTTCGGTGCCTGCCACGCGATGGATCCGTTCGCCCCTGGAACTGATTGCGACTCGCGTCGGTATTCCGGACCCCGAGAAGGCGGAGAAGAAGGTGAAAGTCTACGTCAGCCCCCTGACCGCCGATCCGGGCGCCATGCGCGAGTATCTTCCGCAGCTGATGGATGCCGTCACGGTCGGGAGTGGTGCACCGGTGTTTGGTCGCATCAACGTCAATCTGGCGCCCCGCGAAGTGCTGGCCGCGCTTCCCGGCATGGACATGTCCTTGGCCGAGCGCATCGTCTCCGGCCGATCGCTGCTCTCTCCCCAAGATCCGGGCCGCCGGCATGCGGTTTGGCTGTTGGCCGAAGGGATTGTGGACCGGTCGACGATGATGCGACTGGAACGCTACGTGACGGCGGGAGGTGATGTGGGCCGTGCCCAGATTATCGGTTATTACGATCAGCGTAGCCCAATTGCGCGGTTCGAAACGGTGGTTGACGGTACCGACCGACCGGCTCGCCAAGTATACTATAAGGATCTGCGGCGATTGGGGCGCGGAGTGTTGGAGGACGTGATGAACGTCACGAGCACACCATGAAAACAACCTTCTTTCGAAAACCAGTTCTCGCCGTCCAGTGGGATCCGTCGACGGTCGATTACGTGTTGGCGGACTACAAGGGAGGGCACGTCCGGATCACGGCCGCCGGTTCCATTCCTCGTGATGACGAGGAGGAGCCGCCATCGCCCGGCGACGTGCTCCTGTTGGAACTGCAACGGTTGGGCGTCCGGCGAGCGGACCTGATCGTGGCGCTGGGCCGTGGTAGCGTCGATGTGATTCCGCTCCAGCTGCCGCCGGCCGGTGATGAAGAACTGCCGACATTGGTGAACAACCAGGTGATGCGGGATGCCGGGGAAATCGCGGAAACAGGAGTGGTGGATTTCGTTGTGTTGCCGGCTGTGGAAGGTGAGCCGCGAACAGGTTTCGCCTTCGCCGTGGATGCCGCGACACTGGAGCACGTGCGGTCCGAAGCGGCGAAAGCATCACTCAAGCCCTGCGCCATCGTCTATCGTCCCCTGGCGTCGGTGACCCTGCTGCGGTGCGCCGTCCCTCAGTCGCGGCGCACGATGATTCTGATCGCGCTGCATGATCGCGAGGCCGATATTTCCGTCGTGCGTGGCGGCGGGCTTGTGTATACGCGCACCGCTCGATTGAACGAAACCAGGAATGTCGGTGACATCGCGGCACAGCTGGCCATAGAAATCCGACGGTCGCTCGCTGCCGCCTCGCTGGTGCCGGACGCGGAAGAACAGCACCTCTACGTGTTTGGTGCGCTGCAAGAGACCGAACAGCTGGTGACCGACCTGGCCGAGGAATTGTCGCTGCCCGCTTCCCTCCTCGATCCTCTGCGAGCGGAACATGTGGATGGCCCGACTCCTGATGCGGTCGGACGATTGTCTCCGCTGCTCGGTATGGTCTATGACCATTACGGGGAGTCGCACGCGACCGACTTCCTGCATCCCAAGCGACCGCCACCACCTCCCAACTACGTGCGGCGGGCGCTCTCGTATGCGGGAGTGGTCCTGATTCTGGCGATCATGGGGGGGTATTTCGTGTGGGATACCCGCGCCCAAGAAGCTGCCGAGATCGCCGATTTGCGGAAGGACTTGGATAGCACCTCCGCCCGACTCGAAAAGGTACAACAGAAGCAGGCTATCGTCGATGCGGTGTGGCAGTGGCAGACCGAAAACGTCAACTGGCTGGATGAACTCTATGACTTGACTCGACGTTTCCCCGACGGACGCGATGCCATGATCCGACGTCTTTCCGTCATGCCGGGACGAAGTGGAAATAGTGTGATCGAGTTGAGTGTGCACGTGCGCGATCCGCAAGTGATCACGCAACTGGGTGACGCTCTGCGCGATGAATTCCACGATGTGCGCAGCAAAGGTGTCTCGGAGCAAGCCTCCTCAGCCGACTACCCCTGGCAGTTTGACACGACGATTAACCTGCGGCGACGCGAGACGGAAGACTATCGCAAGAATGTGCCGGCACCACAGCCTGGCGGTGAGATCGCATCGACCGTGAAGCGTCCTGAATGATGCGTCGAGAATTGACTCGCCCACCGTTCGTTTCCGCGAAGGTTTGGCCATGAACACGAAACGAAATCGCTGGTTGCTCGCGGCCCTCGGGGTCGTGGTCCTCTTCTTCGCCGTTGATACCGGCTATCGGAAGTTCTGGGAGGAGCCGAGGCAGGCGAATGAACGCCTGAGAGAGCAGCTGGAAAAACGGATCAATACGGCCCAAAGCGAGCTGAAGAAGGCCAAGACAGTAACGGAGCAACTGGAACAACTCGAACTGAAGTCGCTCCCCTGGGACGCCGAAATGGCTCGGGCCAGATATCAGGACTGGCTACTGCAATTGGCCAAAGACGCCAAACTCGTCGGAACCAGCGTTGATTCAGGGGATCCGGTGGCGGTGACACAAAGCAGCCGCAAGTCGAAGAAGGCCATCGAGATCTACAAGCGGTTCTCGTTCTCGGTCCGCGGCCGAGGGGACCTGGGACAAGTCACCAAGTTTCTCTATGACTTCTACCGCGCTGGACATTTGCACCGAATCCGATCGATGTCTCTCAATCCCGTCGGGCAAGGGCAAGAGGTTGACTTCAATGCGGCGATTGATGCCATCGCCTTGCCCAACGCCGACCGTGAAGCCGAGTTGACGACGCTCGTTTCAGAAGATCTGGCCCTGCAAAATGCCCGCGACTACCAGTTTATTTCGCGGCGGAATTTCTTCGGCCGTGGGGGGACCCAGACCGCTTGGAAGGAAATCTCGCTCACCGCTGTGACGTCTGATGTCCGCGGTGTCGGCGAGGCGTGGTTCAAGGTCGCCCAAGAACAAGACGTCCGTATCTTGCAGATCGGGCAGTCCCTGACCCTGCCGTCCTTCGACGTGCTTCTGGTGACGCTCGATGAGACCGGGGCCACGGTCAACGTGGATGGCCAATTCTATCACCTCTCCATCGGGCAGAATCTTGCCGAAGCCTCCCAGGCTGCCCAGCCGCCTGCGACGGCCGCATCGCCCGCTGGTTGATTCGGAAAGGGTCATTGGTCATTGGTCATTGGTCATTGGTCATTGGTCATTGGTCATTGGTCATTGGTCATTGCGTCATTGGTCATCGGTCATTGGTCATTGGTCATTGGTCATTGGTTACTGTTATGTTACTTGTTACTGGTTACTGGTTACTTGTTAATTTGCACGCTCCATTCCGCATTGCGCATTCCGCATTTCGCATTCCCGATTCGTTCCTCATACGCGTGCCAACCGAAACACGGGAACGTAGGTATCCCTCGGCCTACTTGGACTCCGGCCACGGGCCGCGTCAGGATCGTGATACTCCATCACTCCCCTGCTCCCCTCTCTCCCGCTCCGCCGCTTCCTGCCCGCCGCCAGCGGTGCTCAGCACGACGACGGATGAGTGAATTTCTAGCATTGACGTAGCTTGATGAATTGAATACCGTCCCCCCGCTTGTCGTGGCGCGGAGTTCTCGTCGTGCGCCGGATACACGTTCATTTCTTTGACCTCCATTTCCAAGACGTGAGGGACGCTGAAACGTGTTAAGGGTCCTGCCACACCGAATTGCACTGGGCACATTGTGTCTTGTGCTCATCGCAGGTCTCCTGACCATGTCTGCTCGCGGACAGGGTACAGGGCAAGGCCGAGTATCAGTTGTATCAGTGCCAGCACAAATCGGCGGCGGAGGTCGAGAAGCTTCTCAAAGATCTCTTGCCGGACGATCCGGGTGTTCATCTGGTGGTGGACGCCAAGTCGAATGCGGCTGTTGCTGCGCGGTGGTCCCGAGGTACAGCAGATTGCCAAGAGCCTCATTGGATCACGTCGATCGGCCGGCACCGACAGCGGTGCCGCGGGCGGAGAGTGCGGCGGTCGTCAAGGTCTTACAATTGTCCCGCGGAGCAGTTGGATCGATGGTTGGGGACCGTGCGCGCCATTTGTGGCGATTCTCCCAGCGTGAAGATCACGGCGGCTCGTGATTCGCATCAGGTATTTGTGCTTGGCGCCTCTCGAGGTTCAAGACCAGATAGCGGGCCGCCTGGCGGAGAAGTCGGGCGAGCTGGCAACCGCGACTCGGCCGGGCGAGGTGGCGAGGGGCGAATGGGAGCCGGCCGCAGGATACTTCGCAACGTCCACGTCGCCTGCCGGCGGCACCGCGAATCGCAGCGGGGAGCCAGACACCGGCTGCTCCCCTGGCGCAGACGCCGACGGCCGACGTTGACCGACTACTGCATCTCAGATCGCTCCCCGCATCCGAGCTGGAACAGCGATTGATTGCTCTGTTTGGGCGGCGGTTGCGGGCGACTCAGCGTGATGCCCGCGAAGTGCTGATACTGCCCCTTGATGAGCAGCGAGTGATCGAGTTTCAGCTGGACGGTGGCCGCAACCTGGTGCTGGTGCGAGGGCCCGAAGCGGTTGTGGAGCAATTCAGTCAGTTGGTCGATGCGCTCGACGCCGGGGCCCGCGCAGGCCAGCGAACGGAAGCGTTGCGGATCGAGCGGACGGCTCCCGGCAAGCTGCAGGAAGCCGTGGATGCCTACCGCGGGCGGTCCTCCTCCACCGGTCCTTCGGCCACGGCGACCGGTCAGCGAGCCGATGGAGATCAAACCAGCAATTCTCGGTCCGTCGGTGGCGTGCGGTTAGTCAACTACCTGTTCCAGCAGCAGCCTGGCGGGGCGGCTGGGGCTGACGGTGGAGCGGCGCTGCCGGGTGGACTCGATTCGTCCGTCGTGCCCAACGTGCCGGGGCTGGAGGACCTGGAAGTCCAAACGCTCCCCGATCTGGATGTCATTATTCTGCGTGGACGCGACCAGGACGTCGAACAGCTCACCAAGATCATTCGGGAACTGGAGCGGATCAGTGCGGAGACCATTCCGAAGATCCACATCTACTTCCTGCAACACGCGCGTGGCGAGGCGGTCAAGGATATCATTGACGAAGTGCAGGCAGATCTGGTCGGCCGACGTCAAGGACGCGTCACGGTCACGTCGTTAGTCAAGCCGAACGCGCTGCTGCTGATCGGCTGGGGCGATGCGGTCGATGCGGTCATCGAGTTGATCAGCAAGCTCGATCAACCGGTTCCTCCCGAGTCGCAATTTGCGGTGTTTCCCCTGCAACACGCGGCAGTATACGACCGTCCAACAGACATTCGCGCAGTTCTTCGGCACTCGCACGGGACTGGGGCCACGCGTGCAGACAGCGTCCGACACGCGCACCAATACGCTGATCGTCTATGCGGCCCCGCGTGACATGGAAGAAGTGCGTCGCCTGGTCAAAGAGCTGGATGTGCCCAAAAGCGGCGCGGTGAATCGTGCCCAGATCATCCGAGTACACGACGCGCTCGCCACCGATGTCGCTCAGACGCTGGAGCAAGCGATCGCCGCCGCCCAGACGGGCCAGAGCGGGCGCAGCGCCGTGCTGGAACTGCTGGCCGTGGATGACCAGGGACAGGAGATCCTCCGCAGCGGCATGCTCAGTGAAGTGAGCATCACCCCCAATCCGCGCAACAACACGCTGATTGTCACCGCCCCACCCGGCGCCATGGAGCTGATTCAAGCCTTCATCGAGCAACTGGATACGCCGGGTGATCGAGCGCAAATCAAAGTCTTTCGCGTCGTCAATGGCGACGCCACCAATCTGGTCAGCATGCTGCGATCGCTCATTCCCTTCGCAAGTCGGTCAGACGCTCGGGCCGCAACTCCCCTCGGCTCCGGAGGAGGAGTCTTTGGCGCCGCTGCGGTTCTCCGTGGAAGTCCGCAGCAACAGTATTATCGCCGTCGGCTCCGAGGGCGATTTGCGGATTGTCGAGGCGCTGCTCAATCGGCTGGATCAAAGCGAATCCATGAACCGCCGGAACGCGGTCTATCTGCTGAAGAACGCGCCGGCCATCGATGTCGCAACTTCGATTAATGATTTCCTGCGCAGCCAGCGACAATTGGAGGCGGCCGAGCCCGGTCAGTCCAATCCCTTCCAGGACCTCGAACGCGAGGTGATTGTCGTGCCCGAACCGGTGAGGAATCGGCTGATCGTCAGCGCCACGCCGCGCTATTTCGACGAAATTACGCAGCTGATCGAGAAGCTCGATGAACCGCCACCGCAAGTGGTGATCCAGGTTCTGCTGGCCGAGATCCTGCTGAATGATACCGATGAATTCGGTGTGGAACTCGGCCTGCAGGATACGTTGCTGTTTGATCGCAGTCTGCTCGGCGATCTGGTAACCACCACCAATTCGGCACAGATCTCCGATCCCAGTGGCATCCTCACTACCACACAAGAGATCATTCAGGCGGCGTCCAATACACCCGGCTTCGATTTCAATAACAAGCCGATCGGTAACAGCGGCAGCGATTCGGCACTCGCCAACAGCAAGAAGATGGGAGGGCAGGCCCTCTCGAGTTTCGACTTGGGACGCGTGACACAAGGATGCGGATTTCGGGGGACTGGTGCTGGCGGCCAGCAGCCGCAATATCAGTGTTCTGATCCGAGCGCTGCAGGAAGACCGGCAACTGCGGATCCTCAGCCGACCCCTGGTCCGCACGCTCGACAATCAGCCCGCTTTCATTCAGGTCGGCCAGCGCGTGCCCCGCATCATCGGGTCGACCATCGGTGTCAACGGCCAGTCCAACAACATCGACCTGGAAAACGTCGGGTTGATCCTGGGCGTGACGCCGCGGATCAGTCCGGACGGCAATGTGGTCATGGAAATCGATGCCGAGAAATCCAAGGTCGGGCCGGAGCTGGAAGGCATTCCAGTAGCCGTTTCCATGGACGGGACCATTATCCGCTCGCCACGCGTCGACACCATCACCGCTCAAGCCACCGTCAGTGTGGCCGATGGCGAAACGATTGTCCTGGGCGGCATGATCTCGACCGAGAAGGAGACGATTGAACGTCGGGCTCCCTATCTGGCGGATATCCCCGTGCTGGGGCACCTGTTCCGCTACAGTTCAACAGACGCGCGGCGATCCGAGATGATCATCATTCTCACGCCGCACGTGATTCGCAATATGGAGGATGCCGAGCGCATCAAGCAGGCCGAGTTCGCGCGGATGAGTTGGTGTGCCGCCGACGTCTATGATTTGTACGGTGACGTCGGCATGGATTTTCAAAACAACCTCCGCGTGCCCACGGATGGAAGCGGCACGGAAGTGATTTACCCCGATGTGAATCCGCGAGGAGAATCGCGACCGACACCGGCTCCCCAGCCGGCCGACATGTTGCCGGCCGTGCCGGAACCAGGCGAGCCGAGCGATGGCTCGGAGCTGCGACGTCCCCGTAACGTGCCCCGACCCGTGCCCGCGATTCCGCCCGGTGCCGCCCGCACCGACAGTCCGAACTCGGTTCGCGCCGCCGTCAACTGGGACCCGAACATACCACCCCCGCAGGCACTCGGGTCGCCACAGCCGGTCCCGTCCGGTGCGGCTTACCCGTCACCTTCCGCTCCGCAACCTCCGACAGGAAACGCGTGGGAACTATCCAGTGACCTACGGCACGCAGCCACCTGCCCCTGCAAAGCGGTGATCCAAGGAGACCGTGACAAGTGCGTGGAGTGACATCGGCGGCTGTTCCAGGACGGAACGAATGCGGAGTGCGGAACTTGCTAAGTGAAAAGTGAAAAGTGAAAAGTGAAAAGTGAAAAGTGAAATGCTGACAATGACCAATGCGAAATGACCAATGGCTGACCAATGACCAATGACCAATGACCAATGACCAATGACCAATGACCAATGACCAACGGGACTTTTCAGGATGAACAGTCACGAAGTTGCGCATCGGGCGCCGGATGGAACTGATGCTGACGCTGGTGCTGTTGCTGACGGCCGGCTGCACACCGCTGGACCTGCACACGCGTTTTCCCTGGCAGAAAGATGAGGCGGAAGCGAATCGTCCCCGCAAGATTGTCGCCTTCTGGTCGGACACGATCATGCATCAGCAAGGCCGATCGGGCGTGCGCGGTTTTGGTGGTCGGGTCTTCTTCTACGGAGAAGATGAAAACAAGTCGGTCGAAGTCGATGGCTCGCTCATCGTGTACGCGTTTGACGCGGATCGCCATGATCCGGCGACTCAGGCACCCGAAAAGAAGTATGTGTTCACGGCTGGAACAGTTACATGATCATTTGAGTGAATCGCGGATGGGACCGTCGTACAGTTTCTGGCTGCCGTGGGATGGCGTGCAGGGAGAAACCCGCAACATCAGCCTGGTGGTTCGCTTGGAGGGTGCCGACGGGACCGTCGTGATCGCCGATCCGGTGACGAAGCTGCTTCCCGGTACCGGTGAACTGGCCCAACGCAAAGTGAAAACGACCGCCAGCGATCGATCCTCAAACCAAGACGTTCGTCCCGTGGCGTATCAAGAGTTCGTCCGCAATAGCGACGAGCCGATCGGGCTGGAAGGGGGAGATGGCCAAGCCGGGTCGATGGTGATTGAGTCGATTGATCTGCCGCCCAGTTTTGTCAGGCGGCTGCAAGATAACACACCGGTTGCGTCGCCTAGTAAGAACGCACCGACGATCGCTCCTCCCACTGGCGAGAACGCGTTGCGTCCGTCGAACCATGACTCAGAGTGGTCCATGCCCGCAGCTGCGTCTGCTGATCTCGAATCGCCTGCAGCGAGTCCTCTGCCGGGCCCAAATCAGGGTTTACCACCAACTCGTTACGGACCGCAGAGATTCCCGGCTCAAAAGCCAGTAGAACCTCTGCAAGGTCGCGGTCCTTTGCGGAAGGGACCTCACCCCGCAGGATGGCCGTCCGCCCTGCCACCACACCGCGATACGGCTGGTCCCGCTCATCTGCGAACGGGCCAGAGTATCCAACACATTGGATTCCAGAGAACCCGCCGCCGCCTCGGCCTCAGTGAAATCGACTTCCAGACGCGGTGAATACATCTGACCGCGCGGCGCCGGCGCGAGCGGCTCGTTCAGGGATGCCGAACGATCGACGCGACGGCGCAGTCCTTCTGTCATCGGTGCGACACGTCCACGAGGCGTGGCCTGCAGAATGCCGATGAATCGCTGCAACTCCCGCAAATCGGGCCCCACAAAATCCGTGGGCCGCCGATTCTGGCGGATAAACCGCTCGTTTCCCTGCAGCGTACCGACGTCTTCCTGGCTTTGCGCCATGCCCGGAGACGCCTGCCGGGACAAGGGACGTCCCATTTGACGATTGCCAAACATCTGGCCCCGCACACCCTCGGTCGCCCAGAGGAGGACGAATAGAGTGCCGATGCACGTGAGCAACGATTGCGTTCGCATGATAGAACCTCAGGCTCTCGTACTTGTCAGGGCGGCCTGCCGTCACAGCTTCGGAATGATCGCGATCGCCTCCAGTTCGCACAACAGGTCCGGCCGGCAGACGCCCGCTTCCACAAACGTGTTGGGTAAACCCGACAACCCCCACCTCTTCCAGATGTCGAGGAAAATCGGCAAGTAGTCGGCATATTTCAGGTACGTGATAACCTGGACCACGTCGCCAAAGCTGCTGTTGTGCGGGCGGAGCAGTTCACGCACGTTCACCAACATGCGTTCCACCTGCTTCTGCACGTCATCCAGATGAACCGTGTCACCTTTCTCGTCGACACTGGCCGTTCCCGAGATGTACAAGACGGTCTTTTCGGGCAACACGACTTTCATGCCGCGCGAGAACGCCGAACCGTATTCATCCGCTTCATTCAAGGTGGGCGTGTGCATGACTTCGATTTCCACGCCCTCAGGATTCAAGCAGCGTGTATAAATCGAAGCTGCACATGGGACTCGACCGGGTACAACCCGGCGCGAATTCCCGTACTCGCCGGCAGTCGCGTCACGTTGTGTCGCTCAAAGAACTCGTTGCGCGACAAGTTGAACTCGGCATAATCACGATCAATCTCGTCCAGATAACACCACGTGCGCACACGCCTGGCGGAAATTCGCGCCGTGCTCTTCCAGCATCGGTACGCACTTGGCGAACATCAAGTCCGATTGCTCGCGGAAGTCGGTCGAAAACGACCCGTCCGAATTCGATCCGTTAATGTTCGTGATGTACAGGTGGCGACGATCGCCAATCTGGACAATCTTCTTGGTTGTCCGCGATTCAATTTCCGGAAACGACTGGACCGTTACTCGGCTATCGCCGTTGGGGACAATCGCCTGCACCTGCATCTCAAAGGCCTGTTCTTGCCGGCAGGGCGGCTGATTGATGTAGCTGGTCGCCGGCAACTCGTCACCAGTGACTCCCGCCTCCGCATACGCGTCTGAGCGGACCTCCTGGAACGTCTCGCATGTCGCTGATGATGTCACGGAAGAAGACACGTTCCAGCACCACATCACCCATCCTGGCGCCGGCACCCTCCAACAGACGCGGCAAACAGCCGTAGAACTTCAACGCCTGCTCGCGGGGCGAACCCTCGTCGATCATGGGGCCACAGCGGACGAAGACCTCGAGTGTCTGCGACGTCGTAATGACGACCACTTCGCCACTGCAAACGCCATCGCTCTTCATGCAACACTGGCATTCCCGCTTGGGTGTCAACAGCGATGCCATCAGTACCTCCGAAACATGTACCTGAATTGTTGTTGTGCAGTACGCGAGTTCGTGGTGGGGATGTTGGTCCCCATTTCAGACTTAAACGTAATCCATCCCGGCCAAAGCTGACGCCACCAGACGTCAGCCAACCTTACCGACCGCTCTCTCGGGGTCCCGTACCAAGCCCTCCCGGGCTCGGCGACAACACCGAGCCCGTTGGCGAGTCTCCCGATGTTCCCCGCCGTTACCAGTGAAGTACCTCGATAACCTCTAGTATGGTTTCAATGTTGCGCCGCGTCGACCAGTATCATCCAAGTATGGAGAGATGGTCGAGCTGGGCGAATTGTGACGTTCGTGCGTGTCGTAACGGATTGCCCGTCTCGACGTCCCGCTCCATTGCTCGACGCCGTAGGGCCCAATTCCGTCTATCTTCGGGTGGGTGAATCTCGCAGGCCGCTCGCAGGGGGCCACACAGGGCAGGGTCAATCCGGTAGGGGTCAAGCAGGGCTAGAAGCATGCAACATGCCAAGACCCGCAATGCGCCAACAGACTGCAACATATCATGCCCGGGTGAGTCGGCAAAGTAGGGGGGGCAAGATACTCCGCAAAGACCAGCTAAGTCCCGCTTCTGCCACGCGCCCCTTGGTTGTCGCCCGGCGCGCCGAGCCAGCGACGGTGTGCTGTGCTTCCACCTCCCCCCTCGCCGAGTCCATTTCATGGCGTTGCCAAAATGACCCGTGGTGGGTCATCTACAATGAGCTGTTCACGATTCACCTGAATGCATTTACGTACCAGCGGCGTGGTGGTTCGGGATTCCTTGCGGCGAATCGTCCGCAGGTTATATTGATTTCAGGTGTTCCCGACCAAACAACGAGCGGGGGTAGAACTCGCGTGCACACGTTATCACCGAAATCAACTCGGCTCGCGTCCTCAGTCTGGGGGCCTCTCTGCTTGTTCTGGGTTTGCGGAGCGTGCCCGATATCACTCGATCCGCTGGCTGATGCCGAGGAGCCTGCGGCGCTGCGTTTCACCGATATTTCGCGGCAGAGCGGTATCGACTTCGTACACACGTTGGGCGACGACAAGATGACGAACATCGTCGAGGCGACCGGGGTGGGGTGTGCGTTGTTCGATTATGACGGTGACGGTTGGCTCGATCTCTACCTGGTCAGCGGGATTCACATGGACGGGATCAGCGATCCCGCGTGTGCCGACAAAGAAACGCTGCGTCAGGCGACCGATCGGCTCTATCGCAATCGTGGCGATGGGACCTTCGAAGATGTTACCGACAAGGTCGGAATCCTTCCTGGTGGTTACGGCATGGGTGTGGCGGTAGGGGACTATGACAATGACGGGCGCCGGGACCTCTACGTGACCAATTACGGACCAAATCGACTCTATCACAATCTGCCCAGCGGGACGTTCGAGGAAGTTGCGGCAGGGACAGGAGTGGGGGACAGCCATTTTGGAGTTGGCTGCATTTTTCTGGACTATGACGGCGACTCGTTTCTGGACTTGTACGTGGGGAACTACCTCGACTACGTGCCGGACTTCAATACGGTCCATTCATTTCCCGGTCCGACAGCCTACCAGGGGCAGGTGAATCTGCTGTTTCACAACGACTCCCAGGGGGCGTTTCTGGACGTGACCAAAGCGGCGGGACTCGCCGAGATCCCCGGCCACACTATGGGGGTCGGCATGGTCGATTTCAACGAAGACGGTCGGTGGGACCTGTTCGTGGCCAATGATGCGATGGAGAACTTTTTTTTCGAGAATCGGGGGAACGGCAAATTCGAGGAAAACGCGTTGCTCACCAACCTGGCCTACGGGGCCAACGGCGACGCCCGCGGCGCGATGGGGGCGGAGGTCGGCGACATCAACGGCGACGGCCGATGTGACCTGTTCGTCCCCGATTTCACCCACACCTGCCTCTACATGAACCAGGGCGACGGTTTCTTTGACGATCAGGCTCAGCGGGCGGGCATCGCCATTGTCTGCGGACATTATGTCTCCTGGGGTGCCGCCCTCGTCGACCTGGATCTCGATACCGATCTGGATATCTATATTGCCAACGGCGACGCGCGCGAATTGGTCGGGCAGCCAGATCTGGTCTTCGTGAATGATGGGCGCGCTGCGTTTGCCGAGGTTTCCCGTACGTGTGGTCTGGCGGATCTCAAACCCCGTGTCAGTCGAGGAGTCGCCAGCGGGGACCTGGACAATGACGGAGACATCGATCTGGTCGTCATGAACCTGAACGACCAACCGGTGTTGCTCCGCAACGACACAGCACGTCAGGGACGCCACTGGCTGATGCTCGAATTGGTGGGCCGTGAAGGGCACAGCAACCGTGATGCTATTGGGGCCGTGGTCCGATGTCGCCTCCCCGGCGACGACGGGCAGTCAAAGACCCTCTTGCGCCAACGCAGTTCCAGTGGCAGCTATATGTGCGTGCACGACCAGCGGCTCCATTTTGGCTTGGGGAAAGCGGCCGTTGTGCCCGAGCTGATCATCCGCTGGCCCGACGGAGAAGAACAAACGCTGCGAAATGTCAGGGCGGATCAGCTGCTACGAGTCAAGCAAGGGGAATAGGCCTACTGCTTTTCCACGTCGTCGCGCCACTCCTGATGGAGCATCACCATTTTCTCGACGATATCCGGATGTTTCTCCCGCAGATTGACTCGTTCGCCGACGTCTTCGGCCAGGTCGACCAGGAACAGTTCGTCCCCCTGTTCCAGTGGCGCGGCGTGGCTGGTGTCAAGCGGGTTTCCCACCAGTTTCCAAGGTCCTTTACGCACGGCCCATTGGGGCTCACCATGCATGCCGCGCCCCGATTCCCAATGAAATACCTCGTGGACCTCCGGCGCGTCGGCCCGGCGGATGATATCCACCAGGCTTCGGCCATCCATGCGATGTGTGGGAGTCGGCACGTCACAGAGTTGGAGGATTGTGGGGAGCCAATCGACCGCCGCGGCAAGTTGCTCTCGCACTTCTCCCTGGGGCAATGACTGGGGCCAGCGAATGATGGCCGGGACGCGGATGCCTCCTTCAAACAGACTGAATTTGGCTCCTCGATAAGGGCCCGCGTTGCCCCCCCCACCAAATGTGCGGTCTTCGGTGGAGTGCCCCTGATCAGACTGGAAAATGACCACGGTGTTGTCTTCCAGTCCGAGTGAGCGGAGGTGATCGAGGACCTGTCCGACTCGTTCGTCCATCGTGGAGACAAAGGCGGCGTACATGCTGCGCGGTGGCGGCAGATCCGCATAGTGTAATCGCCATTTTTCGGTCGGCTGAAGTGGATAGTGAGGAATGTTGATGGCCCAATAGAGAAAGAACGGTTGCGAGCGGTTTTGTGACAGGAATGCATTACATCGCTCGACCATCAAGTCGGGAAAGTAACGTCCCGCGGCCCAGACCTCCTGTCCGTTCTCCCACAGGTCGTGCCGATTCGGTCCGGCCCAGCAGAAGAAGTGAGAGTAGTTGTCGATGCAGCCACTCATGTGGCCGAAGGAGTTGTCAAATCCCTGTCCGCGGGGCATCATCTCGGGCACATAACCCAAATGCCACTTCCCCACGTGGCCGGTCGCGTACCCAGCCTCTTTCATCAGTTCAGCCAGCGTGATTTGGGCCGCGGGCATCCCCCCTTCCCCGGGCTGGCATCCGGCATTCGTGGCGAGTTGAGCGCGTTGAGGGTACCTGCCGGTGAGCAGCGCCGCGCGCGACGGGGAACAGACCGGCGCCGCCGCATAGAACTGAGTGAACCGCACGCCGCGGTGAGCGAGATTATCCAGGCAAGGTGTCGCCAAATCCTGGGCGCGTAGCAGTTCAAGTCGATCGACCCCTGATCGTCCGTCAAAATCAACAAGACATTCGGCCGATCTGCCGCAGAGCAGCAGCAGGACGAGAATATCGTGGCTAAGGTCAGGAAGGACGATACTAGGTGCTGGAAATGGACTTGCATGGTCATTGGTCATTGGTCATTGGTCATTGGTCATCTTGTCATTGGTCATTTGTCATTGGTCATTTGTCATTTGTCATTTGTTACTTGTTACTTGTTACTTGTGCAGGTGTCATTCCGCATTCCGCATTCCGCATTCCGCATTCCCTAATCGTTGGGGTCGTCCAAGTCAGCAAAATCAGACTCGTTGACGCTTCGTCTCACTCCTCACTCCTCACGACTCCTCCCGCAGGCGTCCCAGGCGATCGGCTTGCCAGATCTGGCCGGTGTCGACGTCCAGCGCCGTCAGCCAGCCGCCGGCAAAGCAGCAGGTGTCGATGCAGATCAGGTGTCCGAGATCGAGGATTTCTCCTTCCATCTGCGGCGTGTGCCCGACAATGGCCGTCTTACCCGAGCGGTGTCGCGGCGGCAGCACCGACGACACGTGGGTCCAGAACAGAACCTGGTCGGGTTGCTCAGCCAAGTCCAATTCCGCCACATAATTGGCATGCATGAACAAGTGCCGCTCCGTTTCGTGATAGTGACGACAGCCCTGGAAGAACGCCAGGTGCTCCTCATCGATTGTCGTCAGATCGCCATCGTAACTGGCGATCGTCTCCAGGCCACCGTACCGCTGCCAGATGAACGAGTCGAGTTCGCCACGCAGCACGGACAGCAACATGATTTCATGATTGCCGAGCAACGGCACGAGTTGGCAGAGTGATTGCAGCGCGAGCAGTTGGGAGACCACACTCCGACTGTCGGGACCTCGATCGACATAATCTCCGAGTGTCACGACTGTGTCAGTGTTCTGGGGAACGATGGCATCCAGTATCGCACGCAGGGCACGCGAACAGCCGTGAATATCTCCAATTGCGATCGTGCGGCTCATGCGAATTCGTTACGTTGGATCTGGGCTCGAATGCTCGTGCTCGATGTGTTCCGCCAGCTTGCGTTTTTCTGCTCAGTTCATGGAAGGATCATCTGGGATCGGCTTGTTCTTGATCGTGGGGGAGAGGATTGCCAGCCCGATCCGGCGCGAGACTCGCCGCCATAATTCGTCGTAGTCTGAAAACACATCCTCCGGTGTTGCGCGTCCATGGAGCCAGCTGCCGGACTCTATTTCTTGATCCAACTGACCTTCGCCCCAACCGGAGTAGCCGACGAACAAGCGAAAGGGGCCTTGCGGATGGGAGACGATTGTGAAGATCGCTTCTTTGGATGACGCGAAGTAGACACCCTCGATAATTTCCATCTCGCACTGGGAAGGATCGGAATGTATGGCGAGCACGGGACCCGGCACCGGGCCTCCCACGTGCACCGGTTCGCTGACGTCACAGGGGGCGGTCGACACGAGATTCCACAGGTCTGCGATCATGTTGTTCGTGGGGCGGTTCAGCACGACCCCGAAGGCCCCCTGCTCGTCATGCTGGATCATCAAGACGACGCTGCGATAGAAGTTCTGGTCGGCCAAATGAGGAGAGGCAATCAGAAACTGTCCCTTTAATGACTTCATCCGAATCCTCCCGCGCCCTCGGCTTGAGGCTTGAGGCCAGATCACCACATCACTCCTCACGCAACACCCACTCCTCGATTGTACTCCCACGGGGCTTCCAGGCGAACCGGCGGCGGCAAGATTGCCCCCGACGGGGAGTCGGCAGGGTTCAGGCCCGCCAGGTCTCCTCCCAGACACACGCCGCCCAGGACCAGCCGACGCCAAAAGCGACCAGCATGCTGCGCACGCCCGGCTGTAGCTGGCCGTCGGCACGTAACCGGTCGATCACCAGCGGAATGGTCGAGGAAACCGTATTGCCGCAGTCTTTCAGGACGATCGGCGCGGGCTTCATCGAGCTTGAGACGATCGTACAAATGGAGCATCATCTTGCGCGTCGCTTGGTGCATCAAAAAGTATTGGATGTCATCACGCTCGAGACGGGTCGCCTGAAGGACCTCGTTGATCAGTTGCGGAACCGCCTCGACCGTGAACGTGATCAGGGCCGGGCCATCCATGTACAAATCGCTTTCCCACCGTTGCCGATGCCGGGGCTGATGGGCGTGCTGGGCGGGGCGAGCGCCTCCCTTGGTCATCAACAGCGTATCGCCGCCACTTCCGTCCGTGCCGTAGCGGAACCCCGTCATACTCGGCGCAGCGGCCGCCTCGATCAGCGTCGCGGAAGCTCCATCCCCGAAGATCGTGCGGAGGCTGCGATCTTCGGGATGAATGAACTTGGTGTACGTTTCGGCGGTGATCAGCAGTACGCGGCGCACCGATTCGGTACGAACCAGTCCGTCCGCCAACGCGAGTCCGTAGACGTAGCCGCTGCAGCCAAGATTGAAGTCCAACGCTCCGGCCGAGACGGGGAGGCCCAGTCGCTGCTGCATCAGACAAGCGGTGGTCGGTAGCGGATAGTCCGGAGTCTGCGTGCAAAACAACAAGAAATCGATCGACGCCGGGTCGATGTCGTGCTCCGCGAACAGCTTCTGAGCTGCCCGCACTCCCAGGTCGGAGGCGCATTCGTCCGGAGCGGCAATGTGGCGCTGAAAGATCCCCGTCTTCTCGTAAATCAGGTCCATGTCCCATTTCGGGTACTGCTGCCGAAGCTGATCGTTCGTTTCCACACGCTCGGGCAAGTGAATTGCGACGGGACCAAGTGCTGCATATTTCACAACGAGTCGCCTTTCCGGCTGATACGACTGCAATGCGGCCGTCTGTGGCACGTGCGGCCTGTTTCGCAGGTACCAATGGCGGGTACTCCCCTCCGCGCGCCGCAGACGGACGACCTGCCGCCAGGAGCCCCAGCGTAGAAGACGCCCAGTCAATTCGGGGGTGCCCGGCGGCAAGTCTGGCCGTGTTCTTCGTAAGCTCTGCAGACTACTAAAGCCAATGAAGCCAACACGATACACGCCGTATCGTGACCGGTCAATTGGAAGCACCGTAGCGTCCACCGTTCGCGGGAAGGCGGGGCTGCTGCCGAGCTAGTTGCGCCACGTCAACGCTCGGCTCGACAGGCGCTTCGCCCCGGCCCATCCCACGCTCACGCGATGCTCTTGACCCAGGGGGCCGAACGGCTAAAATCGCCCCGCTTTTCCCTGGCCTTTCATCCGTGCTGCCGCCTTCCAAAGGGAGAAAGTCCCATGCAGCCAACCGAGCCCCTGGTCGATATTCATTGTCATCTCCTGCCCGGAATCGATGATGGCGCAACATCCTGGCGCGAGTCCCTGGAAATGGCTCGCATGGCGGCCCATGATGGCATTCGCACGATTATCGCCACCCCGCATCAGCTCGGCACATTCACCCACAATCGCGGAGATCAGATCCGTTGGGCGGCCACTCAGCTGCAGCAATACTTGCAGCAGCATGATGTCGATCTCAGAGTCTTGCCGGGCGCGGATGTGCGTGTCGAGGTTGAGTTGGCTGAGCAACTTGCCCGTGGTGATGTGCTCACACTGGGAGATCACGGCAAGCACGTGCTGCTGGAACTCCCCCACGAACTGTACTTCGCTTTGGACACTTGCCTGGATCGTCTCGAGCGGGCTTCCATCACCGGCATTCTCTCCCATCCGGAACGCAATCAGGGCCTGCTGCGGCAGCCCGAGTTGGTGGGGGAACTGGCGGACCGCGGGTGCTTGCTGCAAATTACCGCCGGCAGCTTGCTCGGTTCCTTTGGGCCTCGCTGTCAGACGCTCGCCCAGCGGATGATCGAGTCGCGTTGGGCGCACTTTGTCGCCACCGACGCACATGGTGCCAAGGCTCGTCGCCCGCTCCTCTCTCGCGCGTTCGCTCGCGTCGCGGAAATCGCGGGTGAGCAGGCTGCCTACGAGCTGTGTTGCCGTAATCCGGCGCTCGTGGCCAGCGGCAAAGATGTTTCGCCGCACCTCAGCTGCCTCCCTCCACGCGATGGACGCAAACCACGCTGGTTCGCCTGGCGCCAAGCGGGGCGACGGTCGCAGCCAACCGCTGCATGAGCCGATAGGAAACCGGGAACTGGGAACCGGGAAATAGGGAATAGGGAACCGGGAATAGCTGCCATGGGGGAATAGGGAATGCGGAGTGCGGAATGCGGAATGCGGAATGCTTGGACGGCAGTGCGCGGCGACTGCTGCGCTGCTCGAAGCACATCTGTGATGCGTCCGTTGGCCGTTGTCCGATGTCTGTTTGTAGTTTGTGCTTTGCACACATTCCGTTCCGCATTCGTCCGCCGTGTTTGGCAGGGCGGCCCACCGTTTCGCCCCTTTTTCCGTCGAGCGCTGTGCATTCTGCTAGTGGCTTTCTGCCCGACGACGCGGGCTGCGGATTGGGTCGATTCTCGTCAGGCTGGGGATTTTCAGATTCGCGCCAATTTCCCACTTGAGAAATTTCCCAACCTGGTGCCCGAACTCGATCGCCTTGACCGCGACCTGACGTCCAGGCTGCAGGTCGAATCGAAGAACGAGCCGGTCCATTTACTCTTGTTCGCAGACCAGCCATCTTATCAGCATTACCTGGACATCTATTTTCATGGCGCCCCTGCACGCCGTGCGCTATTCATCAAAGGATCCCAGCCCGGCTGGGTGTTTGTTTATGTGAATCGGCAATTCGAAGTGGATGTCCGCCATGAAAGCACGCATGCGCTGCTACACAGCCGTCTCCCCATGGTTCCCTTGTGGCTCGACGAAGGATTGGCCGAATACTACGAGGTTCCGGCAGATGACCGGGAGCACGGCAACCCCCATCATTCCCCCACGCGGTGGGCCGCGCGATTCTACCGCGTCGCGTCGCTCACGAAACTGGAGGATCTCGGCGATGTCCGAGACATGGGAGATTCGGAGTACCGAGCGGCCTGGGCCTGGGTCCACTTCATGTTGCACGGACCTCCCGAGGCCCGCACCGTGCTCATCCAATACCTGCGGGATATCCGCAACAATGTCCCTCCCGGCCAGCTCAGTGACCGACTCCTCTCCGCCATTCCCGACCTGGATCGTGCGTTCCTCAAGCACTTTCGCGGCTGGTGACATGGCTCCGCGGCAGGTTCGCCCCCTTCGCATTTTGCCCTGCTGGGACCAGCCCGACGGAGGCGCAGGAAAAGCGGCGCTGGCCAGCCAGAGATCCGCTATTTGACCTTTCGTCCACATCGCGAATCCGGTACTATCCGCCCGCTTCAACCCGTCCCTTTTCGCCTGACGCAGCGGGTGCCCTGGCACCACCATCTGCGGTGCAAGCATGGCGTTGACCTCGTCTCGTTGGAGCATCGACAACAGATTCGCCCGCCGATACAGGGCTCTGCCGCACCGACCGTGGCGACCACAGAGGGTGACCCGCTCCTTCGGGCCAGCTCACCCCTGAGCGCCGGTTGCGGCAATGCGCATATCGAGGGCCGGACACGGAAGGAAAGGAACATGAACGTTTCGCGCAACGCTCGTTGTCTCGCGGTAGCGCTAGCGACACTCAATTGGGTCATTCCCGCGTCACAGGTCCAGGCACTCAATCCACCTGGGCAGAATTCGTCGACGGCCGGGGAAGGCAAGGGAGTACCCATCAACGACATTGCGTTGGCAGCTGGCGGGCAACTACGCGGGGTGGTGCTGAATCCGCACGGCCAACCCACGGACACGTATCACGTGACGGTGGTGCAGGACGGTCTGGCTCCGAACGGTCGGCGGATCGACACGATGACGCCTGACAAGCAGGGCCGGTTTCATTTCGATGGGTTGCACGGCGGGCTATTCCAGGTGACGGCGGGCCACAACACGTATATGTGTCGCGGTTGGGCCGTGGGGACAGCTCCACCCATTGCACGCGACCAATTACTGATCGTTCCCGAGGGGATTGTCCAACGCGGGCAACGGCCGATGAGTGATCTTTTCTTATCAGATCCCGTGATGGTGGGGCTGATTGTCGCCGCGGCGATTGCCATTCCCATCGCGGTGATCAATTCACGTAAAGACTCTCCGCCGGGCAGCTGAAGATGGTCATTTGTCATTTGTCATTGCGTCATTCGTCATTGGTCATTGGTTGTGGGTTGTGGGTTGTTTGGCTTGTGGGTGGCGGTTGCCTCCGTGGCGTTGCGTTCAACTTGCAGTTCTTTGTCTTTTTTCGGCGTGACCGTACGTTAACGCCGTGCCGGTCGAGAACATGAATGGGTTTGACCGACACTGCTGCTCAAGCCACTCGCAGGGACCACATGCGAGGCGGATGTGGCTAAGCCAGGTCCGCCGCGGCTGCCGTGGCCTGGCGGTGTTTTGGCTGCCTCAACGCACGCGTTCTGGTCGCGCGTTCTTCCCATTTCTACTGGCTGGCTGGTTTTCGCTTTGCTCGGCCGGCTGTCATCAAAGCCAGGTCTACACGCCGAGCCAACTTCCGCCCGACTGCCTGGCGACCCAGGCCCACACGGCTCAGCGTCTGAATCTAACCGGCTTCGCTCGCGCGGGGACGAATAGCCAGCAGATTATTCCAGGCGACTTGTTGCAGGTTGCTGTGGCCACTGGTTTGGAGACGGACGATCAGGCGGCGTGGCCGGCGGTCCGCGTCAGCGATGCGGGGACGATTGAGCTGCCGCTGGTGGGAACCGTCCCGGTCGCGGGGCTGGAACTGGAAGCCGCGGAGAAGCGGATTCGGGAAGAGAGCATGCGGCGGGGCATTTACCGAGCACCCAACGTATCGGTCACGTTGTTGAAGCGACGCACCAGCCGGGTAACGGTGGTGGGATCGGTGCGGGAGTCGGGCGTCAAGGAGTTGCCTGCTTCGGACTGCGATCTGTTTGCGGCTCTGGTGGCCGCCGGTGGCATGGCGGACGACGCCAGTACGGTGGTCGAGATCCGTCGCACATCGGATCGGGCGAGGCAAGTGATTCAGGCCGGCTATCCCGGTGCAACACCGGCGGCGCGAACGGAATTGTTGGACCGCCTCGATTTGGCCGATCTGGAGCGGACAGGTGGTAATACGGCTCTCCAGGATGGGGCCGTCGTCATGGTGATGCCGCAACCCGCGCGCACGGTGCAAGTCATCGGTCTGGTGAACACGCCGTCTCAAATCAAGATGCCGATGGATCGCGATATGCGGCTGTTGGATGCAATCGCCCAGGCTGGCGGTTTGACGTTGCAGGTGGCCAACAAGGTACACATCATCCGCCACGTGCCGGAGCGTGAGGAACCGGTGGTGATCGAGACGAGTATCCGTGAAGCCAAATCACGCGCGCACGCCAACGTGCTGCTGGCGGCTGGTGATGTGGTCAGCGTGGAAGAGACACCGATGACGTTCACCGTGGAAACGCTCCGCAGTTTCATTCGGTTCGGTTTTACCAGCGCGATTCCCGGCTTTTAGCCAGGTAGTTACGCCTCGCATGACGCCGCCAAGAGCACGTAACTCGAATCATGCAACTCGAATGAGTACAAGTCGACAACCGTAACTCAAAATGTCCGCCCATGGATCACGATAACCGTTCTACGACGCCGCGCCCGCTGCCATCCAGCTCGTTGGCAGACACTCTGCACGCGGTCTGCCGTTTCGTGCGAGTGCTGCGGTATCGGATCAGTTATGTCGTGGCCGCCGTGGGAGTGAGCTGTCTTTTGGGCGGGCTCGACTACACGACCTCGACACGGCTCTACGAGGCGCTGCGCTTCGCTCTTGGTCATTCCGACTGGAGCCGACTTGTGGAATCCTTCGACGTCCGTGGACGGCAGTCGCCAGGCCCTCATTCCGACCTATGTGCACCTGTTCCAGGAAGACGTTGTGCTCCACCGAGCCGTTGATTATCTGGCCAGCGAGCAGGTCGCCCAAGCGGAGTTTCGCGACGTGCCGGCCGACAAGTGGGCGGACGTCATCCGCCAGAATCTCGTGGCGGAGCGCGAGCGGCGTACGAACCTGATTCTGCTCGCCCATCGGGCACGCAGTCCGCGGGCGGCGGAAGCGGTTGTTGCCGCCGTCGCTCGAGCCTATCTCGATTTCATCGATAAGAACCACCGCGACGTGTCAGCGGAACTCGTCCGCATGCTCGATATTGAGCGGGCTGATATCGAGAAGCGATTGAACGCCAAACAGCAGGACTTGCTGCGGACCAAGCGGCGATCGGGTGACCTCGGTCTGAACGCCGCTACACAAGCCGTGCACCCGGTCATCCAGCGAGTGCTGAGTGTGAATGAGGAATTGCTTGCGGTCCAGCAGAAAGAAATGGAAATGCAGGCAACGTTGTCGGCGGTCGAGAGCGCCGTGAAAGCCGGGGGTGACCTGCGGCAACATCTGGTGGCTGTCGAGCCGATTGTGGGACGCGAATTGCTGCTGAGTGCGCTGGGGCTGAATCCCCAGAGCACGGAGGCGTTGAGCAAGATTGAGCAGAGACTGATTGATGACCGCGCACGTCTGGAGAAACTGCTCAAGCACTATGGGCCTGTGCATCCCGATGTCGTTCAAACCCAACGTGTGATTGTCGAAGGCGAACGTTACTTGATCGACTATCAGCGACATGTCCAGGATCGGTTGGATCGGCTGAGTGCCACGCGACTGGGACCAATGCTGATGGACATGCTGCGAGAGAAGCTGCATAAACTGGCCGCCCAGGAGCAGGAACTGGACAAGCAGTATGAGCTAGTGGAGTCCGAAGCGATTGAATTGAACGATCGAGCGGCTGAGGTATCGATCGTCGAAAATGAAGTCGAACGATTGCGCCACTTGCACGATACTCTTCTGAATCGGATCACGGGGATTGACGTCAATCAGAGCCAGGCCGATGTGCGTGTGACGGTGGTGAGCGAGCCGGTGGCGGGTAACAGCCCCGTATTTCCTCGCCTGTTCGTCACCATTATGCTGTGCGTCGGCGGAGGGTTGGCGGTGGGAGTTGCCACGGTCTACATCATGGATCTGATGGACGATCGGTTCCGGACTCCCGATGAAATCGCTCAGCAGACAGACGTTTCACTGTTGGGCATGATACGCGTTCTGCCCGCCACCGATCTGCGGGGATTGAATGCGGTCTGCCTCTTCTCCCATCCCGATTGCGTTGAGAGCGAAGCGTTTCGCACCTTGCGCACCACCATTAGCTTCTCGCAGCGGGAACTCGATTGCCTGGCGGTGACGAGTGCTCAACCGGGTGACGGCAAAACGACCGTGCTGGTGAACCTGGGCGTGGCCTATGCGCGGGCGGGAAAACGAACGCTTATGATCGATGCCGACATGCGACGACCGGGCCTGTCGAGATTGCTCGAGGTGCGTGGTATTGCGGGGCTTTCGCAAATATTGCAGGCCGATGTGTCGGTCGCAGACTTGGCGGCCAAATCGGTTCGCCCCACCTTGCTGGGCCCTCTGCACGTGTTGCCGTGTGGTTCGCGACCGAGTGATCCCGCCGAATTACTCACGAATGTGCGATTCGCGGAGCTGCTGGCCTGGGCGACCGGCCAGTACGATCAGGTGCTCATCGACTGTCCGCCGGTGATGGCGGCGAGCGACGCCGCGATTGTGGGACGGCAGGCCGACGCCGTGGTGCTCGTCTTGCAGCCAGAAAAGAATCATCGGCGCTTGGTATTGCGAGCGATCGAGGGTCTGCGAGCCGTGCAGGTCTCCCTGATCGGCATCGTTGCCAATCGGGTGGGAAGCCTGCGCGGCAGCGGGTTTGTGACGCACGACTATGCCTACGAAACAGGCGATTATTCGCCAGAAGAAGACGAACCAGCCGCGGTACCGATCCGCCGCCGGGCAGCCTAAGTCCAGGGATCGAGTATCTGCCACGTCGGACCTGGGCCGGGGAGTCTCGTTCCGGGAAGAAAGCTCACATGGTGACGAAACAACTCAACCACGCAAGCAATCCTCCAGCGCCGCTCCACGCGCGCTGCGAATCGATCCTCCAGAGAGTGGCCGACAGGGGCACCTTTGTGTTGTTGGTTTTCGCGCCACTCTGGATGGGCGGCCGGCACCCGGTCGGCCGGTTCCTGTTCGTCGGGTTGATCTGCTTGATCGCGGTCACATCGTTGTGGCAACGTGCGCTGGCGCGGCAGCGCGTCTGGTACCTGACCGGTATCGAGTGGCTGTTGCTCGCCACGGGTGGCGTGATTGCCTTCCAATTGATCCCGCTCCCCCACGCGTGGCTCGTCACGATATCGCCCACACTCGCCGAGCGGTTACCGCTGTGGACCTCTTCCGCAGCGGCCAACTTGGGCCTCGGTCCGTGGAACTGCGTATCGTTGCACCCGGATGCGACGCGGAGTGGGCTGGCGATGTTCACCGCTTACGCCCTCCTCTTTCTGATCACGGCGCAACGCATACGCGAGGCACAGGATATTCGTCGCATCGTGCGGTGGGTCGCTGCGGCAGCGGTCCTGATGGCGACGGTTGGACTGGCTCAACTGGTCTTTGGCAACGGCAAATTCCTGTGGGTCTATGCCCATCCGACACGCGAGGCTGTGAGGGTGGTGCGCGGGGCGTTTGCGAATCAGAACCACATGGCACACCTGCTGGCACTGGGGATCGGTCCACTCGTGTGGTGGCTGAGCAGCTATGCGGTAAGCCGCCACCGCGGACGTGAATCTCGTCACGAGACGGCCACCGGCCGGGCTGACAACACGCAGTTTCAAAACGACCGGCGAGCGATCCTGTTGGTGACGGGGCTCGGCCTGGTCCTGCTGGCCGGCGTGCTGACGTTTTCGCGCGGGTGTACTGGCAATCGTGTTGGCGAGCGTCTTGATTACGGCCGTGTTGATTTGGACCGGCCGACTCAGCCGCCGCGGTTGGATTGCATCGTCGGTCGTGCTGTTGTTCTTGGCCGCGGCACTCGCCAGCCATGGAGTACGACCGCTGACGGCTCGGCTGGAGACGTTGGTCGGTGCCCAGTCGCTGGAGGACCTGTCGGCGGGTCGCGAACTGGTCTGGTCGGCCGTGCGCCAATCGATTGAGGATTTCCCGCTGCTCGGCACCGGTCTGGGAACGCATGTGGATGTTTATCCCATGTTTCTGCAGCAGTATGCTGGTGTGGAGTTCCCCTACGCGGAAAGCGGTTATCTGCAAGTCCTGGAAGAGTTGGGCGTGGTAGGACTAAGCCTGCTGTTGGTGGCGATCGGTATTGTGGCGAATTGGTGCCGCCTGGCGATGGTCCACGCGGCGAATGCCGAAATGCGGTTGTTGGGTGGCGCCGTTACCGCGTCGCTGGTGATCAGTGTCCTGCACTCGCTGGTCGATTTCGTCTGGTACATCCCGGCCTGTATGACGATTACCGTGGTGTTGATGGCTTGTGCCTGGCGGCTGAGCCGGTTGGCGTGCGACACGGCCCCACAGCGGGGAGAGGTGCGCGTGTCCCATCCGCTCCTTGTCGCAGGTTCTCTCGGCTCATGCATCGTGGCGATGTTGGTCGTGGCCCTCTGTCTCGGCCCGGCTCGAGCCGCTTCGCAGTGGGATGAAGTGGCTAGAATCACGCGTTTGGAGAAGGAGCAGGATGCCGGACGCGTCGATGTGACGCGGCGCGATCGGACGGTCTCTGTCGATCGCATGTGTGCCTGTCTGGAGGAGGCGGTGCGAGTGAATTCTCGCGACGCGCGAGGCCACGCACGCCTGGCGGCGCTCTATCTCCAACAATTCGAAGTCGCTCAGCGTCACGCTGCCAACGCGCTGAGCTTGACTCAGATCCGCGATGCGGCGTTGGCATCGGAATTTCCGTCGCTCCAGGCACAAAACGACTGGCTGGCTCGCGCCGTGCCGGAAAACCGGCAGTTGTTGGACAAGGCGTATCGGCATGCGCGCCTCGCCGTTCGACTGGCCCCGCTGCGGGGCGAGGCATATGTCTATCTTGCGCAGCTTGGCTTCCTGGCCGGCGACGGGAAACGAGCGAAACGAGCGTACCTGGATCAGGCGCTGCGCGTCCGTCCTTACGACGATGATGTCTTGATGGTAGTGGGAAGCGAACTGGCCTTGGACGGGCAGATCGAGCAGGCGACGGTCTACTGGAAACAAGTGTTTGACCACGCACCGCATTATCGGGAGCCGATTATCGAGTTGTTTGCTTCGCAAGTGCCCGCCGACGAATTTCTCAAGAGATTCCAGCCAGATCAGGACGGAGCGAAGTTGTTGTTCAACCACTACCGAAAGATCGGTTTCTCACCGCAGGCCAGCGTGGCCGGTCGCTACTATATTGCCCGATTGGCGGCACAGTTGCAGGGCCACGACACAGAGCTGGATGGGGAGCAGTGGTATCAGGCGTTTGTCGTACAGGACTACCTGGGGGATGATCAAGCGGCCTTGAGTTGTCTGCGCAAGGCGGTCGAACAGGTTCCGGACCGGTTCGCCTACCGGCAGAAACTGGCTCGGCAGCTCCTCCGGCAACGAGAGTACGACGAGGCTCAAGAACAACTGAAATGGTGCTTGCAGCGCAAGCCCCGCGACGCTTCGTTGTTGCGCGATTTGCAGACTGCCGTGAAACCCGACCTCTCGTCCAAGTTGCGCTGAGTCCGTGTGAACAGAGCCAAGAGTCCAGCATAGTCTTGTGGGCGATAGGCCGTGAAGGCCCAACGATGAGCCCAGAAACTACCGAACGCCCTCTCCAAGCTTGACACGTAAAGGCCACCGCCATCGCGCCGCGGAACTCAATGCTCGGTCCGCAGGCATGGAAATGGGCCGACTTCGTCATAGAGCGGATGGTCGCCAGCGAACTTGTGAGCGCGTCGACAGGAATACGGCCGATGACCTGCAGGCGCTCAATAGGCACTGAACCTCCACTAAGGCAAACATCGCGACCAGCTGCACGCGGTGGCGAGGGCCTTGTAGCGCGGGGAACATGGCATAGAAGGTGGTGAACGCCAGCATCACCAGAATCAGTAACCGGCACTCCTTGCTGCGCTGCCAAATCTGCGCAGCTCCGATCACGGCCGGTACGAAAAATAGCCACTGCAGGATCATCGGGATCTGCAAAAACGAGTAGCTCGGCGTGATACTCCAGGGCTGAGGTGTCAGCAAGAAGCGAAATGCTCCGACCACGATCAGGTGTGGATATAACTGATGCTCGGTGTCACCAATCTTGGCGTAGAACAACAGCAGCAGCACAGCGACGACCGGCAGCAGGAAGTATTTTCGGCTGTCCTCCCACTGTAATAACACCCATACCCCGGCAGCCGTCATGATCAGAAATGGAATGTAGAGCCGCAACGAAAACAGCAGCAGAAACGACGTCGACACGCCCAGTAAGCTGACCCAGCTTCCGCAACGAATGAAACGAATCATGCTGCAGACACTTACGATCACCAACGCTTCCACTAACGTCTCTTTGACGTTGATCAACGAAGTCCACGACAGGTAATCCCAATGCAACATGTGCAGAACCAACAGACCTTGCAGGAAACGGGTCGGGAAGTCGAGTAGTCGTAGGGTCCGGAACATCACCGCACCGGTGAAAAATGTCAAGCCGACGTTGAAAAACACGGCCGAATAGTAATAGCTGCCGATGACCGATTGCGCCACGACGTTCCAGAAATAGTAGAGCGTGTGACGGCTCGCTGCCGCGCCGGCCAATAGATCTCGCCCTTCCGGGTCAAATATCAAGTCCCAGGGACGATATCCTAGATGCAGCAACGACGCACCCACGTCGTAGTACCGCATGTCGTCATACAGAGTCCAACCACTCTGCCGGAAAAAGAACCAGAAATAGACCAAGGGGATCGTCGCCTTGATGGCGGATATCGCCAGCGCCGCCCAGGCGGGAAGATACCGCGATAGAATGAAATACCCCAGCACCAGGATGGCTATGCGGTACAAATCAGTGGTGGGAGGTCATTGGTCATTGGTCATTGGTCATTGGTCATTGGTTATTGGTTATTGGTTACTTGTTATTGGGGCTCGTGGTTTCTTGTGTGAGACCTTGTTTGTCATGCCACGTTGGGGTAGGGGACACGTGGCCAGGCCGGAGCAGCTACTTCGGTAAATAGGTTGCGGTAGGCAGTGGCCACGCGGTCGGCTGAATAGCGTGCTTGAGCTCGTTCGAGTGCCGTGGCAGGCAATCGTTCAAACCACTGATCCTCCCAACTGTCAAGCCGCGCGACGAAACGATGCGCAAGTCCCAAGTACGACAACATCTCGTACGTGCCACCCGGATGACGTGTCGCAACCAGCGGGCAACCACAGGCCACCGATTCCAGGATCGAATTCGGGCTGCTCTCGTTGTCCGAGCCTAAGACCATCAGATCGGCGTGACGCAGCCACGCATACGGGTTGGCCTGATACCCCACAAAATGCACCCGATCCGTAATTCCCAAGTCAGCTGCCTGGCGACGCAGTGGCGACTGACAAGGCCCGTCACCCAGCAACCAAAGATGCGCGCAGGGTCTGCGGGAGAGCAGGCGTGGAAAAGCATTGAGCACCCGTTGCGTCCCCTTGACCGGTCGCAGGCGACCGAGCGACACCACGTGGGGACCGCACTCGATGGTGGGTCGGGATCCTGTCCCCGACCGATTCCGCGCGCCAACTTCGGCCTGCTGAACCGCCGTATTGCCGCGGCAGAAGACATGAATCCGACTGTTTGAGTTGCTCGATCGCCGCGAAATCAACGGGGTTCGGAATCACTCGCAATTGGGCCGCTGGAAGCTGGAAGTTGCGTTTCAGGTCGCACAGCATATGGGGAGTCTGGCAGACGATGGCGTCGGCCACGCGGTAAAATCGCCGATACAAGGCGCGCCGTACGGGCGGCCAATTCGCGGAACTTAGAATCTGCCGGCAGGTGGCCGTTTCACGCAGAATCAGTCGCGTGTGCGCTGGCCAGGTCCAACGGGCCATCGCCATGGCGAGGTTCAGATGCGAAATCGTGGAAAACACGATGTCGGGCTGCAAGCGGCGCACCAAACGGACTAAGGGAAGCACTGCTCGCATTACGCGACCAGCCTGCAGGTCATGCACGCTCACACCGGACGGAACGTGGCTCACATGCGGCCCCGTCTTCTCCACCAGCGCCAAATGAAGATCCAAAGGGGACGTGGCAAGCTGCGGGTCCGCCGGCAAACGCCCGCCGCATTCGCCATGGCGGCCGTGGAGGTGTTGGAGCAGCAGCGTCGTAACACGCTCCGCGCCGCCACCACGCAGCGACGGGAGCACGAAAAGGCAACGCATGGGGTCCATTGAGTTGTTCCTGACGCAGACGTCGTTGGTTATTTGTTATTTGTTACTTGTTATTTGTTACTTGTTTGTCTTACTCTTAATCTTACTCATACTCTTACTCTTACTCCTCTTCGCACTCAGTTGCCGGCTGACTCGATGCTAGTCGAGCGGATTGGGATTAAGAGTAAGATTAAGAGTAAGATTAAGAGTATGAGTATGACAGTGAATGCCGTTGGCGGCGTGTCTGTCATGTGTCACCGTCTATTCCTTTGTAGGTGACACATGCCAGGAACAGACATGCCGCGGCGTAGACAATCGACGTTGAAAGGGCAATTCCCGCCACACCCATGTACTGCATCAGCACATAATTTAGAGCGATATTCAACACGATGCTGACGATCGTACTGAGGGTCAGCAAATGACTGCGCCCGAGTGATGAAATCAATCGGACGTAGAGCATGCTAATTGCATAAAACGGGATCTGCAGCGCGTACAGGGCTTGTGTCCACGCCACCGAATCCGTGTCTTCCGGGCTGAACGCACCGCGCTGCAATACCAGGGTTGTCAGGGGACGCGAGAAACAGAACAGGACAATCGTCAGCGGGATCATGCCCAGGAGGACTACCCTCTGCGATCTTCTCATCAGCGCGCGCAACTCGGCCCAATTCTGTTGAGCTACCAGTTGCGAGAAGAATGGGAAAACGGCTCGACTGATCGATAGCGTTGGGATGCTGATCGCCAATAGTACCAGTTTGCGGCCGTAGCTGAGCGTCGCGACACTCCCCGAGCCCAGTTGGGACGCCATGGCGTTGTCCACAATCACCGTGCTGCTCATCAAGGCCGCGGCGATAACCATCGGTACATACTGCCGGAAGGCCTGCACCAACTGCGGCGACGGACGAGCCACACAGGGCCGCAATCGATAGCCACTCGCGCACAGGACCAACCGATCGCGACGGCTTCCGCGAGCGAACCGGCCAGCATGCCCCACGCCAAAGCACGAATACCGAGTCGACCGCCCAAGGCGAACATCAGGGCGATCGATATCAAGGGGGTCAAAACCGGCACCACTCCACTGGCTGCAAATCGCTCCTGGCTGTTCAACACCCCGGTATAGAGCGAAATCACGCCGCGCAGGACGACGACCGGGATCAGAATCAGCATCAGTTCGCGGGCGAGTGCTTGCTTCCAAGGCTCAAAGCCGGGGCTCACCAGTTCGAGCAGCCACGTGGCTCCCGCTCCCAGTAACATACACGCCGCTAGCAGCAACACCAATGTCCAAAACGATGATTCCCGCAACAGTTGATTTGCGGCTTGCCGACCCGATCGCTGGCGGACCTGCGTCAGCGTTGGCAACAGAGCCGATCCGGCGGCATTGCCCAACGCCATCGCCGCAAACGTGGGAATCGTGAAGGCGACTACGAAGGCATCAAGTGCGTCGCCCGTGCCAAACCAGTACGCGGTCACTACTTCCCGGCGCCCGCCGCGATCTTGCAGACCACCGTGAGCGCCATTAGCAGGACGCTGAGCAGCTAGTACCTTACGTGTTGTACTGCGACGTTGCCAACGTGACCAACCGGCGCGCAAGGCCAGTGCCGATCCCCAAACTGGGCTCGTTCGCCGCACGAGGGTTGATTCATCCACGGTCATTGAAATTCCATTTGCCTCGGCCGGGCTTGCGAGGCGTTGGTTTAGCTGACCAACAGCACGTAGGACAGGCTTCCAGCCTGTCGCGATCGCCCCGTTTCCAGTGCCGACCTAACGGATCTTTCCCAAGTGCAGGCTGGAAGCCGGTCCTACGACTCCTCCCCGCAGCCGATTAGAACCGTCGCTCAATCTGGTCGCTGCAATTCGTCGCACCAATGGGACAAGCTCCGTCGAGGCAAAGCGGTCACTGGGGCGCTAAGTGTCTGTGCGGGTAGGATTTGTAGCCCGATTCGCAGGCCTGAAGCAAGAGCGGTTTTGCATTGGTGAGAGGTAAGTGCTGAGCTGACGAGCGATGGTAAAGAGGCTGTTTCCAAGGGGGGCAGCCAATGTTGACGGCGATCGGCACCGCATTGCCAATCCGTAACACTCTAGCCGTGTGCAGTGCACGGTGCCTTTGTTTTCACCAGGTATCGCGTGCCAGGGGGTAGACAGACCGGAATGGAGTGAATGGTGAATGGTGAATGGTGAATGGTGAATAATTAACGAGGGGAAGGTGGATGAGAAAGCCAACCATCGGGGCGTCCCGCTGCGGTGCAAGTACAGAAGGAGGGCGAATCACGAACCGTCAATTATTCACCATTCACCATGAATTATTGACTTGGGAGCCAGGCATCGTGCATCCGGTACCGTCAGCTCAGAAATCTTCCTCGGTTTCTTTGTGTTCTTACTGCCAACGGCTAAACGATTACGCCAATCCCAGCCGCCAGACCCGCTCGACTTGCGGCACAAGGCTGCGCCCAAATTCGCCGCTCGCCGGTCCCTTCCCACGCCGGGCATTTGACTGCTAGCGCCGATCACCCATTGGGACTGGGTTGCGTTTCATCTTGACCGGTATGGCTGCGACCGATACATTCCCCCCCACCACAGGAGGTGGTGGGCGATGATCGTCGAGTTCACTGGATGCAGCGGCGCGGGCAAGACTTCGCTGGCACGGCGAGTGCGCGAGCTGTTGCGCGAGCGGACACGTCCGGCGATTGACACACTGCGGCTGGTCTTGGGCCCAAAACTCTCCCAGCTGCTGCCGGCACGGTCCGTGTCGACACGCACCGAGAACGTCGCGGTGGAATTGCTGGGCTGGCGCCGGACGCTGTTGGCTCGACGACACCATGCCGCCTGCGATGGCATGGTGCGGAGCTGGATTCGCGAAGTCTCGATTTCGCGTGGGGAGTGGTTGCGCTTGTCACGCAGCTGGAACCGCAAACTGGCCGTGCTGGCAAGCATCGCTCATTGCCCTGCGCCACCGCCCGTGCTGCTGCACGACGAAGGCACAGTGCATTTTGCCATGACGTTGCTTGCGCGCTGGCCGAAGCACCCGTTTGGCACGCTGGAGCGATATCTGGAAGCCGTTCCGCTTCCTACCTACATCGTCTGTGTCGATGCATCGCCCGCTCGCCGTTTGGCACGTCTCGCACACCGCTCGGCCGAGCCCGTACCGGATCGGGATCAGGCGGCGCGAGATCACTTTTTCGAGCGGTCTTGCAGCGTCATCGAGAGCCTGTGCCAACATCCCCTGATCACACCGCGCCTCGTTCGCGTGGCAAACGATCAAGATGATGTGACCGCGCTCAATCGAGCGGCCCACGATATCACCAACCGCGTGATCGCCTGGCAAATAGGCTCGGCAACGCCACCTCCCATCGCACCAGCCCTCAACCTGGCCACCCACTAACAAATAACAAATAACAAATAACAAGCAACAAACCCATGATCCAAATCGCTGAGCCGCACGCGGAGCAACAGCAATGCCGATCGTCTGCGGCCCTGCAGTTGGCCACACAGCTGTTCGCGCGACTGCGCGGGTGGCCTGCGCTACTGCCAGTGGAAGAGCAATCAGGCTCTGGCGGCCGCATTGACCGGTGTGGGTGATTTGGACCTGTTGATTCACACGGAGGACACAGATCAGTTTCACACCATATTGGCGGAGCTTGGTTTCAAGCTGTGTGCACAACCTCTCTGGCAGAGCCAACCTTCGGTGGTTCACTACTACGGTTGCGACGGTCCCACCGGCCGTCTGTTGCATCTGCACGTCTACTACCGACTGGTGACGGGTGGGCACGTGTTGAAGAACTATCGCCTACCGTTGGAGCGGCTGATGCTTGCGCAGACCCACGAGCAGCACGGGGTCGTCGTTCCAGACCAAGTTGTGGAGCTGGCGGTATTCGTGATTCGCAAGCTGCTCGAGGCCGGCGCTTGGTGTGAACTGGCCCTGCAACGCAGCGATCACGCTCACCTGCAGCGAGAACTGGACTGGCTGCTCCCATCCGATCGCGAGCGGCGCGAGGAAATGCTGAACGAAGTCACCGATCTGCTGGCCCGGCACTTGCCTCAACTCCGCGCCGCGACGTGGCGGACCGGTGTCCGCAGGCTGATGACCGGCAGTTCGTGGTTCGGGCAATGGGCGATCGGTAAGCGGTTTCGGCGCGAACTGCGCGGCCTGACGCTCTACGGACCGATTGCAGCGTGGTCGATGTTGACGGTCCGCGTCACGCGTCTGGTGCTGCAGCGCCTGCTGCATTGTCGCAGCCGCAAATGGCTCGCCCACGGAGGTCGTGTCATTGCGCTCGTTGGCCCTGAAGCGAGTGGCAAAACGACACTGACTCAGTCGCTTTGCCATTGGCTCGCTCCCGTACTGACGACCGACACCCTGCATTTGGGTAAGCCGAGCGCCACGTGGCTGGGCCGGTGTGCCAACGGCGTGCGACGTCTGCGCCGCTGGCTGAGTCGTCGCAACGAGAAGAGAGATCACGAAAAGAGAGATGGTGATGCGGCGGGATCGTCGTCCGGCGATGCAAGAACAAGCACGCTCGCTTATGCCCTCGCTTCCGTGCTCCTCGCACGCGATCGCTACTACGCGGCAACGAGGGCCCATCGCCGCGCGAGTCACGGTGTGATGGTCGTCTGTGACCGTTATCCATCGCCAGATCAGGGGACCATCGACGGGCCCCGTCTGGACGGAGATGGCGACAACGTCGATCAGACTTGGCTCCACCGACTGGCCGCTCGCATGGAACGCGAGTATTACCGCCGTATCCCGCCGCCGGACGTGAGCGTGCAATTGTCCGTGCCGGTGTCGGTCGCTCAAGTTCGCAACCGGCATCGCGTGAAGCCTGACAAGGAAGGCGACGCTTATCTGGCAGAACGTCACCAGCAGTTTCTGGCCGGTGCCCCGGTCCGCGCTGAGTGCACACATGTCGACACAACTCGACCATCCCAGGAAGTGCTGGCCGAGTTGCGGCAGATCGTGTGGAGGAGGCTCGCCTGAAGAGAGGGTCATTGGTCATTAGTCATTGGTCATTAGTCATTAGTCATTAGTTACTTGTTACTTGTTACTGGATCACCGATACGGAATGTTTATGACCAATGACCAATGACCAATGACCAATGACCAATGACCAATGACCAATGACCAATGACCAATGACCAATGACCAATGACCAATGACCAATGACCAATGACCAATGACCAATGACCAATGACCAATGACCAATGACCAATGACCAATGACCAATGACCAATGACCAATGACCAATGACCAATGACGAAACACCAATAACAGAGGCTAGCCCGGCATGAAGATCCTGCGATTGATATTGAGCATTGGACCCACCAGTGCCCCGTACAATCAGTTCACACTGCCGGTGCTGGACGCACATGACGTGACTTTGTGTACGTACTTTCCGAGCGAAGGCACGAGTGATTGCCGAATCGACTATCACGAGGGGACTGGTCGGCTGGGGGATTGTGCGAGGGACCTGGCGACGCTGTTGCGGACCCGCAAGTTCGATGTCGTGCACATTCATTCGCCGCATCTGGCGCTGTTGTTTCTGCTCGTCGCCGTTGTCACGCGGCCGAGTTTGATCAGTCGCACCGTCTTGCACGTTCACAGCAGCTACGGCGTCTACCGCCGACGCAATCGGTGGATGCTGCTGCCCGGTTTCCTGGCGTTCGGGCGGATTGTCTGTTGCAGCCATTCGTCGCGCAAGGGATTTCCCTGGTGGTACCGGCTGGTGGCGGGGCGTCGGCTGTCGACGATCTGCAACGGTGTCGATCTGCAGCGTGTGGATGCCGCCTGGAAATCGCCGGAGTGGGGGACATGTCGCAGGGTCCGTGACCTGCGATTGATATCCGTCGGCGCTTTGCGTTCGCTCAAGAACCACGAGACGGTGATCAAGGGACTCGCTCATTCCCACGGCAAGGATGTCTGCCTGACGATCGTGGGAGGCGGTCCTGCACGCAGCCAACTCGAGGATGTGGCAAAGCAACTCGGCGTGTCGCAGCGAGTTCGATTTGTGGGGCAGATTGCCCGGGATGATGTTCTTCGTCGGATGTGGGAGGCAGATGCATTCGTTTCCCTTTCACGCGGGGAAGGACTGCCGGTCGCTGTGCTGGAGGCCATGAGCTGTCATTGTCCCGTGGTGCTGTCGGACATCCCCGCCCATCGTGAGATCCGCGGAAGAAGAACGGACCTGATTCCGCTCCTCGCTCCCGACGACAGCCAAGGACTTGGCCGAGCGATCGACGCATGGCGTACCATGCCGCTCGATGTGCTGCGCGCCTGGGGGGCCGACTGCCGGCAACATGTGGAACGAGCGTATTCGCTCGAGGGCATGCTCGATCAACTCGAGGACCTATTTGACGAACTCGATCCGACCATCACGCCCGAATGGGCTATGTTCTGCCGCTGTATACGCCAGAAGGTGCGTCAGCGCAAAGCTGCGTAGTGTTGTTGGTCATTGGTCATTGGTCACTTGTTACTTGAAGGGGGGCGGATTTGCGGCGTAAGTGTTATGCCGATCGTTTTGATAACGGTGAATGCTGGCACACCAGGATTGGGGCAATAGCTCGTTGATGGATGGCCACAAGCCAGACGCACCGCAAGTCACACGCTTGCCACGACTGACCTACGACCACCCAGCCCGCGCAGCGGGACAAGACGATAAACCTTTACGATCAAGAGCCACCAATAACAGGTAACCAATGACCAATAACAGGTAACCAATGACCAATAACAGGTAACCAATGACCAATGACAGGTAACCAATGACCAATGACCAATGACCAATGACCAATGACCAATGACCAATGACCAATGACCAATGACCAATGACCAACTACAGACCATTGCGGCCCACTTCGATGCGCAGCGGCGCGATACGGGGCAAAATATGCAGTTACTGAGCCGCGGCATTTGTACCAGCACGAGAAACGTGAACGCCTTACGTATACGTGCCGTTGGATTGCCCAATACGCTCAGTTGCATCCTGAAGGACATCTGCTGGACGTTGGGTGTGGCGACGGACGATTGGTACACGAGGTACTTGGCAGCCACAGTGCGTGGCGAGCGACGGGCGTAGATGTGTCGGACAGCATGATTTGCCGCGCGGGGCAAGCGAGTGCCTCAGGCGGCCTCGATGATCGTATCACCTGGCAAGTGGGGGCGTTGCAGGAGGCGAGCGGCGGTTACGATATTGTCGTTTCGTTGGGGGTGGTGGGCTACCAGAGCGATCAAAGTACGTTCCTCCGGGCGCTGGCTGCACGTGTGCGTCCGGGCGGGCTGCTGATATTCACCTTCGCCAATGCCTTGTCGATCCCGCGCCGAGCACGAACTGTGGTTCAGTCGCTGCGCAAATGGGCCCTGGGAAAGGACGTGTCGTGCGTTTTCGCACGATCACGCCGCGGGTCGTCGATCGATGCCTTGCGAGTGCCGGACTGCAACGCGTCGCGTCCCGCTGGCTTTGCTTCGGCTTGGGATTGCCACAGAGTCCACTGGAAGTCGCATTGTCTCGCTGGTTGGAATCACACTGCCAGTTGTCACGACTGGCACGACGTCTGGCGCAAGTGTCGCTCGTCTGCTACCAGTATCCTGCGTGTCCCCAATCATACTCTTACTCTTCTTCCTGATGCGGCGTGTGGCGACGGCCAAACCGGGTCGCGAAAATGCGTTACGCCAGGGCACCCGCGAGCCGCAAGCATGACGTCTGGCAAAATACTTCACTTGGCGAACGCCTGGCGAACGGGCGCACGACGATTCGGCTTGTACAATCTTCGCCGCTGTGCTATTTCACGCCGTGGAAACCTTGGTTTCCCCGTCCTGTCGAGGTAGCTGAAGCCGCCGAGGCTTCAGCGGCGTGCGGCTGAGATGTAGCTGAAGCCGCCGAGGCTTCAGCGGCAGCGGCGTACGGCTGAGATGTAGCTGAAGCCGCCGAGGCTTCAGCGGCAGCGGCGTGCGGCATGCCGCTGAACGACTGGCGGGTCCAGCTACGGCTGAACCCTGGCGGGTCCAGCTACGGCTGAACCCTGGCGGGTCCAGCTACGGCTGAACCCTGGCGGGTCCAGCTACGGCTGAACCCTGGCGGGTCCAGCTACGGCGGGGTCCAGCTACGGCTTGAGGGAGCGAAGCGATGGCAATTGCCCCGCGACTATTGCTGCTCGTCAACGAGAGCGATTACTTTCTCTCGCACCGTGCCAATGTGGCTCGGGCGGCCGTGGAGAATGGTTTCGACGTGCACGTTGTGACCCGTCTCACGCACGAGCCGTGGGAGATTGAGCGTTATGGGGTGCGCGTGCACCATATCGATTTCCCGCGCAATCTCCGCAATCCCCTGGTCGAATTGCGGACGGTCAAGAGACTGCGGGCCATCTACCGGTCGATCCAACCGGATGTCCTGCACCATTTCTCGGCCAAGGCCGTGTTGCTCGGATCCCTTGCCGCACGAACTCTCGGATTGCAGCACGTTGTCAACACGTTCACCGGCTTGGGTTCCGCTTTTTGCGGGACAGGTGTCCGAGCGCTGTTGCGGCGTGCCACGGCCAGTTGTTGTATCCGGAATCTGTTTCGCCGCCCCACTGGCGCGTCACGTTTCAAAATCAAGAGGATTTGCAGCAGCTGGTCACAGCGGGGCTGGTGCGGGCGAGTCAGTGTCAAGTAATCCGCGGATCTGGCGTCGATCCCTTAACCTTCTGCCCGAGGATGGAATCGGTTGGCATGCCGACGGTCATGCTGGCGTCCCGCATGATCTGGCCGAAAGGGATCGGCGAGTTTGTGGCAGCCGCTCGGCTGCTGAAACAGGCTGGAAGCGCCGCTCGCTTTGTATTGGTGGGCGACAGCGACCCGCAGAACCCTCACGCCGTGCCAACCGCTCAGCTGCGCCACTGGGACGCCGAGGGGACGGTCCAGTGGTGGGGACGGTGCCTTGACATGCCGGAGACGATCGGGCAGGCGAGTGTGGTGGTCCTGCCAACCTTCTATGGTGAAGGTTTACCCAAAATCCTATTGGAGGCCGCGGCGTGCGGGAAACCCATCGTCGCCACCGATGTGCGTGGTTGTCGTGACATTGTACGGGACGGCGTGAACGGGCTGCTCATACCGACGGGTGATGTCGACTCGCTGGCCAGTGCCCTGTGGCGATTGATCGACCAGCCGGCGACGCGGCGGCGCATGGGACAGGTTGGACGCGAGCTCGTGCTCCGCGAATTCACCGCCGAGCGAGTTGCGGCCAAGACCATGGCCATCTATCGAGCCATGCTGGGTGTGCCGGAAACAACTCGTGGTACGGTTGCTCCGCAACTGCAGCGGGCGGCATAGGCATGGGTTATGGGTTGGTTGCCCAAGCCGCAAGCCCAGGGCAGCGGAGGACGGGGCGATCGGATCAGCGGCCGGCCACGTGTTCGAAGGCCATCAACTTTTCGCCTACGGGAAAGACGGGGCGAGTGGTTTGTATGTTGCTGATGGCCTGCCTTGGAGGACGTACTTGCAGCAGGCAGCCGATTGTCTGCAGAATGATCCAGACATCGGTGACGATTGTGCGGCGCCGAATGTACTGTTCGTACATCGCCAGCTTGTGCGGGAGAATACGGTCGATGTAGGACCGCTCCGGGTTCACGGCCCCCGCCAGCAGCTCTTCCTCATTACGGTAGGCAATCGTCGCAGGATCGGTGATTCCGGGACGCACCGAGAATACAATGGACCGGATCGAGTCGGGATAATGTTGGACGAACTTTGGTACTTGCGGGCGCGGGCCGACCAGGCTCATGTTGCCCCGCAACACGTTCGCCAATTGCGGCAATTCATCCAGCTTGTACCGCCGCAGAAAGCGACCGACCGAGGTGATCCGTGGGTCGGTGGCGGCGGTCACTTTCGGGCCGTGATCCACGGCATCAGCAACCATCGTACGAAACTTGCAGATCTCAAAGATCTGTCCTCGCCATCCCACGCGGCGCTGGCGAAACAGGATCGGACCGGGTGAACAGATCTTAATGCAGGCCGCGATTAGCAGGAACAGCGGACTGAGCAAAATCAGGCTCGGTATCACAATTACTAGATCAAGCGATCGCTTCATGACTCGATTGGACGGGCACAGCCCTGGTGGATCGAGGGTAAGACAAGAGTAGCTGAGGAGCGGGCTGCTTGTAGCGAGGTGCAGGACGTGTGTCAACACCGATTTGCGCGAAGAATCTGCCGTCCGTATGCTGCTCGGCTTACGGTGAGACCCCCTTCACCGTGGTCCCGACGGTGGGCTTCGTTGTGCCACCGCGTTGCGGTTAAGACCTTACAGATCGTCGAGGTAGGCGAAGAGAAGATCTAAGGCCGACAGGTAGGTCTCGCCAATTTCGCCCTCCCAGATCGCCTGGGCGACGTGGTCAAATCCAAGCCGATTGTGGTGCGGGGTGGTGTTCCAGTTGAAGTCCACGCTGCCGTGGTCGCTGGCATGAGCGATGGGGCCCTCGGCCCGCCACGGAGCGAGTTGGCTCTCATCTCGGGGACGAGCGCCCCGAGCGGACTCGAAATTGCTCCGAGACGCGCGGCTTCCCGAGGTCTGCCAGATGTCTTGGTCGGCCTTGGCGAAATATCGCTCCGCCGCCAGACGGAAGGAGTAGCGGGTCAAATCGAACGTGCGCGGGACTTCGTCGTCGTGGCTGCCGTCCTGGTTCGAAGTCGCGACCAGTGGGAGCGGACCGAAAGCACTCGCCAGCCAGTACGTATTAGCCTGGACATTACCCTGTCCGGAGCCCGCCGCGTCTTGAAAATCGGCGTAGGTGCAGGCAAACCCTCGCGCGTCCGTATAGAATCCCTCGCCCCGCAGCACCTGTCGGTTCGCTGCGGCAATCAACTGGTCGGCGTCTCGGATGCCTTGCAGTTGAGCGACATCATGGCCTCCGGCCACGGCATAGGCGTACACGCGACGGAATTGGATAGCCTTGTTGTAATAGTCGCTGCCGCGCATCACGCTTGAGGACCGGTCTCCAATGAATTGATCGTTGTCCTGGGTGTCATAGAACCGCGCGACATCATCTTGTCCGGGCGTGGCGTAGGCGTATACGCGATCGAAGCCGATCGCTTTGTTGTAGAATCCGTTGCCACGCAGGTAACTTTGGTCGGCGCAGGCCACGAAGAGGTCGTTGCCGGCCGAATCATACAGGCGTGCCACGTCCTGGCCTTGCGTCGCGTAGGCATACGAGCGTGCGAAGTTCAAGGCCTTGTTGTAGTAGCCGGTACCCGACATGGATGCGGATCGGTCGTAGGCTACGAACTCGTCGTTACCGGCTGAATCGTAGAACCTGGCCACGTCGTCCCCTACGCCGGAACTGTAGGCGTACACGCGATCGAATCCGATCGCCTTGTTGTAATACCCGTCGCCCCGCATCACGCTGCTGTTGAGACAGGCCAGGAACTCGTCGCTACCAGGCGAGTCGGAGAACCGAGCGACATCGTCGGCGCCGGTTGTCGCTGTGGCATAGACTCGGTCAAAACCGGAGACCTGATTGAGATACCCTGTTCCGCGCATCAGGGCACCGTCGCGCGACGCGATGAACTCGTCGTTGCCGGCTGTATCGAAGAAGCGAGCCACGTCGTCACGACCCTCACCGGCCACGACAGAGATGGTGGCGAACCGTGTTGCCGACAGCTCGTAGCCGCCTCCCCGTAGTTCCGCGGCCCCGGCGCGGAGGATCACTTCGTCGCTTCCTTGCGAGCCGGATAGCGTCAGACGGTCGTTACCTCCGCCACCATCAATCTCGAAACGCCACGATTCACCCAGCCCCGATTCACCCAGCCCCGGGCTAAGACGCGATGGATCGCTGCGCGGGTAGGCGTAGGTCTGGCCGTTGACCTCGAGATGAAAGAGGCTGTCGACCCAGAACCGGATCGTATCGTCGCCAGCAGTGCCCTGCACACGAACCGCGTTGCCGCTGACCGATACCGTTTTGTCGGGAGTGAGGTTCAGTTGCAGATCGTAATTGGCCAGTCGGTTCCGGGCTGATACGACCAAGGTATAGGTGCGTCCCGCCTCGGCTCGCAAGCTGCCGGCATTTTTGTCCGACAACGTTGCCACGGCGAGGGAGCTGATGGTCACGTCAAGGGGCTGACTACCTGTCGTGTTCCAGGCCAACACGCCATTTGCCGTCGCGGTGAATTGAAACACGTCAGCGTCATCGAGTCGTGTGAGTTGCCCGGAGACGTGCTGGGAATCGGACAGGAAACCGAGATCGCAGGCTGTGGCCATTGTCGAACCATAGTCGTCTGCCGGAATGAGCGTATCGATGGCCCGCGCCAGGTTCACACGATAGTAGGACGCTGTGGTTACGGCGTCGAAGACGAGGTCGGCTGTATTGCGCAGGTGCTGGTAGATGTCCGACTGCGTGATCGAAGCGTAGCCGACGAAGGTCATGGCTTCGCGGACCAGTACGCTGGCGCCTGCCAGGTAGGGCGCTGCCATGCTCGTTCCGGACGCGGCCGCCCAGTCGTTTGGGTTCCCGTCGGCGCCGAAGATAAAATCGGGAATCGTGCTCGTGATGTTCTCGCCGGGAGTGGCGAGGACCCGTTGCTGCCGCTGGCTGAAATCACTCAGTTGGCCCGCTGCATTCACACTCGCCACCGGAACCACGTACGGACTGGCGGCCGGATAGGCCAGGCCCGGTACGCCGAAGTTGGCAAAGCTGTTTCCCGCAGCGACGGAGACGAAGATACCGTCCTTGACCAGTTGAGCCAATGGGCTTTCCAAAGTCGCCCAGCTGGGTGGCGCAGAACCGTTCCACTGGGCACCGAGCGACAGATTGACCGTGGTGATGGGATAGCGAAAGTCGTTTTGATGCTGGTGGACCCACCTTAATGCCTGCTCGACCCAGGCGGTATAACCGAGGCCCATGTCATTGAACACTCGTAACGCCACCAGGTCGACATCCGGCGCCACGCCGGGTGCGCCGGATCCTGGCTGGCGACGATGCCCGAGACGTGCGTGCCGTGAAAACCTGCCGGCGCGTCATCGTACGGGTCCGCATCCTTCTCCTCGGTGAAGTCCCACCCACCGACCACATGATAACCCGCTCCGAAACCCCCTCCCAAGGCCAGGTGATCGTAGGCAATGCCGGTGTCAATAATGGCCACGGTCTGGCCAGCGCCGCGCAGGCCGTACGTATTGCTGACGTAGGTCACCGCACTTTGTCCGCTGGTCGGCACGCTGGCCGACACGGCGGTCGGCGCAAGCTCGACGGGGCCTGGGAGCGTGCTGATCAAGTCGGGTACTGGGGCTGGACAAACGTCGACCCAGGCAGCGGTCGAGAAGACCACACGGTCCTCGTAGCGCTCGAAGTGCGCAGCGCGCACCGTCGAACGGGCGTGGGGCAAATGACGCATCGGGTTGTCTCATCAAAGTTGCGAAATCAATGGTGCGCCGTCGCGGTCGCCACCTCGACGCCCTCTGCCGCCCGGGTCGAGCTCAGCAGGGAAACGCCGCAGTGCGATGCGACAACATTGGGTGGCGGAAGACATCCAACCGCCGTGGGGAGACAACTGCCTACACAGAAACTGACTCGTGTCGAGCTTGGAACCAAGCGGCGACGAGAGGGGAAAGGAAATAGCGGGCCCAAGACAAGTCCACGCGGGCCTTGGGGAAATATAGGTTAGGAATTAGTGCGCACAAGCGTTGCCGATCGACGTGCCAATCCCCCTCGGCGTCAAACCCCGCTTCGTGGTTGGGCGTGGCTGCCGCATCCGGCCGCAGCGTCTGCGACGAGACGTGGCAGTCACATTTGGCGGTAGCCACTGGGTCGCGTTAGGTAGGATGCGCCGGGCCGAGTGGTTTTTCCTACTCTCCGGCAGGCGAAATGGCCGAAATTGACTTTCACAGGACCGCGAAACAGCAAAACATCCTTCGTCACACACCGCCGATCGCAAAGGAATGCGTCGTTGAGTGCAGCAAATCTGTTCAAGTATTTGCATCTTGCCTATTTTGCGAAACCAGCCGCCGCCAGGCCCATATTCCGCACTATCCGAAAAATCCGCGCAGGCCATCTGGTTGTTATTGGGTTGAGCGATGGAGAGCTGGCCCGCAAGATGATCCTGTTCGCTCGGCAAGAAACAGCTCGTCCCCAGGTCCGCTTCACCGGTATCGACCTGTTCGAAATGCGACCCGACTCGGGGTCCCGCATGTCGCTCAAGCAGTCGCATCGGATGATGCATAAACTCGAAGCGCGAGTTCAGCTTGTTCCGGGTGACCCGTTCGCGGCGTTGGCCCGCAATGCCAACTCTCTGCTCGATACGGATCTGATCTTGATCCGAGCGGACCAGTTGGGCGATGCCATGCAACGTGCGTGGTTCTACGTTCCACGGATGCTGCACTCCGAGTCGCTGGTGCTGGTCGAGCAGACTCACGCCGCTGGCAAGGATGCCTCGTACGACGTGCTCGACCGGGCGGCCGTGCAACGATTGGCCGGTGCCAGCATGCCCCTGCGCCGCGCCGCGTAAGCGCCATCTTTATTCGATGCGGGGTGCCACTCTGGGAAGTGGAACATCGTTACCAGCCTCGGCACTCACATCCGCTCGCGATTGATGATTTGTGATGATGGCTAAGGTTTTTCCGCTTGCTCAGCCAGTGGCACCCTGCGCCGTAAGCGCCATCTTTATTCGATGCGGGGTGCCACTGGCTGAGCGAGCGTCGAAGGCATTGCCCATAACGAGAAACGCTGATCGCGAGCGGAGCCAGTGCTGAAGCAAACCCCCGCTCGGCACTCACATCCGCTCGCTCAGGAAAGTGGCACCCTGGGAAGTGGAACATCGTTACCAGCCTCGGCACTCACATCCGCTCGCGATTGATGATTTGTGATGATGGCTAAGGATTGTTTCCGCTCGCTCAGCACAAGTGGCACGTTCGCGGCAGATGAACCGATTGAGGCTCGATCGAGCCTTACGCTTTCCAGATCTTTTTGCGTGCAGCTGTCACGTTCTTGGTGGCGTTGCGCGTGTCGATGACCAGGGGAGCGTAGCGGACGATGAAATCCCAGTCGTAGGCGGAGTGATCGGTGGCGATCACGACGCAATCGAGCGACGCCAGGTATTCGGGCGTCAAGGGCTCGCTGGCCAGTCGAGGCACATCGTAGTGGCGCATGGACGGCAGTGTGGGAATGTGAGGATCGTTGTAGCTCAGGACCGCTCCGGCCGCCTGGTACAGTTCCATCAGCTTGAACGACGGGCTTTCACGCGGGTCATCCACGTCCCTTTTGTAAGCGACGCCCAGGATTCCAATCTTGCTGTCACGCATGGGTTTGCCGACGTTATTTAAGGCTTCCATGGTCCGAGTGACCACGTATTTCGGCATCGATGTATTGATCTCGCCGGCCAATTCGATGAACCGCGTGGGCATCTCGTGTTTTCGTGCCACCCAACTCAAGTAGAACGGGTCGATTGGAATGCAGTGTCCGCCGAGTCCCGGACCGGGATAGAACGCCTGGAAGCCGAATGGCTTCGTCTTGGCCGCCTCGATCACTTCCCACACATCGATACCGATGCGGTCAAACAGTACCTTCAGTTCGTTGACCATGGCAATGTTCACCGAGCGGTACGTGTTTTCCAGAATCTTGCAGGCTTCCGCTACTTCACACGTCGAGACCGGTACGGTGCGCACCACGGCCTGCGAGTACAAGGCGGTGGCCAGCTGCAGGCTCAACGGATCCAGGCCTCCGACCACTTTCGGAATGCCGCTGGCCGAGAAGTCAATATTGCCGGGATCTTCACGCTCGGGGCTGTAGGCCAGGAAGAAATCCTCGCCCGGTTTCAAACCGGAAGCCTCCAGGATGGGGAGCATGACGTCCCGCGTCGTTCCCGGATAAGTCGTGCTCTCGAGCACCACCAATTGTCCTGGACGCAGCGTTTCGGCCGCCATCCGCGTGGTGGCCTCCACGTAAGACAAGTCCGGGTCGCGGCTGTCACTCAGCGGAGTCGGCACACAAATCAAGATCGCGTCCGCTTCCGCCAGACGGGTCATGTCGGCCGTCGGTAAGAATTTCTTGTCTTCGATGCATCCCGCAATCCAGTCGCCCTTGATGTGCCCAATGTAGCTCTTCCCCTGCAGCAGCATGTCGACCTTCCGCTGATCGACATCAAACCCCATGGTCTTGTAGCCGGCAGCCATGAACGCTTGCACCAATGGCAAGCCAACGTAGCCGAGCCCCATGATCCCCACGATGGCGGTCTTGTTCTCGATCGCAGCCATTAACGGATGGGTCGTCTGAATTGCAGTACTCATGCCTTTCCTCTGTCTCTCTCTGTGTCTCGGTCTTCTTGATTCGCACGAATCTTCCCCCGCCCCCGTAGCTGGACCCGCCAGGGTTCAGCCGCGTCGGCCCGGCCCCGTAGCTGGACCCGCCAGGGTTCAGCCGCGTCGGCGTGTGTGCAGCCCTTCCCTTGCTGAAGCCTTGGCGGCTTCACGCTGAAGCCTTGGCGGCTTCAGCTACGTCTTGGCGGCTTCCGCTACGAATCCATCCAGCCCTTGGACGCCTGGAACGTATCGTATTACTATAACATGGGTGCAGAAAATGCATTCGTTACGGTAGGCCAGGGGACAGAAATTTGCCACCCTACCGAGGTAGAATTTGCGTAATCGTTAGTTAGTGCATATGGATTGGATGACTGCGAGCCGCGTTGGCCGGTTCTGCGGATTGTGTGGTCTTTTTCGCCCCGAAACAGGTTCCCGACATGGCACATATCCTGGTCACCGGCGCCGCCGGCTTCATCGGTTTTCACCTCAGCCACCGGCTTCTGCAGCGGGGGGACACCGTGGTCGGGCTGGATAACCTGAACAACTACTACGATGTGCAGTTGAAACGGGATCGCCTGGCGAAGCTGACATCCGTATTGGGGTTCAGCTTTCAGGAAATGGAACTGGCCGATCGCGGAGCCATTGGAAAACTGTTCCAGCGGGAGAAGTTCGACAAGGTGGTCAATCTGGCCGCTCAGGCAGGCGTGCGTTATTCCCTGGAGAATCCGCATGCCTACGTGGACAGTAATCTGGTGGGATTCGTCAATATCCTGGAGGGCTGTCGCCACTCGGGTGTCAAACATCTCGTCTATGCCTCGTCGAGCAGCGTGTACGGAGCGAACACGAAGATGCCGTTCTCGATCCACCACAACGTGGACCACCCGGTCAGCCTGTACGCCGCGACGAAGAAGGCGAACGAACTGATGGCACACACCTACAGCCATCTCTATGAACTGCCCACCACGGGCTTGCGTTTCTTTACGGTTTACGGGCCCTGGGGACGCCCGGATATGGCGCTCTTCCTCTTTACCAAGGCGATCCTCGAGGGCCGACCGATCGACGTGTTCAATCACGGCAAGATGCGCCGCGACTTCACGTTCATCGACGATATCGTGGAAGGTGTGGTCCGCGTGACCGATCACATTCCCACCACTAACTCGGCATGGTCGGGGGACCACGGGGACCCGGGAACCAGTCGAGCTCCGTATCGCATTTACAACATCGGGAACAATCAGCCGGTGGAATTGGAGCATTTCATTGCGACGCTGGAGAAGGCACTGGGAAAGACCGCCGAGAAGAACCTGCTCCCCATGCAACCGGGCGACGTGCCCGCTACGTACGCCGACGTCGATGATCTCATACGCGATGTCGGTTTCCGCCCCGCCACACCGATTGAAGTCGGAATCGAGCGCTTTGTGCAGTGGTATCGCGAGTATTTCGGTGTGTGAGTCGTCGTTGGTCATTGGTCATTGGTCATTGGTCATTGGTCATTGTCTGTCATTGGTCATTGGTCATTGTCTTGTTACTTGTTACTTGTTACTTGTGAGCACTCCATTTCGCATGCGTTCTCAGGACGTTCCCACGACTCACTTCGAGCGAGCGGCTGGTCTTGTTCCCCTCTGTGGTGTGGTTGTTAGCCGGTTGGCCTGGGCGGGATGAACTGTGTAGGATGACAGAGCGTACTGACTGGGCTGACTTGAGGGAGATTACCTAACGAGCCGGACGCATGGATAGCATGAAAGAGGGGCCTCACCAGCTGGGGCCGAATGACGAAACGTGGGACGTCAGTCAAGCGGGTATCTCGGCGGAAGTGTCGCCGGCGCTGCATGGGCCGTATGTCCGGCTGGTTGAGGGGAGCGGTGCCGAGCTGACGCGGGAAACGCGGGTCCTGCTACGGTCGCGGCTGCGCGTGGCCGCCTTGGCGTTGGCGTTGGGGTTCGGCGTCTTCATTGTCTGGCGTGTGATTGCGGCGTTCTTCGTTACATCGCCGGTCGCCATAGACGGCACGTTCTTCGGCCAGCTCGTCGTGTTTCTGGTATTGCTCAGTTCCGCCATGCCGCTCTGCCGGACCTGCGACTCGAGCGGCCGGACGCTCCGCATTGAAGAGCTGTTGATATTCGGGTCGCCTGCCGTGTTCTTTTTTGCCTTCCAGTACACCATGATGCGCGAGTGTGCGGTGCGGGATAACATGCTGCCGCGCCCAATGCGCCCTGGTTGATGCTGATCTATACCTACGCGATGTTCATTCCCAATACATGGCGACGAGCAGCTGTGGTGGTCGGGGCGATGGCGCTCTCTCCCATCGTTTTGACTGTCGTCCTCTGGGCGACCGACAGCTTGTGCGCCGAACTGATTGTGGCTGATTGGTGGGCGATGGCGTCAGGCGCTCTGATCATGCTGGTCAGCGCAGTGGTTTCCGTGATCGGAGTTTATACGATCAACGCGCTGCGTCTCGAGGCCTTTGAGGCGAAGCAATTGGGGCAGTATAAGCTCGGTGAAAGACTTGGTGGCGGCGGGATGGGGGAGGTGTACCTGGCCGAGCATCAACTGATGAAGCGGCCGGTCGCGATCAAGGTGATTCGGCCGGAAAAAGCTGGTGACCCACGCACGCTGGCACGATTCGAACGTGAAGTCCGCGCCACGGCCAAGCTCTCGCACTGGAACAGTATCGACATCTTTGATTATGGTCGAGCGGCCGATGGTACGTTCTATTACGTCATGGAATATCTCCCCGGACTCTCGCTGGCCGAACTGGTGACCCGTTATGGGCCGTTGCCGCCCGAACGCGTGATCTTCCTGTTGCGGCAGACTTGTGAAGCGTTATCGGAAGCTCATGCGATGGGGTTGATTCACCGCGATATCAAGCCGGCCAATATCTTCGCCGCGCAGCGTGGGAACGTATACGACGTGGCGAAGCTCTTGGACTTCGGCATGGTCAAACCGGTAGGTAGTTTCGAGTCGCCCGATTTGACTCACGACGGCTCGATCACCGGTTCACCGCTGTTCATGTCTCCCGAGCAGGCGACCGGGGACAGTGAGCCGGATGAACGTAGCGATATCTATTCGTTGGGTGTCGTGGCCTATTATTTGCTGAGCGGCCGGCCTCCCTTTGAGGGGACGCAGCCGATCAAGATCCTCGTGGCCCATGCTCAACGCCAGCCGCCGGCGCTGTCGCTGATCCAGCCGGACATTCCCGCGGACCTGGAAGCGGTCGTCATGCGCTGCCTGGCTAAATCACCTGACGATCGCTTTGCCGCTGCTACCGAATTGGCTCAGGCGCTGGAGCAATGTGAACATGCTCCACGGTGGTCGCATGCCAAGGCCTCCACCTGGTGGGCTGAAGTCGCCAGGCATCAGCGGCAGCGGCCTACGGATCAAGTCGTAGCTGAAGCCGCCGAGGCTTCAGCAGCAGCGGCATACGGATCAAGTCGTAGCTGAAGCCGCCGAGGCTTCAGCAGCAGCGGCCTACGGATCGCGTCGTAGCTGACGCCGCCGAGGCTTCAGCAGCAGCGGCCTACGGATCACGCCGTAGCTGAAGCCGCCGAGGCTTCAGCAGCAGCGGCCTACGGATCAAGCCGTAGCTGACGCCGCCGAGGCTTCAGCAGCAGCGGCCTACGGATCAAGCCGTAGCTGAAGCCGCCGAGGCTTCAGCAGCAGCGGCCTACGGATCACGCCGTAGCTGAAGCCGCCCAGGCTTCAGCAGCAGCGGCCTACGGATCAAGCCGTAGCTGACGCCGCCGAGGCTTCAGCAGCAGCAGCCTACGGATCAAGCCGTAGCTGACGCCGCCGAGGCTTCAGCAGCAGCAGCCTACGGATCAAGCCGTAGCTGACGCCGCCGAGGCTTCAGCAGCAGCAGCCTACGGATCGCCGTAGCTGAAGCCGCCGAGGCTTCAGCAGCAGCAGCATACGGATCGCGGATCAGCTGAGCCCTCGGCGGGCTCAGCTACGAAGAAGCTGCCAATCGCAACAGACCGTTCTTGCGCAAATACGAATATGTGGCCCAGAAGCGGTCCCAGTATCTGTCGTCCCATATTCTCAGTTCGGGATACCCTGGGACGATGGCGCCGGTGAATGCATAATCGCGGTATCGATCTGGCGGAACCAACCCTTTCCGTTCTGGGTTACGTGCGATGTACTCGACAAGATCTTCAATGGATTTCTCGTTTCTGCTTCCATTTTTCAGAACACGATCATATGGCTGCGATTGTAGGCGCATCCCCAGTTCTTCAAGTTCTCGATTCAAATGCTTTCGGAGAAACTGCATTCCCGTGCGTTGGTCTGAGCTCTCCAGGATTCCCATCCATAACAGGTGAATATGGTCCGGCATGCAGCAATAGATCGGGCACGTGATCGCGTGACGGAATAGCGTGTGAATCAAGATCTCACGAAAGCAGTTGTGAAAACCCTGCGTGAGCCAGCCTGTGGATCGGTCTTCCATCGTCATTGACCAATGGACATACGCATGTCCCCTGTAGTATTGGGCAGGTAATCGTTTTAGGTAACTGTGTTTTCGTTGATTCACTGGACAATCTCCGTTAGTAGTGAACCCTGCGGAGGTCATCCACACACGTAGCTGAAGCCGCCAGGCTTCAGACACACGTAGCTGAAGCCGCCAGGCTTCAGACGCACGTAGCTGAAGCCGCCAGGCTTCAGACGCACGTAGCTGAAGCCGCCAGGCTTCAGAGTCGGCGGTGTGATGGTCCGCGCTTCAGCTGAGCCCTTGGCGGGCTCAGCTACGACACGTCTTCATCAAGTGAATCACGGAAAGGGGGAGTATTCCCTCACGGAATTGTGATATTCGGAAAGAAAAGTGAGCCCTCGGCGGGCTCAGCTACGTAGCTGAAGCCGCCGAGGCTTCAGCGGCAGCGGCATACGGATCAAGTCGTAGCTGAAGCCGCCCAGGCTTCAGCGGGTGCGTTCGGCCGTATGGCGCTGCGGCTGAGCCCTGGCGGGCTCAGCTACGAGGGCGTGTGGCGCTGCGGCTGAGCCCTGGGCGGGCTCGCTACGAGGGCGGTGGCCTGCGGCTGAGCCCTGGGCGGGCTCAGCTACGAGGGCGTATGGCGCTGCGGCTGAGCCCTGGCGGGCTCAGCTACGAGGGCGTGTGGCGCTGCGGCTGAGCCCTGGGCGGGCTCAGCTACGAGGGCGTGTGGCGCTGCGGCTGAGCCCTGGGCGGGCTCAGCTACGAGGGTGTGTGGCGCTGCGGCTGAGCCCTGGCGGGCTCAGCTACGAGGGCGTGTGGCGCTGCGGCTGAGCCCTGGCGGGCTCAGCTACGAGGGCGTGTGGCGCTGCGGCTGAGCCCTGGCGGGCTCAGCTACGAGGGCGTGTGGCGCTGCGGCTGAGCCCTGGCGGGCTCAGCTACGGGGCTCAGCTACGGGGGTGGCTACGTGGCCGAACGCACCTACTTGAATTACGGTCAGTCCACTATACTTGGGGCTCAAACTCAGCACTCATTCTTTTAGCTCTAGACGGATACTCCGATGGTTTCACCGCCTTCTCTGCCGCGTACCATGTTCCAGAAGATCTGGGACAGCCACGTTGTCCACGCGGAACCGGGCAAGCAGACGATCCTCTACATCGACCTGCACCTGGTCCACGAAGTGACCAGTCCCCAGGCGTTCGAGGGGCTGCGACTGGCTGGCCGTCAGGTGCGACGTCCGAAACTGACGATTGCCACGCCCGACCACAATATCCCGACCACCGACCGGGACAAGCCGATTGAGGACCCGATTTCTCGCCAGCAGGTCGACACGCTGCGCAACAACTGTGAGCAGTTCGGGATCCGGCTGTACGATCTGAACGACCCACAGCAGGGAATTGTGCACGTGATTGGCCCCGAACTGGGTTACACGCAGCCCGGGATGACGATCGTCTGTGGCGACAGTCACACGGCCACGCACGGAGCCTTTGGGGCGCTGGCGTTCGGCATCGGGACCAGCGAAGTCGAGCACGTGCTGGCGACCCAGACACTGCTGCAATCCAAGCCGCGGACCATGGAATTGCGTTGCAACGGCCTGCTCGCACGCGGCGTGACCGCCAAGGACCTGATCCTGTACTTGATCGGCCAGCTGACGACCGATGGCGGAACGGGCTATGTGCTCGAGTACACCGGCAGCGCCATTCGGGCGTTGAGCATGGAAGAGCGGATGACGGTCTGCAATATGTCGATCGAGGCCGGGGCGCGCGCCGGCATGATCGCTCCCGATCAGACCACGTTCGACTACCTGCAGTCCCGCAAGTACGCACCCGCCAACTTCGATGCGGCGGTCGCTCGGTGGGAGCAACTGCCCAGCGATGAGGGTGCACAGTACGATATCGTCCGCCAATTCGATGCCGCACGGATCGCTCCTCAGGTCACGTGGGGCACGAACCCCGGCCAGGTCGTGCCGGTGGTGGATCGAGTGCCCGATCCCGCCGATTTCGCCGATGAGACGCAGCGGAAATCGGCCGCCCACGCCTTGCAGTACATGGGATTGGAGCCCGGCACTCCGATGACCGATATCACGATCGACCGCGTGTTCATCGGTTCCTGCACCAACTCGCGCATCGAGGACCTGCGGGCCGCGGCGGCAGTCGTCCGCGGTCACCACGTGTCGCCGCACGTCGAGCGCCATGGTCGTGCCGGGCAGCGCTCCGGTGAAAGCCCAAGCCGAAAATGAAGGCCTGCATCGCGTCTTTCGGGAGGCCGGTTTTGAGTGGCGTGAAGCGGGGTGCAGTATGTGCCTGGCCATGAACCCGGACAAGCTCGCACCGGGTGAACGATGTGCCTCGACAAGTAATCGCAACTTCGAAGGCCGGCAGGGAAAAGGTGGCCGCACGCACCTCGTCTCCCCCGCCATGGCCGCCGCCGCCGCCATCACCGGACACCTGGTCGACATCCGCGCTTGGAACTATACGTAGCACGGACTGCAGTCCGCTGGCGAAAAGGATCTCCATCCCGAGGACGCTCGACCCTTGCTTCTTCGTATCCTGAATTTAACTCGCAACCAAACGCATGGAACGGACTGAAGTCCGTTCTACGTAGGTGAAAAATACCATGGAACCGTTCCGCAAACATCGTGGACTGGTGGCGACGCTCGATCGAGCGAACGTCGATACCGATCAGATTATTCCCAAGCAATTCCTCAAACGGATCGAACGGACCGGGTTCGGCCAGTTTCTGTTCTTCGATTGGCGATTCCACGAAGATGGCAGCGACAACGCTGAGTTCGAGCTGAATCAACCGCAGTACCAGGGCGCATCGATCCTCGTTTCGCGACGTAATTTCGGTTCTGGTTCCAGCCGTGAGCATGCGGTGTGGGCCTTGGCCGACTACGGATTGCGAGCGGTGATTGCTCCCAGCTTTGCCGATATCTTCTACAACAACTGCTTCAAGAACGGCGTGCTGCCCATTCGCCTGCCAGAGGAGACGGTTGAGCAGGTCTTTCAACTCGTCGCCCAGACGCCCGGATACCAGCTGCTGATCGATCTGGAGAACTGTCGTATCTCCGACGCAGGGCAGCTGGATGTCAGCTTCTCCATCGATCCGTTCCGCCAACAATCGCTCCTCGAGGGCCTCGATGATATCGCTGTGACGCTGCAGCAAGAGGAGAAAATCACTCAGTACGAGCGAGAACGGGGGATCGTCAGCGGTTAGCCGCCGGCAGGTTGTACGCTGTATTGGTCATTGGTCATTGGTCATTGGTCATTGGTCATTGGTCATTGGTCACTTGTCATTGCTTCAATTGGTCACTATGTCAGGTGTGTCGCTGGCAGTGGCCGGCGACGCATCCCACACACCACTCCGGCGACGCTCGCGTGGACGGAATTGGATCGTAATGACGACATGCGATTCCCTTGATCAATTCCCTCCACCATCGTCCTGAAGTGAACCCTAGGAGACCAAAGTCAATAGCCAGTGACCAGTGACCAGTGACCAATGACCAATGACCAGTGACCAGTGACCACCAGCAATGCTTTCCCTCATTCAAGCCGCTGAGGCCATTCGTGTCGGCAGCGTGTCACCACAAAGCTTGGTGGCCGAATGTCTGCAGCGAATTGAGCAAACCGACCAGGCTCTGCATGCTTGGGTGCATGTGGATGGCCAAGCGGCTTTGCGCAGGGCTGAATCGCTGGAACGCGAGCTGCATCGTGGCACGTACCGCGGGCCGTTGCACGGGATCCCGCTGGGTGTCAAGGACATCATCGATGTGGCCGGCATGCCGACTCGCGCCGGTTCGCCGCTGACCGACGCGCGCGATGCCGAAACGGACGCGCCCGTGGTCGCACGGTTGCGAGCGGCCGGCGCGATCGTGATCGGGAAGACGGTGACGACGCAGTTCGCTTGTTTTGACCCGGCCGAGACGGTGAACCCGTGGGACGCGCACCGCACTCCGGGCGGGTCGAGCAGTGGCAGTGCTGTGGCCGTGGCGACCGGTTCCTGCTACGCGGCACTCGGCACGCAAACCGGTGGTTCGATTGTGCGACCGGCGGCGTATTGTGGCGTCGTGGGGCTGAAACCGACCGTGGGACGCTGGAGCATGCAGGGGATCGTACCGGTCAGTGTCCATTTGGATCATGTAGGACCGCTCGTGCGCAACGTGGCAGATGTGGGACCGATCTGGACTGCCGTCGAGGGAATCGCATCCGCCCCGCTTGGCAACGACAGCGCGCTGGACGAGACGGCTCCGCCGACATTCGGTGTTGCTGCCGAGTTCTTTCGTGAGAGGGCCGACCCGTCTTTAATCTCAGGCTGCGATTCCGCAGTGGCTTCGTTAGTCGCGGCTGGTGCGCAGGTGGAAGCAGTTCGCTTGCCCCCGCGGTTCGACGAAGTGCTGGCTCAGCATCGCTGCATCATGGCGGTGGAGTTGGCCCGGTACCATCGCGCACTCTACGCGCGGCAGAGCGATCGATACGCACCGGGGATCGCCATGCTGATCGAAGAAGGCCTGCGCACTTCCTCGCTTGACTACGCTGCCGCGTTGCGACATCGAAGGGAATTCATCGATGAGATGCGACAAGCGTTCGGCTAGGGACCGTCCATTTGGGTGACACCCGCCACAACGACTCCGCCGCCGCCGCGTGAGACGACCGGTGACCCGTCGTTCAATTCACCCTGGAGCTTTTGCGGGTTTCCCGCCATGACTGTCCCCTGCGGCAAGTCGGCCGAGGGGTTGCCGATCGGGCTGCAGTTGATCGCCCGCGACGGCCAGGATGAAGCGCTGCTGCGTGCGGCCCAGTGGTGTGAAGGCGTGGCTCTACAAGAAAAAAAATAAGGCGCGGCAGGGTCCCCTCAAGCTCTCAGCTTTTCCCCGCCGCGCCGCTGACACGACGCCTCTCCCCAAAGGCGTGAGTCCACCAAACCATAAACTTTTTTCGCCCGTGAGGTGCGTGAAATCACTGATATCGTGACAATCCGGAGATTTTATGATCGGATTGTAGCGATCGCTCCGTCCGTGACTTGGCTTCGCCACCCGCAACGAGTCGGTGGTGAATCGGGGGACAGTTCCCGTTGCGCTGCGCCCCTTGGGGCCTAGCCGGGCGGAGGCAAATTGGCAGGAAACGGACGTTTACGCAGGGGCGGCAAAAAGTGCACCTGGCAGGCTCTTGGACGAGCTTTTCCACCCACCTGCGGAGTCTGCCGGAGAAGTGCCGTAGGAGCGAGATAGCCGTGCGAGCTGGGACGGGATGGGATCCCGTCCTACGGTCTTACTCGCACCGCGCACAGGTGGTCTCATCAGGAACGAATAGGGAATGCGGAATGCGGAATGCGGAATGCGGAATGACACGTGCACAAGTAACAAGTAACAAGTAACAAGTAACCAACACCTACTCGTGGCGCAGCGCTTCGATCGGGTCCATCATGGCGGCTCGGCGAGCGGGGTAGAGTCCAAAGACCAGGCCGACGGCGAAAGAGATCAGTAGCGAGGCGATGATGGACCAGCTGGCGATGCGCGGTTCGAGTTGCATCATGGTTGGGGGCAAGCTGGACATGACGTCAGGGAACATGCCAATTGCCGCTCGGCGAGTCAGGTTGACTGCCGGCCCGACCAGGAATCCGAATCCGACTCCCAATGCTGCCCCCCACGCCGGTCAGTACGACGGCCTCCACGAGGAACTGGTAAATGATCGCTCGCCGCGTGGCACCCAACGCTCGGCGAATCCCGATCTCGCGCGTTCGTTCGGTGACCGTAGCCAGCATGATGTTCATGATGCCGATACCGCCGACGACCAGCGAAATGCCTGCGATCAGTACCAACAGGAAGTTGAACAACATCCGCATCAACTCAGCCTGCCGCAGCAGCTCTTTGGGAACCACCACTTTCACATCTTCGTTGGGGTGGTATTTTTCGACGAGCGTGCGAATGATATCGGCGGTCTGATCGACCTGGTCCAGGTTGGCGACCGTCACGGTGATCTGACTCAATTCCACCACTTCCCCTTCGCGGCTACCCGATCGGCTGGTCAACACCATGTCTCCGATGCGAGACCGCAAAGTCTCCAGCGGAATGTAGACGTCCATGTTGTAGTCTTGCGAGTCGAGGCTACCCCCGATCGCTGCTGTCGGGTCGCGCCGCGCGGTTTCGCCCACGACGGTATAGAAATCGCGATCGATCTGGATCGACTGGCCAATCGGATTCTCAAATCCGAACAGTTTTTCGGCGGCCGCTTCGGCAATCACGCAGACGTTGTCCGGGGGATCGCTGTCGCGGTCCTCCAGGAAACGGCCGCGCATCATCGAAAGATGATTGAGCGAGTAGTATTCGGGCGTGCAGCCGACCAGTCGCACTTCCGTGGCATTGGCACCGGATCGCACCTCGCGCTTGATCTCGCGCATCGGCACGGCCTGCTCGACAATCGGGATGTTCGAGATGATGCGCTTATAGTCGTCGCGCAGAACACCGTACGGAATGAAGAGCGCACTACCCATCTTGGACGAGGTTTGCGCCGGCTTGACGCTGCGGACGATGATATTGTTGGCACCCAAATCCTTGATCTGTTGCTGTGCCTGGTAGCTGACACCTTCTCCCATCGCCACGAGCCAGATCACGGCCGTGATGCCGATCAGAATACCGAGCACCGCGAGCCCCGAGCGGAGCTTGTGAAGCAGCAGGCTGCTAAACCCCAGGCGAAGTGTGAGAAGAATGCGTTTGAACAAGTTATCGATCCCGCGTCAGATTGGTGGTTGGTCACTAGTCATTAGTCACTAGTCATTAGTCATTTGTCACTAGTCATTGGTCACTAGTCACTAGTCACTAGTCATTTGTAAGGGTCGGAGGATGCACTTGGTATTGAGTCAGCCGAACCATGCCAATGACCAATGACCAATGACTCAATGCACGCAGTGACCAATGACCAGTGACCAATGACCAATGACCAGTGACCAATGACCAATGACCAGACTGACCAATGACCAGTACCAGGCTACTGTGGTGGTCCGCCGGGACCGCCAGCGCCACCCTGGCCCGCAGCTCGCCGCATCGCCGTCGCCTTCGTCGCTTCAGCCCGGTCGATAAACCCGTCCTTGTTGGCATCCATCATGTCAAAGTACTGCTGCATCGGTTCGGGGGCCTCGTCCTTGGAAATCTTACCGTCCCCGTCCTTGTCGAGTTGCATTAAGTTCATACCACCCGGTTTGCCCCGTCCTTCCGGACCGCCGGCACCAGGACCAGCACCGCCAGGAGTTGCCTCGCCAGGTCCACCGGTCCCAGGTCCACCAGCACCAGGTCCTCCCGGGCCGGCTGCGGGAGTCTCTTCGGCCTCGACATCGCGTTTCCGTTCCTTACCGAACTTCTTATCGACGTTCACTTCTTCCACAGCGTCTTTGACGCCGCGCGCTTCCGGGATCATCGCACGGGGGTTCAGAATGACTTCCATGTCTTCCACCAGGCCATCTTTCACTTCCACGAACTGGTCGTTCGTGGCCCCCAACACCAACGGGCGACGTTCGGAACTTCGGCCGTCTTGATCCAGGCAAAGTATCCGCCCCGCTGCTCGACCACGGCGGCGACGGGGATGGTCAGGACGTCCTCCAGATGTTCCACCAGAATCTCGCACTCGGCCGTCATGCCCGGGCGGAGGCCATCGGGCGTGCCGTCGATCGAAATGGTGGTGGCATACTCCTTGATGTTGCCGGTCCACCAACCGGACGGTTCCGGCTGATTGGCAATGTTGCTCAGCTTGCCCAGCAGCTCACGATCCAGGATCCGAATCACCGCTCGCAGATCCTCACCTCGTTTCAGCGCCTCCTTCAAGGCGACCCCCAGCATCTCCACCTTCGATTCGTGGACGTTCACCTTGACTTGCATCTTGGACAAGTCGGGAAGTCGCAGGATCGTCTGCCGCTCGCGAACCATGGCTCCTTCTTCAATCTGAGGCTGCTGGGACCCGCCGAAACGTCCCCCTTGTTCGTTCGCGTAGACCGCCATGCCGCCTTGCCGGAGCTTTGATGACACATTTTTCCAACTGTGCCTCGAGTCGCTTCAGACGCGACTCCTCCAAATCAAACGACGCCCCTTCCGACCGCATCTGCGCTTCCGACGAGTCGCGTTTGCTTTCCAGTTCCTGAACGGTTTTTTCCTTGGTGAACTTGACCAGCACGTCCTTGGCTGTGCGTGCCGAGTCTAATTCGAGTTGTGCTCGTTGGACCGAGAACTTCTGGCTCTCCAGGTCCAAGGCGCTGATGTAGCCTTTGCGGAACATCCGCTCGGAATGTTCCAACGCATTCTGAGCCGACCGCAAATTCTCTTCCGAAATCGTGATCTGAGCGTCCTGGTCCTGCACCGCCTGCACGTAGGTTCCTTGCAGGTATTCGTCGACGGCCAGCTTCGCCGCCGCATAGTCCTTCTCCGCTTGGATCTTCGCCGCCCGAGCCTTCTCGTAAGCAATCCGCTGTTGATTGATCGACTCTTCCAGTGCGGCAGAATCGAGCTCCACAATCTTCCCCCCCTTCTCCACCTCCGTGCCGTCATCGACAATCCACAGGATGGAAGTGCCGCCAGCCACTTCGCACTTGATGTCGATGTTGACAGCGCTTTCCAAATTGCCGTCTTCGACAACCGTGACCAACAATTCGCCACGCTCGACTCGTGCCGTGAGCATGGCCGATTCCTTGTCCTGGCTCTGCGAGCCGATCAAGTGAACAGTACCCCACGCTCCGCCAGCTAGAATGGCCACGATGATCACAACCACCATCACACGCGCTACCCAGGAGTTCTCCGAGGGTGGGGGGCGTCGAACGCTCGCCACTTGACCTCGACCTGCGCTGGGAACTTTGGCTGAACTGGGTGGTTGCTGAGTCGTACTGGCCATGTTTTCTCATTACCTTAGAAATCGCTGCCTCGGAATATGCCCTTGCCGGAACCACAGAAGGCCCCGCCTCGCTCGGTACGCAAAGGGAACGGGTTGACTGTGGGATGGCAGGGGACCTCGCACCTACCGCAGCCACCACGGCCCCCCAGGGGGCGTTGCGCCCGACGGTGAGGACAGCAGCGAGAAGTCTCGGAACTTGATTACGTGCACCCGCTCGCGGCCATCGCAATCAGAATTCATCCCCGGTGCCGCTGACCCGCTGCCACCTGCCCCCCCACACGAACGGGGACTTCGGGCTGCGGCGAGCCAGCACAACACACATTCATCTTCCCCTGTATCTTAACCACCGCCGGAGCAGAATGTCGCCCCCTGTCTGCCGAATTCTGCTCGGACGGATGTGCCAAGTACCTCGTATCCTGCAGCGAATTGGGTGACGGCTGCAGTTGGGAAACGAGCCGTGTGCGATGAAAAGCGTTGGGATGGCCGCCCTTACTCGGAGCTCCACACGGGAGTATCGGCCCTCGCCAAGTAAGACACCCGAGAGCGTCGGTGGCGGCATCTGGCGGGCGCTTCCGCGGGTGCCTTCCGGGCGGGTGCCTTCCGGGCGGTGATACTGATATTGCGGTAATGAATGCGGAATGCGGAATGCGGAGTGCGGAATGCGGAGTGCGGGGTTTGGAGTGCGGAATGCGGAATGCGGAGTGCGGAGTGCGGAGTGCGGAGTGCGGGGTGCGGGGTGCGGAGTGCGGAGTGCGGGGTGCGGGGTGCGGGGTGCGGGGTGCGGGGTGCGGAGTGCGGGGTGCGGGGTGCGGAATGCGGGGTGCGGGGTGCGGGGTGCGGGGTGCGGAGTGCGGGGTGCGGAGTGCGGAATGCGGGGTGCGGAGTGCGGAGTGCGGGGTGCGGAATGCGGAGTGCGGAATGCGGAATGTGGGGTGTGGGGTGTGGGGTGTGGGGTGCGGGGTGCGGAATGCGGAATGCGGAATGCGGAATGCGGAGTGCGGAGTGCGGAATGCGGAGTGCGGAATGCGGAATGCGGAATGCGGAATGTGGGGTGTGGGGTGTGGGGTGCGGAGTGCGGGGTGCGGGGTGCGGAATGAGAGATGGCGTTGAAAGTGCAATGGGGTGGCGAACACTTCGACAGCGTGCACCGTGAACTTGCTACTGCTGATTCCGCATTGCGCATTCCCTGGTATTCCGGTGAACCAAGTCAGCAGAACCGGACGCTTTCAAACCCTTTTTGGTTGCGGCCGCAGGCCGCGTTAGGTTTAGCCGTGAGAACCCCGAAGCGCCAAATGGGGTAGCTTGGGATCCTATGTGCGTGCGCGGACGGGACCCCGTCCTACAAACTTGCGCACATGGTTATCGCCTAGCCTCACTCCTCACTCCTCACTCCTCACTCCTCACTACTCACTCCTCACTACTCACTACTCACTACTCACTACTCACTACTCACTAACGGCAACGGCGTGGTCGAGTTCTTCGATCAGGCTTTGGGGGACCGGTGGCGGCAGTTCAAGGTCCTCCAGATCGCTGGGCTGAGGCAAACGTCCGGGTTGTTCGATCCAGCGGCCGTCTTCGTCCAATTCCATGATCCCGAGGTCGCGTTCGAGCACCATCCGCGTGGCGTAATGGTTCAACCAGACGCTCATGAAGTTGTTTTGGGTATTACGCAGATCGGACAGTGCGTTGAGCAGGTCCATGGCGGCCGTATCGCCGAACATGGCCGGAGGTTCGCCGGGTGCTGCCGGTGGTCGGGGTTGCGACAGGTTCTCGCGTGTCAGGTCCACTCGGCGGATCGAGATGGCCACCGCGCGGCGTTGGATTTCCAGGTTCGTTTGCAGCTGTTCCAGGTTCCGCAGCAGGTTCCGCAACGTCTGGTGAATGCCGTCCATGAACTGGATATACTGCCGTCGATCTTGAGAATAGTCGATCAGCGACTGGCGATAGTTGTTACGTTCCAACAGTCGCGTGAAGGGCGCGTCGATCTGCAGGGATGCTCGCATCGATCCGGTGGGACTGCGGAATTTGAGTGGGTTATTGCCGGTGGTGCTGATATCGCCACCGAGATTCACGGTCAGGTCGGACTGTAACGCGTCGGCGTTGAAGGCGATCAATCGCCACGAATCGACGAGGGCCGCCCGGTTGTTCATCACATCGAGCCGATTGGCTTGCGCGATCTGGAGCGCTTCTTGCGATGCCAGATGAATCGGTTCCATAATGACCGACTCCAGTCGCGCTCGGGCCTGGACCAGCGATGCTTCCTCGATCAGCCGGTCGAATGCGCCAAGCCACTCCACCAATGTCCCGAGTGACTCGGTAACGTTGTCCGGGGTCACTCCGTCGTTGATGGCGTCGAGTTCTTCTTTGAAGCGCGCGTAGCGGGACTCGATTTCGGCCAGCTTCTCGCGTTTCTTGTTGCATTTCGCTCTGTAACCGTTCGACTTCCGTTGGCGGCAAGGTGGTGAATCGCGCGGGGGTCCGCTGGTCGAGCGTGGCATAGTCGTCATGAATATTGTCGAAGTGATTCCCCAACTTCTGTTCGATACCGCGGGCGGTTGCGACGGCGGTCGTCAGCTGTTCGATGCTGGGCGTGGCCGGGAGGTCGCCCACGGACGACCGCAAGATCGACAACTCGCGAGACATCGTAGTGACGCGTGGATCGAGGAACTGGAATTGGCGAATCAGACTGTCGTTCAGCGCCACGGGAAGATCGGGGGGGAGCCCCATGGTGTTGGTATTGAACGAATCGAGGGTGGCTTCGAAAGCATTTTGCGACTGCAGCAGATTGGCCCGCTCGGTCTCGACGTTCTGCCGCAAGTTGTCGACTTGGATCAGCGTGATCAAACCCGCCCTGTGGTAGGCTTCCAACTTGGCGAGCTGGTTCAATTGCAGGGCGAGACTGTCTTCGGTGTTGCGGATCTCCTGCAGCCGCTGCAGCAGTCCGATGAAGCCGCCCACGATCCCGGCACCACCGCCTGCCAGGCCTGTCCCGCCACCCGTGCCGCCTCCCGTACCGCCGGTACTGAACCCGGAGCGGCCGAAGCCGGTCGCCGAGCCGACACCACCCAGACCGCCGGAGCCTTGGCCCGTGAAACCGGTCAAGCCCGTGCCGCCGAAGAAGCCGCCACGGCGCGACGGGCCGGAGACACCCAGTTCTCCGACCGCCACTTGCGTATAGAATCCGTGGCGATAACGCTGGTACGCGCGGAGGTTGGCCAGCAAGGCCCGCTCGACAATCGTCAGCTGTTCCAACGCCACGTCCCGGCCCGCTCCGCGCAGCAACGGTTGGACCAGGTTGGCATTGAGCAGGGAGCCGGTGGCATTGGTATCGGGGCCGGCAAACGTCCACACGATCGAGTTGGCAAACCCAACCGCCAACTCGCCGGCTGTCGCGAACTGCTTTTCCATCCAGACGTCGGACGAGTTGCGCAACAAGTTCCGCTCGCCGCTCGACGTGTTCCGCGTCCCACCAAGTCCCACTCCGCGGTTCGACGGCAGAGGATTACCGACGAGTCGTCCCTCGTGCGTGAAACGCGTGCCGTTGCCGCCAAAGAACTGGACTTCAAACCGAAACCGTTCCGTACTGACGTCCAGCGCCGATAAGTAAATGGTTTCGAGTTGCTGCTGGTACGATGGCGAATGGATCAGGGCCAGCTGAAGTGCCGAGTTAATATCCAGCACCACTTCGTCCTTCTCGTTGAACTCGGCGTACTGCACGAGCTGTTCGCGCCAACGCTTATTGTCCAACTGGCTGCGCACGCCGAAGTCGTTCCAGTGCTTCCAGCCCTTCATGCCATCCACTTCGCACATGAACTCGTGGGACAACGGGTCGTCGGGTGGCATCGGAGGACCGTCGGGGTTGCAGTTGTCGTAGTAGCGACTGCGCTGGTCACCATAGACGCTCCAGTCGCGCAGCGCCCAATCCGGGCACATGGCACCCTTCTCGGCAATCAACTCCTGTGCCTGGTCGTCGGCTGCCAGGCGAAAGCGGCGTCGACTGCAACCTGTTTGGATAACAAGGCTGACGAGCACGGAAACATAGATCAGCCACATACACCGAGAAGACATGATCGCCGGTATTCTCATGGGTTGTTGTCCGGAACAATTAGTCTGCTGATGGGGAAAAACGTGTTGCTGTGAGTCGGGTTCGAGCGACCAACGGGGGCGGTCCAATGAAGTTCGAGCGGTAGCTCGTCATTGGTAACTGGTGCGAGGTCCGACCCCGTGTCTTTATGGAAAACATGCGTGCTCCGTACACGCCAGTCGCGGTCGCGACCGACGGGGGCGGCGCATTGGCGTTTTGTTCCCAACTGGGCTGGCGGTCCTGCCGCCTCGGAAGGTGTGAAGGTCTGGTGGGGAAAATCGCGTGCCACGACGCTGCCCACGCACCGTCGCTTACTGAATGTATCGAATGTGACGGGGAAATCACGTTAGCCGGATTTGCCGGATGTTTCGATTCTCACTTGTGTGAGTGACGTAACATCTATGCCGTGCAAGATGATTGGTCCTGTTGTAGGACCGCCAGACGAGATCTGCGGCCACTGCACGGAGATGGCCGGTCAGGAAGAGTTTAACGGTTGTAACGCTTTTGCCGTGTGCAGTGCACGGTGCCTTTGTTTTCACCAGGTAAGGCGTGCCAGGGGGTGAGTAGTGAGTAGTGAGTAGTGAGTAGTGAGTAGTGAGTAGTGAGTAGTGAGTAGCAGGCCTCCCATCACGGGTTCGCTTTTCGTGATCCTGGAAACGATTTCTGCTGACCAGAATTTAGACCGTCCGGCTGCTGGGCCGCGCCAGAAGATCTCAGTTGGGCGATTTCCAGTCGAGTGCCACGTCGAGCGAAATGGCCGAGTGGGTGAGGGCGCCGACGCTGATCCGTTCGACTCCCGTCTGCGCGATGGCACGCACCGTTTGCAGGTTGACTCCTCCGGACGCCTCCAACTGCGTGACCACGCCCGCTCGATCGCGACGAGCGACTGCGTCGAGCAGTTGGGCGAGAGTCATGTTGTCCAACAACACAATGTCGGGCTGCTGAGTGAGCGCCTGGTCGAGCTGCGCCAGCGTGTCCACTTCCACCTCCACAATCATCTTGCCGGTGTCCTCGGGCAGCATTTCAGCGAGCCGCTGACGCGCTTTCCGGACGGCGTCGGCGGGGGACAGAGTCGCGGCTGTGTGCTCGGCCGCCAGTGCCAGATGGTTGTCCTTGATCAATACCGCGTCAAACAGGCCCGTGCGATGATTGCAGCCACCGCCGCAACGGACCGCATATTTTTCCAGCCGACGCCAGCCGGGGGTGGTCTTCCGCGTGTCGTAGATCCGCGCTCCGCTGCCCGCCACCAAGTCGACATATTGGCGCGTGAGCGTCGCGATCCCCGAGAGTCGTCCCATCAGATTCAGTAGCAGTCGCTCGGCGGTGAGCAGATCCCGCGCCGATCCGGAGAGCGTGGCGAGCGGCTGGGGAGCCGAGACCGCATCGCCGTCCGCGACGTGTGGCTGCCAGAGGGCGGAGATCTCCATCTCGTCCAACACCAACTCAGCGGCCCGCAGCCCGCACACGATGCCCGGCTGCCGCGCCATGACCACCGCCGCTCCGCGCACGTCGCGCTCCACCAGCGCCAAGGTGGTCACGTCAAAGCGTCGGTCCAGGTCCTCGCGAACCGCCAGCCGAACCAACTGACGACAATCGTCCTCCAGCACCGCATCCCACTGAATCTGGTGAAAGTCGCTCGTCACATGAATGTCCCTTGTCATTGGTCATTGGTCATTGGTCGTGTTCCTTCTTCTTTGATTCTTTTTCGTTAGCCCTTGGTTCTTGTTTCTTGCCGATTGAGTTGAGGTAGGCGTTTAGTTTTGGGCTGAGTTCGTCAATTAGTGGTTTCAATACGGCGGTCTGTTCGCAGCTCAATAGTCCTCGTCGAAATGCGCGGCGCAGCCAATGTCGCGTTTCGTACAAAGAACCGCGTGCCACCCGTACGAACCTGCGATTGTCCGGGTATGTGCCACGGCCACTCCCCTCGGCAATATTGGCCCCAATGCTATCGGTCGCTCGGATCAACTGCCTGCCAATCGTGTCCTTTGCCAGCCGATCCCATCGACAAACTAACTCCCATATCGTATCCGCTAAATCTTCAGCCATCTGATACACCCGCAAATTCTCAAATCCTTTGGTCGCCATTTTCGCTCCCTCTCCAGTAACGAGCAACTATTAACGAACGACAAATGACCTCAATCCACCCGCAAATACGGCCCGATCCGCCGCATGGTCTTGGGACCGATCCCTTTGACTCGCTCCAATTGCTCGATCGATCGAAAGTGGCCGTGGCGTGTGCGATACTCGACAATTCGTCGAGCCAACGTTTCACCGATCCCCGGCAACAGAGTAAACTCGGGCCAGTCGGCCTGGTTTATCTGGATCTGGAATTGCACTGCAAGGGGTTCAGCTCGATCGATGTCGATCAGGGCCGAACGAAAAGTGAGTTGCCAGATCCAGTGCAGCAGTAGGGCGCAGAAACAACCGCCCATGAGTACCGCCACGGTTGCCTGATCGGCACGCCGCAAGAGAGGCCGCCAGCGGTTTTCGGGCGATTGAGACGTATCGCGATCCATGGGTTTTCTCCCTTGGCCCACGATCACGTCAGTAGTTACTTTGCCGGAACGGGGGGTGCTTTGTCAAGCGGTAGTCATTGGTCATTGTGTCATTGGTCATTGGTCATTAGTCATTAGTCATTGGTCATTGGTCAGTGGGGGTCGTGAACCACAGCGGCGCAAGGTGCACGATTTCGATGCTCAGCATGTAGTACGATAAGTCAAGGTGCGCAACGACTTACGATGGGTTCGGAACAAGTTGGACCAGTGACCAATGACCAATGACCAATGACCAATGACCAATGACTCTACTTCTTCCCTGGCCGGGGGACTTTCTGTGACGAGCCGGAACTGTGGCGGCGGCCACGGGGTTTGTACGAGCTGACTTCGACCTGGTTGAGTTTCTTACCGACGTGTTCTTTGAGTTGCATGAGTCGGTCGCGGATCGCGGCTGCTCGTTCGAATTCCAGTTGTTCGGCTGCTTCGAGCATTTCGGCCTCCAGCTCGTTCATGTACTCGGCCGTCACGTATTGCTCCTCGTCCGCTCGTCCCACCGCGGCATTGGCCGCTCGGTGAGCTGCCACGTCGGATTCGATGCCCGCTCGGATGTTTTTGCGAATCGTCTCGGGCGTAATGCCATGCTCTTTGTTGTAGGCCTCCTGCATCGCTCGACGTCGATTCGTCTCGTCGATCGCCAGCCGCATGGAATTGGTGATTTTATCGGCATAGAGAATGACCTTGGCATTGACGTTCCGAGCGGCTCGGCCGATCGTTTGGATCAGTGACGTTTCGCTGCGGAGGAACCCTTCCTTGTCGGCATCCAGAATGGCGACCAGTGACACTTCGGGGAGGTCGAGTCCTTCGCGCAGCAGATTCACTCCGACCAATGCCTCAAAGCGCCCTTCGCGCAGGTCGCGCAGCAGATCGACTCGCTCAAACGCATCCAGCTCACTATGCAGCCACTTGCAGGCCACTCCTTGCTCGCTGAAATACGCCGAGAGATCTTCGGCCAGTCGTTTGGTCAGGGCGGTCACCAGGACCCGTTCGCCGATTTTCGCCCTGCTGGCGGATCTCCTCCAGGAGGTGTACGACCTGGTTGCGGGCCGGCACGACTTCAATGATCGGGTCGAGCAAGCCGGTCGGCCGGATGATCTGCTCCACCACCTCCCCGCCCGTCTGTTGTAGCTCGTAATCGCTAGGCGTGGCCGACACGAACACGGCTTGACGTGCCCGCTGTTCCCATTCTTCGAACTTCAAGGGCCGGTTGTCCATCGCGCTGGGCAATCGAAAGCCATGCTCGACCAACGTCCGTTTGCGGCTCTGATCGCCAGCGAACATCGCGCGGATTTGCGGAATACTGACGTGTGATTCGTCGACGAACAGGAGGAAATCGTGCGGGAAGAAATCGTACAGCGTGTCAGGCGGCTCGCCGGCCGAGCGACCGGACAGCGGTCGGCTGTAGTTCTCGATGCCCGGACACACCCCCGCTTGCAGCAGCATTTCCATATCGAACCGCGTGCGTGCGCTCAACCGCTGCGCCTCGAGCAATTTTCCTTCCTGGCGGAACTTTTCCAGTTGCTCATCCAGTTCCTGTTTGATCAACTTGACCGCGCCCTCAATCCGCTCCTCCGGCATCACGAAGTGCTTGGCCGGGTAGATGAATAACTGATCCTGCACCGAAATCGTCTCGCCACTGGTCGGGTTGAGCAGCGACAGCTGATCGATCTCGTCCCCCCATAGCTCCACACGGACCGCGTACTCCTCGTACGAGGGCCAGATCTCCACACAGTCGCCCCGGACGCGAAACCGGCCACGCTCGAAACTGATGTCGTTTCTTTCGTACTGAATGTCAATCAGTCGCGCCAGCATCTCATCACGGTCAATCTGGCCGCCGCGCTCCAAGGCGACCATCATCTCGCGGTAATCGTCCGGCGAACCGAGCCCGTAGATACTCGACACACTGGCCACCACAATCACATCCCTGCGGCTCACCAACGCACTGGTGGTCGCGAGCCGGAGCCGATCGATTTCTTCATTGATGGACGCATCTTTTTCGATGTAGATGTCCCGCTGAGGGATGTAGGCTTCGGGCTGGTAGTAGTCGTAATAGCTGACGAAGTAATGAACCGAATTATGGGGAAAGAAGTCGCGGAACTCCGAATAAAGCTGAGCGGCGAGGGTCTTGTTGTGCGAGATGACCAGCGTTGGCTTCTGGATCGCCTGGATCACATTGGCCATCGTAAATGTCTTGCCCGACCCCGTGACGCCCAACAGCACTTGCCGGCGCCGGTCCTGCCGGATGGCGTCCACCAAAGCCTCGATCGCCTGCGGCTGGTCACCAGCCGGTTGGTACGGGGCGCAAAGTTCAAAGGGATGGTCATTGGTCATTGGTCATTGGTCATTGGTCATTGGTCATTGGTCATTGGTCACTTGTCACTTGCATTGTCATTAGTCATTGGTCATTGGTCATCGGTTGGTTTCGCGATGGCGGAGGGATGGCGACGAGTTACCGAGCAGTGCGACACAAGAGGCAGTGTAAGGACTCATCTGGTATTGCACCGATCCGCCCCGGCACGCCCCCCGTCAACTGTCAAGCACTAACCGGTATCTGTCAAGTAACCACCAACCAATAACCAATACCGAATGACCAGTGACCAATGACTAATGACAATGACTAATGACTAATGACCAATGACCAAAAAAAAACGAGCATCTCTTGGGGAGATGCTCGTTTCGATGAATCGTAGTGATCGCAGCGCAACGGCTGCTCACCCACAACTACTTGGTTTCGTCAGCCGGGGGGGTGGTGCTGGGAGCGGCGGGAGCCTCGGTCTTCTCGTCCTTCTTGTCAGCGGCGCCGCCGTCAGCCTTCTTGTCGGCCGCACCAGCGGCGGGCTTCGTGCCGGCTTCGTCTTGGCGTCGTCGCCACAGCCTACGAACGTGATGGTGCTGAGCCCGAGCAGAACCAGGCAAAATGCGATCTTCTTCATTGTGGGACCTCTACTACCTGAAAATGTGAATTGTTTGCGGCCACAACAGGCCATTTCATGCTTCTCCCTAACATGATCCCCACCAGGCCCCGGATATTCCCAAACTTTCTGGCGACTGATGCTCCGAGCCAATATTTGCTAAAACCCAACGAACCGGGAATAAAAAGCGACACCCGAGGTTCACATTTTCTAGAGCAGGACTCCGCGATGGGTGACCAATCCGAACCGGACGGTACGCCGGAATCCAAGGCAGACCACCCCGCCCGAGGTGGGGGTGCTGCGGAGGAGGCGTCCCCGCCTAGCGTGATACAGCCCAGCATAGTGCAGCTGGTCAAGGCTCATCATGAGGCGGTCTATCGCTATGCGTACCGGTTGGTTGGCAGTGTCCCGGATGCGGAGGACTTGGCGCAGCAGACATTCCTGATTGCGCAGCAGAAGATTCAGCAGTTGCGGGATCCGGACAAGGCGGATCGGTGGCTGTTCGCGGTGTTGCGAAGTTGCTTTCTGAAGAATCGGCGCAGACGCCGACCGGCTTCTGCGGCTAACTTAGATATGGACATGGAAACCGTGGCGGTCCAGCCGCCCGGGGACCAGGCGATTGATGGCGAGCTGCTTGACCTGGCACTGCAAGAATTGCCCGATCAGCACCGGTTGATTTTGATCCTGTTCTATTTTGATGAGCTGTCGTACAAGGAGATCGCCGGTGAGTTGGACGTGCCGATCGGGACTGTGATGAGCCGTTTGGCACGGGCCAAGAGCCGGCTGCGTGAACGGCTGATGACTCGCCAAGTGAGGGAGCCCTGGAGCGAGGGAGCCGTGGAGTAAGGGAGCCGTGGAGTAAGGGAGCCGTGGAGTAAGGGAGCCGTGGATATTGCGACAGATGGCCTCTTGATCGCCCACGCCGGGTTAACGATTAGGGAATGCGGAATGCGGAATGCGGAATGCGGAATAGACCAATGACCAATGACCAATGACCAATGACCAATAACCAAGTGACCAGTGACCAATAACCAATGACTAACCTCCGCAAACTCATGGAATGCTATCGCTCGGAGCCGACCGAATCGGCTGATCCGGACATGGCTGCGCTGTTGCGGGCGGTGTCCGAAGATCCGGCGTTAGGTGCTGAGTTGCAGGCGATTCAGGCCTGGGACGGGGCGATTCAGCGAGCGATGCGAGATGTTCCGGTCCCTGCTGGTCTGGGTGATCGGCTGTTGGCGGCGGTGGAGCAGGAACCTGGGCAGCAGGCCGTGCCGGGCGGCGAGCTGGTGACGCCCGCTGGTGTTCGTGGCGGCACCGGATCGAGCGGACTCTGGTGGCTTAGTACTGCCGGGGCGGTGTTGTCTGTCGCGGCCCTGTTGGCGGTCGTCGTTTATGTTGCTCGTCTGGCGCGATACGCTCACCGTCGCGCAGGTCGATCAGTACGCTCGCGAGTGGCTCGGCAAATTGGATCCGGAAGCCTGGCAGGAGACTCAACCGCCAAGTGATCGGTTGCCGCGGAACCAGCAGCTGCAGTTCCCGATGGTGGGTTGGCAGGAGTTTTCGGCGTTGGCGTTGGGGGATTCACATGCCGTGGCGTATTTAGCCAGCGTCCCGCCGGCTCAGTCGTCTGCCTATCTGCTGGTGATTCGCACGCGACTCGGACGCCACTTGCCGAAGTTTCCGTCGGCCATTCCCGACTCGACCACTGGCAATCTCTGTGTCGGGATCTGGAAGAGTGACGGTTGTCTGTATGTGCTGATCGTTCCCGGTAGTCAGAACGCCTATCGACGCCTGCTGCATCTCCAGTCGATTGCCGGGCTGCCCGAGCCAAGTGCCGTCTGTTGCCTCTAGATATTTGTTACTTGTTACTTGTTACTTGTTACTTGTTACTTTCTATTCCGCATTCCGCATTCCGCATTCCCTAATCGTTCTCAGTACCAGTCCGCCCTATCATCGAACGCCTTTCTCGCGCGTCTTCTCGGCGTCTTCCGGCGGTCTGAGTCGACTTTGCGGGCTGTGCGGGTCAAGCGGTTCGACGAAGCCGATTATCCGTTACGTTGCACTTAATCGCGCTAATCTTTTCGTACGGCACAGGCCGAATCCCTTATTAGACTGCTGGCCGAAACCTACTTGGCCTGCGGTGAGCGCATGTTGCGGCCGGGGCCGGTGGTGCCGATGCTGCCATGGACACGCTCCCCAATGTGTATGGCGGCTTGACCGCCTTGGAAAGCGACATAAATACCGGTTTGAGAATCCCGCAGTGCTGGATTTCAGATCAGGACTGGACCAGGAGATGTGGCATGAAACGGCTCATTCTCGGCTTTACCTTCCTTCCAGCTATGTTGGTCTGCAGCGTCCTGGCGGCCCAGGATTTGGACAAGCTGAGCAAGCCGGCGGCGAACCAGGAAGCCGGAGCCAACGATGTGGCTCAGACCGAAGACATGTGGTTCTACCTGCAGGAGCTGCGGCGGTATGACGACCCGCAGGCCGTGATTCGCCGCAAGGCTGAGAGGAAGGGTGATCAGCGTCGCCAGCGATTGGCGGCGATGAAATGGTACGGCTACTCACAGAGTCGACCGTCGGCGAATCCGACACCGAGCATGGGAGTCTATTCGCCAATGTGGGTGGGCAACGGTGCTGACCCGTACCAGTGGATTGGCAACGCTTATGTGACGACCGTCCTGCGTGTCGAAACGGCGGCGGTCACGACGGCCACGGCCACGAAAACACGCTAGTTCTCACACGACCCGGTTAATTCTGAAAATTTCCCACGAAATCTCACACCTCGTTCGTTGATTTTCAGTACACCACCGTTCCTTGACGAGGTGGTGGCGAAGCACCGCTGGCAACCCAGCGGTGCTTTTTTCATTCGCTGGTCGCCCTCCCCTTCCGAGCTGCGGATGCAGTTGCGGAACGGTTTCGCGCGTTAGCACCGCGTTAGGGGCGCGCTCAGCGCCCCGCTGCCGCTCGGGTAGAGGGCGGCGAGCCACGATTTTCTTGAGCCGATTTGCTGCTCAATATGGCTCAGGTGCATGGACCCACGTCGATTCCAGCCTCGGAAACAGAAATTTTGTCAGAATTACCCCTTCCAGGGGATTTTCCGAGGGTGTTGCATAGTCCATCGTGGTGGTTAAAGATAAATTGGAATGACCATCTGGAACACGATGATTCTGTGACACACACCCGAGTGGCCTACCGACTTAGCTGTGCCGTCGACGCCCTGGCCGCAGTGGCTGCCCACGCCTTTCCGCATTTGTGGTGTGGCCTTCGCGGAGTCATTGTCAGACGACGTGATTACACGGGTCCTTTTACTTTTTTGACCGCCAATGAGGCGGTGAAGGAGCGACCGAAACAGCGGGATGGCGAACGCTGGTGTGAGCAGACGAGGCTCCACCAAAGCAATGGAATGGTTTCGCATTTGAGTACTCCGAGCGCTGGATTACCAGCGGCATTTGAAACATTGAGAGTCAACTTGGTTCATGAAAGGAACGGAGCAAATGCCCATTTTGGAGAAAGAGACGAGTGTCTTTCCTGAAGGGCTCTTCGAGACCCTGGACTTAGAGCCTGGCAAATCTGAACGCCGTTGGTGGGCGATCTTCACCAGATCTCGCCAGGAGAAATCACTAGCACGCGACCTGCTGCGGTTTGAGATCCCCTTCTTCTTACCCCTCGTTCCCAAGACGAACATGATTCGCAATCGAATCGTGGAATCGCATATTCCGCTGTTCGGTGGCTATGTGTTCATGCTGGGGTCTGAAGATGAGCGGGTGCGCTGCTTGACCACCAATCGCGTGTCCGAGTTGTTGACGGTCGACGATCAATGTCGATTGCAGAACGACCTGAAACAGCTGAATCGTCTGATTGGCGTCGGCGCACCGCTGACCGTCGAACGGCGGCTAGAGCCCGGACGACGTGTGCGAATACGAAGTGGGCCGATGCGAGGGCTGGAGGGCATTGTGACCCAACGCCGCGGGGGACAACGCCGTCTGTTGGTCGCGGTGGAATTTCTGCAGCATGGTGTCTCGGTGGAAATCGACGATTTCATGGTCGAACCGGCGTAGGGCCCTGGCGGCATCCGAGATTCCCTGGAATCTCTGGTGCGGTTCTACCGATAAAACCTACGAGACCGATTCTGCGCGATCGGCTATACTGAGTTGGTCCGGCCCGTGACCCGGTTCGGGAGTACGGGCGCTGGGGGATCAATCATCCGTTGATAGAGGAGCGACCACGACATGTCACGCACGGGAATTCTGATCGTCGCAGCGACTGCCTGCCTGATGTTGGCTGCTGTCCCCAAAGCGCGGGCCCAGCGTGGGAGCCGGCCGCGTTCGAGCGGCTATTCGGATTTTCTGCGCCGCGGCGTGGACTTTTACGATCCCCTCATGACTCCGTTTCTACCACGCCGCGGTAGTGGAATCGAAAGGCGATCCAGCGGCGGGCCCGCGACGTCCCCGCTCATTGGTGGAGATGGCAGTAGCAGCCTCTACTACCAGGAAGTGGCCCGCGCCGCGCCCGTTCCCGCGCCGAACAGGCGTCAACGCGCGTTGCGCCCACTGGGACCGGCAGTACTTTCATGCAGTACTCGCACTTCTACCAGATGCGGAGGCCCCGCTGACGCTCGGTTCGCACAATCGTAGGTCGGGACCATAGTCCCGACCCTGCTCGAGATGGATTCCGGATTGGCTGCCGCGTGCTGGCACCGTTGAAAAGTCGGCTCTTCCGGCTTCCGTCGGGTTCATCCCGGCGGGGCCACAACTGGTCCGCAACCGTGCGGCATCCGCCACTTCCGGCTTCCGTCGGGTTCATCCCGGCGGGGCCACAACTGGTCCGCTACCGTGCGCATCCACCACTTCCGGCTTCCGTCGGGTTCATCCCGGCGGGGCCACAACTGGTCCGCTACCGTCGCACCATGACACACCGTCGAGTCGAGCTCCCCGACGTGTCCATCGACGCCGGCACACGTTCGAGACCGACTCGAGCCGCGGCCTGTTTCGGCCTCGGCCGAGCGCATCCCTGTGACAGCTCGACCACTGGTTGGCATCCATCGCCTGTCGCCGGCCAATCCTCAGTCCGCCGGGATGAACCCGACGCGGCTGCAGCGGCGAGCGGAGCAGAAATGGGACTATCCCTTTCCTGCGCATCGCCGCATGCTCACCCGGCTCCCGGATGTTCCATTTGCCGTTACGTCTTACCAAGTCACAGCCAGTCCCTGACCGGCCATCGAATCGTCGAATGCGCCTAGTATCCTCAACTTGCCGATCTTACGGGTCTTTCCCGATGTTCCGAAAAAAACTGTGATTCCTTTTGCTCGGATACCGATTAGGTGAAGTATGCACGGGACACCGTTTGGACCCCACCAGCCGATTCCACTCTCTCAACAAGAATACGAAGCGATGTCTGGAACACACCGACTATTGGCCATCATCCCGCTGTTGGCGATCCTTTTCAGCTCGAGCGCCGGGTGCCATGTCATGTACAAGGACGCACCCACGGTCATAGCTCCGGATCGTTGTCCTGACGAGACGCCGCGCGAGCTGTACAAAGCCGCGTTGCCGGAATACCGAGTGGAGCCGCCGGACATTTTGTCCATTGAGGCGGTACGGCTATTGCCTGGTCCCGACTACAAGCTGCACATCCAGGATGTCGTGACGGTGGCGGTGTTCGTCTCGTCCGAGACACCGTTGTTCAACATTGATCCGGCTGAATTCGTCGTCGGCATTGACGGCACGATCGACTTGGGTCCGACCTACGGCTCGGTAGCGATCGCCGGCATGTTAATTCCCGAGGCGAAGAAGGCCGTCAACGAAGCGATTGGCAGGCAGGTCAAGGCGGAGCTGGCGAATGTGAGCTTTCGCGTCTCGGCCTTGCCGACCCTGCAACCGATTGCAGGTGAACACATCGTCGGCCCGGATGGCATGGTCAATCTCGGTTCCTACGGCAGCGTTTCCGTGGTGGGGATGACCTTGAATGAAACCCGCCAGGCGATTGAGCGCCACCTGACGCAGTATCTCTCGGAGCCGCAGATTTCGGTAAGTGTTTTTGCCTACAACAGCAAGAAGTACTATGTCATTACCGAGGGCGCCGGGTTAGGTGACAACGTGACGATGTTTCCGGTCACCGGTAATGAAACCGTGCTGGATGCGATTGCCAACGTGAACGGCCTCGATTCCGTTTCTTCGAAGAAGATCTGGATCGCTCGGCCGACAAGCGACAACTGCAAAGTTCAGATCCTGCCCGTGGACTGGCGTGCGATTACCGCTCAGGGAGCGACCGCCACGAACTACCAAGTGATGCCGGGCGACCGGATCTTTGTGGCGGAAGATTCGTTAATCGCGGTCGACAACAACCTGGGCAAATTTCTGGCACCGTTTGAACGAGTCATGGGATTCTCGCTGCTCGGTGTCGGGACGGCCACACGATTCTCCGGTTCCCCGCTTAAAGGTGGCGGCAACCCGTTTCGTAACAACTAGTAAGGCGAGTTGCCGGCAGGGTCGCCGAACGACCCGAGGAGACGGTGACTGTATCGCAGGTGTCTGGGCCTGAGTGAGGAAGACGAAGTGGCAGGCGAATGAGCCTTGCCGGCGCAGCCAACTCGGCTGCGGTGAAATGGAACGCAACGACAACCGGTGCCAAACTGTGAGTTGGCACGGCAGATTGTTCTCGTGATAGACGACCCGCGAGGCGAGAACGTTTTTGGGGGGGTATTGTGAATAACAACTTCTCACACGATCGATGTGCTGCTGCGCCGGTTTGGTCCCGCGTGGGCTCGCCCAGTGCGCTATTGGGGCTCGCCGCAGTGTGCTTGCTGGTTCCGCTATCCGTCGGCTGCCAGGTTGGCTGTCAGGAGCAAGCGATCGTTCACCATCCGGCCTACGAACAGTTGGAACAAGGCTGTTTCGGCTACGAGCCGACGGTGTGGCGAACGATGGGCGGGGATTGCCAGCAGACGTTGCGGATGATCCCGAACGAAGTGGTGCACGTGCCCTCTGCCGCGCCCTCGGTGGTCGCGCCAGCGGAGCCCGCTGCGCCGCCGATAGACGAAGCTGCGACAGCGCCGGAACAACCGACGTTGGAAAGCGTGCCCGATCCCAATCCGTTGAACGACATTCCACGTATCGTCCAGCCGGACGCGTATGCCCGATACTCCAGCGACCCCGGAGACGGAAGAGACGCCCAAGAGCGATCAGCCGCTCGAAACACCGGCCGAGCCCGCGGCGAAACAGCCGGCTGCGGTACCCGGTAATGTGGAACCGGATCCGGTCAGCGTACCAGCTCTCGAACCGGAACTGCCGAAGTCTCCGCCGAGTGCTGGTCCTCCGATGTCGCGTGCTCAGTCGATCTCCCGACCGGTCATCATGGGACCGGCCATCGAGCCGGCCAGCGCGGCGGCGAACGAGCTGTTTCGCACCGTGAGCGAGGCCTTGGACGAAACGTCTCCATCGACCCGCATGGCGGCTCAGCGGAGCCAGAAACCGGCTGCGCCGGCCTCTCCAGATTCATCAGCTACTAGGTCCGTCCGACTCAATGGTCAATGGTTATTTGTTACTTGTTACTTGGTTATTTGATAGTTGGTAACGGGTGCCTGGAACGCTTGATACGCATTCCGCATTCCGCATTCCGCATTCCGCATTCCGCATTCCGCATTCCGGTCCGCATTCCGCATTCCGCATTCCGCATTCCGCATTCCGCATTCCGCATTCCGCATTCGTTCCCCCTAGGCATGAGGATTCTCTTCTGCACCGCTCCGGCCTTTAGGCTCGTGCTTTTCGGGGCGGTCCGACCCGGGTCCGGACGCCCCCGGGGGCCGATGGCAGACAGATTGTTGGAATCGACGTGTTGGTAGAGTGCCGTTGCACGGGGCGTCGTGCTAGACTTGGTCCAACGGTCCTGATTCCTCCAACTGCTCCACTCGTTTGGCGATCTTGAATTCTCGTGACGGCAATCCTCGGCATTTCGGCGTTCTATCACGATTCGGCGGCGGCGCTGGTGATCGACGGCCGGATCGTGGCCGCCGCGCAGGAAGAGCGATTTACGCGGAAGAAGCACGACTTCAATTTCCCGCAGCACGCGATCGAGTACTGCTTGCACGAAGCGAGACTTGAGACCGGTGACCTGGATGTGGTGGGGTTCTACGACAAGCCGTTTCTGAAATTCGATCGTTTGTTGGAGACCTACCTGGCTTATGCTCCGCGCGGCTTCCGTTCGTTCCTGATGGCCATGCCGCTCTGGCTGCGGACCAAGCTGCATTTGCCGCGCGAGATGCGACGCGGTCTGCACGGCCAGTATCGTAAGCGGTTCGTGTTCACGGACCATCACCAGTCGCATGCGGCCAGCGCTTTCTTCCCGTCGCCGTTTGAAGAAGCGGCGATTCTGACCGTCGATGGGGTGGGGGAATGGGCGACCGCTTCGCTGGGGACCGGACGCGGCAACCGCATCGAGTTGACCCACCAGCTCGATTTCCCGCATTCGCTCGGGCTGCTCTACAGCGCCTTCACCTACTTCTGCGGATTCCGCGTGAACTCGGGCGAGTACAAGCTGATGGGGCTGGCACCCTATGGCGAGCCGACGTATGCCGAGCTGATTCGCGACCGGTTGTTGGATATCAAGTCCGACGGTTCGTTTCGAATGGACATGCGGTACTTCAATTACTGCCAGGGCTTGACGATGACCAATCGGCGGTTTGAGCAGTTGTTTGGCGGCCCGCCGCGGAGAGCCGAGTCGCCGATCACGCAGCGCGAGATGGATCTGGCCGCCTCGATCCAGCTGGTGACCGAAGAGATCATGTTGCGGATGGCCGCAGCACGTGCATCGCGCGACGGGTATGACCAAGCTCTGCCTGGCCGGCGGCGTGGCGCTCAACTGCGTGGCCAACGGTCGCATCTTGCGGGAAGGACCGTTCGAGCAGTTGTGGATCCAGCCGGCGGCCGGGGACGCGGGCGGAGCGTTGGGAGTGGCACTGTTCATCTGGCATCAGCTGATGGACCAACCGCGGCAAATCGACGACGCTCGACAGCCAGCAAGGTTCGCGGCTGGGGCCGGCCTTTTCGGACGACGAGATCTTGGCGTTCTTGCAGCGAGCAGGGCGCTGTGCACCAGCGACTCGAGATGACGCAGCAGCTCTGCGATCGTGTGGCCGACCTGCTGGCGGACGGCAACGTGGTCGGTTGGATGCAGGGACGGATGGAGTTCGGTCCGCGGGCGCTGGGAAGCCGCAGTATCCTGGGTGACGCGCGCAACCCGCAGATGCAGGCCGTGATGAACTTGAAGATCAAGTTTCGCGAGTCGTTTCGGCCGTTTGCGCCGTCCGTGTTGCAGGAACAGCGTGCACGAGTATTTTGCGATGCCGCCCGACCAGTCCAGTCCCTACATGCTGCTGGTCGCACCGGTGAAGGGCGAGCGGTGTGTGACACCCCACAGCTCAATCTGGCAGGACCGAGTTGAATCGGTACGTACCGGACAGGAAGAACCCGAGCGATCCCTGGCATTACGCAATGAGATCCGCTCGGATATTCCGGCCGTTACCCACGTCGACTATTCGGCTCGCGTGCAGACCGTCGATCGCCAACGCAATCCGCTCTACCATCGGCTGCTCGAAGCCTTTCGAGCGGCAAGACCGGTTGTGCGGTGCTGATCAACACCAGCTTCAACATCCGCGGCGAGCCGATTGTCTGTGCGCCCCCGGAAGCGTATCGGTGTTTCCTGGCCACGAACATGGACGCATTGGTCATGGGACACTATCTGCTGCTGAAGTCCCAGCAGCCGGATGCAACTCGGCACGAGATGGACCAATATCTGGCTGAGCTTCCAACTCGATTAGCGCGGCCCGTTGGGCCTGGGAGCGAGGTGGAGGCCGGTTTGCCCAGGCCTGCGCTTCGCTACGGCCTGCACCTGGCCTAGCGCGGCCCTTTGGGCCTGGGAGCGAGGTGGAGGCCGGTTACCCAGGCCTGCAATCCGGCGTCCATCATCCGCCCCAACGGGGCGCGCTCTGCCAGCCCAGGGCGAAGGGAGGCCGCCAACGGCGGCCGACCGCCGCCCTGGGTAGGACGCCCACCACCACGCACGAAGCCCCAACGGGGCGCGGCTAACGCGTTCGGCGGATGGATCGTATCGGGCCGACCTCGATTCACGCGGCCCGTTGGGCCTGGGAGCGAGATGGAGGCCGGTTTGCCCAGGCCTGCGCTTCGCTGCGGCCTGGGCTGGTATAGCGCGGCCCTTTGGGCCTGGGAGCGAGATGGAGGCCGGTCTACCCAGGCCTGCGCTTTGCTACGGCCTGCACCTGGCCTAGCGCGGCGCGTTGGGCCAGAGAATGAGATGGAGGCCGGATACCCGGGCCTGCGATCCGGCGACCGTCATCCGCCCCAACGGGGCGCACTATGCCAGCCCAGGGCGAAGGGAGGCCGCCAACGGCGGCCGACCGCCGCCCTGGGTAGGACGCCCACCACCACGCACGAAGCCCCAACGGGGCTGCGCTAACGGGTTCGGCGGATGGATCGTATCGGGCCGACCTCGATTAGCGCGGCCCTTTGGGCCCGGGAGCCAGGTGGTGGCCGGTCTGCCCAGGCCTGCGCTTCGCTGCGGCCTGCACCTGGCATAGCGCGCGGCCCTTTGCGGCCTGGTGTAGCGCGGCGGCGTTCGGGCCAGAGAATCAGATGGAGGCCGGATACCCGGGCCTGCGATCCGGCGTCCAACATCCGCCCCAACGGGGCCGCGCTATGCCAGGTGCAGGGCGAAGGGAGGCCGCCAACGGCGGCCGACCGCCGCCCTGGGTAGGACGCCACCACCACGCACGAAGCCCCAACGGGGCCGCGCTAATGCGTTCGGCGGATGGATCGTATCGGGCCGACCTCGATTAGCGCGGCCCTTTGGGCCTGGGAGCCAGGTGGATGGCCGGTTTGCCCAGGCCTGCAATTCGGCGTCCATCATCCGCTCCAACGGGGCGCGCCAACGATCTGAAAAAAAAATCGAAATTCTGGCCGACCCGTGAAGGGTTTCGCGCGCCGTTCGCGATGAACCATTAGAGGAACCAACCGTGAATTGCGAATTTCACCTACCACACCAAACGACCGGAGGCCGACATGCCGCAATCCCATGCCCGGGTGGCTATCCACATCACTTACAGTACGAAAAACCGAAAACCGTTCCTGCGTGATACTGGCCATTGCGACGAACTGTACAAATACGTGGCGACGTGCCTGAAATCGCTCGACTCACCGGCAGTCATCATCAACGGGACGGAGGATCACATACACATCCTGTGTTTTCTGTCACGCAACTATGCCATCAAGACATTGATTAGCAGGATCAAGACCGACTCGTCAAAATGGATCAAGAAGAAGGGCCGACAATACCGGGACTTTCACTGGCAAGCTGGTTATGGCGTGTTCTCAGTGAGCCTGTCGCAAATCGATTCGGTGCGGGAATACATTCGCAATCAGAAAGAACATCACAAACGCATGACGTTTCAGGAGGAGTTTCGAGCAATTTGCGCTCGACATGGCGTCGAATTGGACGAACGATACGTTTGGGACTAAACGCGGTTTCTCACCGGCCTAGCGCGGCCCTTTGGGCCTGGGAGCGAGGTGGCGGCCGGTTTGCCCAGGCCTGCGCTTCGCTACGGCCTGCACCTGGTATAGCGCGGCCCTTTGGGCCTGGGAGCGAGGTGGTGGCCGGTTTGCCCAGGCCTGCGCTTCGCTACGGCCTGGGCTGGCATAGCGCGGCCCTTTGGGCCTGGGAGCGAGATGGAGGCCGGTATACCCAGGCCTGCAATCCGGCGTCCATCATCCGCCCCAACGGGGCGCGCTATGCCAGCCCAGGGCGAAGGGAGGCCGCCAACGGCGGCCGACCGCCGCCCTGGGTAGGACGCCCACCACCATGCTCGGAGCCCCAACGGGGCGCGCTAATGCGTTCGGCGGATCGATCGTATCGGGCCGACCTCGATTAGCGCGGCCCGTTGGGCCTGGGGGCGAGATGGTGGCCGGTCTACCCAGGCCTGCGCTTCGCTGCGGCCTGCACCTGGCCTAGCGCGGCCCTTTGGGCCTGGGAGCCAGGTGGAGGCCGGTTTGCCCAGGCCTGCAATCCGGCGTCCATCATCCGCCCCAACGGGGCGCGCTATGCCAGCCCAGGGCGAAGGGAGGCCGCCAACGGCGGCCGACCGCCGCCCTGGGTAGGACGCCCACCACCATGCTCGGAGCCCCAACGGGGCGCGCTAACGCGTTCGGGGGATCGATCGTATCGGGTCGACCTCGATTGCGCGGCCCTTTGGGCCTGGGGGCGAGATGGTGGCCGGTCTACCCAGGCCTGCGCTTCGCTGCGGCCTGCACCTGGCCTAGCGCGGCCCTTTGGGCCTGGGAGCCAGGTGGAGGCCGGTTTGCCCAGGCCTGCAATCCGGCGTCCATCATCCGCCCCAACGGGGCGCGCTATGCCAGCCCAGGGCGAAGGGAGGCCGCCAACGGCGGCCGACCGCCGCCCTGGGTAGGACGCCCACCACCATGCTCGGAGCCCCAACGGGGCGCCGCTAATGCGTTCGGCGGATCGATCGTATCGGGTCGACCTCGATTAGCGCGGCCCTTTGGGCCTGGGAGCGAGGTGGAGGCCGGTTTGCCCAGGCCTGCGCTTCGCTGCGGCCTGGGCTGGCATAGCGCCCTTTGGGCCTGGCCTAGCGGCCCTTTGGGCCTGGGAGCCAGGTGGAGGCCGGTTGCCCAGGCCTGCGCTTCGCTGCGGCCTGGGCTGGTAGCGCGGCCCTTTGGGCCTGGCCTGCGCAGCCCTGGGCCTGGCAGCGCGCTGCCAGCCGGCTGCAACTGGGTTTGGGCAATCGTGACTGGGTTCCACTATCTCGGTTGCGTCGGTGTGCTAAACTAGAACCTGCATCACGACCGTTGGCCTTGCCGGAACCTGCCGCGACCATGGCTTTGATTGAGATCAACACGAACCCGACCGATCGACAGTTGCGTCAATTCGCCGGCGTCGTGTTACCGCTCGTCGGGCTGGTGGCGGCGGTGATCCTGGCTTGGCGTCTGGCTCACCCCACCGCTGCTTGGATCGTGGCGGTGATCGCGGCGGCGATTTGCGTGGCGGGGTTGGTCCGCCCGGCGGTGGTGCGCCCGGCCTACGTGGGCTGGATCTATGCGGCCTATCCCGTGGGCTGGGTGATTGGCCATGTGGTGGTCGGCGTGATATTCTTTCTCGTGCTGACTCCCATCGCGCTGGTGATGCGATGGCTGGGACGGGAACCGCTGCAGCGCAAATTCGACGTCCAGCGCGAGTCGTATTGGGAGCCGCGTGACATGCCGTCGGACCGGTCGAGGTACTTTCGTCAGTTCTGAGTGACATGTGATGAGCGCCAAGCAACCTGATCCAGTCGACACTCCGCAGCCGCTCGAGAACGGTGAATTGGACCGGTTCGCCGAGGGCCGGCAGCCTGGTCTGCTGCGCGAGTTCTGGGATTTCTTGCGTTACAACAAGAAGTGGTGGCTATTACCCATCATCCTGACGCTGGTCGTTCTGGGGGTATTCGTCTTTCTGTCCAGCACGGCCCTCGCGCCGTTCATCTACACGCTGTTTTAGAGTTGCCCGCCCCATCGCCGCTCGATATTCTCGCGCTGTTCGATGGCGCGGTAACCTTCGGTCCTTCGCGGACGCCGCACACGATTCGGCTGGCATTCGTCCCGCGCTGCAACGGACTGGGCCAGAAGAATCCAGGTCGCGGGCGGACGAGAACCTGGGTGCACGCGCGTCTCAAGGTGACGCGCCTACAAGGTAGCTGGCGTACGGTGCTATGGGCCTACTGTGCCGCAACGGTGCTGTTGGAGAGATCCAGCAGATAGTCGCAGCCGAAGGCAAAACCACTGACGATGTGGTCTTTCCACCGTGCTTCGCTAATGAGGAAAATGGGAGAGCCGATGGCCGCTTCTTGGCATTCGGTGACTGCCACCTTCAGCACGTGGCCATTGGCGGTGTCGTTACGCAGCGATGTCGTGCCCCGTAGCATCACTTCGCGTCCCTGCACTTCCATGACGAGTGCAATGCGTTTGCCGCTGTACAGAGAGAGATTCATGGCGACTCCAAATCCCTGAAGTCCAGTCCTTGGAATTAAACGTCCCCGCGATTATATAAACATCGCCGGGCCACGATAGTTCTTCTGGCAGCTGTTCGCCTGGCGTTATTCCACTCGTCCGCATAATCTACCGGAATTCGCGCCTCACGGTCTACCCAAAAAAGGCAAAAAGCTCCACCAGGTAGCAGCCAGCGCAGCGCCACAGCAGCTCATGCAACGCTGCTCTGCTCCTGGTGGTCGCCTTTGCGAGCAACGGACGCCGCCGGTGGTGCGGTTCTCCATACCACGACATCCGCGAATATACCTGTTGACTACTATTAATTCGCCGTTGAGAGCCCGTTCCTGACACCGCGTCTTACGGCCAGCGACCAATCCTGCTGACTTTTCTTTACGAGTCGATCCGTCTCACCGTTCCCCGGCTATGGTCTGTGGACTCGCATCCCCCTCTTCTTGTGTTCTTTGATGTGCCAAAGTGATGAATTGGAGTGTTGGTCGCCAACATTTGCTCATGGTGCGCGGATGTTCGTGGCTGCGGCATCCTGCCGCAGCTGCTGCGAGAGACGTCGCAGCCACTTTCTGGAGATTTGTAGTCGGGTTAGTCGGCCCGGTACTGCTCCTCTCAAGAGACCAGCGGGACCGTCGTTGATGAGCGAGGTACGTCGATAGCCGATCCCGAAACGACTCGCGTTGGCAGCTGCGGCATCCCGCAGCCACCTGCGATGGAGCCCTCAGCGACACCATGAAGGAGTAGTTTTCGGGCCTCTGGCGCCCGAACAATCCACCCTGTAACGTCGGCTGAATCAGCATTTGTTCTGGCTGCCCTGAGCGAACTCATCTGCAGGCCCGCTGCCCGGGCCAGGCGGTTGTCATGCGACGGCGTGACAGGCGTGACAGTCTTCCCGTCCGAAGCGAGTAACGACCTCACGTCGGGTGGCGTCGTCTCCACTAAAGGAGAGGTTTACGGCGTGCCACCCCACAATACATCGGCGGGATTTGATCGGAAAACGTTTTCTCGAACTCACGATATTGCTACTCAACAATTCGAGACAGCGCGATATACTACCCCTTGGTGCAACGCGTCAGGTGTCAGGGAGGGAGACTTATGAGACGACGATTCCGTCGCGACAGGGGCAGTAAAATCTCCAGCAGGTCAAGTCGACTACTTCGTGCGCGCAAACTTCGCGTGGAGCAACTCGAACCTCGCGTCGTATTATCTTTGCTTATGGGAGGGGGCTCGAGTTCTTCAGCGCTCAATTCGATACCGTTAATCCCCAGTTTGAGTTTTGCCAGCCCAAGCGGCGTGGAGTCATCCACGACTGAGCAGACGACTCAGCAAGCCGCGACCTGGGACCAGCCGCGGCAGTTGCCTGGCTCCATGCTACGTCAATTGCCGCCGGCCGATGTGTACAAGATCGAACCGGTCATTGTGGCCGGCGATCCCAACTTGACGCCGACCGATTCACCTGCCGATCGTGTCGATCCCAACACAGCGGATTCGCTTTTTGCTGGTGTGGGGAGCTTGAAGATTCACACGTCGTCGGGTGACTCCATCTGCACTGCCACAGCCATCAGTCCGTTTCACGTGGTGACGGCGGCTCATTGTCTGGACAAGAACGCGGATGGCAGCATTGATGCGACGCCGGAGAACGTGAAATTCAACGTCAACATGAGTGGCTCGTCGTCCACGTATGTTCTCACGGCCAGCGAGCTATACGTGCATCCTGATTGGACCGGTTTTGGCCATCCGAGCATCAACGACGACGTCGCGGTGATCGAACTGGCCAGCTTGTTACCGGCTGACGTGCCGATTTACGCATTGAATGATGTGCCGTTTGACCAGCCGGTCACGGCGACGATGGTCGGCTACGGACGGTCGGGCACCGGCGTGAGTGGATACACGACCGGCGCTTCGTACACCGTGAAGCGTTCCGGTGGGAACGTCATCGACTACTACTTCACGGACGACGAAGGGAGCGGTGCTCGCGAGACGTTCCAGTTCGATTTTGATTTTCCCAATTCACCGGAGTCGTTGGGCAACGACATTGAGACGACGCTTGGCGGCGGCGACTCGGGCGGACCGTCGTTCATCGACGACGGCAACGGCGGCCTGAAGCTGTTCGGGCTCAATACTTTCACGACTCAATTTGCCTGGAATTCGCCCGATGCCCCCTACTTCGGCTCGGGCGGTGGTGGGATGGTGGTGCAAGCGTACCTCGATTTCATCAACTCCATACTGTTTGGAAGCGAAGTGGTGATCACGCCCACTGACGGGGGGACGGCGGTTTTCGAGGGGGAGCGACGGACCTTTACAACGTGGTTCTGAGCAGGGCTCCGTCCAAATCGGTGACGGTGAATATTGATGCTGGCAGCCAGCTGATCGTGACGCCACCACAGCTGGTCTTCACGGCCGACAATTGGGATGTACCCCAGCAAGTGGTGGTACAGGCCGTGGACGATACCCTGGTCGAAGGCCCGCGTTTTGCCCAGATCTCGCACTCCTCGTCGAGTGCGGATCTGAGCTACAGCAACCTCAAGATTGAGCCCATGCAGACGTTCATCGAGGACAACGATTGGTCACTGGCAACGACTCCCTATGTCGATCTGGGTACGTCGGACAACGTGGCCTGGGACCAGCCGCGTGTGGCGGTTGAGCTGCTGGAGGATGCCGCCGGGACGCGGAGCGTGGGGCCGACGTATCTCAACACCTGGCTGTTAGATACGGGAGCCAACACGACGATCGCGTTCGCGTCGGCGGTCGACGATATGCGTCAGCCGCCGTACGTGTATCAGACCGATGGGAGGTTCGTGGAATACGGCGTGGCCGGTGCGCACACGTTCGATATCTCGGCTGCCTACCGCTTCGATTTCGCCGGCAACGACGGCGAGCGCCACACGTTGCTCGACGGGCGAATCATCTCGGATCCGAACGACGACATCAGCATCTTTGGTCCCTATGGCATAGTCGGAATGCCTGCCATGGAAGGCCGCGTCACGACATTCGACTTCACCGTGTGGACGTACGTCGATATTTTTGGCGAGCTGCTGATGAGAGTGAATTTCGCGGACGAGGTGCCGGTCGGGCGACGGTCATCGCTACGGTGTGCCGGTCGATACGCGGATGACCTTCAGTCCCGACGAGCAGGTGATCGAAGGCGACGATCCGCCCATGTGGGGTGACGTGCCCGTTCCTGACGGTCATTCCCGTGCACAACGGAGTGGCTGCCAGCGGCGACTTCATCTACGACAGCGGTGCCCAGCTGAGCGTCATGTCGACGCAAGCTGGCGAAGGACATCGGCTTGGATTCCAACGACGATGGCGTGCTGGACGAGAATGACGCCAACTTTGCCCGCTACGAGACGGTCGGGGGCATCGGCGGGACCAGTCGATGCGCCGGTCTTCCTGTTTGACGAAGTCCGCGTGCCGACGCAGCAGGGTGTGGACCTGGTGTGGACCGACCTGCAGTGGCTGGTACTCGACATCGTCGACGGATCGACGGAGTGCTCGGCTTCGACCTGATGACCAGCGGCTGGATCGAAGCGTTTGCCGTGGACGGGCAATCCGGCTACATCATGCAGGCCCAGCTGGATTTTCGCAACATGGGGACCGACGGCACGGGAGTGATTTACTTCGACCTGAATCCGGAGGTCGACCAGCTGATCGATCCGATGGGCCCCGGGGCGAGGATCATCGAGACCGGTGGAGCGACGACGGTCAGCGAGACGGGGATCGACGACACGTACGAGATCGTGCTCACGCAGCCGCCAACCGAGAACGTGACCATCACGTTGGATGTCGATTCTGCGGTACCGCCCCCAACCAACTGACCGCCGTCGACGCGGCGAATCCGAGCCACGGGTATCCTGGTATTCACGCCAGCCAACTGGTACATCCCGCAGACGGTGCTGGTGTCGGCGATCGACGACGGCACCGTCGAGAATTTTCATCGCAGCTCGGTCCGGCACGTCAGTTCCAGTGCCGATCCGGCCTATCAAGGTGTCGGTATGCCGCGGGTGATCGTCAACATCATCGACAACGACTATCGCCGGTGTGATGATTATCCCCAGCGATGGCGCGACCGAGGTGGTGGAAGGCGGCAGCGACCGACACGTATCAGGTGGTCTCTGACCTACTCCGCCCACTCAGAACGTGACGATTCTACTTGGACCACGCGCAGGGCCAGCTGACCGCTGTCAACGCGGCCAATCCGCAGGATCACTTCCTGACCTTTACCTCGGCCAACTGGAGCGTGCCGCAGACGGTGCTGGTGACGGCCGTCGACGACGGGATCGAGGAAGGCAGGCACGAAGCCTATATCTCGCACATCATCGATACGATCGACAATGAGTACCTGGAGGCCTTCGCGCTGCAGGAATTGGTGGTGATTCGGGAAACGGCCACGGCGGTGGTGGACCGGCGGATCTTCTACAACGGGTCGACGTTCGATGGCTACGATATTAGCCCTGGCGATACGGATGATGCAGCGGTGGCTCCCACCCCGGACGAGCTGACCGCCCTGGGGCAGGATCCGGCTTTCGGCAAGACGCCGTTGTTGCCCGGCCAGCAAGCCACTTTTCGAGAATTACACGAGCTACGCTGCGGGGATCAACGGTATCATGATCGACATGGTCGGACTGGCTCGCCCGGAAGCGATCACGGCCGCCGACTTCGAGTTCCGGGTAGGCAACAGTCAATACACCATCCACTTGGGACCTGGTCGCGGCGGCGGCACAGGTCTCGGTGCGGGTGGGAGCGGGCCTCGGCGGTTCCGATCGAATTACCATCACTTGGCCCGACCAGACGATTACCAAGCAGTGGTTGCAGGTGACCGTCAAGGCCAATCTGAACACCGGACTCGCGCTGCGAGACGTTCACTACTGGGGCAATGCGATCGGGGAATCAGGAGGTTCCAGCGACGATGCCTGGGTGAATGTCATGGATGTGCTCGGCGCACGCGACAACGTCCACGGACGATTCAATCCCGCGACAATCTTTGATGAGTACGATTTCAATCGTGACTCGCAGGTCAATGTCACGGATGTTTTGATTGCACGCCATAATCCTACCGGCCGCTTTGACTCCTTGAAGCTGATTCTGGCGCCGCCGGGTTAGGGAGGGAGTGGTGGAGTGGGGGAGTGAGGGATGTTCAATCCCCAGTCCTCCAGTCCTCCCCCACACGTAGCGTGTTCGAAACGGTATTGCCTGCCGGTAGCCTGGCGGTGGCTACTGGCCGACAGGCTGACGATTGCGGCGGCGACGAGCGAGCGTGAGCAATCCCAGCCCTAGTGCCCCGCAGCCGAACAGAGCCAAGGAGGCTGGTTCGGGTATCGCGTTCACAGTGATCGTGCCGTTGGACACGGTCAAGTCGTTACCCGGCACACCTTCCCAACCGCCGAAATTGGTGACGATCCTCGTCCCGTCTCCGGCCAAGCCGTTGAGATAGAAATCATACGTTCCCGGGCCAAAGCCCGTCGTATCGATGGTAACTTCAGCAAGTACCACTTTGTTTCCACCAGGTGTCACGGTGCCGGAGGCGACATCTGTTTGGGATTCCCAGTAACCCCCTTTGCCGTACAGTACACCACTACCCCCGCCGTAGTCCGCGTTATTATTCGTAGCAAACAGGAAACCGGATCCAAACAGATCGACATTGGTGATCATGGGTACTACCCCGTTATCGCCATTGCCAATCTGCATCTGCAAGAGCACGCCTTCGACGTTTCCATCACCCTGCACGACAATGTAGAACTTCTGATCAGGCGTCTGCTCCCAGACGTCATGGTCCCCGGCAAACACGTCCATATATTCGCGCGACACCGGAGTGACCATCAAGAAGCAAGCCACTAGGCCGGCCAATAGCGCCTTTTTCATGAACATCGTTCCTCAGAATTGGTGTCGATCAATGAGCCGCCAGCCGAGCGTACTGCCGTCAACCAACGTTTCCGGTCCAAGTGTGCTCGCCCGCTGAAAGCGGCCAATCGGGTGCATCAGAAAACCGAGTACAAGACAAGCGCAGTTTAAGGTCGGATCAGGTAATATGCAACAGCTTGGCAGTTTATTCCGATCTGCCACGCCTTTCAACGAGAGGCTCCCCTCCAGAGGGTGCCAGGTTCCGGTCGTCGGGGTGGCACTCAATGACGTCCTCGTTTTGCACTTCTAGGCTGCATGTAAGTACTGTTCCATTTCAGCTTTAAGGTCGGTGGTTATCTTCAGGAGAATCGGTGACTTAGGTGGTTTGTGTGCCTTGCGGCGCGGCCACTTGCGTTTCTCTTTCGCCGTTTTCCGGTCCCTTCGATCGCGTTGGTGTTTGGCAAGTCGTTCACCGAAGGGTTGGCCATTCGGTTTCTGTCCCGTTATTTCGCGACGGATTTCAAGCAGAACTTTTCGTGGGCTGCACGTTACGGGCAGACTCTCTTTGGACGAAGGAGTGGGCATAGCCAATGCTCCTTGGCAGAGCAAGATTTGTGTGGCGATCATCGACGCTTCTGCTTCACGATGAACCGATCGCACCGTGCGGCTCATCAACTTGACTTTCTTCATCGTCCGCTTGTACGTGCGGAAGAAGCCTTCGCTTTCCCACCGGAGACGATACAATTTCGACACCAGAGCGATCGGCAGTTGTTTCTGATCCTCCACGTTGCTAAACAACCAAACATCTATTTTGCGCCTCTTACTTCGTACACATATGAGCCGGCCACGAAGTGGAGGGCAGCCTTTTTCGCGATGTTTTTTCGGCCAGTAGTAAGCGATCCCTTCTTCAAAACTCTCCAGCGGCTCGTTGCTTTCCGTATAGAACGTCGCCTGCGACGACATGCGCATCAAGAAGAACACTTTCCTTTCCAGAAGCGTTCGTATGACGTCGTAACCTACATACCCCGCATCGGTCACGATCAACGCCAAACGCGGCAACAATGGCAACATTTGTATCAAATGATTCCGCTCACTGGCCTTCTTGGCCTTTCCCCATCGCCAACACCAAGGGATGCCCAGTGTCAAATGTACGATCGAAGTATTCCAAATCATCGGAGCCGAGTTCTTCTCACCGGAACCTTTTTGCTTGCAGGATGTGCCCAACCGTTCTTCCAACTCTTCGCTACGAGGACATTCATGTTTGGTTCCATCGCAGCCCAGTGGAATGAAGTCACCAAACCGTAGTCGGTCTCCAAACAACACTTCAATCCGACCTCGAATCCCCCCAGCCAGCGTGCGCAACACGGGCATAGGGAGCTTCCGTACGGCTTTCTCGAATCCCTGAAACGATTTGCCAGGACGTTTACGTTTCGGGCAGCAGACCACGTAGAATCCGCGAGCAACCTCAAACTTTTCCGGCAAGGAGTCTCCGCAGCACCAAGTCATCACAAGCAACACATGGACCAGTGGATACAGGTCCCAACGCGGCTTCCTTCTTCGGTTCGTTGCTTTTCGCACTTGCCTCAATACCGTCGGTGTGACAAAATCGCGTATCGATTCGGCAACTGTTCTGGCTCGCCCTCGCTGGCGACGCTCACTACGCTTCCCTGCTAAGCTTAGCCATTAGCCGTTCCTCCATGACTTGGCGGGTTTGTTGACGCCAATCATGTGCGGAACGGCTTTTTTCTGCACTAGCAATTCTGCGAAACCACGTCACTTCCTCTCGACATAATCTCCCCCAACCTGTTGCGGTCTCGGAACTTAAAGCCTCAGAGAAGACTCAAGAAGATTCTGGCATTGGGTGGCACTGGCTGAGCGAGCGTCCCACACCCAACCAACCTCAGAACCCCCAACCGCGAGCGGAGCCAGTGTGGAAGCAAACCCCCGCTCACCACTTCCCCGGGAGTCACGGAGGTGACCGATGGACGCACAAAAAAAGGCAGTGGTTTCACAACCACTGCCTGAAAAATCCAGTCCGCCCCAAGACCGACGTAAGCCGCATGGGGCCATCCAGCACTAAGCCATTTCCAAGAACTCCAGCAGCTTTTTGCGGATGCGATGTTTCAATTGCCAGGCGTTGGGTGCCGAGATTCGTAAATGATGACCGTTGTTACCGAGCAAGACATGGTGGAAGAATTCGCGTTCGCGTGGCGTGAGTTGCGGCAGGAACTCGTTGACGTCCATGGTCATTTCGGTCAGCAAGCGGTCGTCCCGATCTCCCGTTCTCATCACGCGCGTTTCATGTTCTCGTCGCTTGCGGCGGAACTCGCCCCGCAGATGGCGTAGCACTTCGTACCGGGCCATTGCGGCCAGGTATTTCTCGAGTCCCTTCCCGTCATGCGGCTGGAATCGATGCAACAAGTGCCCGTCGTGCGAGATGAGTCCAAACCAGACCCGCGCGGCTATTTCTTCAACCAGATTGGCATCTCGGCCTCGATCGCGCAGCATGTACCGGATCTGTCTGAGGACATACGTTTGGCACTGACCGTGTATCTCTGCCCAGGCCGATTCGTCTCCATCGCGGCACCGCTCGACCAGGTTCACTTGATCTTGTCGTGCTTGATCCTGTTCGCTCAACTCACTGGCGCCGTTCTCGCCCGGCACTTTGTTGCTGCGAATGGTGTCGCTGTGAATGGTGTTGCCGGGTACTGTGCTCACCGTTCACCTTATCCGGCTTCGGGTGGCCGTTTTTCTTCGATCCTTTGCCGTGGCGTTTCGCCGCCTCCGGTGGCGACGCAGCTTTGCCGTTGGTCCCGGTCGGGGGTACGGGAGAATCAATTTGCTGTTTACGACGCGTCAAAGAACCGTCAGAGGACCCGAAGCGGTAGTGAAATGCGGTGGCAGTTAGCGACTACCAGCGAAAGAGAAAAGACGTGCAGCGTCGTGGGAAACGGTCGCTACAGCGCAAACTCCGTTCCCCTGGGCGCAGCCCTCGACCAGCAAACACAAAACTCCGTCGAGCTACAGAAAGGTCTCGAGAGACCTAAGCTGCTCCCACCAAACGTCACGTCTACAAAAGACAGCCTAAACCAATCGTGTGGGTTTTGCAAGCGGTTTGTTCACTTCAACTGCGTGTGCCCGTTCCGGACCCGCAGCCAGGCTGCGGGTGGCCCGCCGACGGCTCTCAGATAGCGAGGCAAAAGATCGTCGTAGGGCAACTTCCTGTGTTTCAAAGTGGGCCGTGCCACCTTCCCGCCCCGTTCCCAAGTGTGGCAATATCTACCAAGTGTGGCAATATCTACAATTTCCTCAGCGGCCCGAAGTCTGCCGGACGTGTGGGTGTCATCGCATGGAAGATTTTTTGTTTTCCGCTTGCACACCCCCTAAAGTTGCGGTATTTCGCGGGCCCGATTTCACCCAATCCCCCACTTACCCCGAGAATCCGAATTTCCGGTGCGACAGCGCGACTGCAGCGTGGCCCTTAACCCTTACGAAATACGGACTTTCCGCCGCCCGGCGAGGGGCCAAACCGTTGACAGAAACGCAACCCTGGTTATGCTGGGTGGAGATGCGGCACTCACTTTTCTATTGCAGCCCAAGAGGACGGAGTCTACCCCGAGGGTGCCGGGGCGGCTGCTGAGTTTCGCCGTTTTCTTCGCTCATTCCGCCGCACCCTACCCGGTCGGGAATCTAGCATCACAGCCTGTTGAATCAGCATCGGGCGTTGTTCATGAAAAAAACAGAGAAGCAGGTAGAGAGAGCCCATTTGCAGTACGCAGCCATCGCGGCGATCGTCGCGATCGTCGCTGTGTTGGGTGTTGTCTATTGGTCCTCAATTCGGGTCTTGATCAGGCATTGGGACAAGCCCGACTATTCACACGGTTACTTGGTGCCCGTGTTCGCCTGCGTTCTGCTGTGGGTGCGCCGCGAAAAGTACCCCAGCGGTGCGCTGCGAGGCTCCGTGTGGGGGGGCGTGCTCATTCTTGCTCAGCGCACTAATGTACCTGGGTGCCGGGCGTTTTGGGCTTCAACTTGATCATTGCCTTTGCCCTGATCCCCTGCGTGGCGGGCATTGTCCTGATGCTGGGCGGCTGGCCGCTCATGCGTTGGAGCTGGCCGGCGATCCTGTTCCTGGTATTCATGATTCCGTTGCCAGTGGCCCTCGAGACCATGGCGCGGATTCCGCTGCAGAAGATCGGCACGCGGGCCAGTACGTACATACTGCAGACGCTCGGCCTGCCGGCCGTGGCCGAGGGGAATGTGATCCAGCTCAGTGACTACCCGATTGGGGTAGCTGAGGCCTGCAGCGGCCTGCGGATGCTGATGACCAGCGCGGCGTTAACTTTCGCTTTGGCCTTTATTTTGAATCGCCCGGTCTGGGAGCGACTTGTTATACTGGCCAGTGCCGTGCCCATCGCGTTGTTGACCAACATCATTCGGATCACCGTGACGGGCATCTGCTACGAGTATTTCGGCCAGGAAGTCGCCGAGAAGGTTTTTCACGATGTGGCCGGACTGCTGATGATGCCGATGGCCGTCGGATTACTCTGGTTGGAGATCGTCATCTTGTCTCGGCTCACGACTGAGCCGCCCGAGGGCCCAACCCTGGCCGGTGTCTTGGCGAGCAAGTAGTCTCGGCGTTACTTTTTCTTTGTTCCTCACTCGTTTGAACTGATATGACTTTCCGGAGCCACGTTTCCCACATGGCACGAAATGAACAAGGGAATTCTCACATGATTTGCAACGACGATCAGCAGAATATTCCACAGGCTGGTGTGATCGCTCACAGTCATCAACGCCCCACGGCGATGATCGTCGGCGGTGACGGGATGATGGGCATGGAACAGGCCGCGCCAGGTGCGAGCGGCTTGGACCGCTACTTGCATGCCTTGCGTCGCAACTGGTTCTGGTGCCTGCTGTTGGGAACCGCTTTTGCCGTGGGAGCCGGCATCACGGTCTTCTTCCTGGTCCCGGACCGGTACACCGCCTTCGCGGAACTGCGAGCCTATTCGCGACCCCAGCAACTGATCAACGACGGGAAGCCCCAGCAGTCCGAGAAGTTCGAGACGTTCATCAGCAACGTGAAGCAGTTGATTCAAGCCCGCAGGACGCTTGCCTCGGCACTGCGGAAGGATGAAGTGAAGGAGCTGGAGATTGTGAGGCAGGAACCAGATCAGGAACGCTGGCTGGCCGATGAATTGAAGGTCTCCAATCCCAAGGATTCGGAAGTGTTGATTGTCAGCCTCACCGCGCCGAATCCGAAGGATGCGAGCATCCTGGTAAATGCCGTCGTCCAGTCGTACATGGAAGAGGTTGTGGAGAGAGACAAGGGCAAGATGGATGAGAAGTTAAAGAGTCTCAGGAGTATTCTCGCCGGCTTGACGGACAGCGAGCGGAAGAAACGCTCCTCGCTGGAAACGATGGCCGAGCAACTGGGCACGATCGAACGCGATGCTCTGTCCCTGCAGACACAGATGAAGATGGAACAGGCTCAACAGCTGAAGCGTGAGTTTCTGAAGACGAGCGTTGAATACAAGCGAGCTGCAGCGGATCTGAAAGTTTTGGAGGAACGGGCCAAGAATCTGGATTCCCTGGCAATACCTGCCGATGAGCTGGAAGTCGAATTGGCCATGGATCCGGAAGGGCGACTGATCACGGAAGAGCTGAATGCTCTTTTCGCGTGCCGTCGAATCAGCGGGGGAAATGTCCAATAAACCCGGCGGGCCGAATCTGGCGGGCCTGGGGCAAGTGCAGATTCGCATCCAGGATCTGAAATTACAACGTCAGGCTCTGGAGGCGAATATCGCCATGAAATGGAAAATTGAACGGCGCAAGGAGCTGGAAGCGGAGTTGCAGGAGAAGTCCGCACTAGTCTCAGCCCTGGGTGAACTGGTAGCTGACCTGGAAAGCAATGCTCAAATCTACGCGAAAGACGTGGAGTTGATTGGGAAGAAGTCCTATTCGATTGATATCCAGCAGAAAGACATCGAACGTTTGGACAAGTCCATTGACGAAGTCTCGGCGGAGATCAGTCTCACCGAGATCGAGTTGGAAGGGATCGAGCGATTGGAGTTGATTTCACCCGCCCAGATACCGCTGACTGCCAATCAGCCTGGTCGCCTGCTAACCACGGCAGCATCGGGTCTGTTTGCTTTCGTGCTTCCCTGCGTTGGTTTGTTGTGGTGGGATGTCCGGTCGCAGCGCGTCAATACGGCGGATGAAGTGACGGAACGCTTGGGACTGCCGATGATGGGTTCGGTACCGATTCTGCCGTCGCGAGTCACGCGGCAGCTGGGTGGCCACAGCGAGCGCAGCCGGTGGTGGCAGGCGTTGCTGAGCGAATCGATCGCCGGGATCCGGGCCAACCTGCTGCGAGTGGATGACGTGCGGGTCGTGATGGTCACCAGTGCCGTGGGTGGCGAAGGCAAGACCACCGTGGCCACGCAACTGGCGATGAGCCTGGCCCGCGCCGGCAAGCGGACGGCACTGGTCGACTTCGATCTGCCGCGTCCCTCGGTCAGTAGCGTCTTTAATTTGGGGCTCGAGCCGGGGATCTGTGACGTGTTGCGGGGCGGATGCGGCATTGCCGATATCGTCAACGACACCGTCCTTCCCAATCTTTACGTGATGCCGGCCGGTGTGGCCGATGCGTCGAGTGCCCGGGCCATGAACTCACACGAGTTGCCCGCACTGATCCACGAACTGCGTGGATCGTTTGATTACGTGATCATCGACAGCAGTCCGCTGGTTCCGGTGGCCGACGCCCGCGTGGTGAGCCGTTACGTGGACGGTGCCATCTGCTGCATACTGCGTGACGTCAGCCGCCTGTCGCTGGTCCGCCGCGCGACCGACATCCTCGAGTCGTTCAACGTTCGCATGCTGGGAACGGTCGTGACGGCTCGTCAGGAAGCCTACTACATGTCCCGCAACCTTAACCACGAAGAGCATGCTCTGGCGTAGTGTGCCACTGCACCTCGTGCCATGTTTGCACGCAGTGCTCACCGACGGCCAATGGCCGCCCAACCAGGCCCCGTGCCGCAGCCGATATGCGCAGGCCTGCGAGAACGTGGATCCCGCCCAAGGGGCCGCATGCCGCCCAGGCCTGCGCGAGCTGAAGTCGCGTTCCGGCCCAAGGGGCCGCGATGCCAGCCCAGGCCGTAGCAAGCGAGGCCTGGGTGCGTTCCCATTAAAGACCGAGGCCCAACGGGCCGCGCTATTCGTGCGACCGGTTGGGCGTTTTCCGAATCCGATTTGCCAACGACCTTGTCCTTTGCGGCCCAACGCCGCGCTAGTCGACCAATAACATGACCACATCCTTCACTCGCCGACTCTGGATCATCGCCGCTGTCCTGCTGCTGCTGCAGGGCGGTGCATTCTTCTTGCTGCAACGAGCCAAATCGTCCGACGTGCGCCCGCTGCGCAAGGACCTGGACCAATTTCCCTATGACCTGGGCGACTGGCACGGCGAAGATCAGGAATTGGATGAGGACGATTGTCAAGAAGGTCGGAGCTCGCCACAGCATCAGTCGCAGCTACCGGGATGCTGTATCGGGACACGCGGTCACGTTGCACATCGGCGATTGGGACAGTCTGAAAACGCCCACGTTGCCCCACCCTCCGACGTATCTGTTATCCGGCCGCCGGTGCCCAGATCCTGCGGCGTGAGACCGATTGAAGTGGACGATGCCGACCCGTTTCAGGCGGAGCTTCTGCTCGTCGAACGCGAAGGCGGTCGTTCTCTGGTGCTCTACTGGTATCGCTGGGACTCGCAAATTTGCACCACACGCACGCAAGCTTGCATGGCTCGTCTCAAGATGATCGGCAGCCACGAGTGGCCGCCCGTTGTGAAGGTCCTGCTGGACACACCATGCATTCCATCTGAGACCGCGGCGTTGGAGAGCCTCCGCAATTTTGCGGCTGAAGTACGCACGTGGACAAGAGACCTTTGATGCGACAAATCGGAATTAGTGACAGGGGGAAGCAAAGCCACATCTGTTCGAAGAAATCTTGTGGCGTCTAGTACATCGAGATTCTCATCATGAAGCCAGTCTTTTCCGAATCCAACGAAGATTATCCCGTCGCATATGCGACAGAATCCGCAGCCGAAGTCAGTAACTCTTGGTGCCAAAGGCCTGCGCGCCTGGATCCCCGGCCTGATTTCGCGCCGTCGTGACACCGGCCTTCATTCGCCCCGCTTCTGGCTGCTGGCCGTGGGGCATCTGATTCTGTTCAGCTTGATCTATTGGACGGCCTATGTACTTCGCTTTCTACCTGTTGATACGCTGGAATATCAGGTCCATTTCTGGAAAAGTGTTCCGCTGGAACATCAGGTCCATTTCTGGAATAGCCTCCCGTGGTTGCTGGGTGTCAAATTTGTCGTTTTCTACGCCTCGGGGCACTATCATGGTTGGTGGCGGTATGTCACTTTCAGCGACCTGACGGCGCTGATGCGGGCGTCGCTGGTGTCGTTTCTGGCACTCGCCGCGGTCGACTACCTGGTCAGTGCCTACTTCATCCCACGTGGCGTATTGGTCCTGGATGCCATGCTGAGCATCGTCGTGCTGGGTGCGCTGCGAGCCAGTTGGCGGTTGGGTCGTGAGCAATTCCGCTCGCTCTTTGGTTCACACGACCGTGTTGGCGTCTTGGTAGTCGGGACGGACGACACGACGGCACTGCTGGCCCACCAGATCCAGTCCCATCCGGAATCGACATACCGCGTTCGGCGGTTTTCTCGAGACCAACGGCGCGTCGTCGCACGGTCGTCGTCTGGGCCAGATTCCCGTGGTCGGGCACGTACGGGAGGTGGCCAATGTCGCGGCCAAGCGAGGCATCAATCACATCCTGATGCTATCGGGCGCACTGCCGGGTCACCAACTGCGTGCGATGATGAAGCAGTGTGACGAAGGCGGCTTGGAACTGAAGATCATCCCTCGCGTCGAAGATCTTTTCGGCGGCGGCCGCCAGGTGCCGATTCGCGATATCGAGATCACCGACTTGCTGCGACGTGAACCCGTGCAACTCGACACCGAGGCAATTGGTCAATTGGTGCACGGCCGAACGATCATGGTCACCGGGGCCGGCGGGAGTATCGGCTCGGAAATCTGCCGGCAGATTCTGAGATTTGAGTCCCAAGATGCTCTTGTTGGTGGGTCGTGGCGAGAACCGTATTTTCGAGATTGACCGTGAACTGTCGCAGCTTGCAGACGCAACCCAGTTGCGAACGCTGATCGGTGACATTACCGACGAGCCGCGCATGCGGCAGTTGTTCGAGACGTACCGACCGGAAGTCGTGTTCCACGCGGCTGCCCACAAGCACGTGCCGCTGATGGAGGAGAATGTTGGCGAAGCGATCAAGAACAATGTGCTGGGCACGAAGTGCCTGGCCGACCTGGCCGATGAGTTTGAACGTGGATCGATTCGTGATGATCTCGACCGACAAGGCGGTGCATCCGACGAGCGTCATGGGGGCGTCCAAGCACCTGGCCGAGCGGTACGTGCATGCCTTATCGACGGAATCCAAGACGCGTTTTGTCGTCACGCGGTTCGGCAACGTGCTGGGATCCGCCGGCAGCGTGGTACCGATCTTCCAGGAGCAGATCCGTCGTGGCGGCCCGATCACGGTCACTCATCCCGATATGACTCGCTTCTTCATGACGATCCCCGAGGCATCGCAACTGGTGCTTCAGGCCGCCTCCATGGGCCGCGGCGGCGAGATCTTCGTGCTCGAGATGGGCGAGCCGGTGAAGATCGTCGATCTGGCGAAGGATCTGATCCGGCTCTCCGGCCTGCCCGAAGATGCAATCGACATCGTCTTTACGGTGACTCGTCCGGGCGAGAAGCTCTACGAGGAGCTGTATTTCGAGCAAGAGCAGACGATGGAGACGACCCATCCCAAGCTCCAGATCGCCTATCACCGGCCGTTTGCGCGCCGAAGATGTGCGCCGCGATATTGACGCGATTGCGACTCTGTGCCACGGTCCGGAGGAGTCGATTCGCCGGAAGTTGGGCGAGTTGATTCCGGAATATGTCGCCGCACGGGGGTCCTCGACCAACACAGAGCGGCCGGATCCGGTTGTGCTTCGCCGTTTACAGGAAATATGAACGTAGAATTCCACATACAGGGCGGTGGATCGGGGTGCGGTGTCTAAGGTGTAATCGCCCTTCGGCGCCGAACAAACAGCCCTGTTTTTTCAGGCCGGCAGACTCGGAGGCTCGCGCTTTGGCCACCTTGAACTGGTTGTGTAGCACCACGCATATCGCGTGAACAGGATATCTTCGCGCTTTGTCGCGGTTGACGCAGTCGGTCATGTCTCGACCCCGTGGTCGGTTCATGGCCGATTGTCATTTGAGGCGCACTCTGCGGTCGATGACTGGGTCAATTCCCAACTAGCCCTTAGCCCTCCATCAAGCGAGGACCTCGCGACTGGAAGCGGCTGTGACAGTCCTTGACGACGGTGTCCAGTGCACGTTCGGGTGACGGTCAGAGATCAGTATCGCATCTCCTTTGTTGTCATCCGGTGGTTAGGAGTTGCGCGGGACCGGAAAACTCGGACGCTTGCTTCATGTATTGAAACATGGCATAGCAGCGGCTCGTCCAGCATTTCAAGGCAACGAGAGAATGCGCATGCCCAATAGTTCCAAGATACGTATCTACGTGCAATCCGTCTGACGCCACGTTTGATATATACGGGCACATTGATGCGGGAATTCCGAAACATGGAAAAATCCATCGGCTCATTCCTCAGCCTGTGTCTATCGAGTGGATATCTCGCAGTCGTTTTCGGATTGGATTATGTCTGTACGGGTGGTGCGCAGATTCTGCGAAGCCCCCTCAATCGACTGGCAAGAACGGCCGCTGGTTCCGCTTTGTGATGCGTGACATAAGGTCATTGCACTTGGCCTCGTCCGCTAAATCGCTACAAACGGCCCTTCGCTTGTGCCCAATTGATCACAGTGCAGCAACTGCGATGGCCCGCCTGTAGCAGGTCATTCGCTGCAATGTAGAATCACTCTATGTCGGCAGTGGATCAATTTGCATCCCACGGGGGCGTTTTGCGCCGGGGTCTGGGGATCCCACGATACGACCATCAACGTGATGTCGTTGTGACTTACATCATTCGATCATGTGGTCGATATGGCGGAGGGCGCGTGTAATCGAGTCGTTGTTATTGTTCGCTGTTCGCCCATCGAATCATCTTGGTGATTGCCAGGTTGTTCATGGACCGAGTCTTTTCTGTTTTCTTCTGATGCAACTTCGTGGAATCCACCGATCGAGTGCTCTATGCCTCAGCGATCGCCTCGCAACCCTACTCAAGTTGAATGAGAGCAGCTAATCTTATCTATCGCTCAGAACGCAATTGGGTTTCTAAATCTTTGGCACGGTCAGGAGAATTAGTCGCTAATGTCTAGCGAGAAGGAAATGTGACGGTCCTCGCTCGTAGATTCGGTCAAGTGTGTTGTTTGTCGCTGTTTCCTGATCGAGTCTTATTGGAATGCGAATGATTTCACGCGATCATGAATATTGATTTGAAACAGAGAGCTATTCGCGGACTGACGTGGAGTTTCTTGGAACGTTTCAGTCAGCAAGGGATCCAGTTCCTGGTGGCCGTTATCCTCGCGCGTCTTCTCTTGCCAGAGGAATTCGGCTTGATAGCAATGTTGTCACTTTTCATGGCGGTGGCGCAGTCCTGCATCGATAGCGGGTTCGGTTCTGCTCTGATTCAAAAGCAGGATGTAACGCATCGTGATGAATGTTCGATCTTCTATTTCAACGTCTTGGTCGGTGTAATCGCGGCAGGTGTATTGTCTGGTTGCTGCACCGTGGATCGCGGCTTTCTACAAGGTGCCGGCTCTTATTCCCCTAACTAGAGTTTTGTCGCTCAACCTGATTATTAACGCATTTGGATTGATACAAACCACGTTGCTTACGAAGAATGTAAATTTTAAGGCTCAACTGAAAATAAGTCTCGTCGCTGCTGTGATGTCAGGCGCACTAGGGGTGACGCTGGCCCTCCTCGGTTACGGCGTCTGGAGTCTGGTGGCACAGTCCGTCGCGAACAACTTCTTTCGCACTTTGCTGCTCTGGATTCTAGTGAGGTGGCGTCCGTCCTGGATGTTTAGTGTTGAGTCACTGCGAACTATGTTTGCTTTCGGATCGCGGTTACTTTTTTCTGGATTGTTGGAAACGATTTTCAATAATCTCTATTTATTAGTTATTGGCAGATTGTTTTCGCCTTCCGATCTTGGCTATTACGCGCGGGCCAGAGATGCTCAGCAATTCCCTACTCTGAATCTGTCCGCCGGATTTGGCCGTGTCACCTTCCCAGTGTTCTCAGCCATGCAGGATGACAGGCCTCGTCTAAAGCGAGCAGTCCGAAAAGCAATTGCGACATTGGCCGTTGTCAGTTTTCCGGTGATGATTGGTTTGGCGGTTGTTGCAAGACCCTTGGTGCACGTTGTGCTTACACAAAAATGGTGTCCGTCTGTTCCATATTTACAGTTGCTCTGCGTGGTCGGCCTGTTTATTCCGCTTCAGGTCGTTAATATGAATGTGCTCAAAGCTCAAGGTCGCTCTGATCTTTTCCTGAGAATAGAAATCGTCAAGAAGGCCTTGGTCGTTGTCGCCATTGCTGTTACTTGGCAATGGGGCATCACTGCGATGATCTACGGACAGATCGTCACGTCGCTCATTAGCTATTGTTTGAATGGATATTTGTCAGGGCAGTTATTGTCGTACCGTCTGTCGGAGCAGTTTTGGGACTTCTTTCCCTATCTGCTCGTTGCGTGCCTGATGGGCATTGGTGTGTACGCGATAGGTTGCTTACCCTTCAAGAGTGAACTGTGGGTACTGACGGTGCAGGTGATTACGGGCGGTGTGCTGTATTGTGCCTTGTGCCGCATGGCCAGACTCTCGGCGTTCATGGAAATGAAATCGCTAATATTGGCCGGACTTTACTCACCCCACCCGATTTCCGATGGCACGTAACCCCGGTTGAATTATGTGAGGCCGAGTAACCCGGAAGCGCTGATGATTGATTTATTGATTAGGTGCGTTAGTCGCGAAAGTACGATGATAAACTTCCGTCGGGCGAAGGCTGCGCGTGGCGCAACCGAATGTGAGAAATGGAAACTGCGTGTGGCCACGCGTGATGTGGCCACGAGTGAGAGGCAGGGGCAATTTGACAGCAATTGTGTTGATCCATCGCAAAATGTTTATTCCGGATGGTGATGATCGGCACGAACGATTGTGCTTTTGCTCGAGACGGTGAAAGAATCAACAGATATTTGCTTTCCAGGTCATGAGGTGTTCGTAAGTCTGTTCTTCTGGTGCCGGCGCCACGGTGTTTTACAGGGCAGGCCGACGTTTCTCTCACTCCAACCGACCGGCACACTATGCCTGAGATAGATTTTCGAGTCAGCGTCAGATATGGATCCGGTCATCAATTTGGCTGATCGCGAGTAGCATCATGGTGAGTAAAGTTCTTTGCCGTCGATCTGTAAATTTCTACAGGATGGAAAAGGTAGCTGCCGGCTTTCTGTTCTGTTTCGGCTTTTTCGCATTCACTTGTACACTGCTACTGGTAGTTTTCGCGGGTCTGTCGAGTCGAATGATTACCGTGCCGTATCGCGTGTTGTTTCTGTTCGGATCGATAGCCGTCGTCCTTTGGGCGCTGATAAATGGCTTGTCGATGCCGCGTCGCGGGTGCTTCTTGCTCATTTTGCCATTTTGGATAATTCTCGGAATGCGAATTCTTGTCGAATGGGGAGGAGCGACTGCTGTAGATAGCCTGAGGTACAGAGACCTATTCTATCAGTCCTTCTTACAGTGCTTCGTTCCGATGGTCGCCTTCTGGCGCGGCTACACATTTCCTGCATACCGAATAGGGTTGAAGGGGTTAATGCTATTTGGCTTCATTTCGTGCGTCTTCGCGACTTGGCTCTATCGTGGTGCCTTTGTGTCCGGCATTGGCCGCCTACACGAAGGTGTGTCTGTGGGCGACGTCGTGGCACTTAATCCGCTTAACCTTTCGTACCTTGGCTCCGCAATGATTGTGTTGGGCATGACCTTACTCATTGATTCGGAATCGTTTAAGAATAAGCACATCGGCAGGCTTGCTTCATTTCTAGCAATCGCTGCTGGCGTTCCAGCTTTCTTGTTAGGTGCCTCCCGCGGGTCTGTGATCGCCATATTCGCCTGCTCGCTCTTGCTACTGTTTGGGCGCGTGAAGTTCCAGAGCGCACGAAAAGTGCTCGTTTTTGTTGGCTTCCTCGGCCTAGTAGGTGTCGGTTTATTCTACTTTGCGTATATCACAGAAAGCTCAGTGTTTGCTCGCTTCCTGACACTTTCAGAACAATTCGATGGCGCGTCACCCAATATTCGCGTTTCGATCTGGCGCAATGCGATCGACCTCTTCTGGAGTTCTCCGATATGGGGTGCGGCTCTTTCTCTTGAAGGCGGGCTTTACCCGCACAATCACATACTTGAGAGTTTCATGATCAGCGGAGTGATTGGGGGAATACCTTTTGTTGCAGTGATGTTGATGGGGTTAGGGAAGGCGTTTTACATTGCTCGGCGCTCATCGCAACTGACTTGGATTGGAGTTGTATTTGTGCATTACTTCGTGGCGGGCCTCGTTTCAAACAGCATTATGACCTCTGCCTTCCTTTGGTTCGCGTTAGCGGCTGTTTTTGGCGCGAGTTCAACGCTGGAACGTTCCATTGCAGCACAAAGTGCGGTCCGGCATTCCTTCACTGCCAGTTATCGGAATGTGGCGTTGGGCAGACTTGAGTGATTGGATATTATGCCTTATGCAACATCGAGTTACATGGATTGTCGCAATGCAGTCCTTAATGGGGATAAATTAACGGCAGCTACTTATGAGCAAAGTTCGAATCCTTATTGTGGGTGACTTGATGTTCTCCGGCGGAGTGGCGCGGGAGATAGGAAAAGCAGGTAGATACGATTTTCCCTTGGCAAGAATACGCTCGTTCTTGTCGGATGCCGATTTTGTGTTCGGTAATCTTGAGACACCAATTTCCCGAAAGAAGATCCCGCAACGTTTCGTGGCTGAGGCGATTTATCATACTGACCCGTCCACTGCGCAAGCACTTGCAGGTTGCCACATCGGTGCGGTCTGCCTTGCCAACAATCACGTCTATGATTACGGCGCAGAAGGGGTTGCTGCTACGATTCGATCACTTGGGAAGGCTGGCGTGGGTTACGTTGGTATAGGGAGGCAATTACCGGAAGCTCGCCGGCCACTAATCGTAGATGTAAATGGCTATCGTGTGGGGTTCTTGGCGTACTGCAGTGCGTCCACGGTTACTAGAAAATCTAACGAGTATGTCGTTGCTCCAATTGAATCGCGTCTAATTGAACGTGATGTCATCGATCTGAAAAAGCACGTGGACTTCGTTGTCGTGGTTATGCACGAGGGAACCTGTCGATTTCCTTCCCCGGAGTATCGCAGGTTGGCTCAAAAGGCCGTGGAGTATGGGGCATCGTTGGTGGTTGGCCATCATCCGCACGTGATCAATGGAATTGAACGATATGGGCAGGGGGTCATTGCTTACGGCCTCGGCAACTTCGTGGCGGATTGTGACGCATCGGAGAATCGTCGGACGTTCATCTTAGAGTGTACAATCTCTTCAGGGAAACTGGTCGATGTTCGCCCGATTCCCATCTGGATCAATTCGCATTATCAGCCGGAGATCGCCGAGGGAAAACAGGCAGAGGAAATTTCATCGCACATTGACTATCTGAGTGAATTATTGTCAACGGGCGAAAATGACCGCGCTTACTATGCGGAGATGAACAAATCTTATTGGGCCATGCAGTATCGGGAGATTCGTAGAAGCTACCGGGCGGAAGGGGCCAGGGCGATCATCAGGAAGATCTCAAAGATCCGGCTACATCATGTACGATTGGCGCTCAATAAGGTGTTATGGCGAAAATGACGAAAAGCATTTCGCGTAAGAAGATAGCATACGTCAGTGTTGTGCACGCATTGCACGACCATCGCTTCCTCTATAAGCAATGCAGCGGGTTGGTGACGCATGATCTCGACGTGGACTATTTCGTGCGTCATGATCGGGCGGAGGTCATTCAGGGAGTCAATATCAAGCCGCTCCGCAGCCACCATCATCGGTTGGTCAGGTTTCTGAGTACTTTTGCGATACTCCCCAAGTTACTTGGAAGGGGATATGAGGCGTATCACTTGGTCGATCCGGAATTGATACCGGTGGGGATTCTCTTGAAAATTATCACGCGCAAAGTCGTTGTGTTTGATGCGCATGAGGACTACGTCGCGTTCCTACAGCACAAGGGTTACGTGCACAAGTTTGCCCTTCCGTTGCTGTCAATCGGAACGCGGTTCATTCTGTGGTTGAGCGGAAAGGTCTTTGACGGATTGGTATTTGCGGATCCCGGCACTGCTGAATGGTTCAATGTGTCAGCAAGCAAGAGAGTGTTGTTTTACAATTTTCCACTGCTGTCACTTTTCACACCCTGCTCTAAACCATGGCAAAACCGTTCGTATGATTTGGTCTACCTGGGGACTATGTCGCGGACAAGTGGCTTGTTCATGATGCTTGAGGCCATTGCCTCGGTTGCGGAAAGTCGGCCCAATCTACGGGCTTTGTTCATTGGTGAGCCCGAGGGTTACATCAAGGATGATGCCCAGCGGTTGATTCGCGAGAAAGGAATAGGACAGAACGTCACATTCTCCGGGCGAGTACCTCACGGTGATGTTCCGGGCATGCTCTGTGACTGCAAGGTGGGGCTGATAGGCCTGAAGAACTTGCCAAAGTTTCAACGAAATATCGCCACAAAAATGTTTGAGTACATGGCCTGTGCGATTCCGGTGGTGTCCAGCGATCTTCCCCCGGAGCGTGCCTTTATGACGGATGGTGAGCACTGCATTTTTGTGCCGCCGGAAGATCCCGAATCCATGGCTGCGGCCATCAATGGTCTGCTGTCGAATCCGGAGAAGGCTGAGGCCATGTCGCAGAAGTGCCGGTGCCATGTCGTCGACAACGGGTATTCGGCGGAACACGAAATTCAACGACTTGTGGAATTCTATCGCATGAAGTTGTCATGTTAGGGGGGTGGGTTGTGCGGAAGTTGATCGTCAACTCCGACGATTTGGGATTTAACAAAGAGATCACAGACGGCATCCTGGAGTGTCATAATCAGGGGTGTGTGACGAGTACGACTCTCATGGTCAATATGCCCGCAGCTGAATACGCGGTTGGCTTGGCGAAGAGTTGCGAGGCTCTCTCTGTCGGTCTGCATCTAAACGTGACACTCGGGACGCCAATTAGTAACCCAGAGGACGTAAGGAACCTTGTCGACGAGCGAGGGGAATTCGGGTGCCTGTCAAGGTGGACGCGATACGGGCTTTTTGTGAATCGTGCGAAGCGGGAAATATCGAGGGAGTTTTCAGCACAAATTCAAAGAATGAGAGCATTGGGGTGTGAACCAAGTCATCTGGATAGCCACCACAACGTAACGGTCTATCCCGTAGTCCACGCAGCAATGTTGGAAGCGGTGGGGACGTCTCAGATCAAGCGACTGCGAACGTATCGCGCATGGTATCGGAGTGACGGATCTGAATCACGCCACATTCGTCTCCTGCCCACGATGATCCTGAAGAATCTTCAGCGGGCACCTAAGTTGATGGTCTACGAGTGGATGCACCGTCGACTCAAGACACGTGGTTATCGATCTCCCGATCGGAAATATGGTTTTCACACGATCGTGGCAGCGCAGCCGTTGGTGTATGACGTCGATAGCTGGGTGCGATTTGTCAGAAATGTACCTCCCGGCGTGACAGAATTGGTGACACACCCAGGATATATGAGCGACGATCCACGGGACCGACTTGCGTATCGGAAGCGTCGCCTTGCCGAGCTGACCCTGTTCAGCAATCCGGCAACAAGATCCATTTGTCTCGAAGAAGGTGTGGAATTGATCAGCTATAGGCAGTTGTGATGATGCTCGGGCATGCGAAGGAATTTGCACTGCGGAGACTGCCAGCGATCGTGCTAGATGGCTTATGTACGTTCGAAGGGTGGCGGCTTCAGAAGAAACGATACACTGGTCTAACGCAACAATACTACTCATTTTTCACGGAGGCCGACACCTGGCCCCTGACGAAGTTGGTCGCGTTTCAGAATCAGCGTCTGCGCGAGATCGTCGCCTATTGTGCCGCACATACTCCGTACTACGAAGCACTTTTCGCCTCGCATGGTATCGAGCCGCGGGACATTCGTGACATCCGGGATCTGCCCAACATTCCCCTGCTCGATAAGAATACGATTCGACGGCGTGCTCTCGACTTGATCAGCGATGAATATGACGCGCGGAAACTCAGTTTCGGTTTCACGGGAGGTAGTACCGGCACGCCCACGAAACTCTATTTCTCACCAGAAACCTGGCCGGCACAATATGGTTTTTTTTGGGCTCGCTGGCGACCGGGCGTCGAGCGGGGGGAACGCTATGCGGCATTTCAAGGGGCAGCACCTGATCGCATTCGATCAGGGACGGCCTCCTTTTTGGAGGACCAATCGCGCTGCCAATCAGCGACTATATTCGGTCTTTCATCTTAGTGCGGCGAATCTTCCCGCTTACATCCACAACTTGAATCAGTATCGACCCGTTTACATACAGGGCTATCCTTCCGCCATGTATGTTGTGGCCGACTATATGCAAAAAAACGGATTGCGTTTCGACCTTCCGATCAGAGCCGCTTTCAGTATGTCGGAGACCGTACAAGCGATTTATCGGGAAACCATTGAGCGCGCTTGGCACTGTCCGCTGTGGGACCAGTACGGGCAAGGTGAGAGAGTTGCCTCGATTACCTTGCGCGAGTGCGGCTGTTACCATTACGATATGGATTTTGGCATCGTTGAATTCGAGCCAGTTGGCAAAGAAGGCGACTTGGTGGTTGCCGAGGTCATTGGAACCAGTCTTATCAATCGAGCGTGGACGCTACTGCGGTATCGTACCGGCGATATGGTTCTGATTGATCCGGATGGCGAGTGTCCATGTGGACGACCTGGGCCGGTAATTCGGCGAGTGCTTGGACGGACTGGCGACATCCTGACCATGCCCGACGGTAGAAGGATTTTGAATATCACGACTGCCGTCAAAGATGTGCCGGGGCTACTTGAGTTTCAGATAGTCCACGACGAACCTTCATCAGTCATCGTGAATATTGTGCGCGATGCCGCCTATACCGAGCGGTCCGAGCAGTTGATACGCAAACGCGTTACGGAAAGATGTGGGCCGTCCGCGACGGTGACTTTGCGTTATCCGGAGCGAATTGAGCGAACTCCGGGCGGGAAGTTCATGGCTGTCGTTTCGAAGGTTTGATGCGGAGGGTGTGATTAGCGCCATGCACGTTCTTTATCTCCATCAGCATTTTGCGTTGCCGTCGGGATCGACTGGTACTCGGTCATATGAAATGGCTCGACGCTGGGTCAAAGCGGGCCACCGAGTCACGCTCGTCTGTGGTCGAAGCGAGTTGTCGGGATTGCCACCCATTACCCGCTGGGTGACACCCGTTCAGATTGACGGTATTGATCTGCGCGTACTCCGGATCGCTTATGCAAATCATCAGGGATTCATTGCCAGAATCGGCGTGTTTCTTGGCTTCATTCTGTGGAGTGTGGTCGCGGGACTGCGCGTCAAAGATGTCGACGTCATATTTTCCACGAGCACTCCGCTCACAATTGGCATCCCCGCCATGCTGCTCAAGCTGTTTAAACGTGTGCCATTCGTCTTTGAAGTACGAGATCAGTGGCCTGAAGTGCCCATTGAGATGGGCTACATTAGAAACCGATTCCTCAGAGTATTCCTGCTCTGGCTGGAGAGGCGGATTTATAAGAGCTCCGCGGCGATAGTCGCACTCTCGCCCGGTATGGCTAAGGGCGTCCAAACGGTGTTGGGCAACGTCCGCCGGCCGGTTGTCGTCGCTCCCAACAGTTCTGATACGGAGCTGTTTCGCCCCGATATTGACGGAGCGTGCATACGCCACGAGCTGGGCTGGGAGAATAAGTTCGTCATCATGCATTTTGGCGCGATGGGACGTGCCAATGGACTCGACTTTCTGATCGATGCCGCCAAGCGACTTCAAGAGTACGCGGACCTGTTGTTTGTCCTCATCGGTGAGGGATCCGAGAAAGAACGCCTCCGCGCTAAGGTTCAGTCACTCGGAGTGACAAACGTGCGAGTGGTGGATACCTTCCCAAAAGAGCGGATGCCGAACGTTGTTGCAGCCGCTGATGTCTCGACCGTGATCTTCGCCGCGTACCCGATACTGGAACAAAATTCCGCCAACAAGCTTTTCGATTCGCTTAGCGCCGGCAAGCCGATCTTACTAAACTACGGCGGCTGGCAGCGACAACTGATCGAATCTGCTGGCTGCGGATTCGGTTGTACACAGTACGATTTAGGCGAATATGTGGAGAGAGTCGAGTGGTTCTTCAAGAACTGTGATCGTCTCGACCACATGGGACGTAACTCGCGGGATCTGGCGATTCGGGAATTTGGCCGCGACCAAATCTCCACCCGCGTCTTGACGCTGATTGAATCGGTTAAGTCCGAAAACAAACACGGAAATCCGTAGCGTGCCGATAACCCGGTTCGTCCCTGCGTGTGTAGTGTGAAGGTGGACGGTACTCCCCACGAAACTCGTTCCAGTGGGCACGGAATATTCCAGAGGCTGGTGATTGTGGTCAACGCCCGGATGGATGGGATGGCAAGATGGAGTGCCGCCCCCCTCCCAGTAATTGTTCTTGCATGGTCGCGGGAACACTTAATGTGACGCCCGGATGCTGCCACTGACAGCCCGTGCCGCTTGGTAATTCCGACTGGCCCTGCTTCTGGCGAAAAACGTCTGCCGGCCTGACGCAGTGCTCGTGGACAATGTGAGCTTATGTATCATTTCCTGAAACGCGGATTGGATATTATGGGTGGAGTGGCAGGCCTGCTTATTCTCTGGCCGATCTTCGCGGCAGCAGCGATTGCGCTGCGAATGACCATTGGCACGCCGGTGTTGTTTCGCCAGACGCGACCTGGGCTCGGTGGCAAGGCGTTTGAGATGATCAAGTTTCGGACCATGAATGACGCTCGCGATGAATATGGTGTCCTCCTGGCGGATGAGCAGAGATTGACCCGCGTCGGGCGGTTTCTGCGCAAAACGAGCTTGGACGAGTTGCCGGAACTCTGGAATATCCTCCGCGGCGATATGAGCCTGGTGGGGCCACGCCCGCTGTTGATGCAGTATCTCAGCCGCTACACGCCTCAGCAGGCTCGGCGACATGAAGTAAAACCTGGTTTGACCGGGTGGGCACAGATCAATGGCCGGAATGCCATTTCGTGGGAAGATAAGTTCCGATTGGATGTCTGGTATGTCGATAATAGGAGTTTTCTGTTCGACGTGAAAATCATCTTATGCACTCTTTGGAAAACGCTTCGACGCGATGGCATATCGGCTACATCCCATGCCACGATGCCGGAGTTCATGGGCTCGGGAACCTCCCGGCTTGAGAAGGATTAGCCGATGGCGAACAGAAAACGTGTCTACGTGATCGGGAGCGGAGGGCACGCCAAGGTCGTGCTCAGCTTGCTGAATCAACTGCAAGTCGAAGTAGTAGCCCTCTTTGATGACGATTCGAAGAAGTGCGGCGTACCGTTGTGTGGTGTTCCAGTGGCCGGGCCGGTGGAACGAATACGTGACTATCCGCGGCTGCCAGCGGTGATTGCGGTCGGCAGCAATGGCGTGCGGCAGAGGATCGCCGCCCAGTACGACCTGGAATGGGCGACGCTCATTCATCCCTTCTCATTTGTTGATCCGTCGTCGACATTGGGGCCGGGAACGGTAGTCTTTGCGGGGCGGTGGTGCAGGCCGATACGGTGATCGCGGATCACGTGATTGTCAATACGGCAGCCTCGATAGACCACGATTGCCGAATTGGGCGTTTCGCACATTCGCCAGGGGCTCGATTGGCCGGTGGAGTTGCCGTTGGTGACGCGACGCTTATTGGCATCGGAGCCGTCGTGATCCCGGAGAAAAGGATTGGCGCGAATACTACGGTGGGAGCTAGTGCGGTCGTCACGCATGATCTTCCTGCCGATGTCACCGCAGTCGGTGTCCCTGCTCGAATTGTCCACCGAACGAAGTGAATGTACTCAAAGATGCAGACCTGCCGCGCCAATTTGACGCGCTAGAGGGCCGAGGTAAGTCGTGTTTTCGAATCTCTGATTGCCAGCGTGATGGCAATGGTCAAGCGAGCGGGGCTTGGCCACCGATCGGACGACTCCAGAAATTTATTCTTTACGGACCACCGTGAACACAATAACTGATCGCGACTTCAATATTCTGATCACTTCGTCTGGACGAAGAGTACAGCTCCTGCGTTTCTTTCAGCAGGCGTTGGAGAATTTGAGACTGCGCGGGAAGGTCGTGGCACTCGACATGGATCCGGTCTGGTCCTCAGCCGCCCGTGAGGCCGATGTGGCGTTCCAGTCTCCACATGCGAAGGATCCCGCGTACAGACAGTTTCTCGTGGAACTGGTACGACGGGAAAATATCCGTTTGATTGTCCCGATGATTGACACGGAATTGATCGCGTTAACGCAACTGTGTGATTCGCTTGGCGAACTGAATTGCAGAGTTGTTGTGTGTGACCTTCAGCTGATCAGGATTTGCAGGGACAAACGTCTGAGCGCGTCCTGGTTCCGTGACTTGGGTTTTGAAACACCGGCATTCATGACGAAAGAGAAGCTCAGCTTTCCCTTTTTTGCCAAGCCGTACGATGGTAGTCTCAGTAAAGGTGCCCGGGCCGTATTGACTCCTGACATGATGTCGAACGATCTACTCGCTGACAAGAAGCTGCTATTCATGGAATATTGCAGCCCGGAAAAATTTGACGAGGTCACGGTCGATGCCTACTACGATGTGCGTGGCGAGTTGAGGTGCCTGGTGCCCCGCAAGCGACTCGAAGTGCGGGGTGGTGAGATCAGCAAGGGAGTTGCGCTCAAAGGAAGAACATATCGCTACCTGCGTGAGAAACTCCACACGGTTGAGGGCGCGCGCGGCTGCCTTACCTATCAATTCTTTGTCTCCAAGGCAGAGGATCGGTGGTTGGCAAGTGAGCTCAATCCGCGTTTCGGCGGTGGGTTTCCACTCACCTATGCGACGGGGGCAAATTACCCGGAGTGGTTGATTCGTGAGTACTTGCTGCACGAAGAAATTCCTTTCTTCGAGGATTGGACGGATCGGACGGCCATGGTGCGCTTTGATTCCGAGATCATTTTCACATTGCCTGACGAATCATGATGCGCAGTCGATCTGGACGTTGTGTGGTCTGGGACTTGGACGACACGCTCTACGATGAAATCGATTTCGTCCGGTCCGGCTTTTCGGCGGTGGCCGCAGCGGTCCAGGAACGCTTTGGCGTCGATTGCCGCCGGCCGCTTGATGAGTGTCTTCGGACGGGAAAGGTGGCGGGCGCGTTCCAGTCGATTGTGAAGCAGTCGGGTCTCCTCGATGGTGTGATGGAGTTCATGTTGGACACTTATCGCTATCATTATCCTGCGCATTGAGCCGCGTGAGGGGGCCCTGTCGCTGCTCGCTGAAGTGAAGCGGCGAGATGGTGTGCTGGGGTGTATCACGGATGGGAGGAGCCGCACGCAACGCAATAAAATTGCCGCTCTCGGACTTCAACAGCACTTCGATACGCTGCTCATTTCCGAAGAGACCGGGCATACCAAACCCGATCCCTGTAATTTCGAGGAGCTGATGCGGCAGATCGACGCTCGAGAGTATTGGTATGTGGCCGATAATCCTGCCAAGGATTTCCTCGCCCCTCATGCGTGGGATGGAGAACCATCGGAGTCAGATCGGATCGAAACGTACATCAATGGCAGACGACAGAACTGGCTGCGGACTACTTGCCACAAGAAGAGTGTGAGCTGGCGGCAGTGATGAATGTGCTGCAGACGCCCAGTGATTGAGGATCTTGCACGCTCTCCTGGCACGGACTAAAGTCCGTTCTACGCGGTCCGGCCCGTCAGGCCATGAAACGACCGTTGGGCCATGAAACGAATAGTCCACAGACTTTCCTGCGGAGAAGTAAAAAAGACTTAATTGCCCCATGCGCAATGATCAAACACCGCGTGTCTACCTTTCGCCGCCGCACATGTCGGGACGGGAACGACAGCTGCTATTGGATGCATTCGATTCCAATTGGATCGCTCCGTTGGGTCCGCACGTGGATGCGTTTGAAAGAGAATTCGCTGCCAAGGTGGAGATGCCGTACGCCGTGGCGTTGTCGAGCGGTACGGCCGCACTGCATCTCGCGCTCAAACTCGTGGGGGTCAAACAGGGCGACCGGGTCGTGACGTCGTCCTTGACCTTCGCCGCGACCGCCAATGCCATCACCTACCTGGGGGCCGAGCCGGTATTCGTCGACAGCGAGCCTCAGTCGTGGAATATGGATCCGAATTTGCTCTCAGAAGTCGCTCGGCTCCGCGGCCAGGTCCGGCAAGTCGCCCAAAGCCGTCGTGGTCGTCGATATCTACGGCCAGTGCGCCGATTACCGGCCGATCCTGGAGATCTGCCGGTCGCACCACGTTCCCGTCATCGAAGATGCCGCGGAGGCCCTCGGGGCCACATACGAAGATCAGAAGGCCGGTACGTTCGGCGAGCTGGCATGCTTCTCCTTTAACGGCAACAAGATCATCACCACCAGCGGCGGTGGGATGCTGGTCACGCGCGATAAGAAGGCGGCGGAAAAAGTGCGGTTCCTCTCGACCCAGGCCCGCGATCCGGCACCACACTATGAACATTCCGAAATCGGATACAATTATCGCCTGAGTAATCTGCTGGCCGCCGTCGGAAGAGGGCAACTGGCCGTGCTGGATAGTCGTGTGGAGAAACGGCGGGAAAACTTTCAGTTCTATCGGCAGGCACTCGGCGATCTGCCGGGGATCTCGTTCATGCCGGAACCGGAGAGCTGCCGATCCACACGCTGGCTGACTTGCACGGTGGTTGATGCGAGTGAATTTGGTGCCACACGAGAAGACATCCGTCTGGCCCTGGAAGCGGACAATATTGAGGCGCGTCCCGTGTGGAAGCCGATGCATCAGCAACCAGTCTTTCGTCAATGCCAGGTATTTGGTGGAAGCGTATCGGCCAGGCTGTTTGCGGACGGGCTCTGTTTGCCCAGTGGATCGAACCTGAAAGACGCTGATCGTGAGCGAGTGGTCGAGATTGTGCGCTCGGTAAAGGGACGCGGGAAGAAAAGGGTCGTGTGATAGTCGTGTCCCTTACTCTTACTCTTACTCTTACTCGAAAACCCCTTCCAAAAGTCTGCCACTCGTCATGGGTTTAATCCATAGTCTCAGCATCCCTGATCGGCAATCCGGATTACCGTGGTAATTGGCATGCGGCTCGGTTGCGGGCTCGGGAACGGGCCGATTGATGGCGACCGGTCGTCTCGCCCGCCTTGCTGTGGTGGACCCGTATTCCCGGGGTGCGCCGTTAGCGCGTCGACCCCGGGCTTCGTTGTGCCACGCCGTTGGCGTGAAGAGGATTCTTCACCACAACGTGGTGGCACTCCACAGCCCGGGGTCGCCGCGCTTCGCGGCGCACCCCGGGGACCCGTCGACCATCAGAGAAGGCACCCTGAAGGGGTGCGACAGGATCCGCGCGAACCCACCAATGCGTAATGGCATCGAATGATGTTCGGACTGCGTGCGGTGCGGACAACGCATCTTGTCCGACCCCGTTGGGGTCGCCGATGGTGGGTCGCGGGTGCCCCAGGGTAGGGCTCCACGGCTTGGGCCGTGGAGCCCCACCCTGGGCTGGGTTGTGCCACCACGTTGTGGGACGACGAGTTAATTTTGGGGAAAGGGACGTTTAGGATGAGCTTCCGCGTTCTGGCGAACGCGGCTACGAGGGGCGAACGCGGCTACGAGGGGAGAAGGGGACGTTTGGGATGCGCTTCCGCGTTCTGGCGAACGCGGCTACGAGGGGGCGAACGCGGCTACGAGGGGGCGAACGCGGCTACGAGGGGGCGAACGCGGCTACGAGGGGGCGAACGCGGCTACCAGAGAGGAATGTTAAGTGAAGAATCTAGCATGTGTTGTTGGGGCTCGGCCGAATTTCATGAAAATGGCTCCGCTGTTGGCGCGTTGGAAAAATACCCCGACGTCAGCACTACGTTGATCCATACCGGGCAACACTACGATAGCCAGTTGTCGGACGTCTTCTTCCACGACCTGGAAATGAAGAAACCCGATATCCACCTGGAAGTCGGGTCGGGGAAACATGGTCAGCAGACCGCTCGCGTCCTGGAAAAAATGGAAGAAGTGCTCGAGAAAGGGGCCGCCGACGGCGCGCCTACGATCGGCTGATTGTCGTGGGCGACGTCAACTCGACCATGGCCGCGACGCTGGCGGCCGCGAAGCTGGGGATACCGGTCGCGCATGTGGAAGCCGGATTGCGCAGCTTCGATCGGACCATGCCCGAAGAGATCAATCGCATCGTGACCGACTCCATCAGCGATATGCTGCTCGTCTCCGAGCCCGAGGGATTGGAGAACCTGCAGCGCGAAGGGCACGAGAACGGCCACGTGCACCTGGTCGGCAACGTGATGATCGATACGCTGCTGCATCAACTCCCCGCCGCTCGCCAGCTGAATGTGTTGGAGCGGTTGGGTTTGCCGGCCGGAGGGTACGGCGTCGTCACCTTGCATCGGCCGTCGAACGTCGATCAGCCCGAGACGCTCGGGCCGCTGATCGATGTGCTGATCGATATCTCGGACGAGCCTCAAGCTCGTGTTCCCCGTCCATCCGCGCACGACAGCGCGGTTCGAAGCGTTCGGGCTGTTGGAGCAGACTCACGGCGGCGCCCGGGATCATCCTGCAGCCGCCCATGGGGTACCTCGAGTTTCTATCGCTCACGTCACAAGCGAAAGTGATCGTGACCGACTCGGGCGGTCTGCAGGAAGAGTCCACCGCGCTGGGAATCCCCTGCCTCACCATGCGTGAAAACACCGAACGGCCCATTACCGTCGACGTCGGCACCAGTACGCTCATCGGCAGCGACGCTCAGAAGCTGCGAGATTGCCTGGGGCAGGTGCTGGCCGGAGCCTATAAACAGGGAAGTTGCCCTGAACTGTGGGACGGGCAAGGCGGCCGAGCGGATCGCGGCTGTCGTGACCGGTCGGGGGGGTAGCTAGGAATTGGCGAACCGACCCATCAAAATGGACGTAAACTGTTTAAGGTGAATGAGTAACATTGGATCAGCCGCAGGCCCCAAGACCGGCAAATGCCGCCGACAAAGGCCGCCAGACGGCTGGCCCCGGCGGGGACACGACCTGCGGCCGCGATATGGACGACTGACCCCTCAATTCCCCACAGGGACGAGGGAAAAGACAACTTCGGTGATTACTGATGCCGCCGGGCAACGCCGTGCAGCATTTTGGAGTCGAGAAAATTTGGACGCGCGTTTGTAGCCCAAGTCGCCAGACTTCGGAGGCTACCCGCAGCGGTCCGAATTCTGGCGAATTCGGCTACGGAAATGCTTCACAGCGTTGTCCGCCGGGGCAAGCCCGACGGCGGCGAAGTGAAGGGTACGCAGGATTGGACAGGAAGAGTATTGGGACACATAGCTGAACGGACTGAAGTCCGTTCTACGTAGGGGACAGCGTAGTGCGAACGTTTAATTTGCGGCTCGTTTTGTGGCTCGCGGGGATCTTCTCGGTTTCGGCGATCGTCGTGCATTTCGTGCACGACTACCAGGTGCGCAAGAACGCCAGTGCCTTTCTCGACAGGGCCCAAAAATCCGAAGCGACATATCGGGAAATGCGCGAGAAAAAGTCTAGTACACGGGATCAGGTGGAAGCTGTCGCCCAACAGACGGCGATGCACTACAAGCGATACCTGGCGCTGAATCCCGATGATTTGGGTGTGCGCATCACCTACGGACGTTTCCTGCTTTCCCTGCCCGACCCTTGGGGAGCTTATCAGCAGTTTGAGCGAGTGCTGCGAACCGATCCAGACGATCCGCGTGTGGCCCCCTATGCGGACGAGAAACTGATCGACAACTATCAGGAAGCTCGCAAGACACAAATCGAGCTGGCCCGGTTCTTAAGACAGAACAGCGATGCCATCTACCACATCAACAAGCTGTTGGAGTCGCAGAAGAACGATCCGCAGTTGTTCGAACTGCGCGGCTTGTTGCAGAGTCAAGAGCCTGGGACGGAAGGTGCCAAGAATGTGCGCCTGTCATTTGAAGAGGCGATCCAACACGACCCTGCTCGCACCTCCGCTTACTTTGCATTGGCCATGCTGCAGCGAGATCGCCTCGATACCCCAGAGGCTGCCAAAGCCACGATCGAGCAGATGGTTGAGGCCAATCCGGACCTGGTCGACGCGTATGTGGCTCGTGCTCGTTTCCTGTTGGTCTTGTCCGCGGCTGATTCCGAACCGGGCCGCGCAAAGGAATATCTCGCATCGGCCCTCAAGGACTGCGAGAAAGCGCGTGAGTTGAAGCCGGACGATCCGGACGCCTTGTACGTGCACGCCAAGTGTCTGGAGAGTGTGGCTCAGGGGATCCTCGAGCGTGCGGAGCGCGGTGAGGTATACGTCAGGGCTGGCGATCTATACAGAAGGGTGATTGAGCTGCGACCGAAAGTGCCAGATTACTACATGGATCTGTCGAATCTCGAGCTTCGGGCGGGCGGTAGCGAAGACGCGCTGGAAAATAGCGATCGAGGTGTGACTGCGGCGACGGATGCCCTCCGCGAAGGAATCGATGCCGTGCGTCCGGAATACAGCTTCATGCTGCGCTGGCGGTTAGCGGATGTGTTGGTCGCAACCTCTGGGCCGAAGGAGGAAATCGATGATCAGCTCGCGGCAATAAGGGCCTTGCGCCCAGATAGTCCGCTGATCGCTTACGTGGAAACGCGGCGACTGGTAGTTGAGCAAAAGTGGCTCGCGGCGTCGAAGGCGCTGGAAGAGCTCCGCCCGAAACTGCAGGATTCGCAACTGATCAATCGAGTCGACATCATGCTGGGACGGTGCTATTCGCAGCTCGGCAATCAAGGTCGGCGTCTGGCAGTGCTGCGGTGCGTCATTCAGGATAAGCCGCAGGATGTCTCGGCACGCGTGGACATCGCGGAAACTCTGACTTTGTTGGGCCGCGTGAAGGAGGCGCTCGAGCAATATGGAGAATTGGTAAGGGCCGCGCCGGGATCACTCAGTATCGTCAAGCGATACACGCAGCTGTTAATCACCGACACGTTGACCAAGAGCCCGGACAAACGGGACTGGTCCCCGGTGGAAGCGTCGGTCACGGCAGTCCGTAAGAGTTTCCCTGACGATCCGTGGGGGCCGCTTATGGAAGCCGAAATCTGGTTGGGAAAGGGCGATCCGGCGAAGGCGGAAGAAACCCTTTTCGGCCTGTGCGCGACAAGTCGCCCAATCAGCTTGACCTTTCTTCGGCACTCCTGGAACTGGCGAAGCAGCAAGGTGATTGGGATAAAGCCTCCCAACAGCTGAAGGAATTGGAAGAGACGTTCGGCGACACCTACGCTGTACGGGTCGCCAAAGCGCGGTTTCTCGCCAAGCAGAAAGGCAAGGAAGCGGTGCCCGAGCTGGCCGAGTCGAGCGAAGAACCTCGACACGTACTCGCCGGAGGAACAGACGCAGTTTCTGTGGCAATTATCGCGGATCTGTCTGGCGTCTGGTGCCCTGGACGAGGGGCTCCGGTACGGCCAGGAAGCCTCGCAGCGCTCTCCCACCAATCTGCGACTTCGATTGTTCCTGGTGGATATTGCCCGATTTGCCAACGACGTGGAGACAGGGCGGAAGCTGGCCGACGAGATTGCACAGATCGACGGCGGTGGCGCCGCCTCCATGTATGCCAATGCAACCGTCGCGCTCACTCGCTCCAATGTTCTGAGGGCCGAAGCGAGTAAAGAGGGAGTCACGCCGACGGAAGTCGAGAAAGCTAACGGCCAAATCGCTGACGGACTCCGTCAGGCTCAGGAGCAGCTGCGACTCGCTTCCGCAAAAGATTCTGCTTGGTCGGATATCCCGGTGCTGCAGGGCAT
>CAVOXY010000055.1:0-22720 GCA_963700515.1 uncultured Planctomycetota bacterium | reverse complement strand
GTCCCTGCAGCACGGAGATATCCGACCAACGCGGTCGTTTTCCGGCAGCCATTCGCAGTTGCTCCTGAGCCTGACGGAGTCCGTCAGCGATTTGGCCGTTGGCTTTCTCGACTTCCGCTGGCGAAACACCCTCCTTACTCGTTTCGGCCTTCAGTACACTACAGCGAGTGACAGCGACGACCGCATTGGCGTACATGGCGACGGGTCCACCGCCGTCGATCTGTGCAATCTCGTCGGCCAGTTTCCGCCCCGTCTCCACGTCGCTGGTAATTCGGGCGATGTCCACCAGGAACAATCGAATGCGCAGATTGGTGGGCGAGCGTTGCGCTGCCTCCTGGCCGTACCGGAGCCCCTCCTCGCAGAGCACCAGTCGCCAGACAAGTCCGCGCCAATTGCCACAGAAGCCTCGTCTGATCCTCTGGTGAGAACGTGTCGACGTTCTTCGCTAGTTCGGCCAGCTCGGGCACCGCTTCCTTGCCTTTCTGCTTGGCGAGAAACCGCGCTTTGGCGACCCGTACGGCATAGGTGTCGCCAAACGTCTCTTCTAATTCCTTCAGCCGCTGGGAGGCTTTCTCCCAATCGCCCTGCTGCTGCGCCAATTCCAGGAGTGCCGAAGAAAGGTCAAGCTGATTAGGCGACTTGTCCCGCGCAGTCAAAAGGGTCTCTTCCGCCTTCCCCGCATCGCCCTTTCCCAGCCAGATTTCCGCTTCCGTGAGCGGCACCCACGGATCGTCAGGGAAATTCTTCCTGACAGCCGTGACGGACGTTTCCACCGCGGACCAGTCCCGTTTGTCCGAGCTCTTGGACAACGTATCAGTGATTAACAACTGCGTGTACCGTTTGACAACATTGAGTGATCCCGTGCGCAGACGTACCAACTCCCCATATTGCTCGAGCGCCTCCTGCAGGCGACCCAACGACAACAGGGTTTCCGCGATGTCCATACGCGCTGACACATCCTTGGGCTTCTCCTGGACGACCCGGCGGAGCACGTCCAGACGCAGATCCTGGTCTCCCAGCTGCGAATAGCACCGTCCCAGCATGACATCGACCCGATTGATCAGCTCCGGAGAATCCTGCAGTTTCGGGCGGAGCTCTTCCAGCGCCTTCGACGCTGCGAGCCACTGCTGCTTAACTACCAGTCGCCGCGTTTCCACGTAAGCGATCTGCGGACTATCCGGGCGTAAAGCCTGCATTGCCGCGAGCTGATTGTCGATTTCCTCCTCCGGCCCAGAGGTTGCGACCAGCACATCCGCCATCTGCAAGCGCAGCTTGAAGGTATCTTCCGGCGGCACGGCATCGATGCCGGCGTAGAGGGCAGCCTTGGCCGCAGTCAAGCCCTGATCGCTGTTTTCCAGCGCGTCTTCGCCGCCGCCGGCCAACAGTTCGAGGTTGTACAGATTCATGTACAAATCCGGATTTTCTGGTCGTAGCTCAATCACCCTTTTCAATAGATCACGAGCCCTGACGTATTCCTGCGCCCGTGCCGCACGTTCCAGGATTCCCTGGGCCGAACTCTGCAGACACTGCGAGTGCACGAGCAAGGCGTTCGGATCGTCCGGCTTCAACTCACGGGCTTTCTCGCAGTCCTTGAGGGCCGCTGCAAGATTCTCTTTTTCGCGGCCCGGTTCGGAATCAGCCGCGGACAAGACCAACAGGAAACGAGCACGAGCGACATACGCGTCGACCAGGTCCGGATTGGCCTCAACCATCTGCTCGATCGTGACTTTGGCAGCGTCTGGGTTATTGAGGCGCTCTCGCTGCAGCATGGCCAATGCAAAGTAAGCGGAAGTGCGAGCCGGGTCGTACTGGATCGCCTCTTCATACGACTGCTCCGCATTCTTAGCGCCTTCCGTACCAGCCTCCTGACTCTGCAGCAGGCCGCGCAGTTCGAACAACTTCGGATCGTTCTTCTGCGACTCCAACAGCTTGTTGATGTGGTAGATGGCATCGCTCGTCTGTCTCAAGAGCCGAGCCAGATCGATTTGTGTCTTGCGAGCTTCCTGATAGTTGTCGATCAGTTTCTCGTCCGCATAGGGAGCCACACGCGGATCGTCTGGATCGGTTCGCAGCACTCGCTCAAACTGCTGATAAGCTCCCCAAGGGTCGGGCAGGGAAAGCAGGAAACGTCCGTAGGTGATGCGCACACCCAAATCATCGGGATTCAGCGCCAGGTATCGCTTGTAGTGCATCGCCGTCTGCTGGACGACAGCTTCCACCTGATCCCGTGTACTAGACTTTTTCTCGCGCATTTCCCGAAAGGCCGCTTCGGATTTTTGGGCCCTGTCGAGAAAGGCACTGGCGTTCTTGCGCACCTGGTAGTCGTGTACGAAATGCACGACGATCGCCGAAACCAAGAAGATCCCCGCGAGCCACAAAACGAGCCGCAAATTAAACGTTCGCACTTCGCTGTCCCCTACGTAGAACGGACTTCAGTCCGTTCAGCTATGTGTCCCAATACTCTTCGTATCCGCCCCTGCGTACCCTTCACTTCGCCCCCATCGGGCTTGCCCCGGCGGACAACGCTGTGAAGCATTTCCGTAGCCGAATTCGCCAGAATTCGGACCGACTGCGGGTAGCCTCCGAAGTCTGGCGACTTCGGCTACAAACTCGCGTCCGATTCTTCTCGACTCCAAAATGCTTCACGGCGTTGCCCGGCGGAAATCAGTCATCATCAAAGCAGTTTCTCCCTCGTCCCTTGGGGGAAGTGGGGGGTCAGTCGTCCATATCGCAACCGCAGGTCGTGTCTCCGCCGGGACTAGGCCCTCTGGCGGCATTTGGTGGCGGCATTTGCCGGTCTTGGGGCCTGCGGCTGATCCAATGTTACTCATTCACCTTAAACAGTTTACGTCCATTTTGATGGGTCGGTTCGCCAATTCCTAGCTACCCCCCCGACCGGTCACGACGGCCGCGATCCGCTCGGCTGCCTTCCCGTCCCACAGTTCGGGGCAACTTCCCAGTTTATAGGCTCCGGCCAACACCTGCCCCAGGCAATCTCGCAGCTTCTGGGCGTCGCTGCCGATGAGCGTACTGGTTCCCACGTCCACGGTAATGGGCCGTTCGGTGTTTTCGCGCATGGTGAGGCAGGGGATTCCCAGCGCGGTCGACTCTTCCTGCAAACCTCCCGAGTCCGTCACGATCACTTTCGCTTGTGACGTGAGCGCCGAGAAACTCCAGGTACCCCATGGGAGGCTGCAGGATGATCCCGGGCGCCGAGGTGAGTTGGTCCAACAGCCCGAACGCTTCGAACCGCGCTGTCGTGCGGGGATGGACGGGGAACACGAGCTTGAGGCTCGTCGAGATATCGATCAGCACATCGATCAGCGGCCCGAGCGTCTCGGGTTGATCGACGTTCGACGGCCGATGCAACGTGACGACCCCGTACCCGCCGGCCGGCAAACCCATCCGATCCAACACATTCAGCTGGCGAGCGGTGGGGAGTTGATGCAGCAGGGTATCGATCATCACGTTCCCGACCAGGTGCACGTGGCCGTTGTCGTGCCCTTCGCGCTGCAGGTTCTCCAATCCCTCGGGCTCGGAGACGAGCAGCATATCGCTGATGGAGTCGGTCACGATGCGATTGATCTCTTCGGGCATAGTCCGATCGAAGCTGCGCAATCCGGCTTCCACATGCGCGACCGGTATCCCCAGCTTCGCGGCCGCCAGCGTCGCGGCCATGGTCGAGTTGACGTCACCCACGACAATCAGGCGATCGTAGGTCGCTCCACTGGCGGCCCCTTTCTCGAGCACTTCTTCCATTTTTTCCAGGACGCGAGCGGTCTGCTGACCATGTTTGCCCGACCCGACTTCCAGGTGGATATCGGGTTTCTTCATTTCCAGGTCGCGGAAGAAGACATCCGACAACTGGCTATCGTAATGTTGCCCGGTATGGATCAACGTAGTGCTAACGTCGGGGTATTTTTCCAACGCGCAGCAACAGCGGAGCCATTTTCATAAAATTCGGCCGGGCCCCAACAACACATGCTAGATTTTTCACTTAACATTCCTCTCTGGTAGCCGCGTTCGCCCCCTCGTAGCCGCGTTCGCCCCCTCGTAGCCGCGTTCGCCCCCTCGTAGCCGCGTTCGCCCCCTCGTAGCCGCGTTCGCCAGAACGCGGAAGCACCATCCCAAACGTCCCCTTCCCCAAAACTAACTCGTCTTCACCACAACGTGGTGGCACTCCACAGCCCAGGGTGGGGCTCCACGGCCCAAGCCGTGGAGCCCTACCCTGGGGCACCCGCGACCCGCCATCGGCGACCCCAACGGGGTCGGACAAGATGCGTTGTCCGCACCGCACGCAGTCCGAACATCATTCGATGCCATTACGCATTGGTGGGTTCGCGCGGATCCTGTCGCACCCCTTCAGGGTGCCTTCTCTGATGGTCGACGGGTCCCCGGGGTGCGCCGCGAAGCGCGGCGACCCCGGGCTGTGGAGTGCCACCACGTTGTGGTGAAAAATCCTCGTCACGCCAACGGCGTGGCACAACGAAGCCCGGGGTCGACGCGCTAGCGGCGCACCCCGGAATACGGTCCACCACAGCAAGGCGGGCGAGCCGACCGGTCGCCATCAATCGGCCCGTTGCCGAGCCCGCAACCGAGCCGCATGCCAATTACCACGGTAATCCGGATTGCCCAATCAATCGGGAGTTTGCAGTGCCGATCACGTACACCAATTCGTCAAGGACGCCTGTCTTCACGCCAACGGCGTGGCACAACGAAGCCCGGGGTCGACGCGCTAGCGCACCCCGGGAATACGGTCCACCACAGCAAGGCGGGCGAGCCGACCGGTCGCCATCAATCGGCCCGTTGCCGAGCCCGCAACCGAGCCGCATGCCAATTACCACGGTAATCCGGATTGCCGATCGGGGATGCTGAGACTATGGATTAAATCCATGACGAGTGGCAGACTTTTGGATGGGGTTTTCGAGTAAGAGTAAGAGTATGATTAAGAGTATGATTAAGAGTAAGAGTATGAGTAGAGAAGACACGACTATCACACGACCCTTTTCTTCCCGCGTCCCTTTACCGAGCGCACAATCTCGACCACTCGCTCACGATCAGCGTCTTTCAGGTTCGATCCACTGGGCAAACAGAGCCCGTCTGCAAACAGCCTGGCCGACACGCTTCCACCAAACACCTGGCATTGACGAAAGACCGGTTGCTGATGCATCGGCTTCCACACTGGACGCGCCTCGATGTTGTCCGCTTCCAGGGCCAGGCGGATATCTTCGCGCGTGGCACCAAACTCGCTTGAATCAATCACCGTGCAAGTCAGCCATCGTGTGGATCGGCAGTCTCTCCGGTTCCGGCATGAACGAGATCCCCGGCAGATCGCCGAGCGCCTGCCGATAGAACTCAAAGTTTTCCCGCCGTTTCTCCACACGACTATCCAGCACGGCCAGTTGTCCTCTTCCGACGGCCGCCAGCAGATTGCTCAGGCGATAATTGTAGCCGATTTCGGAATGCTCATAGTGTGGTGCCGGATCGCGGGCCTGGGTCGAGAGGAACCGCACTTTCTCCGCCGCCTTCTTATCGCGCGTGACCAGCATCCCACCGCCGCTGGTAGTGATGATCTTGTTGCCGTTAAAGGAGAAGCATGCCAGATCGCCGAACGTACCGGCCTGCTGATCTTGGTATGTGGCCCCGAGGGCCTCCGCGGCATCTTCGATGACGGGAACGTGGTGCGACCGGCAGATCTCCAGGATCGGCTGGTAATCGGCGCACTGGCCGTAGATATCGACGACCACCACGGCTTGGGGCGACCTGCCGGACCTGGCCGCGAGTCCGAGCGCTTCTGCGAGCAGATTCGGATCCATATTCCACGACTCGAGGCTCGCTGTCGACGAATACCGGCTCGGCCCCCAGGTAGGTGATGGCATTGGCGGTCGCGGCGAAGGTCAGGGACGACGTCACGACCCGGTCGCCCTGTTTGACCCCCACGAGTTTGAGTGCGAGGTGCAGTGCGGCCGTACCGCTCGACAACGCCACGGCGTAGGGCATCTCCACCTTGGCAGCGAATTCCCTTTCCAACGCATCCACGTGCGGACCCAACGGAGCGATCCAATTGGAATCGAATGCATCGAGCAGCAGTTCCCTTTCCCGCCGAGACATGTGGGGCGGGGAAAGGTAGACTCGTGTAGATCCGCTCGACTTCATTTTGCCTCGCTTTCTTAACCCACAACTCGCGCCGGAATACCAACCACCGTGACATTTTCAGGCAGGTCGCGTGTGACTACCGCTCCCGCTCCAACAACCACACGCGGACCAACTCGCTTTTCCGGTAGTACCACCGAGCCAAGGCCCAGCAGCGTTCGGTCTCCCACACACACACCGCCGGCCACCCTCGCGCCAGGCGCAACGTGCACATAGTCACCGATCTCACAATCATGATCGACGGACGCGGCGGTATTGATGATTGCATGCCTGCCGATCCGAGTCTCGGCCTGCACGATCGCTCCTGCAAACACGACCGTCCCAGCTCCCAACCGTGCCGTCGGGTCGACGTAAGCACGAGGATGAACGACGGTCAGCCACTCCAGCTCAAGCCGGGCGGCAATGGACGCTCGAGTCGCGTTGTCTCCCACCGCCATCATGCTCGGTAGTGGCGAAAACTCGGCGACCCGGTCGATCGGCCCGTGAACGGGAATACCCAAGAATGCCTTTTCCCATTTGGCGGTGTCATCATCAAACACAGCTGCGACGCGATAATCGAGCGCACGCAGCGTCTGAATAACGACTTTCGCGTGCCCTCCACAACCCAGTACATAAACGCTTTGCTGGGGAACCACCATCTAATCCTTGTTGTTACCGGATCCCATGAACTCGGGCATGGTGACGTGCGATGACGCAGAAATGCCCTCCCGTCGCACAGTCTTCCAGACTGTCACCAAGATGATGCGCAAGTCCAGTGCCAGACTCTGATGGTCCACATACCAGACGTCCAGTTCGAATTTTTTCTCCCAGCTGATGGCGTTACGACCGTTAATCTGGGCCCACCCGGTAAGGCCCGGCTTGACCTCGTGCCGCCGAGCCTGCTGTGCAGTGTACCGGTCGAGGTATTGCATCAGCAGTGGTCGCGGGCCAACCAGGCTCATGTCACCCTGCAGCACGTTCCACAGTTCCGGCAGCTCGTCGAGACTTGTCTTACGCAGGAATTGGCCGAACCTGGTCAGCCGCGTTTCATCCGGTAAAGGATTGCCGGTCATTATCACAAGTGTCGCGCATCGTGCGAAACTTAACCATTTCGAACGGCTTTCCCCCAAGTCCGGGCCGCGTCTGCCGGAACAGGACAGGTTTACCCATACTGCGCCGTACCCCCACCGCGATGACTGCCAGCAGCGGCGAGAACAGCAACAGGGCCAATCCGGCTCCGGCCACATCCATGCCACGTTTGAGTATTCGGCCCAGAGACATCAGTTTATTCGGCTCGTGAAGGTTTGTCGTGGGTAGAGAACCCAGCCAGGCGCAGCGGCAATCCCATCCATCCCATCCCACGCCCCTCCCCAACATTCACTCCCACACCACTCGGCACCAATTTGCCAGTGCATAACGGACGCCACCAATGACCAATGACCAATAACCAATGACCAATGACCAATAACCAATAACCACGTCCAATTGTTTTCCGCCGTGCATCATGATACAAATCCTTCCACTGGGGTACATCCCCAGCCACTGGACAGACTGGTTTCATGGCGGCACAGCGGAGCAGGGGCGATGTCGGCAACTTTGTGCGTATTTGGCGGCAAGAGCACGGCACTGGAAATCGCGGAGACTGCACGGCGATTCATGAGTCGCGAGTATCTCCGGATCGTCTTGGTGGTACCGGAAACGGAGACGGCGGACGGCACGTCGCGGCTGCACGTCGCGAAGCTGCGAGAGTTTGTAGCGGCGTGTTCTGTTCCTGTCGGCTACATTATTTCCATGTGGGACCAAAACGTACGTCGGGAGTGGTTCGAGGTCGCGGAGACGCTCGGCATGGTCCCGCGATCGGTCGTTCATCCTTCCGCGTATATATCCGACACGGCGACGGTCGGGCAGGGGGTCTACCTGGCGGCGAATGTCGTCGTTTCGGCCAACGCCGTCATCGCGGACCATGTAATCGTCAACTACAGCGTGACGGTCGGGCACGACAGTGTCGTCGGCAGCCACTCGTTCCTCAATCCGGGCGCACGCCTGTCGGGGAACGTAACGATCGGAGAGCGCGTGCTGATTGGCTCCAACTCGTTTGTGTTTCAGGGGCTCAGCATTGGCGACGACTGCCTGATCGACGCGATGACCTACATCGATCGCAACATCGAGCCCAAGATGATCTGTTCCAGCAAGCAGTTGCGCATCCACAAACGCGTGTTCTGAACGAGCGTTTCACCTCCTTCGGATTCCCGATTTCGGACTTAATTCGGACTTCGTCATTCGTGCTTCGGATTTCTCAAGTGACGGGGTGCCACTGGCTGAGCGAGCGTCCCACACCCAACCAACCACCAGAAACCCTAACCGCGAGCGGAGCCAGTGCTGAAGCAAACCCCCGCTCACCACCGCCCCAGCGTGCCACTTTCCTGAGCGAGCGTCCCACACCCAACCAACCACCAGAAAACACACGGGGTGCCACTGGCTGAGCGAGCGTCCACACAGCCAACCACCAGAAACCCTAACCGCGAGCGGAGCCAGTGCTGAAGCAAACCCCCGCTCACCACCGCCCCAGCGTGCCACTTTCCTGAGCGAGCGTCCCACACCCAACCAACCACCAGAAAACACACGGGGTGCCACTGGCTGAGCGAGCGTCCCACACCCAACCAACCACCAGAAACCCTAACCGCGAGCGGAGCCAGTGCTGAAGCAAACCCCCGCTCACCACCGCCCCAGCGTGCCACTTTCCTGAGCGAGCGTCCCACACCCAACCAACCACCAGAAACACACGGGGTGCCACTGGCTGAGCGAGCGTCGAACACATGGCCAACCACCAGAAACCCTAACCGCGAGCGGAGCCAGTGCTGTAGCAAACCCCCGTTCACCACCGCCCCAGCGTGCCACTTTCCTGAGCGAGCGTCCCACACCCAACCAACCGCCAGAAAACACACGGGGTGCCACTGGCTGAGCGAGCGTCACACACCCAACCAACCACCAGAAACCCTAACCGCGAGCGGAGCCAGTGCTGAAGCAAACCCCCGCTCACCACCGCCCCAGCGTGCCACTGGCTCTGCCAGTGCTAAAGCAAACTCCCGTTCACTCGTGGCAACGGCCTGGTTTCACCCCCTTCGGATTCCCGATTTCGGACTTAATTCGGACTTCGTCATTCGTGGTTCGGATTTTGCCTAAGCGGTACTCCCCGCATCGACCTTGAAATCGGCACCGGTGATCATGGCTGCTCGGTCGCTCATCAGAAACGCGATGGTCTCGGCCACATCCTTGACATCCACCAGGCGTCCCAGCGGGCTACGTCGTCGGATGGCGTCGAGTTTGGCGGCATCGATACCTTCCGTCATCGCGGTCTCCATATACCCCGGCGATACGCAGTTGACGGTGATTCCGGCCTTCCCAACTTCACGGGCCAGTGATTTCGTGAATCCAATCAGGGCCGACTTGGTAGCGGCGTACACCGACAGACCGTGGAAGCCGGTGTATGCGATAATGGACGCGATATTGATGATGCGGCCGGCTCGTTGCAGCAGCATGGAGCGGCAGGCGTATTTGGCCAGGAAGATGGCGGACAGGATGTTGACCTGCACGAGCTGCGCGATCTCTGCTTCGTGCATGGTCGCCAGCACGCCGTCATGGCCCAGGGCCGCATTGTTGACCAGACCGTACAAGGGCCCATGGGCGGCCGTTGTGGCGCGTACGAACTCGTGGATTATCTCAGGCTGAGCGAGATCTAGCTCGGCAAACGAGACTTTTCCGGTCGGCAAGTTCCGCGCCGCCAGGTCCGCCAATTCCCGACTGATCCGACGCCCCGTGGCGATGACGTGATAACCATCGCCGGCCAGTCGAGCGGCGGTGGCGAGTCCCAAGCCGCGCGTTCCTCCCGTCACCAAGACGTTTTTCATTCAGGCCTCCGTGTCATTTTGCCGGCAGCGGTCGCTTCAATGTCTTCCACAAGCTTGACGATGGCGGGGACTTTGTACGGCTCCAATACGGCTCGACAGCGAACCAACAGAGCCTTCTTGAACGCGTCCGGATCCGACATGTTGGTCGACTCCGGCACAACCTCCGCCTGGACCAGTTCACCGGCAAACGGGCTTTTGCGCCCGGTGACTCGCGCGAACCGCACCCCGTCGCAGCCGAGCAGAAAATTTTCCACTTCTTCCGGATGGACTTTGTTGCCACCGACATTGATCGTACCATCGGCACGACCCAGGAAGAAGAACCGATCACCGCGCCGCTCGACAAGGTCACCGGTGTCGATGAACCCGTCATGGCGTTTCAATTCCGAGCAGCCGTCGACATATTCTTGTGCATCGCAGTCCGATCGCAGCAGCAACCGTCCGTGCGCATCGACCGCCAGCTGCAATCCTGGCGGCGGGTCGTCGAGGTACGAAGCGGGAAACCCGGCCAGTCCGTCGCGGACGGCGAATCCAACTCCGGCTTCGGTCGAAGCATAGATGTGGACGATCTTCGCATCTGGGAAGGAGTTGCTCGGCGCCGCGAGGATCTTCTGGTCGACAATCTCGCCTCCGAGCGTAATTTGCCGCAGTGCGAGCTGCTCGACGGGACAGGACATCAGCAGCTTGCGCCACATGGTGGGGGTCGCGGAGAGGGCCGTGCATCCGGCGTGCATGAGATCTTCGACTCGCTCTTCCAGAGACGATCCTTCCCGGCCCAGAATCAAGCACGACCCGCCGCACCAGCTTTGCAGGAAGACCTGCAGGCCGGCAAATCCAGTCAGGTTGTAGAGCGATCCCCAGCGGTATTCTTGGCCGCGAGTCAGGTCGTGTTTGGCCGTCCGCGTGAGCGACGCTAACGTATGAGCGATCAATTTCGGCTCACCGGTCGTGCCCGAGGTCGATAGAACCCATTTGGTTAGCGTTGTTGGAGCGGTGTGCGGACCTCCCGATTTCGCGTTGCCCAGGTCTTTTGATCCCGCACAGCTTGCCGCTGCCAAATCTCTGCCCCGCTCCTTCAGCAGGCCGCCACTCTCCGTTTCAGCCCGTCTCCATAACAACGCCACATCGACCGCGACCACCTCGAAATCACTTTCGGCGACGGCCTGCGTGTCGGTTGTCAGCAAAATCTCGGCCCCCGACCGGACCACGATCGCGGCCAGTCGGTCGGGCGGCAGGTGCGAGGGGAGCAACGTAAGTTGGCGGCAGGCGCCGTCCACGAGAACCAGCAGCGGCGCCAATTCACTTTCGGACCGGGCATAGATGGCAATCTTGCGATCCCGCATACGTTCTTGAATATCGCCGCTCTGTTCGACCAACCTGCCGATATCACGTGCGCAGATATTTCCACGTCCCGGGGCGCACCACAGCTCACGCTGCGGCTCGACGAGGCTCAATAACTGACGCAGTTCGTGAATCCTGGTCATCTCCGATCGGCGAAATAGTCTTCGTAAATGGCCACAAAATCGGCCAGCGTACGGGGGTAGACAGGCTCTTCCATCACGGAGAACGGGTCCGCGTCAAACTTCTCTTCCAGGCGCGCGACGACGATCGCGAAGTCGAGCGAATCCAGACCGCTTTGCAGCAGCACGGTCTGGTCCCCGAATCCTTCGACCAGATCCTTGCCGCTCTCGCTGGCAACTTGCCGCATCACCGCTACAATCTCTTCCGGCAAGACCATTCATTACCCTCCACGACCCATTTCCGATGGACTGCGACACACTCATTTCAGCCAACGCCAAAGTTGTCGTGAGGTTCACGCCAACCGAAAGGGCCTTGATCGGCTATTCGACGATGCGAGTGCCCCATACCAGGACTATAATAGACTTCCCCGTTTCAGTGGGGCAATCACATCCCGTTTTTTTTGGACAATTGACGAATGAACCCATTGACTCGCCTCTGGTGGACGGCGAAAGCTGTCGGCTGGGATAACGTGCCTCGCCGACTACTGCAGTCGTGGCGAGTCAAATCCGGCTGGCTGCGCCGCCGTACCGACCCCTCCCGATTTACCGATCATGCGTTTCGTGACCAATACCCGTTCACGGTCGACCAGCAACCGGCGCTGTCGCGCGACCGTGGCCGACGCTTCCTGACCATGCCCGACGCGGCACAACTGCGATCTGTATCGGTCGATTCGCTGTGGCAAGTTGACGTCGTTCGCGTGTGTGAACGGGCATTGCGCGGCGAATACCCTTTCTTTAGTCGCTGGACGGGGCAACTTGGTTGGCCGCCGAATTTCAATCGGGATCCGTTACACGATGCGGACTGGCCGGTGGGTGAGCACTGGACAATAACCGCCAAATCCGGCCCGCCTCGACACGATATCAAGTTAGTGTGGGAATCCAATCGCTTTACGCTCGCGTACCATTTGGCGCGAGCATATCGGCGCGACGGCGACGAGCGATGGGCTGCGGCTTTTTGGACCATGTTCGAAGCTTGGATTGGCCAAAACCCCGTCCAACAGACGGTGGCCTGGGGGTGCGGCCAGGAAATTGCGATGCGTCTGATGGCCATGGTTACGACGGCATGTGCTACTCTCGAGAGCCCACAGGCCACCCCCGAGCGTCTCTGGTCCCTGACACGTCTGGCCTGGCAATCCGCCCAACGCATCGACACGAACATCAACTTTGCCATTTCCCAGGAAAACAATCATGCGTTTAGCGAGGCCCTCGGACTGTGGACGGTTGGTCTGCTGTTCGAGGAGTTCCCGCAGGCAGGCCATTGGCGAGATCGTGGTCGTCGGATCCTGGCCCACGAATGCCAGCGACAGATTTACGAGGACGGTTCGTTCGTGCAACATTCGCTGAGCTACCATCGCGTCATGCTCGACGATCTGATGTGGTGCATCCGGCTGGGAGAGATCGGCAAAGATCCATTGCCCGATATCGTCCTCGACCGCTTCCGGCACGCCACGGATTGGCTGTGCAATTGTGGATCCCACCAGCGGACGCGTTCCCAATTATGGTCCAAACGACGGTGCCAACGTATTACCGTTGGCGTGCGCCGATTACTTGGACTATCGGCCCACACTGCAAGCCGCCCAGTGGATCGCTCACCAACAACGTTGTCTTGATCCCGGTCCGTGGGACGAGAAACTGCTCTGGCTCTGCGGCATCGAAAGCCTCACTGGCCAATCGCATCCGATACCTCGCGTGCCACGCTGGTCTGCTCCAGACGGCGGCTACCATGTTCTTCGTGGTCCTCAAAGCTGGTTGATGGTGCGCTGCGGCCGGTATCGGGACCGTCCTCATCAGGCGGACATGCTTCACGTCGATCTGTGGTACCGTGGCCTGAATGTGCTGCGCGACGGTGGCAGCTTCATGTATTACCATGAAGATCCGCGTTGGCAGCACTATTTCCATTCGACCGCGGCACACAACACCCTGGAGGTTGATGGGCATGACCAGATGATCAAAGGCCCCCGGTTCTTATGGTTTCGCTGGCCCGCCGCCCATCTTGTTCGGCCCGCCGATGATGATGGTGACTCAACGCTCGAAATGGTCAATCAGAGCTATTCGTGGCTAGACCCTCCTGTCGAGCATCGCCGCACGATTACACGAGTCGGTGACAGTTATACGATCCATGATACGCTCACAAGTTCCGGACATCATACTGCTCGTTTCCGCTGGCGTTTGACCAATTCCAAGTGGTCTCCCGACACGGAACGGGTAGACGCATGGTCTGCAAATATCGACGGCCAGATCGTGCAATTGTCGGTAAGCGCCCATGTGGCGACGACATCGGACAGCATCCCCGAGGCGGCATCCAATCCCAGCTTCACCGCCCAATGGTGCCTGGGTGACGAATCGCTTCCCGCCGGCTGGGAATCGCTTTATTACGGCGAGAAATCCCCGCGCCCATACTGGTCCTCACTCTCGCTTTTCACAAGTCAGCACAGCTTACCACAGTTCTCGAAATGGGACGCCAGGAAATGAAGTGACCGTGGCATCTTGCCGCAGCCTCCTGAGGCGACATTTTACCTTCAGGCACCTCACCCCCTAACTAGCGTCCACCAGCTTCTCCAGAATCTTCAAGTATTTTTGTGCCATCGCCTCACGGCTGTAGTTGTCGACAGCGTACCGGTAACCGCTATCTCCCATCCGTTGCCTGGCTTCCGGATCGGCTTTTAATCTGAGCAGCGCGTCAACAAACGCCTCGGGATCTTCCGGTTCAGCGAAGTAGCCGGCACCGGCATCCTCGACCAATTTCCGCGCCACCCCGTCAATCGCGATGATGATCGGCCGTTGGCAGCTCATGTAATCGAAGACCTTGTTCGGATAAACGGTCTTAAACGTGTCGTTCCGCATCAACACGGCGGTGCAGACGTCCGAGGCATTGATATAGTCACTGACCTGTTCCTTGGGAACGGAATCAACGAAGATGACGTTGTCTAATTCCCGGCGTCGTGCGTCCGCGATCAGCTGCTGTTTTTCCATCCCATCGCCTACCAGCAAGAAACGCACGTCCGGATGCGATACTTGGAGCATCTCAGCCACGTCCAGCAACTGCCCAACCCGATTGGCTCGCCCGTGCGCTCCGAAGTAACTGACGACAAACTTACCGTCTAACCCAATTCGCGGCGCACGTGGTTATCACGATCTCCCGGCTTCATGATATCGAGATCCGCGCCGTTGGGAATCATGCTGATGTTGGCCGGATTGACGTCTTTCTTCTCGATCAATGCTTGCGCAAAAGCCGGCGTTAACACGTTGATCCAGTTGGCTCGGCGATAAGCCTTCCGTTCCAGTCGATAGAGCATGTTGGCCAAGCGACCCGGCTGGATGACTCCCGTGTCGATGGCGCTTTCCGGCCAGAGATCTCGGACCTCGAACACGGCGGGCCGCCGCCGCCACCATTTTAGCCAACTCATCGTCCAGGCCACTGTCAGCGGCGGACTGGTGGCCAGGATCACGTCCGGTCGCTCGGCTTTCCATAACCCGGCATAGGTCGAACTAATGGCAAAGCTCAGGTACGCCCAGGCCCGTCCTAAGAAACTCTTGTTGTACGACTCGCTCACATGGCAACGATAGAGCGTGACTCCCGGCAGCTCCTCTTCGCGCACCACGAACTTCCCTTTGTACTGCGGTGCCTTCTTGCCAGTGCCGTAGTGCACCATGCCTGAGAGAATCGTGATCTTGTGGCCAGCCTGAGACCAGTACTTGGCGAACTGATTCCAGCGCGAACCGCCGGCATCATCCTTGCCCAGAAAGTACTGATGGACAATCAATATGTGCATGTTCGTTCCATTTTCGCCGATCTCTGCCGAGACTGCCCTTTCCGACTGCCCTCTGGAGACTACCCAGTGCCCCTTCACCCGTTCCCGGCACGGCAGATTCTTCGTCTCGCGTACTGCTCCCTCATCGCGTGGCGAACCCAGGGGAGACGCGCCATGGAAGGTTCAGTCGATCAACCGGCTCTTCACCCGCGCAGCGAGTTCATAGATCACACAGGCCACGGCGACGTGGCCGAGCCGTCTTTTTTCGACTTGCCGACATCGTTCCCATTCCAGAGAACACATCCACACGTGATGGTACCCCGCCTCCCGAAAAACCGACAAGGCTCGTTGTTGATGGAGCATGCTGGAGATCAGGATCAAACGGCTAGATTGGTCAATTCCCTCGATGGACTGAATCGTGCGAGGGTGATCCATGGTTCGAAGAGGAGCGGTATCAAATCGTACCACGCTGCGAGGGATCTGTCCGGCGTCGAGAATCGGTAGAGACTCTGCGGGATCGCCGGAAATGACAATGAGCGGGGCCTTGCCGGCCCGATACACGCGCAAAGCATCGGCGGCTCGAAACGGATCGCCGCCGAGGATCACAATCGCATCGGCGTTGGGCAATTCGCCCAGCGGAGTCGATGCCATCAGTCGTTGAGCTGCCATCGTTCCGACGGGTGTAGACATCAACGTCAGGATGGTCAGGGCGTACAGCACGGAAGCGACGACGAGGACGTGGTAGCCCCACCGCAAGACTCGAGTGGCCAATACCCAGCCTCGTTCCGACCGCGTCATCACACTTCGCCAATCCCGGAATACTCTTCATTCAACACGATCGTTCGCTTGTCCTTCGCTGCCGTCATGGCCGCGAAACTCGCCAGCGTCACGTTTACCAGCTCATCGATTGGAATCAGCGGCTCGCCGCCGTCCCGGACTCGGGTGACGAAGGCGGCAAACTCGGCGGTATGCCCCTTGTCTTGTCGCATCGTTTTGAGTTTCCGGAAGCCCTTGAATCCATAGCCTGTTGTTTTCCGGAAATTGTCCATCTTCAGGACTCGCTGGTCGGAAAAAATCTCCATCATTTCCTTAGGGTAAGACTTCGATCCGTTCGCGAAGTAATTGACCGTACCGACCGAACCATCTTCAAACCCCAGCGAGATCGACATCTTGTCCTCGCGCATGGCGACACCTTCACCCATCTGGTGCGCCGCGACCGAAGAGGACATTGCTCCCCGTAAGAAAGACCATGAGATCGATGAAGTGACAGGCCTCGCCGATGATGCGTCCACCACCGCGGACTGGATCGTGCACCCAGACCTCTGGGGGAATGAATCCGGCGTTGGCGGTAAACGTCATCGCCAATGGTTCGCCACGTCCGGCCAACAGTTGCTTGATCTTGACCATATGTGGACTGAATCGCCGGTTGAAGCCGACCATCACGTGGCGATCCAGCGCTTTCTGGCCGCCTCGATGACCTGGCTAACCTCCTCCACATTCATGGCCAACGGCTTTTCCACAAAGGCATGCTTGCCGGCAGCAAGTGTCTCGCAAACGAACTTTGCATGCAGGTTGTGCCCCACGGCGATGAGCACGGCATCAACATGCTCATCACGCAGGATCGATCTGATAATCGGTGACCGCCTGTTCGAACCCGAACTTACTGGCCAAGTGTTGCGCGGCATGGCCCTGCAAATCCGCGACGCCGCAGAGGCGGGCATCCGTCTTGGCCAGGGCCGGGCAGAGCGTCATCTTCGCGAAGTTGCCGGCGCCGATCAGTCCCACGGAGGCCCTGGCAGGCTGGGCTGGCTTGGCGACTGGCAGCGAAATCGCTCGCACGACATTCACTCCCCGAGGATACTCGAGAATGACACCCAACGCGAGAAGCATCCGTTTGAACCTGGGAGTAGGCCTCGGGAGCATCGCTGATGGGAAATCGGTGCGTGATCAGTTCATCGAATCGGAGCCGATCGCTGGCCAACATATCCAGCACCGCCTCGAAGTTGCGTTGTTCGGTCCAACGGACGTAGCCGAGCGGATAATCATGCCCGCCCCGTTCGTACTTGTCATCGTATCGCCCGGGTCCGTAGGAGCACGACACCTGGAAGGTCAGCTCCTTCTCGTAGAAATCGCCCCGGCGCAAGTCGAGTCCCACCACGCCGACTAAGACGATCCGCCCGCGTTTGCGGCACATGGCCGCCGCCTGATGGACGATTTCGTCGGTCTTGGCCGAAGCTGTAATCAGCACCGCGTCGGCGCCGCGGGCATTGGTCCACGCCTGCACGGCCGACACCGGATCGCTGCCGGACGCCGCATCAATCGTGCGTGCCCCGAACGATTCGGCCAACTTCAAACGCTGTTGATTGATATCGATGCCGATCACGCGGCAGCCGTTGGCACGTAGCAGTTGGACGGTGACCAACCCGATCAGTCCCAGGCCGTACACCACAAAGGTTTCCCCGAGGGTGGGCTCGGCCAGACGCAGACCCTGCAGACCGATACTTGCAAGTACGGTGAACGCCGCGTGCTGGTCGCAAACGCCATCGGGAATCTTGGCACACAGTAGCTCCGGCACGGCTACGATCTCGGCGTGTGGGCCGTTGGAAACAACGCGGTCACCCGGTTGAAGGGTCTTCACACCTGGCCCCGTCTCGAGGACCACTCCCGCGTTGCAGTATCCCAAGGGGAGCGGTTCATCCAGCCGGCTGAAGACGGCCTCGAGTGTCGGCATCAGCCCATCCGTGCGGATCTTGTCCACAACCTGCTTCACCTTTTCCGGCTGGGCACGGGCCTTGCCAATCAACGATGCCTGCCCAAATTCAACCAACATCTTTTCGGTGCCGGCCGAGATCAAGCTGGCCAACGTCCGAATTGAAACGACTCCCGGTGTCACACTGGGAGCCGGAACCTCGATCACACTCGTCCCTCCCTGCCGCAGATCTTGAAGAATCTGTTTCATGACATATTCCGGTTACTCTGTTTAGCCGTATCAACTTAGTGGTCAGCACGAAAACCGCTTCACTTCCATCCGCTTGTCATTCGACCATGACGTGCGTCAGTGGCCAGCGCGTGAGTAGCGTCGCTCGATTCGGCAAAGCAGCCAAGACGCAGGACGTGCGTTAGCACTCATCTTCGTGATGAACATCGATTCTTAACAAAGTCTTGTATAATGCGCGCTTGGGACGTGGGGTTATAATGGCGTTCGATAGCATCTATGCAGCGGTCGCGCGTGATATTCGCCTTCTCGTTGTGGACAAACCATTCCACAATCTTCTTTGTCATATCTTCTCTATCATTGCGTCCGAAGAAGAAACCGGTCTTTCCCTCTTCAATAATCTCAACTTCCGGCTTCTGCCACGCCATCTGGTCATGCGTGCACACTGGCACACCATAAGCGAACGCATGCATTGCCAGCAGTCCCACGCCATCGGGGCATACTGCTAAATCGGATGCCATGAACAACTTGGCTCAGCTCCGATTCGTCATAGACCGCTCCCAAGAAATGGACTTGATCCTGACTGCCGTTCCGCACCACGTGTGCCAGACATTTTGCCTTGTAGGCTGCGTCGCCTTCACCAACTACGATCAATGCGCAGTACACTCCCATCTGACGCATGTCTACGATTGAATCGCAGATCATTTCGATGTTGCGACTTGGTTTAAGCCTACCGCAAAAAAGGAGAATCCGTCCCGCTTGAAAGTTGTCGTCGCCCAAGAACCGATGCCGGAGGGATTGCACCTCGGCCGTACCTATGGACTCTCTGAAATGCTTCTGCTCACCGTACCTGAGAGAATTGTATACGACACACATCTTTTCTGCTGGAAACCCCGCCTTCAGCAGCAATTCACGAGCACGATTCCCATAAAGAAACAGACCCGACGAGGCACGGTACATCAGGAGTCGCATCCATCGCTTCAACATCCCCTCGCGTCCATACAACCCATGCGTCCACAAACGACCTTTACTCCAAGCAGACGTGCACAAGCGAGCGCACACCACGTAGATATATTCTGGATTTCGCCCCAACAAATAACGACATCGAACTCCTTTCGATTACCGTCTTCAATAGCTGCGAGTCCAAATGATGTGATGGCCCCAAATACACTGTGATGTACTTCGCACATGGAACGTCTCAGTTTCGATGAAATCCCGCCCCTTTCTGGCAATCTCAACGTTTCCCCTTGCGCGACGAGATCGGCTGAAAACACCGTCACTTCGATCCCCTCGCTTTCGCTGACTTCCTGCAACACAGGCGCACGATAGAAGGCGAAATTATCTGGAAATACAGCGATTCTCAATTTGCAACTCCAGCTGCTACCGCGCCACGCACTCCTAGATCACATCCGAGCCTCGAGGGACACTGAATCTCCCGGTAACGAGCCGAAATAGAAACGTAGCGTATCCATACTCCCTGCGAAACACATCATCCGGTTCCCGACGGTACGTGCCTGCGAGCTTGTATTTGGCCTGTACTACCCGACGACGAATCGGCCTGCGACGACGAACGCTCATGAGCATGCCAGTGAACGACATGACAGGCCACTTCCGCCACCATTGCCAAAACACTCCCTCACGAATCGCCCAGAGTGGATGATGAAACACGCTACGAAGGGCATATATGGCGGCAATCTCGAATGGGAAGAACTGCACCTGATTGGAAAGACTGTGTACCTGCCGAAATAGCACTTCATCCGTTCGATTGCGTGCACTCGCCGCCTTTCTTGTGCCAAAGTATGACGCCTGGATCCTTGAGTATCAACAAACCCTCGTTCATGATACGCATGCTCAGGTGCCCTTCCTCTCCAGCATAGACATACTCCTCTGGATACATCCCAACCCGGTCATAGACACACCGCCGGTGAAGCGACACACCACCATGGAACTGTCCGGCGAACCACGCTGCCGTCTCATCAGGCATGTCACAACGAACATCAACTTCGTCGATATCGTCGAACATTTTGACGACGCCGCCAACAATCATAATACGCTCGTCACGCATCATGGACTGGAAAGCACGCTCCACAGCTTGTTCGTGAAGAATTGCATCGTTGTCCATGTAGAACACATATTCGCCACGGGCATGGGGAATACCGCGATTTCGCCCCCCAGGACAGCCGTAGTTGCGATCCAACTCTATCAAACGCACGTCTGCGTGTTGCTCTCGGACAGCTTGGCACGATCCATCACTGGAGGCACTGTCTACTACGAGAATGTCGATATTGGGATACGTTTGCCGTTTCACGCTATCGATCGCCAAGAGCAAGTCTTGTCGACGATTCCAATTGAGAATGAAGACGGTAATGAGCTGGGCGATGGGTGGGTCGGCACTGCCGCTGTCTTGTCGCTTGAGCAACTGATTCCCGTAACAGAATCTTCACCAGCTGTGGCATTTCAGGCTACTCCGCGTTGGTAGGCGATCGATCTGTAGCGGTACCTGGTACTCGATACACACGCGATGTGATAGACGATCATTCCAAATATCAGCAACATGAACATCCCGTAGGTGGAAAGACGCGAGGAAGTGACGGTGATAGCGCCCAACAGCCAAACCGCTAGCAGCCCGCCACCACTAGCATCAACGCGCCGGCCACTCCGACGACGTCGGGGAGTCGGCTGCCGCGCATGGTCATGTGGGCGAAAAAGATCAAAGAACGAAATGTAGAGCAAGAAACCGGTGACTCCAAACCTCCACAAGACCTCAATGTACTCACTATGCGGGTGACTTAACCCACCAATCCTCTCCTCAACGCGGAAGACGAATCATCGCCCATGCCGATCAGAAATGCACGCGGGTGGCGCAACACATACTCGGTTGTTCGCAGTTGTACTTGAAGACGCGAAGCGAAGGACTCTGACGCCAGCCCTCCAGTTTCGCCCAATCGTTCCCCAATGCCGGCCATGGCGGGCATCAGCAGATAAAACAATACGATACCACCTAGTACCCAGAACACGAACGGCGCGCGGGACTCTCACGTACCGGTAATACCGAAGACTTTGCACTACGACAAATGCAACCCCAAGTACGCAAGCAAGAATACCTGTTCGCGATCCCGTCCAGACAACGATCGCGTAAGATACAACAGCACCCGTGGCAAACAGCAGAAAGCGCCTCGTATCGAGGCGAGGCGTTAACAGCACCATCACAACACAATAAACGCTAAATGTCACGCCCCAGAGCCCTGACGCCCCTCGATTGATCCCCATAAAAGTTCCGCGCGCCATTCCGGCTGCCGCCCACCAAGTCGATATCATCAGAGGCGAAATTTACATTCAGCACACCGGCGATCTGAAGAAGTCCCACGACTGCCACGCCTATCCATACCAACAAAGCTGCTTCCATCGCATCCGTCACACGAAAACCACGAAGCAGGCCGGTGGCCCCTATGATGAAGAATACGCAGGAAACCAAGGCGTCGATAGACAGACGCTATCCAGGTAAGCTGGCCGGAAGGTGCGAGCCAAAGTCCGACCATTGTCCCGATCAGGGGAAAAAGAAACAAGGCAATCGCTGGCAGCCAGAACTTCTTTCCGCGCAAATTGCTGTGTCGGGACAACACAAAGAGTCGCAAGTGGAATGACGAGCAAATCACTTCCGAAGATGTGTGTTCGAAACCCGGGAGGGCTGAAGAGGGGTACCGTCTCAACCACCACCACGCTCAGCAGTGAAGGCCAAAAGCGATTGCGAAGGAAAAGTACGGATCCTAAGACCGCTCCTACGCATATGGTGACCTGAAGCACTACTACTGGCTGCCATTCACTCGTATACATCTGCTGGTTATGACTCCAGTGCTGACTATGACTTCCGAACGAGCATCTCTGTTAATGTGCGTCGCGTATGGACTGGATCAGCTCCGTCCAATTGCCTCTCCAATACTCCAGCAGCTCGATTGAATGCCGGTGTGGCGTCTCGCACCGCGTCACCAGCCTCGCGCAAGGCGTGAATTCGCACGCCCATATCATCTAAGATCGTCGTCCGGCTATCACGCGTGCCAAAGTAGTACACCGCCTTGCCAAACGCCAGCGATGGAAGTGCCCCATGTAAACGCCCTGTCACCACCACATGTGATCGACGGAAGTACGATAGGTAGAGCTCGATGTCACCATGGAAGTCAACGAGTGGGAGACGCCGACCCGGCGGCTCGATATCTCAGCAGATCGGATTTCTCATGACAGATACCGATGACAGGGTATTTCCTGGCGAGTCGATTGGCCAGTCGTGTTTGAGCACGCACATGAGATCTGCCGACGGAGAACAGCACATATCCATCGTCCGCCACCCCGTGGTCTGAAAGGTGGATTGTCGGACAGCCTGTATAGACGGTACCGATCCCCGCTTTCTCGAGCACAGATTTCGTGAACGGATCTCGAACACCTACCGGCTGTGTCACCTGACTGCGCAATTCGGAGGTC
>CAVOXY010000054.1:0-11108 GCA_963700515.1 uncultured Planctomycetota bacterium | reverse complement strand
ATCCACGCTGCTCGTCGGTGCCGAAGTCTCCCGACACCCCATTCAGTTCGCCCCCTTACCCCATTCCTCCCCCACGGCCTGCACACGCTGATGAATTGAACACCCCGCTCGACAACAGGCAACGTGCAAAACACACGTCACCGTGACACCCAACAGATTGTGATGAGACACGGGAATCGCGTCAGCCATCGTCCGAACTCGAACGGCTGTACGTAATCATCGCTCAGCCAGGACGCGTTGAAGAGTCATTTTGACGTCATCGGCAAGTCTCGGGTGGCAAGTGAGCAAAGGATTGAATTCGCGGCAGAATTGCCCACTTTCACTTCGCGGCCAGGCACCCTCCCGTTGCGGCTCGAGGATCCAGGGCCGTCGACGAGGCACGATAACGCTCCAGACGCCGGAGCGTCGAGCGTTATTCCTGGCATCGTTGAAGGCATTCTGGCGAGGAATCACCCAACGGCTGTCGGGCAAGCGCCGACGAGCAGTTGGCAGAGCCAACCTCTGATGGCCGGGCAAGTCGGATACCCATGGCCCGCCAGCAAGATCAGGCCGGTATACTAGAGGAAGCAGGTACCGGTCTCTCGATGCGAGAAGCCTGATCTCGTGAGTCACCTTCCACCAGCCGGCACCGACCGGTTGTCGCGCTCCAGCGACAGCTCGCCGCGGTGCGAGATTCAGATTCGCCCGAGTCCCGTTGCCGTAGCATCGTTATTCCCCGCGCGATTGGTGGACAATAGCCGCCGCCGCGACAATCACCGGACACCCGACTGCGGATGGCACACCGATGAATAATCACCGTCACATTGAACGACCCGACGAGCGGAGCCTGGATGAATTGTGTGACCGTCTGATGGAGCTTGCTCCCTCGCTGGAATCCGAGGATGCCTGGCCCGCACATCAACTGGAGTTATGTGGTCGCTATGGCGTGTTTGAGTGGTTCGTTTCCCAAGAGCTCGGTGGTCAGGGCTGGAGCGACTTCGACGTGGTGCGTGGGTACTTGCGATTGAGCGCCGCCTGCTTGACGACCACGTTCATTATTACCCAGCGCACTGGAGCATGCCGACGTATTGCTTTGGCCGGAAACGAGTGGGTGCGGAGTGAGTGCCTGGCCCCTTTGATAGAAGGTCGACGATTCGCCACCGTGGGCATCTCGCACTTGACCACCAGCCGGCGCCATCTGGAGCCCCGTACTCTCTGCCCGCCTGGCCGAATCATTCGTGGTGCTCGACGGCTACAGCCCGTGGGTGACTGGTGCCGCCTTCGCCGATTGGATCGTGACAGGCGCCACGCTCGATGACGCGCGCCAGGTCCTGCTCGCCGTACCTCGCGACCTGCCGGGAGTGATCATCGAGCCAGCGCTGAAACTGGTTGGTGTCTCGGCGAGTCAGACAGGTCCGGTCCGGTTCGAAAACGCTCAGGTTCCCTGCCATTGGATCCTGGCCGGTCCAGCGGAGAATGTCATGACCGGAGGGGTGGGGGCCATGGCGGGTGGACTCCAGACCTCGACACTCGCCATCGGACTCGCTGACGCCGCGATCCAGTACCTGGAGCGCGAGGCCCGGCAACGCACGGCACTTGGCCCCATAGCCGAATCCCTGCGCGGACAATGGGATCGTTTGAGCGATGACTTGCTTCAGGTAGCCGCTGGAAAACCGGTCTGTTCGCATGCGGCGCTCCGCACCCACGCCAACAGCCTGGTGTTGCGCGCGACAGCGTCAGCACTTGCAGCGGCCAAAGGGGCAGGATACGTCGTGGGACACCCGGCCGGACGCTGGTGCCGCGAAGCGCTCTTCTTCCTGGTCTGGAGTTGCCCGCAACCGGTCCTCGAAGCCGGCATGTGTGAGCTGGCCGGGATCGATTACGATGCTATCCAATAACCAACAACCAATAACCAACAACCAATAACCAACAACCAATAACCAACAACCAATGACCAATGGCCAATAGCGACCCCGTCCGTATCACCTGGCATGAACACCACGTCAGTCGCAGCGAGCGCGAGAAGCTCAGCGGCCACCGAGGGTGCGTCGTGTGGTTCACTGGTCTGAGTGGCTGCGGCAAGAGCACGATCGCCAACGTCGTCGATCACCGGCTCTATGAACTGGGCATCCATTCATTCCTCTTGGACGGCGACAACATTCGCCACAGCTTGAATGCTAGTCCCGAGCGTTTGCAGGAATTCGGCGAGAGTTACGCGCGTCGGTTTGGTCTCGGGTTTTCGGAAGAAGATCGGCGGGAGAACATCCGGCGCATCGGGGCCGTGGCCGAGCTGTTTGCATCTGCCGGCCTGGTCACCCTGACCGCCTTTGTCAGCCCCTATCGTCGCGATCGCGAGGCGGTACGGGGCCAAGTCGAAAAACAGGGTACACCGGGGGACTTCATCGAAGTATTTGTCGACACTCCGCTGGAAGTCTGTGAAGCACGCGATCCCAAAGGGCTTTACAGAGAAAGCGCGAGCCGGACAAATCAGAGGTTTTACCGGTATCGACGATCCTTATGAGGTGCCGGAGCAGCCGCAACTGGTGCTCAAATCGGCCGAGCATCCCCCAGACGCGCTGGCCCAGCAAGTGCTTATCTACTTGCGATCCAGGGGCAAAATTCCCTAGCCGCGTCGTCCCCATCCCACCCCTCGATGCATACGGTCTTCAGCCCACGCCCGCTCGCTTTCGGTAAGGGTGCCGCCCACCGCATCACGACGGCGCAACAACGGAATCAGCATTGGAGTCGTCCGACGAGGCATGTCGAGCAAGGCTCGCAGAAAATTGCTCACCATTGACAATTAATTGCCGGGGGCGGGTGCCCTGAGCGAACAGCGAATTGGGAACAACTATTTGGGAATAATGCATGGTTGAGGGAAGGGCACACTGCCAGACGGTCAGTCTGAGCCGGTGATAAGGGCGTTGGTTCCGGCCTTCTGTGGAGAATCGCATGCGGTCGGCCTCGCGATTGCATGGGCCTGGTTGTTGACGCTGCCACCCACCGATCTGTACAAAGAGATGGATAGGACGAGCGAGCGACCGAAGGGTGAACTCCCACGCAGTTCGGTCAGCGAGCCTGGCTCGACGGAGTGAGAAAGCTGAGCGGAGGCAGCGGCACGTTTCCTTCTGTTGCCACCACGCGGCAGATCGTCGGCAGAGGCGGCCGTTCAAGCCACGAGGGGACGATTTGTTCCTGACAGTCGAAGACCTTTCGAGTTTTCGCGTCGAAAGGAGGCTTCTGACGATGGATGTCATTGACCAAGTGCAATCCGCACTGTCAAACAACTCCATTCATGCGTTGCGCGAGTTGCGTGTGCGGCGCGACGGCGACTGTCTCATTCTGTCCGGCCGTGTCAACTCGTATTACCACAAGCAAATGGCTCAGGAAGTCGTGCGCATCATTGCCCAAGACATGCACGTCGTGAATGCCATCGACGTTTGTTACAGCGGTGATCCAGACTTCTCATGACGGCGGCTGTGGCATGGCGTGACGACCGCCCCGGGCAGGGCGTCCGTTCAAGCAGCTCGTTCTCGCTCGGTGGTGTCCAGCAAGCTGAGGGCGGCGACGGCCACGTGATTCACGGTCAGATCGCGCATGCAGCGATGATGCTCCAGCGGACAGACACGTTTGCCGCACGGGCCGCAGGGGACATCCAGCTGCAGGTCGACGGCTGAGGGATGGTAATTGTGGCTCCAGCGAGGATCGGTCGGTCCGAAGATCGTGATCGCGGGGACTCCGAACGCCGCGGCAAAGTGGCGTGGGCCGCTGTCGGTCGTCACCATCAACCGTCCGCACCGCACGCAAGCCTTACTCAAGGGAAGACTCGGTTCCTGCCGCGTCAGGCTCTTGATGTGCGGGTGGTTGGCGTGTTGGCAGATCTGAGCGACGGTGTCGCGTTCGGCTGGTCCGCACAGAAACAGGACGCGCACATCGCGAGCCATCGCCAGCCGGCGTGCCAGGTTCGAGAAGTGTTCGCTGGGCCACGTCTTGGCCGCCCCATACGCCCCTCCCGTGTTCAACACGACGACCCGCTGTTGGTGATCCCAGCCAAACTGCTGCCACACCCTATCCACAGCCTTTTCCTCGTCGGGGGTAGTCGCCAATTCCACCGTTTTGGACGGGCTCTGACAGCCCATGACGTCCACCACATCCAGATAATGGTCCACGGCGGAACGAGGAATCAGTCGGCCATCCTGCCGCGGTGCGACGAGTGCATCGGTCAGGAGAAAACGCCGGCCGTGCATGGCATACCCCACGCGCTGACGAGCCCCTGAGAACCAGGCAAAGGCACCCGTAGAAAACGAGTTCGTCAGCAACAGCGCGGTGTCCAATCGATGCTGGCGCAGTCGGGCGATCAGGCTTTGCACTCCCGAGAGACTTCGCCGCTCGTACACTTCGCTCTCGTCCAACCAGGTCGTGCCGGCAAGCACCTCAGCCACATAAGGCCGCATGATCCCAATCAGCGTAGCGCAGGCTGCCAAAATGCTGTCGCAGTGCCCGCAGGGCGGGGGTTGCCATCACCACGTCACCAATCCAGTTGGGAAGAAACACGCCTATTCGCATGCTCGAATCACCTCCTCCACGCCCGCGTTAGGGTGCCGGTCGGTTGCATCTGCGCACATGTTCGTTGCCTTAGTTCCGATTCGGCCACCCAGACTCGCCACTTCCAGTAGCCGAGTGAACCAACTTACGCCGCTTGACGCCGCGGTTTTCGTGGTCCTCCATCCCTCTCGATCGTGGAACCGGTGCCGTCCATGTCGACCTCTCGGCGCGTTCGGCCGCACTGAAGTTGCCACAGACGGGCTTGTTTCATGAACGAATACAACGCCGTCATCGTGCAGATCTGGAGTCCCACCAGACCGTCCAGGAACCCCAAGCGGACGATGTACGCGTGGAGGAAGCGGAAAGGGAGATTCAGAAACATCTTGCAGGGGCTGACCGGTCGCCCTTCCTGGTGCCACTTCTGCACCTGGTAGGTCGTGTACCGCTGGAAGCGTTGGAAGAACTCGTCGTACGACCAGTAGCTGTAGTGCAGCAGGCGGTTTCCGAGTCGACTGACTCGGCCCGTGCTGATTTCCACCTCGGCATGATCGGTACCGCCGCGGTAGACCCCCAGGTCTCGCTGGAACAGACGCAGCACGCGATCGCTCTGCCAGCCGCTGAAACGTACGCGATGTCCCATGAAGAAGTTGGTGCGATAGATCCAATAACCATCGTGTCGCGGGCCGCGCTGCAGCTCACTGCGTATCTCGTCAGCCAGGCGAGCGGGAATGCGCTCATCCGCGTCGAGGATCAGCACCCAGCGGTGCGTGGCCTGGGGAATGGCCCAGTTCTTGAAGTCCCCTGAATTCACATACTCACGCTCGATAATCCGCGCCACTTCCCATGCTGCGCCACGATGTCCAGGGTATGGTCGGAAGACCCCGAATCGGCAATCAGCACTTCATCGGCGACTTCGCGCCACCGAACCGATGCAGCCCCGGATATTCGCCTCTTCATCCTTGCAGGGTATGATGACGGTCAACTTCTCAGCCATAGGTCTTTCCTCGGTTGCCATCACCCGGCTTCGCGCCAGCGACGATCGTCGTCAACGGGCTGCGGCGGCGCACCGTGGGAAGTAGGCAGTCCGCCGATCGAATCGACGATCCGTGTCGTCGAAATACCCTCGACAACACGCGTCAAACGGATCTCACCGCCATACGCCTCGACCACCTCGCGTCCCACCACTTCACTCGGCGCATAGGTCCCACCCTTGACCAGCACCGCGGGCCGCAACGCCTCGAGCAACCGGTGGGGAGTGCTGTCTTCGAAAATGACGACCCCGTCCACACAGGCCAGGGCCGCCAACAACGCCGCTCGATCCATTTCCGTGATCACGGGCCGGCTGGGTCCCTTCAATTTCCGGACGCTGGCGTCGCTGTTGACGCCTACCACCAAGACATCACCGTACGACGCGGCCTCCGCCAGGTACGTGACATGCCCGACATGCAGCAAGTCAAAGCAGCCGTTGGTGAAGACCAACTTCCGCCCCAACTGACGCTGCTGTTGCCCAAACGCCGCCAATTCGTCCAGCTGGAGAATCTTTTGAAATCCAGGCCGAGCTTGTGCCAGCAACTCCCCCCGGATCTCGTCACGCGTGACCTTCGACACGCCGGTTCGCTCGACCTCCAGCGCCCCGGCAATGTTGCCCAACTGAACCGCATCCTCCGCCGCAATACCGCTGGCCCAGCAAATACCCAACACCGCCAGGACCACGTCGCCAGCTCCCGTAATGTCGTACACAGCCCGCGGCCGCGTCGCGTACAGCCGACCCTCACCTCGTCGCGACACGAGTGCCATGCCGTCGCGATCCAAGGTAATCACCGCCGTCGCCAGACCTAATTGCTCGCATAGCCGAGCCCCCGCGCGAAACGCTTCCTCGCCACTGCTGATCGAGCAGCCCGTCGCCGATTCCGTCTCCATACGATTAGGCTTCAAGACCGTCACACCGCGATAGATGCTGTAGTCATCCGTTCGCCGCGGATCGACCAATACCGGCACGCCGGCGATCCGGCAGGCTTCGATCGTGGCCCGCAGCATGCGCGTGGTACAAACCCCTTTGCCGTAGTCGGAGATGAGCACCGCATCATCAGCGCAGCTACCGACGCCTGCAAGGAGCGAATCAGCTCGTCCTCCAGCCGCCGCTCCAACGGCTCACGCGTCTCACTGTCCACACGTAAAATCTGGTTGGGATGGCGAGCCGAGGCGCGGCCAATGAAACGCTCCTTCACCGTCGTCGGTCGACTGCGATCGACCAACACCATCTCGCGGTCCACCTGGTCTTCGCTCAGCATGCGGCAAAGCGTCTCGCCAGCCTCGTCCTCACCCACCACTCCGGCACAGGATACGAGCGCATCGAGACCGCGCAACATGGCACAGACGTTGGAAGCACCACCCAAACGCGCTTCCCGCCGGTCCGCTCGTAGCACAATGACCGGCGCTTCCTGGCTGATCCGTTCCGCATTGCCCCACGTGTAACGATCCAGAATCAGGTCGCCAATCACCAGAATCCGTGGCGATCCCAACTCCTCCAACGCGTGAACCAACTGTCTGGTACTCTGTTCTTGTGTCATCCTTGACAACCACTTATCCATCGTGTCGCTGGGAGAAATTCGGTCGCGGTGCTAGCACACGCACTGCCGTCGATGTGCCGGACCCGGTGGATGTTTATACCGGGGAATGCCACTGGCGCGTAGATAATCTGGGTAAGAAGTGCCACTGCTTGATCCCACGAGCATCCATCGTTCGAGACATGGCACAGCCATGCACGGGGCCAGAGATTGGAGGAGTGGAGGAGTGGAGTATTGGAGTGTTAGGGAAACCTCCCAACGCACGAGACCTAACGCAGATCGACCAACTATATTTTCGTGCCTATCCACCACCACTCCACCGCTCCAAAATCACGCAGACAACGGTAGAACCTTGTCAATTCTCACCAGCAGAGCTGGTGGATTATCTCGGATTCAACCGGTACGATAGCCTGAGCGAAATGGATGGTTGAGTGAAGCGAGACCCTGCCGCAAGGTCTTGAGCCACCGAACCGAATCGGGAGTAATCCGATGGGCAACCCGCGCAAACAGGTACCATGTCGCTCGAGATTGACAACCGCTTTCGCCGCGTACACATTGACAGTCTGCCTGACTTGCCCTGGTACAGTGTGCGGCGCGGAGCCGATCGGGAAGGCAGCCTCGCAACGGCCCCCCAACATCATCCTGATACTCTGCGACAACCTGGGCTATGGTGATTCAGGTTGCTTCCATCCCCCAGCGAAGCAACGCACACCACGTATCGACCGCCTGGCCGAGGAGGGGATGAAGTTCACCGACTGTTACGCCGCCGCACCGGTCTGCACACCTTCCCGCACGGCGCTGATGACTGGCTGTTATCCACGAAGGGTTGGACTGGACATTACCGAGCCAGACGGATTGGTGCTCCGGCCCGTATCCCGACATGGTCTGCATCCCGACGAGATCACAGTCGCCGAACTTCTCAAGACCCGTGGCTACGCGACGGCGTGTATCGGCAAATGGCATTTGGGCGACCAACTCCCGCTGCTGCCGACTCGGCAGGGTTTTGACTATTACCTGGGAATACCTTACAGCGATGATATGACCGCTCGGCCGAGCCAACCCGATTGGCCACCGTTGCCGCTGATGGAAGGGGAAGGCGTGATCGAGGCGCCGGTCGATCGCAATTCGCTAACGCGGCACTATACCGAACGCACGATCGACTTCATGCAGCAGCATCGAGATTGTCCTTTCTTTGTCTATTTGCCTCACGCCATGCCTGGCAGCACGCCAGCTCCTTTTGCCAGTGAAGCGTTTCGTGGCAAGAGCGCCAACGGCCCTTGGGGCGACTGCGTTGAGGAAATCGACTGGTCCACGGGTCAGATTCTCGACGCCCTGAAACAATTCGGCTTGGAGCAGCAGACGTTGGTGATTTGGACCAATGACAACGGCGCACCGGCACCGCAACGTCGTGGCGGTTCGAATCTGCCTTGGAAAGGTGACGCCTATAGTGTCGCCGAAGGTGGCATGCGGGTCCCGCTTATCGCTCGGTGGAAGGGGCGCATTCCTGGCGGCACCGTCTGCAGCGAACTGATTTCACTGATGGATCTCTACCCGACGTTGGCGCTGCTGGCCGGGGCTGAGATCCCTACCGATCGCGAAATCGACGGGCACGATATTCGACCACTGCTGTTCGCCGAGTCCGGTGCGGTATCGCCGTATGAAGCATTCTACTACTACTACGTGAATCAACTCCAGGCAGTGCGAAGCGGACCTTGGAAGCTGTACCTGCGGGTGGTAGCCAACCGGATGCTGTGGCAAAGAAGAGCTGCGAGTTGTACAATCTGGCCGCCGACCCACAGGAAGAAATCGATCTGGCCGACCACGAAATAGCAGTTGTCGAGAGACTGCAGGGACTGCTGCAGAAGGCGCGCGAAGATCTCGGTGAATTGGATCGCCCCGGTCGTCGTGTGCGGCCCGCCGCAAACATCGACAACCCTCAGCCGCAAGTCATCGGTATGTCTTCAACGTCTACCCCGGGCGACACTCGGTAACTGGTCGCGACCTCACTTCGCCGGCGCTGGTTTCGGTCGCCCCTGGCAGGGGCTCTTGTCGCGTCAGGTCCGCATTCTCAGTGCTCGCACCACGTCACCTACTCCGCTACATCACTTCATGCCTCCCCCGGCCGCGTCCTGGCATACGCTCTTCACTGCCAACTGCATTCCGGTGTGCCGGCGTTCGCTGTCACGTTCCGCGGTGATGTAGGGCCCATGGTGGCGAGCTTGGCACCCCCTACAACGACAGCCTGCGCACCGTTGGCACACCAATCAACCAACGCCGGTCACCAACGCCGTGAGCAGTCGCTCGAGTTCGTCCCGGCCAACGATGATCTCCACGTCGATCGAGAGCGCCCAGAGTGGGGAGTGACCGATGTGCGTGTCATCGATCTTGACCAGGTCCTTGCCGGTACAGATGACGGCCGAAAGCGGAGCATACGGAGCCAGCCACTGCTGCAGGCCGATCATATCGGCGCGGGTGTAGTGGTGGTGATCGGGGAACTCGCGGCGCGCGACGACATCGCAGCCGAGTTGCTGGAGCGAATGATAGAAGCCGGGCGGATTGCCAATCCCGGCGAAGGCCGCGACACGTTGGCCTTGCAGCTGAGTCACCGATTGGGTCACACCCTGGGCGTTCACCAGCGACCGGGATCGATGGACCAATTCGATCCAGGTGGCGCACGGCGCATAGGCCATGACCTCGTCGCGTACTTGCCGCCGGAATTCTTCGCTCACCGCATCGCTGCGCGAGAGGGCAATCAGATCGGCGCGGGCCAGTTGGTGGAGCGGTTCGCGCAGCAAACCGCGCGGTAAGACGTGCCGATAGCCGAAGGGTCGCAGCGCATCGATCAGCACGATATCGAGATCTCGATGGATCCGGCGATGTTGGAACGCATCGTCCAGCACAATCAACTGGCATTGATGTTGCTCGATCGCCAGCTGCGCCGCCGCGACCCGATCGGGGTCCTGCAGATGCGGCACACCGGGTAGGCGCTGGGCCAGTTCGCGGGCTTCATCGTTGGTGCCGGCATCGCGCACGGTATCCACGGCTGACCAGAGCCACGCGCACGCCGCGCTGCCAAAACCATTGAGCCAGCCAGGCGACCAGCGGTGTCTTGCCGGTCCCACCGGCCGTGATGTTCCCGACGCCGACGACGGGAACCGGGACGCGGTGGATGGGGGACTTTCCTCGATCGAACTGCCGATTGCGGTACTCCACGGCCCATGTGTACGGCACTTCGGCGGCACGCAGCAAGGCACGGGCCACGGTGGCGACGGCCCCGCGCCGACGGCCGCTGATCAAGTCATGGAATCCCATCGGACAGGATCACGAACAGACACAGGACAGGCGGATCGATCACTCCCCAAACATCGACTGTCAGGCGCGTGGTTTGTCGTCCGACGAGCGAACGATAATTCGTCGATCGCCGCGATGTTTCTGCATTCCCGGTCCAGATCATCGATCATCTGCAACGCCTCGGCGGCCTGCACACGCCCCCGGTAGGTCGCGCGCCGCAGCGATGAGAGTCGCAGGCGAGTCGAAAGCAATGCCGCCGCTCTGCTCCTTCGTGCCCACGATCGAGCGAGGCTCGCCGTCCCGGATACACCTCGGTTTCCGCGGGTACATGTGAAAAACGAGAACCACCCTCGCACAGCTTACAATCAATTCGGGTCACATCTTCTTCTTTGCCATCCAGTTGTCCACTCATATGACTGCGAACTCCACCACGCGAGCCAGTCGTTCGCTGCCCCCGGCCTCCTGTCCTGTCGCGGCGATCGTCGTTCGAGTTGGTGCGGTAGCCCTCCGTAATACGCAAAACCAGCGTGCTTCAGGTCCTCAGTTTATGCGTTGGCAGATCGCATCGGCCATTTCCTGCGTTCCCACCGCCGTCGGATCGTCGCGGTTCGGTTTCAGGTTGGTGCGGCCGCCGTCTTTTCCTTCCGCAATGACGGAGGCAATGGCGTTCTCCAGCCGGTTGGCTGCGGCCTGCTCATCCCAGGTGCCGCAGCATCAACATGGCGGAGA
>CAVOXY010000053.1:0-26549 GCA_963700515.1 uncultured Planctomycetota bacterium | reverse complement strand
GAGAAGCAATTGGTGCAGGCGACGCAAGAGGGAGTCATTCTCGAAATCGGTGATCCGACGATGGTCGAGCCGCCCACGCCTTCTTTGAACGATACGCAGCAGCGGCTCAACCGCTTATTGTTGGATCGTGGCCGCGTGTGGCGTCAATGCAAACCGAGTCCTCCGTCGGGGACGAGCATTGTGATTTCGACCATACCACCTACCGAAACGGGAGAGGACGGTGATCCCAGCACGGCGAAGGAAAACGGGATCCAACCCAATATGATCGTATACGCGTACCGCGAGAATGAGAAACAATACCCCATCGCTTATTTGGGCGAGTTCCGTGTTGTGGATGCCCAGCCGATCAGCGTCACGCTGGAGCCCACCCTGCCGTTGGATGGCCAGCAGACCGCCCTGGTGAACGATCCCTCGGCGCGGTGGACCTTGTACGAAATGCTGCCGCTCGATTCACATCGCATCTTCTCGGATCAGGACATCATTGATCGGCCGCTGGACGACCAGGCGAAACCGGTTTTTGGTGAAATGAACGAACAGGATCTCCGCACCATTTTCTCCACGGTGACCGGTGTCGCGGCCGACGACGCGCTGATCACGGCGATGATCGAGCCCTATGTGCACGATGGAAGCCCGGCCACCGAACAGGAATTAAGCGCACAACCGGAAAATATCTGGCAGAAGCTGGAATTTGAAAAGGAACACAAAGAACGCGTCGACAGCAACAATCTCGACCCAGGTATCTCCGGCAACTACTTTGATCCGGAAGGGTACGCCGAAGTGTCTCGGCTGCGCAACGTCGAGAAAGAGGCCTCTTTCCGAGTCAATGATATTGGCGTCTTTCCTTACGGGTACGACGAAGACAAGCGATTGGTCGATCAATTGACTTCCAGCGGAGTCTGCCAAAAACTGGGCCCGGTTTACGTCCGAACACTGCACGATTACGAAGAAGCGTTCCATAACATACAAGACCGCTTCATCAGGAGGAACGAAGACGTTCGCCGCGCTCAGAGAGACATCGAAAACCTCACTGTTGCGGTCCGCAAGACGCAAGAAGAGATTGCCTATCGTCAGCAGGAACGTGCCAAGCTAAAAGATGACGAAGCCGGATTTAATCGCGACAAGGAGCAGATGGACCAGTTAGTCGCTACCTTGGAGGCCCAGAAGTCGACGCTCCGCGACGAACTCAAGGGACTCTACGAGACGAACCTGGCCTTGAGTCAACAGCTGGCGGTCTACACTGCCAAGATGACGGAAGAAATCAATCAACGGGCGGCCAATGTGGCCGTGCAGACGCCCTAAGGCGATCGCCCAGATCTGCCTTACCCGTGGGATCGGCTTCCAGCCTGTCATGTTCGTGGAGCAGCGACAGGTTGTCAGTCTACCCCACGGGACATTTCCAACTGCCGATCGCCTGAGATCGGTGTCAGAAACGGCTTCCCAGACTTGTCGGGTGATCGTGCGTCACGCTGGCCAGCACGCCGAGCGCGAACCTACAGGCTGCGCGCGATCCCCCCACACTCTGGTGAGTGTCGCTTACGGGGAGCTGACTCGCGATTTCCGGTGTGCGCACTCCCCAGGGCGGGAAACTACCTTTAGGATATAGAGTCGGGAAGGGTAACCTTCTGTACGACCCGGGTTGCGGGTCGGCTTCGCTTGCGCCGCCAGCGAGCCGGCACGCAAGTCGTCCGCTGAAATCCGCAGCCAATTCGGCTTGCCCAACGATGGACGAGAACGAGCGATTATGGGCATCTACGATCGCGATTATTATCAGGACGATGGCGGGCCACGCGGTTTCACGCTGGGTGGCAAGCCGCGGATGATCGTCACCAACCTGGTGCTGGTGACAATTGCCGTGGCGTTGCTGGATCTTTTCTTGGGAGGGAAACTCACCCCCTTACTGGCACTCGATCCAGATGTCTACCGCCGACCATGGCAGCTCTACCAACTACTCACTTACGGTTTCCTGCATGCCGGCTTCTGGCACATCGCGCTGAACATGTTCATGCTGTGGATGTTCGGCCGCCTCATCGAAACACGCCTGGGACGCATCGAGTTTCTGTTGTTCTACCTGGTGGCGATCGTCTTTTCAGGCTTGACCTGGTTGGTCATGGAAGATGCCTGGGCTTTTTCTAGCGGAATAGACCCAGCTGTCTTACCGCCAGTTGTGGGTGCGTCGGGAGGTGTGACCGCCGTTTTCATCGTCTTTGTCCTGTTCTACCCACGAGAGACCGTCTATGTCTGGGGACTGCTGGCGGTCCCGGCTTGGCTGATCGGCGCCATCGTGATTGGCCAGGACTTGATTCTAGGCGCCACAGGCAAGGCAGGTAACACGGCTTGGCAAGCGCATCTTGGAGGTGCTGCTTTCGCGTTCGTGTACCTGCAGATGCGTTGGAAACTGAGCAGTCTCCTTCCCTTGTCTCGCATATCAAGTTGGAAACTACCTGGCCGAGGTCCGCGGCTGCGCGTGCACGATCCTGACGACGAGAGCGATGAGCTGGCCGCTGAAGCCGACCGGATCTTGGCCAAAGTGCATCGCGAAGGCGAGCAGAGCCTGAGCAACCGGGAACGCCGCATCCTGGAACGGTACAGTCGCCAAGTACGCGACAAACGCATCCGATCATGAAAGGCACCAGACATGTGCACGAATTGCCTCTGGCGAAGCATTGATTTTGCGACCCTGGCGCTGCTACTCAGTCTGCTGGCCGTAAGGCCTCTCGGGGGTGCAGTTTCCGCGGATCAGGATGCCACGGACTCGGACCCGGCGATTGTCAAAGCCGAGTTCCTGTATGAAAAAGCTGATTTTCCCAGCTGCCACGCCTCGACACTGGCTTTTTGCGACACACAGTTGGTAGCTGCCTGGTTCGGCGGCACGGACGAAGGGAGCGCCGACGTAGGGATTTGGCTGAGTCGTTGCGAGGCTTCGGCATGGACTCGCCCCACGGAAGTAGCGAACGGCATCCAGCCTGACGGCCGCCGCTTTCCTTGTTGGAATCCGGTTCTCGTGAAGATCGATCAAGGCCCCCTGATTCTGTTCTACAAAGTGGGCCCCAAGCCATCGACTTGGTGGGGCATGATGATTCAGTCGACCGATGCCGGTCGCACGTGGAGCCAACCAGTGCGTCTGCCCAACGATATAGCTGGTCCCATCAAGAACAAACCGCTCATGTTGCAGGACGATCGTCTGCTGTGTGGATCGAGCACGGAAGATCAGGGCTGGCGGGTACACATGGAATGGACCAGCGATCAAGGTAAGACGTGGCAGCGCAGCGAACCGCTCAACGATGGTAAGACACTGGGAGCCATTCAGCCGACGATTCTACGGCACTCAGGGGAGCGGCTGCAGATCCTCTGTCGCAGCCGCGGCGTGGGCAAGATTCTCCAGGCCTGGTCCGACGATTTGGGCAAGAGTTGGAGTGCGTTGGAGCCCATCGCACTTCCCAACCCGAACTCGGGAATTGACGCGGTAACGCTCCACGACGGCCGCCAGGTGCTGGTCTACAATCACACTCGGCACAGTCGCAGCCCCTTGAACGTGGCGATCTCGCCTGATGGCCAGCGGTGGTTTACCGCCGCCTCTCTGGAGACCAGACCGGGCGAGTATTCCTATCCGGCCATCGTGCAAGGGCCGGATGGATTGGTCCACATTACCTACACTTGGCAACGCCGCCAGATCCGCCACGTCGTGCTTGACGTCGACAAGTTCCCGCAGCAGGAAATCATCGACGGTGTCTGGCCGGAGTAGCAAGCCAGACTGCCTGCCTCAATCGTCCGGGCCACATTCTCTCGCGACCAAAAGAATCTTCGCTGTAAGAGGCCCCCACGGTGCGCGCATGTTTGTGATGCAGACCACTGGGTGGGAAACGAATCGGGAATGCGGAGTGCGGCATGTCGAATAGGAAATCGCGAGGATTCAGTGGCCCAATGCCGAATGGTCTGGCCTGCATTGGCCGCCATGGGCCGCGTTGAGAGGGGAGGCAGCCGAACATTTCAGCAGTGCTCGCGCTGACCACCGTACTATTGATTCCGCATTCCGCATTCCGCACTCCGCAATCCCTAATCGCTAACGCCCCCCACGTGAGTCGATCGTTGAACCCCCTGGCGCATGACTTTTTTTGCCCGCGTCCAAAAGGGGCGCTAAGACAAGACGGCAGTGAAAATCCGTTGTCGCAAGATCCTGTGGCTCCTCCGTTTTCCTGCCTCCTGGCATCCCGTCAATTGTGCAGCAGCGGGTCCTTCTGCCAGTCGTTGTCCTTTTCGCGTGCCCACTCTTTGACGCGTGGCCGGCGTTCACGCAGCCGCACGGCTTCGAGTCCCAGGTAGTGGCCGCGCGATTGATCGTTCTTTCCCACGCACTGAAGTCGTAACTTGTATTCACCCGGCGGGGGCCAGAAATCGAGCAAGTGAAACTCCCAAGGCGAGACCTCTTTCGAGTACAGGTCGAGCGGAGGACCGATCTTGACGCCGTTGAGATAGGCCTGATAAATGCCGTAATCATCGGCTCGTGTCACGCTCAACAGCAACCGCCGCGGCTCCTGCTCCTGGACGGAAAACGGCATCTCGACCCAGGCATCCTCGACCTGAGTTGGTTTGTAGAACAACTGTCCCTCGGGGTAGAACTCCAAATTATCCTGCACCTGGCAAGGCCCCTGGCCGTGGAACTGCGACTCGGTAAATTGTCTGCCGTACGTAATCTGGTCCAAATTGGGCAGGCGGCGGTGCTTGGCATCGGGCACCGGTGGAGCGGGAGACGGTTGCCCCGTCTGATACCAGAACGCGACACTCGCGAAGTCATCTTCGCGTTCGTTCCAACTGTGCTGTTTCCCTTCCGGATTCTCATCGGTGGAAATCCAGCCCCAGTGCTCGATCGTCACTTTGATCGAGGTATTGAACACGATCGGGTCCTGGATATGCCAGCGATAGGCCGCAGTGTGGCCGCCCACAATTCCCCATTGATCGAAATAAGGCGTACCGAAGTACGGGGTACTGGTCGTCTTCAGTCCCCAGGCCGAGAGGAAATAATCCTCCGTACCGGTGCCCCAGATCGATGCTTTCTCTTCCCCGTCGATGTAGATCTTCTCATCGCCTTCGCCGAACCAGGAAGGACTGCGGGTGCGGACGGACAATACCGTGCCCACATAGTGCCCCTTGCCTTGCGTGTCGAGAATCAAATAGTCCTGGCCCGACTCAACAGGGTACTCCTGATGATAGCGCGCGTAGAAGTAGGGAGTATCGGCGGAGAGAGAATCTTGCTTGATCCAGTCAATGTTGTAATACAGCAGATTCAACGACTGCTGACTCTGGTTCAAGACTTCAATGCGAATCGATTTACGAAACGGCATGCGCCAGAAACAGTTGTAGGAATCCCCATCCTCCACCACAACCGGCACGCTGATGACTTCGGTCCGTCTTCCGAAACAGTTCGCAAAGAAGTCGCCAAGAGGAACTTCGATGGCAGGGCTTTCCTGACCGTCGTAGAAAACTCGCAATAGAATCTCCTGATGGTCGGCCGATCCCTGTGGAGCCCAGGCCTGTCTTTCCGGTCCCAGGAAGGTAAACCACATGTGCGTCACAACACCCGGCCCCTGGGCATCCAGCACAACCTTGGTAGCACCGGACGCTACTCGTGAATTGTCCGAGTTGCTATGCAGATAATTGCCGTTTTCGTCCACGGCCGTTGAAGTGGACCGCATGCTGCGTCCGTCTTTGGGCTTGGCCAGCTCTTCCATGGTCTGGCCCGAGCCGACGAGGGCCAACGAATGCACGGCGGCACACCAACACCAGAGAGGCAACATCGAGCGAGCTACCGGATTCGACATGGAAAACCCCCTTACCAGAAGTTGTGAATCAAGGGCGAGCGAGTATAAGTTGGTGCGCCCCCGCGGTCAAGCATGGGGGGAGGCGCCGACCGGCGAAGAAAGTGCGCGACGTGAAGAGGGTCCTGGGGGAGTGACCTGCAGGCGTACGCGGAAAAGCCACGTGGCTAACGGCCCGCTAGCTCTTCGATAGGAGCTGGCACACCGTAGAAGAACCCTTGGCTCAGCTCGAAGCCAAGCTGGATACAAGTCTCGGCCTCGCCATGCGTCTCCATCCCTTCGGCCAGCGGCTGAATCGCCAGATCGCAAGCCATCTGCACCAGGCTGGCCAGCATGCGCTGACGCTGAGCCGGAGCCTGATCGATATCCCTGGTCAGGGCCAAGTCGAACTTCAAGACATGCGGCGGGACTTCTATCAACTCGATCAAACGCGCCTGACCTGCCCCGAAGTCGTCGTAGGCCAACAAGTACCCCAGGTCATCCAGGGTGGCTCGCAACTCCTGCATGAGTTTGGGACTGGTGACAGCCGCTTCGTGGATCTCCAGCGTCACGGGGAGCGTCGGGAAATCCTCGCGAATCTCCTGCAGCGAGAGCTGCAGGATATCCAGATCGGACATCTCCGTCGGGTGTGTATTCAAATAGAGTCGCTTGGGGTCCGGCAACTGACTGCTGGCCTCAAGGCCAACCCGACGACAGAGTCGACTCAACTCAGATTCCAGGTTCAACTGCGAAGCCGCCTGGAACATGACACCGGGTGTCTTGAGTCCGAACAAGTGGCTGCGTCCCAGCACCTCATAGCCGACCGTCTGGCCGTCCTTCGAACGAACAATCGGCTGAAAGAAGGGGATCACCGCTCGTTCTGTCATCAGTCGGTCGAACTGTATCAAGGCCATCGCCCGATCACAGTTCTCGCCCTGCAGTGTCTCCGCATCATTCAACGTATCCTGTCGCTTGAGGCGGAACACGACATTCGCAAACTGAACCAGGTCGCCTTCGTGCAGATGCGACTCCGCGGGAATGCGGTGGCCATTGACGAACGTGCCGTTCGTGCTCCCCAGATCAACCAGTATCAGATGACCATCTCGTTCGATGATCTCGGCGTGCAGATTCGAAACGGTGGGACTGGGAATCCGGAACGACGCGTCAGGGCGGCGACCCACGCGAAAGGGGAGTGCTTGGATGGGGATATCTCGAACCGGCTCGCCTTCATCGACTTGCCCGCTCAATAGCCACATCGACTGCGTCGGTATCTCAACATTTATGGTCATGTCGTTTCACAGCCGGTACAAACGCGGGTAGGCCCTGTCACACCTGACATGCGGCCTCACAAAGACCCGGTTCCCATGGCTCCCCGCTTCCGCATTGGCGGCCCGAGGAATCGTCCACGCCGCGCGTCAACGGCAATTGTCCCGACACAAGCAATCACATTTCCAGGGCCTACAGGCACGCGACGGCATCGTCTCAGCGTGTGTATCTTGAAGCACGACGTCGTGTCTTCGCCTGTTCGCTCCCACTCTAAGTCTGACGACAACGATGTGGAGACATAGAAAACATAGGCCGCAGCAGAATGAAAAAATGCACCCCCCCCAACAGAACCAGCGAAATTATGTAGAATCGGCCTCGGCCATCGCCAAAAAAATGGCCTCAAACCGAACGACCCGTCCTGCCCGTGATCGGTCGCTTGAGTTGGCCGTGGACAACGCTCAGAATAGACCGGCCTCGGCCTGGTTGGCTGCCGATGGCTCTCGGCAGCTGGAGTTCCAGCCTGGTGGTACTGGTTATTCCGATTCTGCGGAGGTAGCGGCCATGAATGATGTGATTCAAGTACAGACGACGACAGATCAGCCCGCGGTGGCGGCCACGATCGCTCGCGAGTTGGTCGCCGAGCAGTTGGCGGCGTGCGTCCAGATCAGCGGGCCCATCACGAGCACCTATCGCTGGCTGGGAAACGTCGAAACGGCCGAGGAGTGGAGTTGCACGATCAAAACGGTCGCGCAACTTTATTCGCAAGTGGAACGCCGCATCCGCGAGCTGCATACGTACGACGAGCCCGAGATTATTGCCGTCCGCATCGAACAGACAAGTCCCAGTTACTCGCGCTGGCTGCATGCGCAGCTCGTCGAGCCCGCGGATCCGCCGTAAGGTGTCAGCATGCCGGCAGCTCCGGGATACCCCACCACCTTCGCCATGTCGCGTGTATCAAGAAGGTTCCAGCTGTCGCCCGGGGCCAGCACTGGCAGAGCCAACAGCGCTGGCGAAGGAAGGTGGCACCAGCGCTCCGGCGTGCTGCCGCGGGTCACGATGCGACGACCGTTTGCCGGCCGACCGAGTAATAGGTGAAACCGGCTGCCGCCATTTGTTTGGGACTGTACAAATTCCGGCCGTCGAAGATCACCGGAGCAGTCATGCGCTTGCGCATCTCCGCGAAATCGGGATTGCGGAACTCGCCCCACTCAGTATTGATGGCCAAGGCGTCCGCACCGACCAGCACATCCAGGGGGTGGGTACCGTAGAGCAGTCGGTCACCGTAGACTTCCCGTACGTTCCGCATCGCCTCGGGATCGTGCACGCGCAATCGTGCTCCCGCTGCCAACAATCGATCGATGAGAACCAGTGCGGGAGCTTCGCGCACGTCATCGGTACGCGGTTTGAAGGCGAGTCCCCACACGGCGATGGTCTTGCCGTCCAGGTGGCCGTCGAAATGCGCCAGGATTTTGTCCACCAGCACCATTTTCTGCCGGTTGTTGACCTCGTCCACGGCATCCATCAAGCGCGGCTCTATTCCCACCGAGCGCGCCATCATCGACAGAGCTCGGACGTCCTTGGGGAAACAGCTGCCTCCATACCCGACGCCGGGGAACAGGAAGGCAAAACCAATCCGTTCGTCGTGCCCGATTCCACGGCGCACGTCATTGATATCCGCTGCCATTTTCTCGCACAAGTTCGCCATTTCATTGATCAAGCTGATCTTGGTCGAGAGGAGCGCATTGGCCACGTACTTCGTCATCTCCGCACTTTCGGGCAACATCACCAGAAACGGCTTATCGGTCCGCAGGAACGGTGCATACAGCTCGTGCAGTATCTCGGCCACTTCCGCGCGACGCACTCCAACCACGACACGATCGGGAAACATGAAGTCCTTGATGGCCGCGCCTTCCTTGAGAAACTCGGGATTGCTCGCCACATCACACGCGCGCCCCGTCTTCTTCTGCAGTCGTTCCTGGACCTGGGCATTCGTCCCCACGGGAACCGTGCTCTTCACCACCACAACGGCCTCGGCCGACAGGTGCGGAGCCATCTGATCCACGACGCTCCACAGCGCCGACAGATCAGCCGACCCATCCTCGGCCGACGGAGTCCCCACCGCCAGAAAGATCAATGCCGCCGATTTGACTCCCTCTTCCAGCCGCGTGGTAAAGTGCAGACGGCCGGCAGCGGCATTGCGCAGCACCATTTCCGACAATCCCGGTTCATAGATGGGCACCTTCCCCTGCGACAGCTGTTCGATCTTGGCTTCGTCGATATCGATACAGGTGACTTCGTTGCCGCTATCAGCGAAGCACGCACCCGTCACCAGGCCGACATAACCGGTTCCCACCATCGCGATTTTCATTGGATCGTCCTTCGAAGGCACAAGTACGCCACGACATTGTCAGACCCGACAAGTCCCCCAAGTATGACAGATTTCTTCCTGCCAGCCACATGCCTCTCTGAGAGCCGCATCGAAACTCGGTTTCCGCGTATCGGCCGTTCTCATGCCGACCGCGTTTGAAAGTAGGCCAGGGTCTCGGCGATCGTCTGCGTCAGGGGAATGGAGGGCTCCACGCCGTATCACGTTGCAGACGGGAGATGTCCGCGATGGGATGCTGCCGAACCCCCGGTCTGCGTTGCACGACGCTCGAATGCCGGCCGGTTAGTCGTACAAGTTGGTCGAACACGTCACCGCTCCGCACCGCCACGCCACTCCCCACGTTATAAACGCCGCCGGTCGTGTTTCGCACCATCAGCAGGCGATAGGCCCGCACCACATCCCGGACGTCACTCAAATCGATGTGGCTATTGAGCGTCACAACCTGGATGGGAGCATTCCCAGGCGTGGCGAATTGTTGGGCCCATTCGGGGAGCATGAACTTCGGCAGCTGGCCGGGCCCACCGTGTTGGAAGGCTCGCGCAATGACCACATCCAGCCCGCCGGCGGCCGCCTGCTGGCACACTCGCTCGGCCGCCAACTTCGTCTTCCCGTACGCTCCGCTCGGTCCCAATACCGCTTCCTCGGTAACCACGGGTTGATCCGAAGATACCGGCGCGTAGACGTGCGAGCTGCTGATCATCAGCACTCGTGGTGGAGGATCGAGTGACTGAGCCAGTTGGATGACGGCGCGCGTCCCCTCCACATTGACCGCCAGCGCAACATCGCTCGGCTCCGACTCGCCGCATTCCGTCGGAACGCTGATGGCCGCCAGGTGGTAGATGCACTCGGGAGCGAACCAGCCCACCCACTGCCGCGTTTCGGCGGAGAGCGGTTGGGAAAGATCCCATTCGAAGAGGGCAACTTGCTCGCGAATCTCCTGCGCGATCGCCTCGCTCCACTGGTCCCGAAACGTGCTCCCCGCCACCTGATCGCCCGATTCGACCAGATGCCGCGTCAGATACTGGCCGGCAAATCCGGTGATTCCCGTGATGAGTGATCTCACTCGATCTCTTTCTTGACGCGATTGAGGTCGGCTTCCACCATCATCTGCACCAACTCCGAAAACGACACTTGCGGTTCCCAACCCAGGATCCTGCTGGCCTTACCGCAATCCCCGCAGAGCGTCGTAACTTCGGCCGGCCGCAAGTACTTGGGATCGACCACGACGTGGTCTTCCCAGTTGAGACCGACATGCTCGAAAGCGATCCGCGCAAAATCGCGTACGGAATGTTTCGCGCCGGTGGCCACCACGTAGTCATCGGGAGTGTCATGATTGAGCATCATCCACATGGCGCGCACGTAGTCGCCGGCGAATCCCCAGTCACGCAAGGCATCCAGATTGCCCAGACGCAGTTCCTTCTGCAGTCCAAGTTTGATGCGTGCCACAGCGTCCGTGATTTTGCGCGTCACAAATTCCTTGCCGCGCAGCGGGCTTTCGTGATTGAACAGGATGCCACTGCAGGCAAAAATGTCATAGCTTTCCCGATAATTCACCGTGATCCAGTGTCCGTAGACCTTGGCCACGCCATAGGGACTGCGCGGCCAGAACGGCGTGTTCTCCGTTTGGGGCTCCTCGCGCACCGAGCCAAACATCTCGCTGCTGCTCGCCTGATACATCCGGATGGAACGATCGACGGTGCGAATCGCTTCCAACACGCGCGTGACTCCCAAGGCGGTGAACTCGCCGGTCAGTAACGGCTGCTCGAAACTGGTCGGCACGAAACTCTGAGCGGCCAGATTGTACAACTCGTGGGGTTTCGTCTGATCGACCAGCCGGACCATCGAAAGCTGGTCCAACAAGTCGGCCTGATGCAGTTCGATTCGATCGCGCAGGTGGGCCATGCGTTCGAAGTTCTCCGAGCTCGACCGGCGCACCATGCCATGGACTTCGTAGCCGCGTTTCAGAAGAAACTCAGCCAGGTACGCTCCATCTTGCCCCGTGATGCCGGTGATCAATGCTCGTTTTGTCACGCAGTAGTCTCCTTCGCTCAAAGTCCAATGAGAGAAACGCAATCTCCTGACACCGCCCCTCCGGCGCTCGTGTGTCGCGCGAAAGAGACAACCATACCACGTTCTTCCGGCTCCCCGAAAATGCCCCCCGCCAGCCAACCGACCAACGTCCCGAGCCAAGAGCCGACAACCGAACCGCCGCTCCGCCACACCCTACTTGTTCCCCGCATCAGGATCCGCATCAGCATCCGCATCCTCGCTCGACCATGACTCAGGTTCTTCCGAGTCTTCGTCCGACCGTGGCGGGAACGTCCCTTCGGACACATCATCGGACACATCATCCCAGGAGCGGTCTACCGGCTCGCCGCCACGAAGCCTGTCCGTGGGCGGCTGCGGGTCTCCGACAGGCGCGCTGTCGGGCACGGCGGGACGGCCAGCCGGATTCGCCAGTTCCTCGTCGCCACTTTCGTCCTGCGGGACGCGCACGATACCGGCCAGCACGTCCTCGTCGTCGAGCGTCATGATGCGGACGCCTTGCGTGTTACGTCCGATCGTGCTGATCTCGCACACTGCCACACGTTGGATCTTCCCTCGAGCTGTCATCATGAGCAACTCGTCCTCGTCGTACACCCGAGCGATACCGATCACACGCCCGTTACGACTTGTTGTCTTAATGTCCCGCAACCCCTTGCCACCTCGTCGCTGCGTGCGGTAGCGTGCCGCCGACGCGGCATCTTCGTCCGTTTCCTCGTCGGTCAGCGTTCCCACTCCAAAGGGAGTGCGTTTGCCATAGCCATGTTCACAGGTTGTCAGCAAGGTGGCCTCGGGATCCGCCACCACCATGCCGACCAATTCGTCCTCGGCCTGCAGACTGATTCCCTTCACTCCCGAGGTATTGCGCCCCATCGGACGAGCATCGGATTCCTGGAACCGGATGGCCATGCCTTTGGCCGTCGCCAAGACCACTTCGTCCCCTGGTTTGGTGACGACGACGTCCACCAATTCATCGTCATCGCGAAGTTTGATCGCGATGATGCCACCTTTCTTCGGCCGGCTATACATCTCCAAGGGCGTCTTCTTCACCAACCCTCTGCGCGTGGCCATCATCATGAAATGACCCGGCAGGTCGAAGTCTCGCACCGCTCGACAGTCGGTGATCTTCTCGTCCCCTTCCAGGTTGAGCAAATTGACAATGGCCCGTCCGCGACTCTCACGTCCCAGTTCGGGTAACTCGTAGACCTTCTGCCAGTAGACTTTTCCCTTGCTGGTGAAGAACAAGAGGTAGGCGTGCGTGCTGGCGACGAACAGATGCTCGATGGGGTCTTCGTCCTCCGTGCTGGCGCCTTTGAGCCCCTTTCCGCCCCGCCGTTGAGCCCGATAGACACTCGCCGGCGTGCGCTTGATGTACCCTCGGTGGCTGATCGAGACGACCATCGTCTCTTCCTTGATCAGGTCCTCGAGATCGATGTTGCCAATCTCCTCGCCGCTAATCTCCGTCCGCCGATCTTGGCCGTACTTGCGGCGAATTTCGCGGAGATCGTCTTTGATGACAACCAGGATATTCTGCTCATCGGACAGCAATTCCAGGTGAGCCGTAATTTCTTCCAGCAGCTTGCTGTGCTCGTCGGACAGTCGTTCCTGCTCCAGGTTGACCAACTGTCCCAACGTCATGCGGAGGATGGCGTCGGCCTGGACCGCCGTCAAGGCGTAACTCTCGGCGACACCACGTTCCTCCTGGAAGATCGCGAACCCCCGGTCCCCCAAGGCCCGCTGCATCATGGCGGCCGGACAGGCCACTCCCATCAAGCCGAGCTTCGCTTCCGGCTGAGTACGTGAACTGCGAATAATGCGAATGATTTCGTCCAGGTTGGCCAGAGCCAACAAGAGGCCTTCCACGGTGTGCTTGCGGCGTCTCGCCTTGGCGAGCAGGAACTGCGTGCGACGCCGAATCACCGTGATGCGGTGACGAATGAACTCTTCCAGCAACGCCTTGAAGCTCAACTCGCGCGGCTTCCCGTCGACGAGTGCCAGAAAGATAATGGAGAAAGTATCCTGCAGCGGTGAGAATTGATACAGCTGATTCAAGACGACTTCGGGATCGGCATCGCGTTTGACTTCGATCACCAGCCGTACCGGCTCTTTCAGATCGCTCTCGTCACGAATCTCCGAAATCCCTTTAATTCGACCTGCATGGACCAAGGCCGCAATCTTCTCAATCACGCGATCGCGGGACTGCTGGTACGGAATCTCTGACACCACGATCCGGCTGCGCCCCTTGGTGCGATCCTCCGTCCGGGCCCGCGCCCGAATGACGATCGTTGCCGCGACCCGTGTAGTAGCCGCGTCGGATGCCGCTGCGACCACAAATCACTCCCCCCGTCGGAAAATCGGGACCCACGACAATATCCATCAACTCGTCGATCGACACGCCCGGCTCCTCAATGACCCGGATCAGCGCGTCGATGACCTCGCGGAGATTGTGCGGCGGTATCGAGGTCGCCATGCCGACCGCAATGCCTTGGGCCCCATTGACCAGCAGGTTGGGGAACTTGGACGGCAAGACCGTCGGTTCCTCCCGGCTCTCGTCATAAGTCGGCGTGAAATCGACCGTGTCGAGCTTGAGGTCCTCCAGCAGCAGCGAGGCGACCGGCGAGAGCCGCGCTTCCGTGTACCGCATGGCTGCCGGTGGTAGTCCCGCAATCGACCCGAAGTTCCCCTGCTTGTCGATCAACACGTGGCGCATGTTCCACTCCTGGGCCATGCGAACCAACGTCGGATAGATCACGCTCTCACCATGCGGATGGTAGTTGCCGCTCGTGTCACCGGAGATCTTCGCACACTTGACCCGACTCGACCCGGGATGGAGATTCAAATCGTTCATCGCCACCAAGATGCGCCGCTGGGACGGCTTCAGCCCGTCACGTACGTCGGGCAAAGCTCGGCTGACAATCACGCTCATCGCGTACGTCAGGTAGCTCCCCTTCAGCTCATCTTCAATCGGCAGATCGACCAGTCGTTCGCCATCAGGCTTGTCGACGCTCATGTCGTCGTCGTCCGCCAGCGTCTCATCAGGCTCTTCAGGACCATCGGGAGGGAGTTCGTCGGAGGACAACAGAGCATCCTTTCTAACAAGACTTCAGCACCGGGGGAGCAGAAAATTCCGCCCCGTAGCGAGCTGTTCAGATTCACACGAAGGGGCCCAGATGTGACGCCGCAGATCCCGGGTGCGCGCCCACAGAGATCGCCACGCAAAGTGGCCTCCAGACGCCTTCCGCATCACGCTCCATGGCCCCGCCTTGGCAAGCCGAAAGTATACCAGTCTCGCCGCCCAGCCACAATGGGACGGCGTGTCGCAAAGCCTTGCTACCAAGTGCTTTGCACAGGCAGATCCAAGCTCACCAGCCCCCCGCGGAAAGACCGGCGCGACGAAACCAGAGCGACGCAATCAAAAAACGTCCGACCTCTGCCCAGAGGTCGGACGTCGCTGGCTTCAAACGGGCCAAAACGTCCTGCCCGGTGCCTCCTGGTGAGGCTCGCCGGACACCCGATCCTTTATCCCCACAAATGCGGTGCACCTGGTTTCAGGCGAGCCACCGGCAACTCGGGACCTTCGGTCTGATAGATGTACGATGTCGTGGCGCCCGATTCTGCCTTCCACCAGGGAAAACTTCCCCACCGCCGCAGCTCCAAATAGAGCAATAGGCAGGCGATCGAGATAGCACAGAACGCGACGATCAACATCACCGTGTAGACGTTTAACTGCTGTTTCTGAACGACTCCACCTTGACGTGGACTAGCTGAATTTGGTTGCGACACGGTCACCCTTCCTAATTGTGCCTCTCTTGAAATCCGGAATGATCTCCGCTACCGCACGGTCGGGAGATGTCTTCAACACCGTCACCTTGCCCAGATAGGCCCCCTCGCGATAGACATCCAGCGTATGCCCGATCAGGATGCCATCGTCCGCACCAACCGATATCTCGATCAAATTTTTCTCGCCAACCGTGAGCACCACGCCCTTCACGTTGGGAGCAATACGGTCCACATCCGTCCGCACCGTGCCGTCCTGACCGACGTCAACGTGCACTCCTAATTTGTCAAAGCCGTCCCGCAACGCCGCCAAGGCGTCCTGCAACGGCTGCTGCCGATTCTCCAATACCTTCTTGGCCCGCTGCATCTGGTTGATCTCGTCCGTCAACTTCACCGTCGTGGCGAACTTCGTGTCAGCATCCTGTTGCGCCGCTCGAACGCCATCACGCAACGTCTTCACCTCCGCCGTGATGTTGGACAATTCGTTTTGAGCCGTCACCAACGCACCGGCAGTCGTCCCCTCCGTTGCGGTCAACTTCGCCAACTCCTGCTGCACACGCTCCAATTCCTCGGAACGCGCCTTCAACTTGGTCTCCAAAGCGGCCAAAGCAAATCGCCGCGCAGCCTGCTCCAAGTTGATCGCCGCCATCAGATCGGCTTGCCGCTCCTTCAGCTGACGATTGACGTCCTCCTGCGTCTTCAACTTCTGCTCAAGCCCTAACGCTTCACCCGGTCCCGGATTCGGATTCGAAACCACCTTTCGCCAATTCACATGAGTGGCGTACACCGAGATCGCCAATCCCAAAAATAGCACACTCATCATCACGATGAGCCCGGTAAAAATCTTGCCCAGCAGCGTCATGGCATGTTTTCCCTTAAGACAATCCGACCCACCACGAATGTGGTCTGCGAGCGATGGTGTTCTACACTCCACCAGATGGGGAAGTTCGTTGTTGAAACCGGCCGCACGAACTCAAACAATGACAGTCAAAGGACATAACGCGACAGCCAGTCCACTCAGTATAATTTCGCCGTTTTACTGCTGTCAACGAACTGTAAGCAAAATTGGGGATCTAAGGGGAATAGATAAACCGGATACTTCTGACGGCCCGCTCAGTTAGTTCCTTGCCGACAAGCACTTACACTGCGTGGGAGACGGCAGAATAGACGTAAGAATATGTCAGCAAAAGATTTGAGCCACCTGAGGGTCGTATCGGTTGAACCGTTTCGGAGACCCCGTCGCGGGACCGATTTCCCGCTCCCGCACGGCCGAAACACCACGTAGGACAAGGCTGGAAGCCTGTTCTACGATTAAGCCAACAGGCCGCCGGCTCGGCGCAGAATGCCAGCTCGGCGCAGGATGCCAGCTTTCCTGGGCCGGATTCCGGCCAGCAAACTCGGAAGATGGCACCTGAGCAGACGGGGCGTCTGAGGGGCCATCGACAACAGAACACCGCCGCGACGCCGGCCCTGTTTCTCAGGTGGCCGATGCTTCCTCGCTGCTGATTGCGCCGCAGCGGAGCCAACGCCCGCGCACGCCTCGCCACATGCCATGGAGCGCCATGACGAGACAGAAGAGCACACAGATCGACATCGGTACGTCGCCCCATTTCTCGTACCAACTTGTGCGTCCGTCCGGCACCACTGCAGCCAACAGCGTGCCGGTGGCGCGACGAGGTCCCTTCGCCAAGACGGTGCCGTTGCCATCGATCCATGCCGAGAACCCCGTATTGGCAGCCACCAGCAGCGGGCGTCGCAATTCCACGGCGCGAAAGACGGCGCAGTTGAGCTGCATATCGAGAATGCTCGAACCCCAGAACCAGCCATCGTTGGTCAGATTGACGAGCACGTCAGGTGCCTCGCCGCGACGTGCCAGCTCAACGACTTGAGAGCGAATCAACTGCGGCATCGTAATCTCAAAACAGATGCTCGGGGACATCCGCAAACCCGCCACATTCCACACGACAGGTTCGGTGCCCGGTGTCAAACCGTTGGGCAACGGAAACAGGTTGTAGAGGGTGGGAAAGACATCTCCAAACGGCACGTATTCTCCAAAGATCACGGGACGCATTTTGTAATATCGCCCGACAATCTGGGCCTGGGGATCGACCATGATGGCCGTGTTGTAACGACGAGAAGGGTAGTCTCCAAACTGCCAAGTCGGGACGCCAAAGATCCAGCTTGTCGGACGCCTGGGCGAGGTGTTGGCACCACCTTCCACTTCGTTCCAAAAGCGAACGCGCAGGTTTACGTGTTGCTGGAAGATGCGTCGTACGTCGTCGATAGCGTGCCGATTCCAAGGCGATTCTATGAAAGGCTCGATCCCGTCATCCACCAGGAGATCATCAATCTGGAACATGGTTTCCGGCCAGAGTACCAGATCCAACGGCTGGTATTGCTGACAGGCGCGCACGGTCAGGTCGGTGTATTGCTCTAAGGTCTCCCGGGGTCGTTCCGGGTCATCCTCAAACACGGTGTCGATGGCACCTTGAATGATGGCCACGCGCACCGGCGGTCTCGCACTGCCGGGTGGAACTTCCTGTAAACGGTAACGTCCGTATAACAGCGTGGCGGCGATCAGCGCGACGAGCAACAACAGAGGCACCGGCCACCACCGGCGCCGCGGCGTTGGCCAGGCGGAGACGGCGCAAGCCGCCGCGCACATCATAACGAAACTGACCGTGCAGGGACCGAACAAGTCCGAGACTTGAATCACCAGCGGTTGTGCCACCTGGGAATGGGCGAGCTGTGCGACGGAAAACGCCAACGGACCGTAGCCGCGAGTCAGCTCCGTTCCTGCCCAAACGACAGGCGCCGCGATGATCAGCGGAATTCGCCAACGATGGTAGGCCATCCGCCCCACGGCAATAAAAAGGGGTAGATAGAGTCCCAGATAACCGGCCAGGGCCAGCAGGCCGAAATAGTTGGCCCAATGAGCCAAGCGGATGCCTTGCAGCACCAGGGTCCAATAGATCGCCGAGGCGAGCCAGATGGCCCCATACGGTCTGGTCCCTGACAACTTCTCCTGCTGGATCAACAGCAGCCAGCAAACCGGTGCAATCCACGCCAGCGGCCACCAATTCAGCGGGGGCAACGCAGCCCACAGCAGCATCCCGCCGACCAAGGCGAATGCAAAAGGAGTCCCGCACCAGGCACGCAACGACGCCCACCACGGCAGCCCCACCCCCCGGGCCCTATCTCCCGCATCCGACGAAGTTGGACGCGATCCACGCTCGCGCCGACGTCCTTTTCGATCCGGTCCTGTCATCGGCGTAGGTCCGTTCCAGGATGCACGCGCGGGCGTTCAAGATACCGATCAGCAAACGCTGGCCTGTTGCAGAAATCGCCCGAGCAATTCATGTCCGCACTCAGTCAAGAAGCTCTCGGGATGAAACTGCCACCCTTCGACCGGGTAACGTTTGTGCCGCACAGCCATGATCTCACGTTCACCCGATTGGGTATTGGCCCAGGCTGTCACTTCAAAATCTCGGTGCACCGTTCCTGGTCGAATCACGAGGCTATGGTAGCGTGTCGCCACGAATGGATTCGGGAGGCCCGCCAACAATCCCTTGTCGTCATGATAGATGGAATCGGTCTTGCCGTGCATGAGCTCCCGGGCGCGCACGATCTCGCCTCCCGTCGCTTGCCCGATCGACTGATGCCCGAGACAGACTCCCAGGATCGGCAGCTGCCCCAGAAACCGTCGCACACACTCAACCGAGATGCCCGCTTCACTGGGCGTACAGGGTCCCGGTGAAATAATGAGATGACTGGGATGCTTCGCTTCAATCTCATCGGTCGTAATGCAGTTATTACGATACACCTGAATGTCCAGTGTCGCGTCAATCTCGCCCAGTCGCTGCACCAGGTTATAAGTGAACGAGTCGTAATTATCGATGATCAGAATCATCTCAAGCTGCCGTGTGCGTGATGTCGATTCGTGGCGCAACGAGTGAAGGATCGGCAGACTGGCGTGCCAACCCCAAAAAGACTTCACCAGAGACTGCCAAGAGTGTCTATCTTAGCTCCCCTTCCAACATGCCGACAGGGCACATTAGCGTGATTTGACCTCCCGCACTATCGGGCGAAGAATTGTCGTACCCAGCCATCGCAGACCGTGGAGCCCATCAGCGAGAGATCCGTTTCCCACGAGAGGGCGAAGCGGCATCCGCTGCTCCCTGACGCAGCCCGCTGGATTGGCTGGACTCGGCCACAGGACTGGCCGAAACATCTGAAAGGGACTCGTTGTTTCCCGCGTGCCACGCATGCCTCGTGCCAGCAGATCCATAGGTCAGGCCCGTGTGGGACTGTTTGTCGGCATTCGTAGGACGGGATCCTATCCCGTCCGTGCCCGTTGGTGGCCATCGGCCGTGTGAGGACCATCATGAACGCGAACTGCCCGATAACACTCCGCTGGGCCGGCATGTTGTGCGTCACCGGCATGCTGTTGCACCTGCCCTGCGGGCTCGTCACGGGCGAGGAGAAGTGCCGACACGCTGTACGTTGGTGAGCAAATGCAGCGTCTGATCACGGACCTCGCACGGGGAGCCATTCCGCACAACTACGAGAACGAAAAGAAGTGGGGCAAGACCAAAGGACGTCGTGCGCGGCCTGTATGTCAAACGCGAAGGATGGCAGTTCAAGACGCACCGCACGACCAAACAGGTTAACCATGGCACCTGGACCAAGTACCGGGTGGAGTTGCTCGATCCCGAACAGCAGTTCCAGGTCCGCCTGGAGCACGTCCGCCAGCTCCCCAACAATCGCCTGGCCTTTGATCTTCTCTGCGAGGCACGTGTGCGAACGTTCGGGCGTCTGTCAGAGTGGCAGCAAGGAGTCCAGTTGATCAGCCTCAGCGCGGAAGCAGACGCCACTGTTGAGCTCACGATACAGTGCGATCTGGCCACACGCCTCGACAGATCGACGATCCCACCTGGCCTGGAATTTGATCCGGTCGTCCGTCAAGCCGATCTGCAAATCAAAGACTTTCGTATGCGGCACATCAGCCAGCTCGATGGTCCCCTGGTCAAGGCGCTCAGTGCCAGTGTGCGGGAAGTGCTGGAAGACGAAATCGAACATCGTCGAGCAAAGCTCGTGGCACAGATTAATCGCCAGATTGACAAGCGACGTGATAAGCTGCGGCTTTCTTTTGGCGAACTGTTCGCTCCCGCCGCTGAGCCGGGTGAGCAAGCGTCGCCGATAAAATAGACGGGCCCGGTTCTGGCGGGTGCCACTTTCCTGAGTCGGCTGAATGTACTTCTCCCGCCAGCGCACCAAGCGAGGGGAAAGGGAGGTAAAGCCTGTCACTTCGCGTTCGACGAATCCGATTCGTCTGCGACATCGTCTCCTCGCTGGCGACGAACCGTGTGGAAGCGTTCCTCAGGCCTGACCATGGAAGTGATCCTCAGCCCGAATTTGTCGCCAACCTTGACGGTCTCACCTTCCGCAATCCTGTGCTCCCCCACTTCCAGGCTGAGTGTGTCATCACACATCTTCTCGAATTGCAGAATCGAGCCGGGCACCAAATCCAGGATTTCGCGGACCGATTGCTTGGTCTCGGCCAACGTGACTGTCACCGGTACCTTGATTTTGAGCAGGCTACGCGAATAGGCCGGCAAACGCTCCAGCCAGGAGCGATGTGAACCGTCGTCTGAGGAAATCGGTGATGTCGGCTTACTCATGAGAATCCTGGCCGATGTGGGCTGCCCGGTCTCGTCACCATGCAGCATTGCCACGAGATGGTACCGCCAGGTGGTGCACGGAGCATCCACCGTATGCTAGCGGGCATCGAGTCGCGCGGGCTCGACACACGGCCTTATTGTCGGCTTTTCAGGGGGCAAACTTCACCCAAACCACACATATTCGCCAATGACCCGATCGGCGGCTCCCGTCCCGGGTCTCCTGCAACGCTGAGGCTGCCCTGCAAGGGGCGTACGGAAATTCCTGGTTTCTTTGGACCACACAGGTATTCAATATGCCCGATCATGCCTTCCGCTTCGAGGACCTGGTGGATCATCATCAAGCCGCGGATGATCTCGCCGATGGAAGCCCCTTGCGGAGCATAGGCGATTCCGGCGTGGTTCACACCCGCCGAGTGTAAGGTGCAGGAAGTCATCGTCCTGGGTGAATGGAACTCGCCCCGCGATTCGTGCTTGTTCGAGGTGTGCTTCGTCAGAGGCACCGAGAAGGTCCGCCTCCGGCACGGTAAGAGTGTTAGTCGATATCATGTGCGCACCGTGCGCACATCCCTGCCAAGTTGACCACTGGAAAGGGGAACGATTAGGAGACAGCCAGCATTCTCTCCAACGCCACCAGCGACCACTTGGCGGTTTCGTCGTCGACGTGAATCGTGTTGACGGGAGTGCCGGCTGCCAGGTTCTCGAGGCTCCAGCAGAGATGCGCCAAGTCGATGCGGTACATGGTGGCGCACATGCAGACAATGGGTGACAGAAAATGAATCTCCAATTGAGGGAATTCATTCTTCAATCGCTGCACGAGGTGCAGTTCGGTACCGATCGCCCATTTACTGCCGGGCGGAGCATTCTTGATCGTGGTGATGATCTTTCCCGTGGAGCCTGAGACATCCGCCAGATCGTTCACCTCTTGAGGGCATTCGGGGTGAACCAGGATGTTGATTCCCGGCATTCGCTCACGCATTTGATGGACGTGCTCGGGGCGAAACACCTGATGGACACTGCAATGCCCTTTCCAAAGTATCACTCGGCTCTGTTGCAGTGTCGCCTCGTCATGGCCCCCGAGGTCGTCTGCGTAGGGGTCCCAGACCGGCATCTGCGCGTTTTGGATTCCCATCCGCAACGCCGTGTTGCGTCCCAAGTGCTGATCGGGGAAAAACAGGACGCGACGCGTTTGTGCAAAGGCCCACTCGAGGACTTCCTTGGCGTTGCTGGAAGTGCAGATGATGCCCCCATGGCGGCCGCAGAAAGCCTTGAGACTGGCGGCTGAATTGATGTAGGTCACGGGCGTTATCTCATCCGTGTCCATCACTTCGCTCAGTTCCCCCCAAGCTGTCTCGACCTGTTCGATAGCCGCCATGTCCGCCATCGAACAACCAGCTGCCAGATCGGGCAGAATCACTTGGACTCGCTGTCCACCGCGCTGCGCCAATTTCTCCGGGCGATTCGCCAGCACATCAGCGGTTTCCGCCATGAAATGCACACCGCAGAAAACGATGTAGCGGCACTCGTTGTGGGAGGCTGCCATCTTGCTGAGTTGATAACTGTCGCCGCGCAGGTCACTCAGCGCAATCACCTCATCCTGTTGGTAGTGGTGACCTAGGATCAACAGCTCGGACCCCAGTTGCTGGCGCACGGCGTTGACACGGCCGATAAGGTGCTCGTTGTCCAACGGCTTATAGTCGGCCAGATCCAACTTGGGTGATGAGGCGGTACTGGTACTCATCGAAGCCCTTCATGCACAGTGGAAGATTGAGGGAAGACGAACTGTCGCACACGCCAAAAAACGGGATCCGTCCGGGTGCACTCGGCAACTCAACCTGCGTGAGGGCCGGTGCTTGAGGTTCGGCCGGAACCACGGTGCGTCGTGTCTGCGAGCTGAGCGCGGTGAAACGAACCGTCTGCTCCACTGCGCTGGCTCGCTGGCCGCGGCGGGGGACCACGACCTGCGTGAATTATACCGGTAGGGGAATGCGTTCGGAAGCAAACGCCAAACAGGCGGTAACCGTTCACGGGGATGCGACCGTGCAGGAATCGGTGACTGTGCCATCTTACTCACACCCCCCCCGTCTGCTGCACTCGCAGACAACGGCACTCAACCCAGCGTGAACCGCACCCCTTTGCCAGCGGCATAGACGCCGGTCCTGCCCATAGCCCAACGTTGGTTACTGGTTACTTGTTACTGGTTATTGGTTACTGGTTATTGGTTACTGGTTGCTGGTTCTTTCGCGTTTCGGACGATGCACGACGTACCCCGTCAGCCAAATAACAAATAACAAGTAACAAATTACCCCTCCACGGCCTGAAACAGGTGTCGCAGCTCCTCGTCGATATCCTCCGCCGAAGCGACCGTCTGGGCTATCTCGCGGCGCAAACAGGCGCGGCAGCGCTGGCGCAGCCGGTGGACAGCCACTTTCACGGCCCCTTCGGTCGTGTCCAGTTGTTGAGCGATTTCACGGTAGGGGACTGAACTGTCTTGCCCCCCGAGGTAGACCTTCAATGCCTCGAAGAGGTGCAACTTGCCCCCTTGTTCATATTCGCTGCGGAGCGATTCCACCGCTTTGCCCAACAGGGTCATGGCCCAGCGACGTTCGAAGATCTTCTCCGGCGTCCACGGATCCGTTGGCTCCAAATGATATCGCCGCTCGCCATCCTCCAAATCGAGCGTGATCGTGCGGCACGTACCCCCACGCTTCTGCGCCCGCTCGAGCCGCCATTGATGAGCCAGGTAGTGGTTGAGCGAGGCCAATAAGAACGAGCGGAATCGCCCTCGGGTCTGGTCGGCCGCCTGCAACGTCTCTTTCTCCAGCAACTGTGCCAGGAACCCCTGCGTCAGATCCTGTGCCTCGGCCGGTTGAAAGCCACGTCGCCGAAGGTAGGCATAGAGCGGATACCAGTAGTCTCCGCAAAGTTGCTCCAGTGCCTGGCGTACTTCCTGAGGCGATCCCTGGCCCGCCGCCACGACTACGCTCCAGTGTGTCGTGGCGAACCGGCGATGGCCGCCTGCGTCTGCCGGGTGATCGGAATCATCGGTCGCCATCGTTCGGCTTTCTGTAGAAAAACGCGTAGGCGAAGCAACGTAGCTGAAGCCGCCACGGCTTCAGACAAGCGAGCTAGCCGCCAGCTTCAGACAATGGGCTGAGCCCTGGCGGGCCCAGCTACACAGCGTAGCTGAAGTCGCCAGACTTCAGACAATTGGGGCTGAGCCCTGGCGGGCCCAGCTACAGCAGCGTAGCTGAAGTCGCCAGACTTCAGACGGAGGACGCGGCGCGTAACGCAAACCGGCTGAGCCCTGGCGGGCCCAGCTACAGCTAGCGTAGCTGAAGTCGCCAGACTTCAGAGGAGGACGCGGCGCGTAACGCAAACCGGCTGAGCCCTGGCGGGCCCAGCTACAGCTAGCGTAGCTGAAGTCGCCAGACTTCAGAGGAGGACGCGGCGCGTAACGCAAACCGGCTGAGCCCTGGCGGGCCCAGCTACAGCTAGCGTAGCTGAAGTCGCCAGACTTCAGACGAGATCGGGGCTGAGCCCTGGCGGGCCCAGCTACCAACAGCGTCACGCCGCAGCATCGTGGCGGACTCGACTGTGGGCTGCGTGCGGCGTGGCGACGGGCCTGAGCGTACCACACGCCGCCAGTCCCACCGCTCGATATCACGCCATTTGACGCGAACAACTGCCCGTGCTGCGAAGAAACTTCCCAGAAATCCTGTAACCTTGGGGGCCATTTGGGCTAATAATGAACGTCCCGGCACACATTGCTCGTGATTTTCAAGGACTTCTTTGCCATGGCTGCTCCAGGTAAGTGCCCCCAATGCGGCGATCGATTACCGGCGGACGTGCCGCATGGCGTCTGTCCCAAGTGCATGCTGGGACTGGGTTTTGATGATCCTGTGGGTGATTCCTCGCGTGGCGAGCAACCGACGCAGGAGCCGGGCAGTCGTTTCGTGCCGCCGACACCGAGTGAGTTGGCAAGCCATTTTCCTCAGCTGGAAATCCTGGAACTCATCGGGCAGGGGGGGATGGGAGCCGTCTATCGGGCACGGCAGAAGGCTCTGGACCGCGTTGTGGCCCTGAAAGTACTGCCCCCGGAAGTAGGTCAGGATCCAGCGTTTATCGAGCGGTTTTCACGCGAGGCCCAAGCGCTGGCACGGCTGACGCATCCGAACATCGTCATGATCTTCGAATTCGGCCAGTCCGAAGGGTTCTTCTACTTCATCATGGAATACGTGGACGGAGTCAATCTACGCCAGTCGTTGCACGCCGGTCGCTTGACTCCGCAGCAGGCCCTCGCCATTGTCCCGCAGATCTGCGAGGCCCTGCAATATGCGCACGATGAAGGGATCGTCCACCGAGACATCAAGCCGGAAAACGTATTGCTCGACAAACGCGGCAACGTGAAAATCGCTGACTTCGGGTTGGCGAAGTTATTGGGGCGTCCCGACGGCAAATGGACTCTGACCGGCACCGGGCAAATCATGGGAACGCCTCACTATATGGCTCCCGAGCAGTTGGAGAAACCGCTGGAAGTCGATCATCGAGCCGACATCTACTCGCTGGGAGTCGTTTTCTACGAGCTGTTGACCGGTGAATTACCGCTTGGTCGTTTCGCTCCCCCGTCACAAAAAACGAACGTCTCGGCCGAACTTGACCACGTTGTGTTGAGAACACTTGAGAAAGAGCCGAATCAACGCTACCAGCATGCCAGCGATGTCAAGACGGCGGTGCAGACTGCCGGCAGCGGTCCTTCTTCTGCATCCCAAGCGGCACGGCACCCAACGGCCCGCATGCCCGAAGAGACTCGGCGTCTGCGCGTGCCTTTCACTATTGAAGATGTTTACGCAGGGTTCGCCAAAGCAACGGGCAGTATGCGGCTGACCGACAGCGCAATCGTTTTGGAATTCGAGGTGAAAGATGATGTTGTCGGCTATGTCCGCTCCGGTGTGAAAACCGTCACCGTTCCGCTGGCCGAAATCATTTCATTTCAGTTGCTGAGCGGTTGGTTTGGGATCACCAACAACATCGAGATCATGACCGATCAGCTCCGGACCCTCGAGGATGTGCCACGCAGTGAACAGGGACGAGCGACACTGCATATTGCCAAACGAGATGTGCCGCTCGCCCGGCGATTGGTCAACATCGTACAACGGGCGACGGGCGAGGAGCCGTCAGACGCCACCGTGCAGGAAGCTCACCACAGACCACCTGTCGCACATCCTGTCGGCAACGTAGCAGAAACCACGCAAGCCGTGCGGGGGCCGTCCACCGGTTTGTTGGTAGTCGGGATTCTGGATTGCTTCACACCGTTGTTGGCTCTGCTCGTACTCATGACCGCTTGGACTCAAACAGGGGTCATGACCACAAGTCCTGAGCAAAGTCGGCCCGGCGTGCACGGCCAAACCTGGTCCGGTACCGATCCATCCGGCGGCATGACAGTGATTCGCGTGCCTGAGGTGCACGTTGAGCACTCGCGTGTGGCGAGTACTGTGAGTTCGATGCCGCTCATCCTGCTGGCTGTGGCGAGTACAGTGCCGTTGGCCGCGGCCATCCTGATGATCCTCGGGGCCCTGAGAATGAAGCGAGCAATAGGATGATCAA
>CAVOXY010000052.1:0-6170 GCA_963700515.1 uncultured Planctomycetota bacterium | reverse complement strand
CGGCTCTGTGGCGTCCAGCAGGAATCGGAGCACGTGGTTGAAATCATCTGCCGTCAGCGCCTTTTCGATCGCGTTGGGCATGGGAGACAGCGGAGATGTAAACCGCTCGTCAATCTCATCGTGGTCGATGCGCAGCTCATTGCCATCCGCGTCTACGAGGATGAGCACTTTACCCTCGTCGCGCAGCGCCAGACCGGTGCGCGTCAGCCCTCTGGTGGTTAGTACATTCGTGCTCTGAAACGCCGGGTCGACGTTGCGGCTGGGGTTCAACATGTCTTCCAGCAAGCGGTCCAGCCCGCGCAGGCCTATCCCATCCAAATCGGGACCGAATTTCTTTCCCTCGCCCGCCAACTGATGGCACAGGCGACAATGTTTGGTAAACGCCTGTTCGCCGAGTTCTCGATTTGGCTCGGAGGCCAGGTAGGCACTGCGCCGTTGATCAATCAACTGGGCGATCATGGCGTCCTGGGGCGGGAGATTCTCGGTCAGACTAGCCAGTCTCGACGACAGATCCGGTACTTGGGATGCTTCCAACTGACGTTGCACGGCAGGTTCCCGCAGCAGGTGAGGGCCAACCACGCTAGAGCACTCGACAGCCTGTTCATCTTCGTCTCTCCACTCAGTTCTTACGCGGCGGGTTACGACTTCGCGGGTCTTTCACCCAAAGTGGCTGTCGGCCGAGGCCGCGTCGCCAAAACGTATCCCGGTTTTGAGGTGAGTCAATGACTCGGTGCGGGTCAGGTCCTCAGATTCAATCTCTTCAGTCCCCAAACCACGTCCACTCCGGCCGCTCCGCATACTCGATCGTGACGGCCTCACCCGGTTCGAGCCTCACTGCCACGTTGCTTCCCAACGCCACCGTCGCCGACGTTCCGGTCACGTCTCGCTTCCGCACCTGCATCACTGCGCCTCCGTAAACGTGCGCCTCGACGCGGCAGGGATGCGTGTTCGTCCACGATTCCCCGGTCCGGGATACCGTCATTGATCGAGCGTGTTGGCGGGCGCGGACCGCCGTGATATGGCGTGTGATGCGGTGCAGTTCGGCCAGTGCCAGCGCCAGCGTATCGGCTCCCGTAGCCCTGGACATAGTTTACAACGTTCGGCGCGCGGATTGTGGAGTTATTCTCGTCTTTGAGCCCGTATCGCAGGATTGGATCCTGGCTGCGGGCGATGCATTGCGTTTCAGGCGCGGCAGCCGCATCGAACTTGGTGGGCGTTCCGTCGCGGCCGTCACCGTGGAGATGGGATCGCGGTCTTCGACCGCGAACTTGCTCCCCCACCCAGCATCCGAAGCCTGATTTCCGCTGGGTCAGCTTTGTGGTAACCTCTCGAATTGCATCCATCGATAGAATGTGGAGGTGTCCCATGCAGTACGACCACCTGGGTATCCCGACGACGCGCAAACACGAGCACGAGGTGTGGATCGAGGCTAGTCGCGTGTGGGTGACCGACGCCCACAAGAATCCCTTTGGGATCGAGTGGCTGCGGTACGAAGCTGATAGTCCCGTGAGCGGCCCGCTCCGCGAGAAGCCGCACCTCGGTTTCCGAGTGGAGAGCAGAGAGCAGATCACCCAATTGAGTCAAGGGATGAAGGTATTGATCGATCCGTTCGATGCCGGGTTCTGCGTGGCCGGCTTTTACGAAGTCGAGGAGGGGGCCGTCATCGAGCTGGTTTGGTACTACGACGAAATGACCGCGTGGGCCGAGCGACTGCAGCCGGCGCCCGAGTGAGTGCGGCTGGTAACTGGCGGCCGGCGGCTGGAAAAACGCTCGCGGGGGAGATCAGGCTATGCTGAAAGGGATTCTGCGCGCGCTGGACACGGACCAGATGGAAACGATTCACCGTGGAGCGCTGCGGGTATTGGAGCAGACCGGACTGCAAATCCAGGGCGAGTTTCTGTTGCGTGCCTTGGCCGATGCAGGATGCAAAGTCGATTTTGCCGCCCGACGCGCGTGGTTCAAGACGGACCTTGTCGAGCAGCAGATCGCCGCCCAACGCAATCGATACCAGCTGGTTCGCTCGTCGCTCTGGTATCCTTTCTGCCGTCGTCTGCCCGACGATGATGTGGCGATGCCGGATGAGTTCGTCGTCGACTACGGATACACGACTCCGTGGTTCTACGACTATCCCCAAAGGCGTTATCGCCAAGCGACGATTCAAGATCAAGTCGACATGATCAGGCTGGGCAACGCCCTGCCGTGCGTGAAGGCCGTCAACTCACCGATGATCTGCGGCGAGTTCGACCCGCGGATGGAGTCGATCGAGTCCGCTCGCCTGCTGTTGCTCAATACGTGCAAGCCGGGTTGGACCGGCACGAGTTGCGGCCAGGAAGTGAAGTACCTGGCCGAACTGGCGGCCCTGGCGGTCGGACGCGATCCGGAGCGTCTGCGGAGCGAGCCACCACTGTTCGTGGCCGCCTACTGCACGACCTCGCCGTTGAAACTCGACACCCGCTGCTGCGATGTGCTGGAACAGGCGCTCCCCTACGGATTTCCCGTGAACTTCGCTCCCATGCCGATCCTGGGAGCGACCGCGCCCATGACGCCGGCCGGAGCGGCCATCGTGGCCCTGGCCGAGATCCTCGGTGGCCTCACCGCCACCAGCTTGATCAATCCGGACGTGTACTACTTTTCCACCAGCATTGCCGGGGAAATGGACATGCGCACCACGCAAATCTGCTACTGTACGCCGGCAGCCATCCTTACCGACGTGGCCCTGCATCAGATCTGCCGCGATCGCTATGGCCTGGTTCACAACATCGAGCCGGGCTACGTGGAAGCCAAGACGCCCGGGATTCAAGCGGCGTTCATGAAGACGTACCGACAGATGGCATTCGGTTGCACCGCCAGTCTGCCGTTGCCGATCGGCGGCCTCGACAATGGTGCGGTCTTCTCACCCACCCAAGCGATGATCGACCTGGACATGAACGAGGCCATCTACCGGTTCGCCCGCGGCATGGAAGTCGACGACGACACGTGCGCCGTGGACCTGATCCAGGAGCTGATGTTCTGCCAGCACCACACGTACTTGGAGACGCAGCACACCGCCCAGCGATATCGGAGCGTGGGCTGGTATCCGCGACTGTTTGATCGCGCGTATTGCGATCACACCCAGCCCGCGGCTCCCAGCGACGAAGCGTTACTGCAGCAGGCGGACGAAGCCTGGCGGCAACTGGTGGCCGCGCAGCAGCCCCCGCACGTGGAGCCTGGTTTTGCCCGCGAACTGGACCGGATCGTGGAATCCGCCCGCGCGGAACTCCTTGCCGATGGGGGAGCAACACCGCATTAATGCCAGCACCGGGGCATCATTCGGAAGGGGAAACGCCGATTTCTTGATCCTAGCTGGCGCAGCTGATATCCTGCGTAGTGCTCCCCGGGGCCAGAGAGCTGAGGAAGACTTGCACACCGAGCACGATGCTTGGGTGATGGCTTGGTGCTCTGTTTTCGCTCGATGATGCTTAACTGGAGGGTCTCACAATGCTCACTTCACGGACACTGCTATTCGCGGTTCTGGTCTCCCCACTGGCCGGAATTGCTGCCCTGGCTGCCGCGCCCGATGCCGGGCCGAACATGCCGATCGTGTTGGACAAATGGGCGCGCTACCACACCAACATCACCCTCTACGAGAACGCGGGAAAGAAACCCGACGGCTCCACGGACTACAACAACTTCGTCTGGGTGCCGAAAGTCGATCTGGTCGTGCAACTGGCCGAGCCGAAGCGAGACGATGTTGTGATCATTCAGCACTACCAAGGAGACGAGGCCTGGGGCGACCCGATCAAGATGCCGGCCCAGAACATCACCGTGCGACAAGGACGAGGCTACTCGCTGGTGACCGTCTCGAGCACGATGGATCAGGACCATGCGATCAGCGACGTCGGCCAGTTCTCCGTCAAGGTCAGCTACAAGCAGACCGGTCTGGGCAAGCTGCACGAAGACCTGGCGACCTTCCACTACACGGTCAAGAACTGCAACCGGGGTTGGACGTCGCAGGGGCCGATCAAGGGCTTCTACGTCGATCACGACTTCCGGATGGGAGAGGCCTGGCTGTATCGTCTTACGGACGGACGGATCGAGTTGTGGACCTGGTTCAAGTACACCGCGAGGACGAGGCCAAAGTCCGCGACGGCCGGCTCCGCTGTTACTCGGGCGACAAGATGCTCGAGTTCGGCAACACGCCCACGAGACGCACCGAGGTAGCGTATGAGGACTACACCTCGCAGCGCGACCACGAGCAGATTAAGTGGGGGCTCTGGTACTGGTCCGTGCCGAAGATCGAGGGGGTGATGGCGGCCGATTACTTGAAGAGCCATCCCGCCACGTACCGCTGCGAACTGACCCAGGACGGCGAAATCGCCAGAGAGTTCCATTTCACCGTCGGCGCCGACGGTGAGATCGAGCGCAAGCCCTTCCCGGGCATGAAGACGATCTATGCCGTGGAAGACTCCATACCGTTGCAGATGGAATTCAAAGACAACCCGGACCTGACATTCGACGCCGACGCTTTCCAGCAGGAGAAACTGTACGGCAGAGAATGATCGAGCTGTGCCACTGTGTGCGCATGCGCGTCTCCCGGAAAAATACCCACGTTCAAAGTTGGAAAACGTTCCAGCACACCGCCCCATAAGGCACGCAGTGTGCGCCGGGTTCTCGCTTGCCACTGGTCAGCCGAAGCATGACCGAGTGGGTTGGTCTTACAGTATCCAGCCTTTTCGATACTCGGTATGAATGAACTGATTCAATTCCGGGGCATTCTTTACTTGCTGGTTCTCGGCATCCCACTGGAGCCGGGTACCAGGTGCTCGCAGCGAGAGGACTCCCAGCAGCATCGTTTCGGTCATTGGTCCGGAATAGTCGAAGCTGGCCGCCGGCCGTTTGCCGCCCCGGCAGCTCTGCACCCATTCCTCGTAGTGTCCCGGGGACCGCTCCATCGTTTTGGGAACGGCCTTGGCCTGTTCCAACAGCGACGCTGGCAGAAGCTGAGGCATTCCGCCGTGGGAACTATGGTACATCTTTCCTTTGCTGCCGATGTACAACACGCCATTGTCCGGCAATTGTTGTCCGGACGGACATTTCTGCGGGTGCGGGGGGCATGAGTCCTCCGTCGTACCAGGTCATTCGGACCGCGGGCAACTTGCCTCGCGCCGCGAACTCAAAATAGATCATCGCGGCGATCGGGTAGGTCTCGAAGTTCGGCTTGTCTCCTTCGAGCACGCTGCCGTCCAATGTCGTTCGTGACTCGACCGTCGTCGGCGCGCCGAGGTTCAGCGCCCAGATGGGATGATCGATGATGTGGCAGCCCATATCGCCCAATGCTCCCGTGCCAAAGTCCCGCCAACCTCGCCAATAGACGGGAACGTATGCCGGGTGGTAGGGACGCTCACGAGTGGGACCCAGCCACAGATCCCAATCCAGCGTGGCGGGAATGGGAGGAGTATCGGTGGGACGACCGATGCCTTGTTTCCAAAGTTTTCCAGCTCGATCGGACCAGACGTGAACTTCGCGCACCTCGCCGATGACTCCGGCTTGAATCCATTCGTTCGTCAGCCTCGCGCCTTCGGTCGCGTGTCCTTGATTCCCCATGGACGTCATGACCTTGGCATCCAGCGCGGCTTTCGTGAGCATGCGGCATTCATGCAAGGTGTGGGTCAACGGTTTCTGAACGTAGACGTGCTTTCCCGCTCGTATGGCTGCCATGGCGGCGATGGCATGGATATGGTCTGGCGTACCGACCGTGACCGCGTCAATATTCTTCGCTTCCTTCTCCAGCATGATGCGAAAGTCTTTATAGCGCCGCGCTTGAGGGAAGGCGTTGAACGAGCCTGCAGCGCGAACTTCGTCGACGTCGCAGAGGGCCACAATATTCGTCCCCAGCTTGCTGACCGTCGCGATATCGCCCCCGCCCATTCCGCCGACACCAATCCCCGCAACGTTCACTCGGTCACTCGGCGCCGTCTGCCCGGCTCCCCCCAGCACGTGCCGAGGCACAATGGTGAAACCGAACGCCGTCGCGGCCGTCGCGGATAGAAACGCGCGCCGAGAGGTACGTAATGGTTCGTTCGTGGATGGTTCTCGATGTTTCATGACGTGGATTCCTTCGTCGCAGGCAAGGGCTTCAAATAGGGCATGTGGTTGATGTATTGTCGCCGCTCTGTCGCGGCGGCAACCAG
>CAVOXY010000051.1:0-122501 GCA_963700515.1 uncultured Planctomycetota bacterium | reverse complement strand
CAGCCCGTCATCGTCATGGCAATAGTTGCAGGCCCCTGCACCATTGCCGCGACTGTTCACCGGAGTCGCATCGCCACCGCTGGAAGAAGGCGTTACCAGTGAAGGCGTATAGGTGGGAACGTAATGGCCGTCGCTCATGTTGTCGATGACCCCGCCATGGCAGTCGCCGCAATTACCGCTCACTGCGGCTGGCGTTGTGTGGTGGGGGCTCGTCGTATGGCAGACCGTGCAATCTCTCACCGTCATGACGTGCGGGTCATGGCAGCTCAAGCATCCGTAAACCGTATCTGGTTGACCATTGTGGTCCGTATCAGGAAACGGAGCATGCGACCCCGGAGGAATGGGCCGGCCACGCAGCAGATGGTGGCGGTCGGCAACGCCGCTGTCGTGACAAACGCGACAGTCAGCCTCCTGCATATCGCCAATCAACCCGTCCAACATACCGATGCTCTGGTTGACCGGTGGAGCGGGCACATCAGCCCAGCTGGTGCTGACCAAGAGCACTGTCACGGCAGTGACAACAACGGAGCGCAGAATTCTTCTGTACATTATCTCTCGACCTTCCCGTGACGTTGCTTTCGGCATGTCACTGACGCTCGATGCGATGTGACAAAGCAGGCTACGACCCCTTCAGTGCACCGGCAAACAGATGCGGAAAGGGTTTTCCGGTATGGACGAAAATGGATGCCGGAATCGCTCTCTTGCGAATTCCGCACAGACAACGAAGGTCTGTTGAATCCCTACGATTACACCGAGAAAAAAGTGTCAGGTCAATGCTTGCCTTTTGGGTTCCGGAGCAGAAAAGTGAGGCACTGACAGGTCAATCGGCACTCCATCATCCTCGGTCGCGGTTTTCCGCCCTGTGCCACGAACGATTGTCTCTCTAGGTCACGATCGCTTTCGCACACAGTGGCACAGCCTTTTTTAGCGGCGAGCGATTTCGTAGCAGAGGATGGCTCCGTGGTCGCCAAACCCTGCAACATTGGCGGTGAAGGTCAGAACGCCGCCCGATACTTGCGAGGGGACTTCCGCCAGTCGTTTTCCGCTGGTTGCCAGCGCCCAGACTCGGTAGTCGTCCGGATCTGTCAGATGCAGACGAATCCCTGCCTTGCCGGCTCGCACCAAGTGCGGCAACTGGCCCCACTCCAACAGCGTCTGCCGCGCAGCGTTCCGCGTATCGAATCCCCGTGTTCTGCAGGTCGGTCAAGTGCGTGACCAGCAAGCGACTGCTCTGGGTGATCGGTTGATCGTCGAGCGCGCTGACCCAGACGGTGGCATCCGTGTCCTGCACCTCTACTTCGACACCGTGCTTCGTTCGAATCGTGACGCCAGAGGGTGCGAAGCCGCCCGCGGTACGTGGCGTATCGAGTGTCATGACATCCTGAGGCGCGTCGATCGTGATCTCACCCGTCTCGCACTGAAAGACGTTCTTGGCGGGATCGGTTGGGTTACTCTGCGTCAGAATTCCCTGACTCCGCAATAGCTCGACCAGCTTGTCGCTGGAGATCTGATACGGATCCCCCGCATCGACCACTTTGGCTGGCGAATAGGCGCTGGCCGGCGTGACCCAGCCCAGTGGCAAGACAACATCCTGAGGTAGCGGTGTCGCCGGGTCCTGCACCAGCGACGTGCCAACCCGCGTCACCCAGGCGGCCCAATGCCAACTGGGCGCCAGACTCGGAATGCGCTGCGGTGGCTCGGTTAGATCGCGCGTCGTCATCGCCACTGTCACGCTGTGTGGTGCCGGCCGCATGTCTTCGCGCAAGAACAGGCAGATGCTCGCCCGCTCAGCCGCCTGGCTCAACGGATCGGTGGCCATGTTGAAGTAGTCCAACCTGCCAGGCCGGACAATATCGTCGCGGCTGTGCGCATAGGCGAAGCGCCAGAGGACACCCCAACCCTGGATGGCACCCATCGACCCGGTCAAAATACCTCCCACGCCGCGGTAACGGCCCGGCCCCGAATAGTTGTATTCGGAAACCGTAAACGGCTTGTCAAACAGCCGCGTGAAGGTCACCTGCCGCCCTCCACTCGCTCCTCCTGCAATCGGACTCGTGTTCCCACAGCGGCTGGGCAATTGCCACGGCCGTTCGATGAACTGTGGATGATCGACGTAGAAATGATCGTCGACATAATCCATCTCGTTGGCGAATCAGTTGAGTCGTGACCGGATTGGTCCAGGCATTCATATTCGTAATCAGGGCATGCGTACCTATCTCCTCGTGCAAGAACTTGCTGGCACGCTCGACAAAATCTTTCTCAACCTGCGTCAGAAACCGAATGGTGTCACGGCCACGCATGTTTCGATCATTGATCGATCCCTCCAGGATCACCGTTGCGCGCGTAGGGTCCTCCTCGGCCTTGAGCAGATCTCCCCATACCTTCGCCAGCGCGTCACGATTCTGGTACTGTTGGACCAGCCAGCGATTCCAGGCCGCTTTGTAATCGGGAATATCCTTGATCAGTTGCATGTAGTTGCCGAGATTTCCCTCGTTGATCAGTGACAACCAGGCCAGGGCCGGCTCAGCGGCGTAGCAGCGCTGCGTGTAAGGGTTGACGTGTGTGAGCAGATTGCGTGCGAAAGTCTTCCAGTTCTCGTACGCCTGCGGGTTGACAACCGCCAGTACCTTGAAGCTGTTCATCGCATCGCCGCGGCCTCCCTCATAGCCGGGCACCAGAGAGGCAATATCGACCGGGCGCGACACGAACAGATCGGTCGTCACATAGATTCCGCGTTGGATCAACGCCGCGACCAGATAGTCGAGCTGTTCCAATTTCTCCGGGTTCAGCCGCGTACGATCGGGCGACCGATCGGTCAACTCACTCTCATAGTGGTGCAGGCGCACTGCGTTGTAACCCAATCGAGCCAGACGCTCGGCCAGTTGGTCCGACTGTTCGTGCGTAAGGTACTGAGCGGAAAAGCAGAGATTGACGCCGTAGAAGCGGACCGGCTTGTCCGGCTGCTGCTCGAATGAAAATGTGCCATCCGCATTCGCCTGCAGCCACCCATGTTTTCCAGCCGGAGCGTCTTGCAGACCCATCGTGGAAAAATCGAGCGCGGTACCGGGGACAATGTCCAAATCCAATCGCAACGGGATCCAGTCCTTGTCCGCCACAATCGTCACTGGATTATCATGCTCTACAGTGACTCCACTCGGCGCGGACAGTGCGAATTCAATCTTTACCGGTACCCCCTTCCTGAAGGGCTGCTGTGGGCTGGAAGATTGCAGTAACCGAATGACAAACGACGGGCCCCATTGCCGGTTGTCTTGCAGCAGCACTGCCGTCGGTGTTGGAAATGCGAATTCAAAATGAGTCCCGGTGGGCAACTCAAGCTTCAGCGAACGAACCTTGCCGCTGAAGAGCTGCGTATCACCAAAGTCCTTGGGGAACACGCCCGCTCGGCCGTCGGCCACCCACCGGCCGCCAGCGAGCGTGGACACCTCGAAGTTGGCCGCGACGTGCAGCGAGTTCAGCTGCACATCCTGGTCCGGCTTAAACACATATTCCGCTTGCAGCGCACCCGAGTTGGCTACGATCTTCGCCTCACCACTGACCGTTCCACCACCAGGTACGGTAATCCGCATCCGGTGCGCTGTTTCCGAGCCGGCATCGCGTGAATCGGCAGTAGCGTCCGCAGATGCCCATTGCAAATTGAAGAGCCCGGCCCCAAGGTCGCAAATCCGCTCTCGTCCTCGCGACAACTCGATGCGGCCCGGTTTGCCGACCACCGCTGCGAGACCTTCGTCAGCGCCGGCCATCACGCAGCGACCTACCCACAACAACGATACGAGCATGACCATCCAAGCCAGGCGATACATGTTAATTTTCTCCAAACACGATGCGGCCAATCCCAGGTTGTGTACCCATAAGTCGCCTGGCATTCTAAACCGCTCAAGTGTCTCCGTGTAGCGCCGGGCGTTGCGAGGCACCCGTAGCTGAGCCCGCCAAGGGCTCAGACGCACCTGGTAACGTCCCCCGTAGCTGAGCCCGCCAAGGGCTCAGACGCAGCTGGTAACATCCCCCGTAGCTGAGCCCGCCAAGGGCTCAGACGCAGCTGGCAACATCCCCCGTAGCTGAGCCCGCCAAGGGCTCAGACCACCTGGTAACATCCCCCGTAGCTGAGCCCGCCAAGGGCTCAGACGCAGCTGGTAACATCCCCCGTAGCTGAGCCCGCCAAGGGCTCAGACGCACTGGTAACATCCCCCGTAGCTGAGCCCGCCAAGGGCTCAGACGCAGCTGGTAACATCCCCCGTAGCTGAGCCCGCCAAGGGCTCAGACGCAGCTGGTAACATCCCCCGTAGCTGAGCCCGCCAAGGGCTCAGACGCAGCTGGTAACATCCCCCGTAGCTGAGCCCGCCAAGGGCTCAGACGCAGCTGGTAACATCCCCCGTAGCTGAGCCCGCCAAGGGCTCAGACGCAGCTGGTAACATCCCCCGTAGCTGAGCCCGCCAAGGGCTCAGACGCAGCTGGTAACATCCCCCGTAGCTGAGCCCGCCAAGGGCTCAGACGCAGCTGGTAACATCCCCCGTAGCTGAGCCCGCCAAGGGCTCAGACGCACCTGGTAACATCCCCCGTAGCTGAGCCCGCCAAGGGCTCAGACGCAGCTGGCAACATCCCCCGTAGCTGAGCCCGCCAAGGGCTCAGACGCACCTGGTAACATCCCCCGTAGCTGAGCCCGCCAAGGGCTCAGACGCAGCTGGTAACATCCCCCGTAGCTGAGCCCGCCAAGGGCTCAGACGCAGCTGGTAACATCCCCCGTAGCTGAGCCCGCCAAGGGCTCAGACGCAGCTGGCAACATCCCCCGTAGCTGAGCCCGCCAAGGGCTCAGACGCAGCTGGTAACATCCCCCGTAGCTGAGCCCGCCAAGGGCTCAGACGCAGCTGGCAACATCCCCCGTAGCTGAGCCCGCCAAGGGCTCAGACGCAGCTTGGCAACATCCCCCGTAGCTGAGCCCGCCAAGGGCTCAGCGGAACTGCCCAGACGCTCGGAAGTTCCCGTGGGGCTCCGCGAGCAACTATAAGGGTCGCTCCTCCGCATCTGAAGCCTGGCGGCTTCAGCTACATCGCTACATCGCATCGGAAGCCTGGCGGCTTCAGCTACGACGATACGCCATCCGACGGACGAACGTCCTGGCTTGCCCACTCTGTGCGATTGTGGTTTGATGCTTGGTGGGGAATGCCGGTTTGTCCCCGCACTGATTGGCGTGCACAAGCACCATCTTGGCCGCGACGCAGAATCAGGGGCGAGTAAGAGTAAGAATGCTACAGACGATTACATAGCAGGGGGCTCTTGTCATGACATCGTGGCACCGTTGGAGGGGACAGCATCCGAGAACTTTTCTGGCGATAAGCACGTTTGCATGTTTGACCTTTCCATCATTGGGGTTGAGTGCGGTGGAGCCTCGTCCGTATGTCGTGGCTGCCAAGCTTCCCGACGCTGCCGAGATCTTGTCGCCCTCAGAGATTCAATTGGAAGGTTGGCTTGGCCAACGCGTGCTGTTGAATGAAAGGAACCGGTTGGTCCAGGTCGACCTCGAGCCACTGCTGGCCGGATTTCGTCAGAAGCCGGGCGTCCATCCCTGGATCGGTGAGCACATTGGCAAGTGGATGCACGCGGCGACTTTGGCCTGGGCGAACACAGGTGATCCCGCATTAAGACAAAAACTCGACTACGCTGCCGCGGAACTGATCAAGACGCAAGAACCGGATGGCTATCTGGGCACGTACGTTCCGGAAAAACGCTTCGGTCTATTTCCGGAGCCGACTGGGATGTGTGGTCGCACAAATACAACCTGATGGGTTTGCTCACCTACTACTACTACACGGGCAACGAAGCGGCGTTAGATGCCTGCCGCAAGATCGGCGATCTGCTCATCGCCACGTTCCCGGCCAAGCGCAGCATCATCGATGCCGGCACGCACGTCGGCATGGCAGCCACCAGTGTGCTGGAGCCTATGGTCCTGCTGTACCGCCTGACAGGTGACGAGAAGTATCTCAAGTTCTGCCGTTACATCGTGGGTTCCTGGAGCGAAGAGAATGGTCCCCACATCATTGAGTCACTGCTCGAGAGCGGTCAAGTGAACAAGACTGCCAATGCAAAAGCATACGAAATGGTGTCGAACCTGGTCGGACTTTGCGAATTGGCTCGCGCCACCGGCGACCGCGAGTTGCTCAAGCCGGTCCTTAACGCCTGGCAGGACATTGTCAGCAAGCGACTGTACCTGACAGGTGCCTGCAGCCAAAGCGAGCACTTTCGCGACGACTACTATCTTCCGAATCAGATGGGTGCCCATGTTGGCGAACAATGTGTTACGACGACTTGGATTCAACTGAATTGGCAGTTACTGCGATTGACTGGCGAGGCTCGATTTGGCGATCAATTGGAAAAGACGTTTTACAACCAGCTCGCCGCCGCACAGCGTCCGGATGGAGCTCAATGGTGCTACTTCACCTCGCCGGAAGGTACAAAGCCCTACGGTCCCGGCATTAACTGCTGCGTGTCCAGCGGCCCGCGCGGCATGGCATTGGTACCGCAGTGTGCCGCTTTGCGAGTACCTTCCCACGAAGGAGAGCCAGAAGCACTCTGGATCAATCTCTGGGAAAGCATGACGGTGCGAACTCGCCTGGGAGGCGAGATGGTGACGGTGAAGTGGCAGACGCGTTTTCCGTCGGCGGGCGACGGAACTCTGGAATTACTGAGCGATCGGCCCGTGACGTGTGCGGTCCGACTGCGTGTGCCTCCCTGGGCGCGGCCCTGCAGCACGTCACTGCAGGGAGGTGCCGGCACCCGCATTAATACGGGCGCCGAGAACCTGACGTTTCTTGCTACCGATTGGTCGGGAGCCAAGGTGACGCTGAAGTTCAATCTAGATGCCGCAAGGATCGAAGGTGAGCACGGGAATACTGATCGAGAGGCTTTTGCCTGGGGTCCGTTTGTGCTGGCCTTCGATCAACAGCGCAATCCCGGCTGGCCGGTCCCCCAACGCGTCGTGGTGCCCGACAGCTCGGACGCCGCCTCGGTCGAATTGGCCTCACCGGTGGGCGGACCGCTGCGCTTCACGGTACCGCTCTCTCTGCTGCGCGAGCCACAACCCCAACCGGCCGTACTGGTCCCCTATGCCGACGCCGGCAGTGATGGCGGGCGCTACGCGATCTGGCTCCGCTCACCTCGCAGCGGACCGTCGGCAGCGGATTCACTCTTCCTGTTCGCCGACGAGAGCCGCAGCGCTCAGGGTAACGTGGATGGTTCCATCGCGGACTCAGACCCAGGCACATTTGTCGTGACATACGATGCGCGTCCGCAAGCGGAAGCGTGGTTTACGGTACAACTGGACGAGCCCCAAAAGCTGCGCCGCATCGTAATGGCTCACGGCCATTCGTTTCATGACGGTGGCTGGTTCGACGCCGAGGCCGGCAAGCCGCGTGTGGAAATCAAACGTGACAAGGATGCCGCATGGGAGAAGATCGGCGAACTGGCCGACTACCCGGCCACCACCAGCACCGATGCGGCGGGACTGCAGGACGGCCAGATGTTCACGCTGCAACTGAAAGAACCTGTCTCCGCGGTAGCGTTGCGCATCATCGGTAAACCGGCCAGCGGAGACAACCCCAACGGGGCGTTTGCGTCCTGCGCCGAACTACAGGGGTTTGCGGAATGACACTGATTGGGCAGTATCACTTTGTTCTGAGTGAATCGCCCTAACCATAGGATCCCTCCTCGCTAGCGCCCGTGACGGTGCTCGATCGAACATGAATTGGCGCTGAACAACTAGTCTTAGCGGAGTAACCATGATGTTTAGTCGCGGTTTAGCATTTGCAGGTGCATTGCTGTTCACCCCGTTTCTTCCTGCTTTCGCTGCCGATGATCCAACGCGTCTGGCCAGTCCCGACGAACAGGTCACGGCACTGGTAGCGATTTCACTGGAGGGCCAGTTGACCCTCGCTGCAAAACGCGGAGACGACGTCGTTATCGCTCCTTCGGCGATCGGCATCACGGTGGATGGAGCCGATCTTGGACAGGTAGCGGCACTTGGCAAACCAACTCGACGTGAGATCAATGAGAAGTACGCCTGCCGCGGGGTCATGAGCGTGGCGATCAACCATTGCATCGCCTATGACGTACCCGTTACGTCGATAGGCAACGGCGCGTCCTGGACGTTGCAGGTCCGCGTGTTCAATGATGGCGTGGCATACCGTTATCACATTCCCGGCGGAGGAGGTCGCCGAGTCAATGGTGAGTCCACCACCTGGCAGATCCCCGCCGACGCGGTTGTCTGGGCACAACACAACACAGCCAACTACGAAGGAGATTATCGGCGCTACCTGGCGGCTGAGATCCCGACGCAAGCGGACGACAAGCCTCTGTTTATCGGTTGCCCGCTCACGTTGGAGTTACCCCGCGGTGGATACGCCCTGATCAGCGAAGCCTGTCTGTACAATTACAGTGGTATGACCCTGCAACCGGCCGGCAACGGCTGTCTTAAGGCCATCTTTCAAGACGACCCGCAAGGTTGGGAACTGGAGGGTCCCATCGTATCGCCGTGGCGTGTGACGATTGTGGCCAGCGACCTGAACGCGCTCGTCAATTCGACGTTGATCGCGAATTTGGGCGAGCCCCCGGACACCACGCTGTTCCCCCAAGGGGCAAACACTCCTTGGATCCGACCGGGTCGCGGCCCGTGCACATGGGCCGTGTTTCTCAACGATGGCGCTCAATGGCACCGGCAGAAGTGGTTCGTCGACCGGTGCGTCGAGATGAATTGCCAGTATCTGCTGCTCGACGGCGGCTGGCGCTCGGAGAAGTGGGGATTCCTCCGCGACGGCGGTGACTTGTGGCAGCGGTTGGCTGAACTGTGCCAATACGCGGAAGCTCGAAAGGTCGGCATCTTCGTCTGGAACGCCTATCCCGAAGGCCGCGATGACGGGCCGGGTTTGACCGATCCGGCGGTCCGGAAAGAGTTCCTGCGCAAGTGCAAGGACGTGGGTGTATGTGGTGTGAAAATCGACTTCTTTGATTCCGAATCCAAAGACATCATCAAGGTGTATGAAGATATTTTGCGGGAAACGGCCGAGTTGCAGCTGATGGTCAGTTTCCACGGCGCCAACAAACCAACCGGCGAGGTGCGTACCTGGCCGCACGAAATCACGCGCGAAGGTATTCGCGAGCAGGAGTATTTGTTATGGGACGAGTTGCCGCTGCAACATTACGGTGCCCTCCCCTTCTCGCGGATGGTGGCCGGCTACGGCGATTTCCTGCCGGGTTTTGTCCGGCCAAAATACCTCAAGAACACGACCGCCGTCTTTCAGATGGCCACCTCGGTCATCTTCACATCGCCGTTCATCTGCTGGCCCGATCACCCGGATGCGTATTTGGAGAGCCCGTTTCTCAGTCTGGTCCGCAATCTACCGCCCACGTGGGATGAAACCCGTGTCCTGGAAGGTTCCAGGATCGGCCACCGCGTGGCCTTCGCCCGCCGATCGGGTGAGGATTGGTATGTGGCTGTTCTAAATTGCGATGACCAAGAGACCTCGTTCGATTGCGACCTCTCTTTCCTATCGGACGGCGCGTATCAGGCGGTTCTCTATTACGACTCTGGGGACGGGCACAGTTCCGCTCGCATCGAGACCGGTATCGCGCTGACGGCCCAACAGCGACTGACCGCTCCGCTACAACGCGGAGGTGGATTTGTCGCTAAGCTGGCCAAATCGACAAAGTACACCGAGTGATACCTGCCACCTGCTGCCACGCACGCGGGACGACCACTTTGACAAGTAGTCGTCCCGCATCACGGTTTACATCGGAAGACCTATGCTTCAATCTTCGTGTGGGCCAGCCACAAGTCGTGCAGATTGCAGAATGACGTCACAAAGACTCGCTCCGACTCGCCGACGTCGCCGAGTTTGATCTCGTAAGTGGAAGTTGGTTTGTCTTCCCACGAAAACGTCTTGGAACCCAGCACCTGCCCCGACTCCGAGACGACCGTATGACGGACAATGTAGTGTTTCTCGGTCATTGGGTGCTTCGTCTGCACCGTGAGTGTCAACGTATCGTCAGCCTTCTTGGCTTCGACCATTGGCACGTGTCCGCCGTCTTTGCCTTTCCAAACACCGGGACGCTCCTTGGTATAGATAATATTCTCCGGAATGCGTCCCATTAGCTCCGCCACGTCTTCAATCTCGGCGGCAAAAGTACCAGGACCGGTCTCGGCCAGGATAGGAACCAGGATTCCGGCGGCCGGACCAGCGGCCAACAATTTCAAGAATTCACGACGTGCGCTCATGGTTGCTTTCTCCTCTCCAATACATAGATCACACAAAACTCCGATCTCAGACATTCCACAGCATAAGGCACAACCAAACCATCGGCAACTTGCACGAACCGGTTTCGATGACTTCGCTTGCCACTCACTTGACAGCCGAGGGGGGCCGTCTATAGAGATACTTGAGGCACGCTTTAGTGCCGGAAAATACAGGCGATTCGGCAAAGGTCGCGCGAGGTCTAACCCGCCGAAATCGCGGGGCCGTACCGGCACGTCGCGCCGGCACCAGAATGGCTTGTCTCCCATGCCGGCGTTTTGACTCTCTGGTCGTGACACCCTGCCGTGGGACTGCCGCCCTGGGGCTATGATCATTCCCGTCTGTGGATGCATGGAGGCGAGACCGTCTTGATCACGCCCCCCGTTGCCGTGTTGCGCGGTTTTGCCCTCAATCACAATTTTCATCACCGGGCACATCTGCGCGTCTACCCTCGGCTTAATGACGTACCGGTCCCGGCCCTGTACGGTCCTTCCGAGGACAAGCAAGGGATACAGGCGGCTATGGCGATGGACGGGTTGACCCTTGCCGAATAGACTCAGGGATGCCGGGACCGGATTGGCCGGCGTCAAGGTGAATCTTCCACCGCCGGGTGTTTCCGATTGTGCTATGTTTGTTTGCTGTTCAGCGAGCGAACGACGGGGCGTGGACCGGCGCACACCAGACTGGCCGTCATATTCGGGCGAGTACGGCTGGCGGGCGGGGATCTTGAGGAAAGTACCTCCTTCCAGCACGCAGGCCGACAGCCGTAGCGGTTAAACGGGCGGCACGGGTGGCGGCGGAATACCGCTTGGAGATAGAACACCTTGCATCTTGGGAGACTGGCCGGCAAGACGTTTTTCCTTCTGGTGCTGTGTGGTGCCGTCGGTGTCGCCGTGCGGCATGAAACGCGGAGCAACGCCCAATTGGGACAGGGGGAAACGGCCTGGCGTTTAACGTATTTCATTGAGTGCGACGCCCGGCAGAGCGGAGCGGAACTGCGCATCGCCTCCCCCGCCGACACGCAGTGTTGCCGTGTCTTCCGGCAGGACTTCCGGCAAAACAACTTACGGATCGATCCGCGCGGCCGATCCTCCTCACAGGCGCAGGGAGATCGTGGCGTTGGCCGAAGATGCCGGGCTCTGTGAATCGACGCTGCAATTCGACCTCCGCATCAACCCGCGAGCCAACTGGTCTGGGAATGATGCGCCTGTTGTGCTGACAGCCAATGAGCGTGCCCATTACCTGGAGGCCACCGAGAACATCCAGGTCTCCGACGAACGGGTGGCGGCTACCTTGGCCTTCTGGCGGGAACCCGGCCAGGACCAGGCCGCGTTGGCGCAGGCGCGTTTGACTATTGCCGGCAGGCGATCGTGACGGACGAGGTGGATGGCGCGGACGATGCGGCCACGGCTCTGGAGGAGTACAGCGGTACTCGGCTCGGTTGTGTGCGCGCGATGATAGCCCTCTGCCGCGCCGCGAAAATTCCCGCGCGCCCCGTGATTGGATTCATCATTGATTCGTCCGCATCGGAGTCGGCCAGCGTCTGGGGCGAAGTACTTCTAGGGGACCACTGGGTTCCCTTTGACCCGGTCAATGGCTACGAAATGGAACTCCCCTACCATTACGTACCGGCGCGGCGCGGGGATGACCGCGTCGTGATTACGAAGCAAGCGCGCAACGTGGAAACCGAGTATTCGTTGGTACAACTTCCCCGCGCAGCGCTCGGATCTGCCGCCGCGGAACAGCAGCATCTCAGCGATATCCTGGATCTGACACGGCTTCCCCTGGGCATGCAGCGAATCCTCTCCCTGATTCTGCTCATGCCGCTCGGTGCACTAGTAACCTGCATCTTCCGCAACATCGTCGGGCTCAAGACGTCGGGCACTTTCACACCGACCTTATTGGCTTTGAGCTTCGTGTTTGCCGACTGGCGGACCGGACTGATAATCGCCTTCAGCGCCATTGTACTGGGTATCGTTACGCGTTATCTGATCGACGTGTTGAAACTGTTGATGTTGCCACGACTGAGTATCATGCTCACCCTGGTCGTGCTCTGCATCGTCTTCGGGATTTCGAGTCTGGCCTATTTCCACATCGCACCAACAGCCCAGGCGGTACTGCTGCCGATGGTCATTCTGACGATGCTGGTCGAGCGATTCTATCTCACCACGCAAGAAGATGGGGCCCGCGTGGCGATGCAACACCTGGCGGGCACGGCGATCGTGGGATTCTGCTGCTACCTGGTGCTCTGCTGGGATACGGTAGCTGCAGCTCCTGCTAGCTTATCCGGAGGCGCATTTTTTTACTGTTGCGTTGATGGTCTTGATCGGTCGCTATACTGGATATCAGCTGTTGGAGCCGTGGCGTTTTCGCAGCTTTGTCGACTTGAGGCAGACCTGACGCGAATGAGACACATCATGCGACCCTATCCACTCAACCGGATCACTGCAGCGCTGCCGCCAGAGAGTGGCCGCGAGTCTTTCCGTCCGATCCGACCGGAGAATCGCTCATGACTCGGTTTCGTTGGCGGTTCTGGGCCTGGCCCTGGGAGCTACGACAGAGCGGGGTGCTCGGCATGAACTGCCGGAACGCAGCCTATATTCTCCCCAACAATCCCCGCGTTCACTATCCGCGCGTGGACGACAAGCTGCTTACCAAACAAATCTGCCAGCGGCACGGAATCCCCGTGCCAGACACTTATGCTGTGATCGAACGGCAGGGAGACGTGCGCCGGTTCATGGAATCGATCGGCGAGCGAGGTGGATTTGTCGTCAAACCAACGCAGGGGAGCGGAGGCCGCGGGATTGTGGTCATTGAGCAGCGTCGAGGCGATGTGTGGACCACGCCTGGCGGTAGTGAGCTGACGTCGGCTGACATGCGATACCACATCTCCACCATCCTTGCCGGGCTTTACTCACTGGGTGGCCGAGCCGACCGTGCCGTGATCGAACAACGGATCTCGCGTCATCCGGCATTTCACCATGTGGCCGTGGGAGGGACTCCCGATATCCGTGTCATCGTCTATCGTGGCGTTCCGGCCATGGCCATGGTCCGCTTGCCAACGGAGGCGTCTCGCGGGCGTGCTAATCTGCACCAGGGTGCCGTCGCCGCGGGCATCGCCTTGCATAACGGTGTGACGATCGGCGGCGTATATCGATCGCGCACCGTCGATCAACATCCAGACACCGGCCTACCGATCGCGGGACTTGTCATTCCCGACTGGAAACCACTGCTGGACGCCGCGATCCGTCTGGCACACGGTCTGGAGATGGGATACATCGGCGTCGATTTTGTGCTCGACGAATCACGCGGTCCGATGGTCTTGGAAGCCAATGCGCGCCCCGGCCTGGCGATCCAGGTCGCCAATCGCTGCGGCCTGTTGCATCGGCTCGAAGCGATTGATGCGCAGCTGGAAACGATCGATCTGCACGCTGCGACAGCGGCGAGTCCCGAGCGGCAATGGGAAGTCATCACGCGGATCTCGCAGACCGAGCGCGCGGCATGAAGCGGCGCGGGTGGGCATGTCTGCCGTGTTTCGAGCACACATTGCCGCGAGGATCGAAAAGTCACACTCCCTAAGAAAAGGCGAACAGGTGTGCGAAACGTGACGGGTCACAGCCTCTTGGAGACATGAAAGCAGATGATGTCAGCAATCCAAATCGGCGATTCAGCGCCCGACATAACGGCTGTGGACCAGAACGGACAGTCCTTGCAGCTGAGCCATTACCGCGGTCGGCAAGCTGTCGTGATCTTTTTCTATCCCGCGGATGATTCGCCCGTCTGCACGAAGGAAGCCTGCTCATTTCGGGACGCGTACGAGGAATTCGTCGACGCGGGAGCGGCGGTGATTGGCATTAGTGGTGACGATCTCGACAGCCATCAGCAGTTCGCGTCCAAACATCGCCTCCCCTTTCACCTACTGGCCGATGCTGACGGGACGATTCGACAGTCCTTTGGCGTACCGAAGAGCCTGGGATTATTCCCGGGGCGGGTGACCTATGTACTCGACATCGCCGGCGTCGTACGCCATATTTTCAACTCGCAGTTTTCCGCGGATCGTCATGTTCGCGAAGCGCTGACAATGATTCAGCAGCTAAAGGGAACGGGACATGACAGGTAAACCGCCTGCATCGTGAGGGACGCCGAGGCAATCATGAAGAAACTTGTACATCGTCTCGGCCCGCTCCTGGTATTGGTCATTTTCTTGGGAGCGGCGTGGTTGCTGTTCCATGAACTGCGACATTATCACATTCGCGACATCCGCCAGGCAATTGGGCAGATTCCGGCTTGGAGACTCTGGGGCGCCATCGGCCTGACAGTCGTCAATTATTTGGTACTGATCGGCTACGACTATTTGGCAATTCGTGCTATTTCTCATCCGTTGCCCTTGGGCAAAGTGGCATTGGCCTCCTTCACCGGCTTTGTGACCAGCTACAACTTCGGCGCCCTGCTCGGGGGGACGTCGGTGCGGTACCGGCTCTATACCGCGTGGGGCTTGTCGGCCGTCGAGATAGTCCAACTGGTCGTGATGCTCGGTATCACGTTCTGGGTGGGGATTTTCGCGCTGGCAGGGGTGTTTTTTGTGGTCGATCCGTTTCCGATCCCCGCCAGCCTCCACCTGCCGTTCGACACCGTCCGTCCACTGGGTTACCTGTTGCTGGTCGTGTCGGCCGGATACGTCTCCTTGACATTCTTGCGACATGTTCCCATCCGCATCCGGGAGACGCAGATACAGCTTCCTAGCCTGAGCACAACGCTTCTCCAACTTGCCGTGGCCGCGGCAGATCTTGCCGTGGCCGCCGGCTGCCTGTACCTGCTCGTGTCGCATGACCTGACGATCGGTTACGGCGAGTTCCTGGGGATGTACTTGCTGGCGGTCGTCGCCGTGATCATCACGCACGTACCTGGCGGAGTCGGCGTCTTCGAGCTGATTGTATTGACGCTGGCAGCTCCTCAGTCGTCGGCTTCCATGGTCGCCGCATTGCTCGTCTTTCGCATCATCTATTATCTGCTGCCGCTGTCGGTCGCCCTGGTGCTGTTGGCTGGCAACGAGATCTCACTGCAACGTGCCGCTGCTCAGCGGGTCTGGTCGGGGATCGGTCGTGGAGCCGAGACCATCATTCCGACGATTGTGGCCTGGGCCACACTTCTGGCGGGGACCGTCATGCTCCTCTCAGGCGCGATCCCCATCCCGCACGAGCGTTTGAAGCCACTGCAGCACATGATCCCCTTGTCGTTGATCGAAATCTCCCACTTTGCCGGCAGCCTGATCGGAGCGGGACTGTTGATCCTGGCACGCGGCCTCCAACGGCGACTCGACGCCGCCTGGTGGCTGGCCACCGGATTGCTGTGTCTGGGGATTGTCGTGTCGCTACTGAAAGGACTCGACTATGAAGAGGCGATCTTTCTGGCGCTGATCGTCGCGGCGCTGATCGGATGCCGTCATCGTTTCTATCGCAAGGGATCCTTGATCCACCAACGGTTCACGGCTGGCTGGATCGGTGCCGTGTCGCTCGTTTTGGCCTGCTCCGTCTGGCTCGGCCTGTTCGCGCACAAGCATGTCGACTACTCAGCCGACTTGTGGTGGAAATTTGCGTTCCACGGCGATGCTCCGCGATTTCTCCGCGCGACCGTGGGTGCCGTGGTGGTGCTCTTGCTGTTCTCCGTCCGCAAGCTCCTGGCCGTCCACAAACCGTTGCCGGCGGAAGCCAGTCCAGAGGATTTGCAGTTGGCCGAGGGGATCGTGTTGCAGTCGCCACGCACGTCGTCGAACCTGGCACTACTGGGCGACAAGTCGTTCCTCTTCAACGAGCAGCGGAATGCCTTCTTCATGTACTCCGTTCGAGGCCGCTGCTGGGTCACCATGGGGGACCCCGTCGGTCCGAAAGAGGAGCATGCCGAGCTAGTCTGGCAATTCCGTGAACTTGTCGACTGCTATGACGGCTGGCCCGTGTTCTATCAGGTGGACGAAGAAAACCTCTCCATCTACTTGGATCAAGGCTTAACGCTGCTCAAACTGGGCGAGGAAGCGCGCGTCTCACTACCGGAGTTCAGTTTGGACGGCAGCAAACACAAGACGCTCCGTCAAACCGTCAACCGCTGCCAACGCGAGGGCTGCGAAGTCACGATCGCGGCGATGCAGGAAATCCCTGACCTGCTCCCCCAATTCAAGGTCATCTCCGACGCCTGGCTGGCGGACAAAAACAGACGCGAAAAAGGCTTCTCACTCGGCTTCTTCGACGAACAGTATCTCCGGCGCTCCGCGTCCGCCATCGTTTCTCAGCACGGGAAGATCATCGCCTTCGCCAATCTATGGTGCGGAGCCGACAAGGAGGAACTCTCACTCGACCTGATGCGATACCTCCCCGACTCCCCTGCCAGTGTGATGGAGTTTCTCTTCATCGAGCTGTTGCTGTGGGGCAAACAACAGGGCTACCAGTGGTTCAACTTGGGCATGGCACCCCTGTCGGGCGTGGAAAACCGCGTCCTGGCTCCACTTTGGAACCGGGCAGTGGATCTGGTCTTTCGCCACGGAGATCACTTCTACAACTTCGAGGGGCTGCGACAATACAAGGAGAAGTTCGGCCCCACGTGGACGCCCAAATACCTGGCGTCTCCCGGAGGACTCGCACTCCCTCAAATCCTGGCCGATGTGACGGCCTTGATCGGTCGCAAACGCGCGGACGACCGACGAGGCGTGGCGGAAGCCGCCGAGGCGTAGCGGAAGCCGTTGAGGCGTAGCGGAAGCCGCCGAGGCGTAGCTGAAGCCGCCGAGGCTTCAGCGGCACGGCTCAGCTTAACCAGCTGCTGCTGAACCCTGGCGGGTTCAGCTACGGCGGGTTCAGCTACGGCGGGTTCAGCTACGGCGGGTTCAGCTACGGCGGGTTCAGCTACGGCGGGTTCAGCTACGGCGGATACGGCTGCGTTCATTCGGCTGGCAGCGCCGAGCCACGCATGATAGGCGGTGCCTTGAGTCTGAGCTGCTGCACGAGCGCCGCAAGATCGGTGCACGACGCGGGAATGCAAGGGAGCAGCCGATGGCTGCACTGACAGACCCACGGATCGGCCAGTTCATCGGGTGTCAAGTCTCCTTCCAGACCCAGCAAACATCGCCACTCGGCAACACGCTGCCGCGAGTACTCCTGCAACTGATCAATCGAACCTCGCTCGCCGAGCACGCTGGCGATCATGTCGGCCACATCGCGTGCCTCGCGCAATCCCACATTCATGCTCTGCATGCCGGCCGGTCCGGTCAAATGGCCCGCGTCGCCCGCAATCCACACACGGTCCTGGCCGAAGGCGCTGGCCAACCTCCGCTCAAAACGTACGACGAGTCGCCAACGGAAATTCTCAATCTTACCTTCGAACCACGGTGCACGTTCCGCAAGCAGTGCACGCAGACCCGACTCATCCAATGCCGGATAACGAGCACCACCAATCTCCACGGGGAGCCGATTCTTCGTCCGCGTGTTGGCTGGGGCCGCGAAATCCAACAACTGGAAACTCCACCGGCAGCAGTTGTGGGGCAATGGCCACAGCACATCGGTCGTGCGATCACCCATGACAATTCGCATTTCATGGCCCAGGTCCGCGTCCAGCTGACACTCGAAGACGGCATAGTGTAGGGCGGGTGCTATCTCCGGGAATTCGATCCCCAGGCAACGGCGGACCAGGGATCGGTGCCCGTCGGCACCAATCACAAAGGGGACTTTCACATCGTACGATTTCGCGATCATCCATTCCGTGCGCACGACACCGTAACCAACCGATTCCTTGACCATCTTGTCGATCGTCGCCACAACACCGTCCTCGTCCACCTTCAAACGCGAGACCGCATGATTCCACAGCACTTTGACACCCGCACGACTGAGTGCCGCCTCGAGCGTACCTTCCAGCACATCCTGCGGCATCACGGCCAGCGGCATCGCAGATTCCTCTTGACCCGGAATCCGCATCTCCGCTCGGCGCGTCGCCGCATCATAAAGCCCGATCATTCGCACGTGATGGGCTTTCTCCAAGACCTCATTGAGCAACCCCAGTTCTTCGAGCAAACGGAGCGAACGGGGGTGCAGTGCCAACGCGTAGCTGTGCGCACCCGTACGCCACTCCTTGTCAACGATCGTCACCTGAATTCCGTTCTTGGCCAGTACCAACGCGGCGAGCAGTCCGACGGGCCCAGCACCAACCACCAATACCTCAGACTTCTTCTTGTCAAACATAGTCAGACCTCATTTCTTCCCATGCTGTCCCACAGGGCGGCAGGGCTGGGCGGCAGAGCCGCCAGCCGCCCTCGAACGACCGTTTGGATATCGCCACACCGCTCCCCTGATCGCGGAAATCCGTCCCGTGCATCAGGGCTCTCCTCGATCGGCTGAACCAGATCACACCAGGCACAAAGGCGTTTCGCAGCCACCCCTGCAGTTGTCCCTTCAGCATATCCGTTTCGCGAGTCGAGCGTTAGCAGTTTCAGAGAAAATGGGCGGCGATCCTGCCAGCAAAGTCGCCCCTGCGAAGGACGCTCGCTCGCAGATGGAACTACTCGGATTGGCAACGCCGTCTGATCGGTAGATAATACGGGCTGCTTGGTAGCAACCCCCGCCGTGCGAATACTTCCCGCCAGACAGTTGAAGGAGAGAAGCTGATGTCAGACAACAAAATGACTCGTCGCGACTTCGTGTGTGAAAGTGCGGCAGCTGCGGCCGGTGTGGCGTTGGGCTTGACCGCCACCAAAACGGTCTACGCTGGCAATCCAACGGGTGAAGACACCAGTAAGATCCCCAGCTACAACCCCGAGATGGAGTATCGTCGCTGCGGCAAGACGGAGATGATGATGTCGGCGGTGTGCCTGGGCGGCCACTGGAAACGCATCGATAAAGTGCTCCCCGCCAAACCCGGGGAACCTGGTTGGCTCGGCCATGGCGACGGCGATCCAGAATTCGACAAGAACCGTCGTGAAGTCGTCAGTCGCTGTATTGATCGTGGCATCAATTACATTGACGCCTGCTGGAGCAACGAAGTGATTGCCTACAGCAAAGCACTCAAAGGACGTCGCGACAAAATGTATCTCGGCTATTCCTGGGGAGTCACCGAGGTTCGCTATCCCGAGTGGCGCACGTTCGAGAAACTGAAGCAAGGTTTTCAGGAAGGTTTGCGAACTGCCGGCCAGGAGTATGTCGATCTGTGGCGGATCACCTGCCTGGAGGAGAGCAGTCAACATGATGACGCGACGATCGAAGAGTTGATCAAAGCGCTCGATTGGGCCAAAAAGAGCGGCCTGGCTCGGTTCACCGGGATTTCGTCGCACGATCGCCCCCACATCAAGGCGCTGATCGAAAAGTATCCCGACCAACTGGAGGTGATCTGCACCCCGTATACCGCCAAGACGAAAGTGGTGACCGACGAAAGCGGATTGTGGGCGGCGATGAATAAGCACGATGTCGGGTGGTTTGGCATTAAACCATTCGCCAGCAACTCGGTCTTCAAGGGAGATGGCAGTCCGGAGCATCCCAGTGCCCAAGAAGACAACAAGATCGCCAGGCTGGCCATCCGCCACATCCTCTGCAATCCGGCCATTACCGCGCCGATCCCGGGGCTGATCACGGTCGCTCAGGTCGACAACATGGCGCTGGCCGTCAAGGAACGTGGCGTGCTGGACAAGGATGAGCAGGCAACGCTCGATCGCGCCATGGAGCGCGCCTGGGCCAGCTTGCCTGCCAGGTATCGCTGGCTCAAGGACTGGGAATACGTCTAGTCGACGCGACGCGGCGTCACTCCACACGCCCTCGCCACGGAAATGGTCGGAGCAACATCGTTTAACCCGCAGCCGGAGGCGAGGACGCAGCTGGGACCAACTAGGATTGGTACGAGCCACGTTCTCGCCTCCGGCTGCGGGTCAAACAAAGAGGGAGCGGATGGAGTTCGGTAAGCACTGATCAATCCGTACCAAAAAAGGCAGGGCTACCATGAGGAGCAACCACGTCGCGAAGACGGGTAGATCCCGTATTCCGCCTGTCAATGCGAAGCTGCACTGTGGATCCTGGCTGGTGCTGGCGGCGCTGTGGTGTATCGCGGCAACCGCTCAGTCGGGTGAAGTGGATTCCGGACACGACCTGAGCAAGCCGAACGTCATCATCATTCTGGCAGACGATTTGGGATGGGGTGACGTTCATTGCTACGATGCCCAGCACAGCAAGGTACCGACTCCCAATATCGACCGATTGGCCGCGGAAGGTATGCTTTTCACCGACGCGCATACGAGTGCCGCACTCTGCTCACCCAGTCGCTACGGGCTATTGACCGGGCGATACAGTTGGCGAACTCCGATGCGCATGCACGTTGTGCGAAAGTACGGTTCGCCCTTGATCCGGGCGGATCGGCTGACCCTGCCAGCATTGCTCAAACAACATGGGTACGTAACCGCGTGCATCGGCAAGTGGCACCTCGGCTGGGATTGGCCGTTGCGGCAAGAGGACGGTTCGATCCAACGTGCTCCTGAGGGCGTCTTCACGCAAGAGCGGGCAGGCGAACTGTCTTTCTTCCAGAGCATCGAAGAAGGTCCCATCACCCGAGGGTTCGACGAGTATTTTGGTGTGGATGTGCCCAACCTTCCTCCCTACACGTTTATCCGTGGAAACCGGATGGTGGTGGCACCGACCGAGCAGAAGACCGTGCAGGATCGCGTGCAATGGGGTCCCGCAGGTCCCATGGCACCCGGCTGGAAATTCGACCAGATCCTGCCGCAATTGGTCGACGAAGCGGAAGCTTTTGTTACGCGCAGTGCGGAGGCTGATCGCCCGTTCTTCCTCTACTTTCCGTTAACGTCGCCACACGAACCGATCGCTCCCTCCGCCCCGTTTCGCGGCCAGAGTGGTATCAGTGACGTGGCCGACTTCATCATGGAAACCGATGCGGTCGTGGGACGCGTCATGGCCGCATTGGATAAACACGAATTGTCCGCTAACACGCTGTTGGTATTCACCTCCGACAACGGACATTGCGGCTACACCGGCATCGCTCCGTTTCAAGAGGTTGGACACCGCGTTGGTGGACCTTATCGTGGCTATAAGTGCGATATTTCCGAAGGTGGACATCGCGTGCCGTTGGTCGTGCGGTGGCCAGCGGTTGTGGCACCGGGCAAGCGGGCAACTCAACTGGTCTGTCTGACGGATTGGCTGGCGACTTGCGCCGATTTCCTGGGCGCGAAACTCCCTGACAATGCCGGCGAAGATAGTGTTAGCTTGCTGCCCGTGCTCAAGGGCTCTGAAGCGGCCACACGCGAGGATCTGGTCGTGCACTCCTACTGGGCCGACATCCTGTCTATCCGCAGGGGTCCCTGGAAGCTCGCCCTCTGCGCAGGTGACGGCGTCACGAGTCGTTGGTGCAATGAAGCGGGTGTACCTCAGGATCTGCCCGATCAGGAAGCTTTGGCGCAGGGATTACCTCCGCTTCAACTGTACCAGGTGGAAGATGATCCGGGAGAGACGCACAATCTTCAAGCCGAGCATCCGGAGTTGGTCGCCGAGTTGAAGAGCCGTATCGAACGCTATATTGATGTGGGTCGCAGCACTCCCGGCAAGCCACAGAAGAACGATCTGCCGATTCACATTAACACGGAAGGAAGAACTGCTCATCAACCAGAACGATGAGTTCTTGTCGCGAGGCAGATTCCGCCCAAGATACAAGGAAGACTGTAGGATAGAAAAATCGATGACAAAAAGATAAGAAAGAGCTGGGCACGAAACACTTTTTTCGCCACCCATTCGGAAATCGATTGTGCCCGGCCCGCGGCGTAGCGAGAATGCTCCGGCTTTCGCCCACGCCAGGAACCCGCAGATCCGGTTTGCCGTCACGCGGACGATATTCACACTGCCCAGCGTTTGTCCGCTCAGATCGATCTGCATCCAGGGTCCGTTGCTCACGCGGTACGACAGCCGTGCCTGTACCGGATTGGCTCTTACCGCAGAAATCGTACTCTCCGCCTTCTTTTGCCGTGAAAGTATATTCCGCTTCGCCGACCTTTTCGGGACTGAAGTTGCTGATGAAGTCGCCGCCGGACAACTCCTCACGCTTCACCTGGCCGTACCACCACGGATGGCGATCATGGTCGACTCTTTGGGCTTCTCGCCTTCCACCCAGATCCACTCGACGCACGCCGGTAGTAACCAGAGGTCAACACCGCAACAGCAAGGCAAAACGGCAGCGTTCGACTCAGGTCGGTCAATGACATCTTGGTCTCCTCAATGGTCCGTTCTGTGTCCGGTGTGAGTTCTTTTCCACCGCTCGCGCAGCCCGGCGGACAAGCAGTGCCTACTACTCTTACGGTATACATCCCCCGTCTCCGGATCGTCCCTACTCCTGGGCGCTAGGCTGGAGCGCCAACCAGGCGTGCATCTGGTAGCTGCAGGCGCATTTGGCCGAAGCATCAGGTACGAGGACCAAACCGCCGGCCGGAATGGCGTTGAACCAGCAACCCGTACGAACGCCGCCAAAATTCTCCACGCCCACGTCACGAGAGAGATCCCAATAACCAAGCGTCGCGGAGCGGAAGACCATCAGGTATCGACTGGCGGCAATCTGGCCACAGCCATAGCTGCGTCGGAACTTCCATGGCACTTCCTCACCTGTTTCCAGACTCCAAGCGCCCCCCTCCGCGTAAATCACATCGCCGTTAATGATGGGCCGCGTCTTGTATTCGGCCACACGATTCCACAGCGGCGTGCCGGAGTCCGTGGCAAAAGCAGCCATTCGACCGCCGGTCTCCGAGGGCAACCTGAAGAAGTCGTGTTTCACGCCCTGGTAGTACATCAACAGCACCCCTGCCCGAGAGCTGACGGCGAGTTGGGTTCCCCAGATCTGCTCGTCGTTTCTCCAGACAATATGGCCGTCGTGCGCGTCGATGCCCAGGAGTGTGCCGCCCGTGTATTCACCCGGCTTAAGCACCGGTCGATGCTTGCCGTTGGGCTGAGGTTGGGTGATGCGATCCTGTATAGCCAGTGGACGATCAATCAGGAATACCCGATCGCCGGCGATCGCTATCGCGTTGTTGCGAATCGAATGCTGTGGAGAGTATTCCCACAGGACCTCGCCCGTATTGGCATCCATCGCAAAGAAGAGGACCGACTCGGTTCGTAATCGAATGTCGGCATACCGCGGACTGACCTTGTGCTCGTCATTCAAAACGGATCCGTAGAGGATTCCACCCGCGCAGGCAATGTAACCCCATTCGCGATTGGGCTTCTCCTCTGCTACAGGCGTACGAAATTCACTGATTTGGCGGCCTGTCTGCAGGTCGATCTTAAGACAGCGTGCACCGGTTCGCACAAAGACCGCATCGTCTCCCAGACAGAAGTTGCTCCCCATGTCGCCAACACCGACATCGTGGTGCACTCCGTCCCAATCGGACAGGAGATCCTGGATGGGGTAGATCCAGCGAGTGCGTCCGTTGTAGGCATCCAGCCCGCAAACACCGTGGACACCTTCCACGACCAGCATTCCGCGATTGTACAGCGGTGCCGGTCCCTGCGCATGTCGATCTGGTATTTCTATCACGCCGTCGCGATACCAGGCGACTTCGAGAGGACCCCGCACCAACATGTCATTCGAGCAGAGGGTGTTCGCCGCATCAGAATTCTGGTGGGTCCACAGGCCGGCACCCTCCAGCGGACCACGCTGGTACGTCACAAGTTCTCCTTCGGCGCCCAGACAACTGACACCACCGCAAGGACGCAGAGCATGGCTGATCAACCGTGGATCAGGCGATTCGGCCGGGTTTTCAAGTTGGCCGGACGAAACAATCAAGTCGGCAAAATAGCGCGGCACAACCGACTGGTCCAACGGGCTCTGCACGATGGCAACGCGACTCCCGTACACGCCGGCCTGGGCCAGCATGCGCCGAGCCTGGTCGACCTGCTGCGCATCCGGCGACAGGCCGATGACTGTCAAGCGGGAACGGCGGGCCAATTCCAGCGCGAGCGTGCCGTCGCCACAGCCAATATCGAGACAAAACCCATCCTGAATCCCACTCTTGCGAAGGATTTCTTCTGCCCGTTCCGCCGTCTTCTCGTCCGCTACGGGCAGCGCGGAGGTGACGTCGGATGCAACGGCGGTTTCCGTATCACGTGGTGCCGTGTTTGGATCGGCGAAGCAATAAATCAATCCTTCGGTCGTGGCGACAAGCAGGACACCGTCCGCTGCTGCCAAGCCCACGGCATCTCCCTCTACCTCGTACGACCAGCGGACTCGCTCGCCTCGCAGATCCACCACGAAGACCTTGCCACGGGTACCGCACACCGCCTCTTGACCGGCGGCAATGACCTCGCAGTAGCGCTCGTAGGCGGCGGCCTGAAACGGTGCAACGTCGGCTCCTAAACGCTGCACGTCCGGGCGCGTCTGTGCTAGTACTCGTTCGAGCCCTGTCTGCCGCGCCACATGATCGTCCGCCTCCTGGAAAACGATATCGGTGCGGAAAAGAGCATCCAGTGCCGGAAGGCTCTTCGCGGCTTCCGCCGCGCGGCGAACTTCGTCGGCTGGCTCAGCTAATTTCAGTTCGGCAAATTTACTCAGCCCACGGTACTCTGCCGGCGCACCCTTTCGATCACGAGTGCTGACACTGGCCCACCGGTATGCATAGAGCCCGCTGCCCGTGAATTGCAGCAGGCCATCAGCCGTGGAGGAAAAAACCCCGCGTCCGGCGCGAGCGGCAAGTTTTCCGTTACTCTGTTCCAAGAAGCACCCGCCGTTGACCACAAAACGATCGGCCAACAGCGCCCGAGCCCCGCCAATCGATCCGTTTTCCTGGAGCAGATAATACTCCCATGTGCCCTCGTCGCGGCGAAACGAGGCGGGAACCGCTCTGCCCGTGGGAACGAAAATCCGCTGCTCGTTCGCCACTAGATAGCCTTGCGGCGTGACACCACTGTTGGCTTCGGCACCCCCGTGTGGCTGCGGCATGTACACCTCTCCCGCCGCACGGTTGGACCACACAACGTTTCCGGTCGCGGCGTCGAGCGCATACACGTAGATTCCACCGCTCGGCCAAATTCCCGCGCAATAGTAGACCGCCGAGCCCCACACCACCGGACCGCCCCGCGCTGGCCAGCGCGATATCACCCGCTCATTGCCCAAGCAAAGCCTGGCACTGGGTCCGCCGCGGTGCTTCCACAACAGAGCGCCGTCGCTCAACGATAAGGCATACAGATAACCGTCGTCACTCGCCACAAACACTCGGTCGTGCCATGCTGCCGGTGCAAATCGCACCGGGCCGCCGGTGAAGTACTGCCAACGCAGACGACCATTCTTCACGTCCAGTGCCCGGACCGAGTCGTCGGCCGTGCTGCCGAATATGACATTCTCTCCCACCAGAATTGGCTGATGTGCAAAGTCGAATGTCACCCGTCCCGAACTGGGCCAGGCAGCGAGCGGCCGCGTCCCACGCTCAACCCATCGCAGCTCAAGCAGCGCGGGCAGCGCGTCCGGCGTATAGCCGCTGCGCCCCGCGTCGGCCCGATACGTGGGCCATTGCGGTGGCAAATGTGAGATCACAGCCAATGAACCACAATGCCAACACGCCAAACAATCGCAGGAAAGATAGCCTCATGCGTCGGTTGCCTTTTACGCCGTGCGAAAACCGGTCCATTTCGAACCGGCATTATGGCAGGCTGCAGTGGCTGCTGCAAACCTGAATGCCACCGGCACCAGCTGGACATGACCACAATCAATATTCGCGAGCCGGCTTGAACTGCGCACACGAAGAGAAAAACGGACCGAACTTGCCGAAGCGTGACTCGCCCCGGATCCGGCTGGCGTCATGGCAGCATGCCTGTCCATGCTGCACGCCGCGAGCAACCCTTGTCAGCACCGGTTGCGGAAGCCACGTGGACTGTGTCCCAGAACAAAAACCACAATTGTGACCGATAGCCCACAATTCGACCTGCTCGCAGGGTCAAACCCCGAGTGGCAGTTGTGGTCAGGCGAACAAGATTCACCACAAACCCAAGGACTCACAGCTGGATATGCGTGAAATGGCCAACGATCGGCTTTTCAATGTGACGAAAATCGTCGAACAGCATGCGAATCGACTCGTGATGCGTGTTCCCCTCAAAAACAATCTCGTCATCCTCGTCCAGACTCGCATCCACGATCGTCATCATGCCGTAATACGAGCCGAAAGGAGGCAGTGCACCCAGCTCGCAATCCGCACAATGCTCCGCCATCTCACTTTCACTAGCCACCTCGATTTCCCGACCACCCAAGAGCTCGGAAACGGACTCTAAATCGACAGTCCGGCTGGCCGGTAATACGGCCACCAAGTACGCCTGGCCCCCATCGGCACGCAACAACACCGTCTTGGCCACGTGATGACCGGAAACATGGAGCGTTTGTGCCATGCTCTGCGCATTGTACGTGTCACGGTGTGGAAGTAGGTCAAAAGTGACTTTTTCCTGCTTCAAAAAATCTGCGATCTTCATCGGAACACCCCCCATCCTTCAGAACAACGGTCTTTCAGAATAACCACTGGTACAACGACTCCCTTAGCAGAACGCATTGGCAGGGAAGAACCAATGCACCTGCGGATGCATCCGTTGATAACCATCTAGAGGTAAGCCGCGCCGCCACTACTGCAGTTTGCGGATCCGGACTTCGACGTCCGGCATGTCCTTCAGCAGGTTGACCAGCTTGGATGTATCGGTGTCGCCGAAGTGATAGGGATAGACGATTTTCGGCTTGCATAACTGCACGGCTTTCGCGACCATCTCCGGTGTCATCGTGTAGGGGAGATTCATCGGCAGGAAAGCGACGTCAACACCCTTTAGGTCCGCCATTTCCGGAATATCTTCTGTATCTCCGGCGATGTAAATCCGCTGGTCGCCGAAGGTCAGCACGTACCCGTTTCCGACTCCACGAGGATGAAACGGTTTTCCGGGGCTCCGCACGTGCACGACATTGTAGGCGGGAACCGCCTCAATTGTGATTCCCTCCCACGTCTGCTCGTCTCCGTTCTTCATGACCGTTCCCTTGCCGATTTGTTTTGCGCACGTTTCCGTGAGGATCAGCCTGGTCCCCTCTTTTCTAATCTGTTCGATGGCCTTCTTGTCCAAGTGGTCCCCATGCTCATGCGTGATAAGGATCAGATCCGCTTTCGGCATTTTTGCATAGTCGGCGAAACGTGCCACGGGATCGACGTGGATTACTTTGCCATGGATCTCGAACATCAGTGTTCCGTGACCGATGCAAGTGATTTTCAGGTCACCCTGCGAGGTAGCCAACGTATCGGTCTCGTATTCTTTCGCTAGTGCAGCAGTCAGAGAGGAGTGTGGTCACAAGTGTTATTACACCCAGTCGCAAGACTCTCATGGCAATTCTCCTTGGGGCAAGAAAAACTTCATCTGGTAAGATACCGCTCGTGCACCATCCAGCTTACAATTGGCTACCCTCAATGGAAGAAGGAGTGCGAAAATGGATACGCATCAACGGGTATTGTTTGTCGACGTGGCGACTCGTTTCTACCGTGTTGATCGTTTTGCGGTGGGCGAGCCATTTTTTGGGCCGGTTGACCTGGGCCTGCATTTGGCCGGCCGATTCAATTCGCTCAATATCGGCACGGGCCTGCTGGCTGGTTCAATCTTCCCCGGCTCCAACCGCCTCGTCATCACCGGCTTTTCACCTGCCTGGGGCGGGTTTTATGTCTCGACCATGGGAAGTGCGGCGTTGGTGTTCGACAACCTGGGCATCAACATGCTGACGATCGTCGGGCGCTCGCCTGTCCCATCGGTCCTCTACCTGAACCGGAAAGGAGGCGAGCAGGTCGAGGTGGAAATCACGCCGATCGATCTGCCGGCGGCTTGGGCATCCGGCTCGGGGGGAATTTACGGGCTGATGCAGCAGGTGCTTGAGCGGTACCGCGATCAATATGAGACGGACCCGCGCATTCTTTGCGTGGGCCGAGCGGCGGCGGAAACGGATTTCGGCGCGATCGGTTCGGCACCCCTCGTCGACGGCCAGATCACTCACACCGATACCTGGGCCGGCCGTGGCGGATTCGGTTCCAAGCTGCTGCAACAACATCACATCTGCGCGATCATCTACGGCGGCTCGTTTGTCGACGACGATTTTCGAGATCGTAAGGTCGCCGATCAGTGGTTTGTGGATCGCTATGAAAAGCGTCTGAAAGCGGTCGATTTCGAGGCCACGACCAAGTATCGGTTCGATCCGGGGTTCGAAACAGGAGGTACGTTCGGCGTCAACTATGCCAAGATGGGCGGCCGCATCCTGTACTTCAACTACCGCAGCATCTACGACACGGAAGAGGATCGGCTGGCGGTCCACGAGAAGTTCATCAAGAACCACTACCTGCAGCAATTCAACCAGGAAACGATCGAGCCGAAGCAGCAGACGACGTGCGGCGAGCCGTGTGCGGCCGTCTGCAAGAAGCTGCGTGACGAGTACAAGAAAGACTATGAGCCGTACCAGACGATGGGGCCGCTGGTCGGCGTGTTCGACCAACGGGCTGCCGAACGGCTGAATCGACATGCCGATGCCTACGGCTTTGACGGCATTTCCGTCGGTGGCGTGTTATCTTGGCTGATGGAGTGCCTCGATACCGGAGTCGTGACGCCCGAGGAGCTTGGAGTTGCCGAGCGCCCGATGTTTCGGGCCGCTGGCTTTGATGTGGTCGCCGACTCGGCCCACAACGCCGATCTAGGCATCGCAGCTGCTCGATTCGATGATCCTGCGTCGCGGGCTGCTCGACCTCCGCAAGGGCGCCCGCAAACTCGCCCGCCACCTGGCTCGCTCCAAGGGGCGCGGCGCACTCGACCCGTTCGTCTATACCGCCTTCGGCCGCAATGGCTGGATGGTCCCCAACCAGTATTGGACGCCGGGTGTGCTGGCTCCCATGGCGATCATGGGCAAGTACTACAACTACTACGGCTTCGACTTCACGCCTCCGCGCAATCTGGGCCGCATCAGTATCGGACTGATGCGCGATGAATTGCTGCTCGACAACCTCGGCTTCTGCCGTTTTCACCGCGCCTGGGCTCGAGAAATGAGCCCCAACATCATTGAGTCACTTTACGGAATGAAGGAAAAGCTGCTCCACGAAGTAGCGACGACGGTCAACCGCATCAACAGCCGAAACTCGTCCAATCTGTGGGAATCGGAACGAACGATCGACTACGTCTACATGTTCCTGCGCCGCAAGCGGGACGTGGAAGGGGAAAAGCGACCCGAATTGGACGACTGGATCAAGCAGTTTGAGACGAACAAGCGCGAAGCAGCGCTCGCTTACTGGTATGAGATTCACAAGGGGATTATGGAATCATTGCTCGAACTGTGACGACCGATCACGCCACGCCCCGGAGACAGGATAGCTGGAGACCGGACAGCCATTAGTCCGTGACGGGTTCGAGGAACCGCGTATCGAAGGCACCGCGGCAGACGGCCCGATCCGCCAGTAGTCCAATAGATTGAAGTTGGCCAGCAAGCGCCTCCCACCGCTGGGCAGTCATGTTGCCCAGCAGGTCCGGACTCTGGCCGCGCGGCAGGCACAGCGGAGCAATGGCTTCGGCACCGAAGGCGAGAATGTCCGGATTCATTTCCGAATTCAGCTCATGGATCCTGCGATTGGTCTCCGCGGGTTCCTCCAGGTATTTCTTCCAGCCGCGCCGCGAGGCACGCACCATCTTGGCGACCACCGCAGGTTGGCTGGCGATCAGCGATTCGCTGGTAATCAGCGTGCTGCTGTACGGATTGAAGCCAATCTCCGATAACAGCAGACATTTCGGGTCCCCTCCCTGCTGCCGCGCGATGTACGGTTCACTGAATACGTAAGCCTGTTGAGCGAAATCACTACGCTGCAGAAACGCGCTGACGTTTCCCTGGTAGGGGACGATTGTCAACTGAGCATCCTCCAACTTGCTCAGCAAGAACTGCGCAAAGGGCTTTCCCGAGCCAATCGCCAACGTCATATCTCGCAGAGCCAACAGAGAGGCAATGCCCGACTGCTCGTGCACCATGATGCACCGTGGGCTGTCTTGCATGGCGGCCATGACGGCCACCACGCGGGCCCCTTGATCGCGTCCCAACAGGACTTCATCAGCATTGGTGACAGCGAAATCGACTCGCTGCATGGCCACTTGCTGGATCACCGGAGCGCCCGGGCCACCCGGCAGGATCGTGACCTCCAGTCCTTCCTCTTGATAGTATCCATGCTCCTGCGCGGCATAGAACCCACCATGCTCGGCCTCCGGAAACCAGTTCAACGCTAACGTCACGCGCTCAGCCCCCGACGATCCGCCGGCATCCGTCCCACTCCGGCGGGCACAACCGCACACGACCAGCAGTACCATGGCCAGCCAGAACATTGTTCTTGCCGTCTTGAGAGTCATGATGGAATCCTCAAGCGGGCGGTGCGCAAACCCGACGCGGTCCTCTACCAGCAATTCTACGGAGTTCGCCTCGCCGGCGTAGTGAGCACGCACAACCACCAAATGACCAAATGACCAATAACAAATGACCAATGACCAATGACCAATCCGCGCTCAATTCAAGGTCGCTTCGTGCCATTTGGCCAGCACCGCACGGCCAATCAGTGTCGTGACGGCGAACATGATGACCCCCAGCAGGGCCGAGGCGATGGTGGCGGCGAACAACAGATCGGTCTTCAGCTGCGGACCGGCGGAGAGAATGATATACCCCAACCCGTGATGCTGGGTACCGTAACCGACAAAAAACTCACCCACAATAGCCCCCACCACCGCCAAACCACTTGCGACCCGAGCCCCCGTCACCAGATGAGGCACGGCGTTGGGAATTTGCAGCTTGGCAAGGATCTGACCGCGAGTGGCACGATGCAGTCGAAACAGATCGCGCAGCCCCGAGTCGACGGTGATCAGTCCCGTTGTGACATTTGTGATCACGGGAAACAAGCTGATGATACAGGCGATCACCGCGACGCTGCGAAACCCTGTCCCCAACCACATCACGATCAACGGAGCGATGGCCACGATGGGTACGGTCTGCAGAAAGATGGCATACGGATAACAGCTGCTGCGAATGACGCGAGACTGAGCAAACACCAACGCGATGACGCTCCCCAAAACCACGCTCGCCAGGAAACCACAAGCAGCCCCGGCGCCGGTGACGGCCGTGGCGATCGCCAGCTCCGAGCAGCGTTGGAGAGCGGCCGACAAAACGGCCGCTGGCGACGGCAGCAAATACGGCGGCATGTCGCCAGCCACCACGATCAGCTGCCAGCCAAGCAGCACTAGCAGAAACAGCACGATTGGGGGCAATATCGCCTGCGGTAGCAGATGCTTCATGAGGCGTTCTCCCGAAGTCGCTGGCTGATCAGCGCCGTCGAGTCGAGCGAACTCGGGGTCGCCACGCAGGTTGGGAGCACGAGGATAGGGAAACGGGATTTCGATCACCTCCGCAATCCGGCCGGGATGTGCCCGCATCACCACCACCTGCTGGCTCAAAAAGACCGCTTCACTCACGTTGTGTGTGACGAACAACCCGGTCCAACCCTGTTCGCCCCAGATCCGTAACAGCTCCTCGTTAAGCTGCTGGCGGAGCATGTCATCCAGCGCAGCAAACGGCTCGTCCAGCAACAGCACCTCCGGACGGGTCACCATGGCGCGCGCCAATGACACGCGCATCTTCATTCCCCCCGATAACATGCGAGGGTATTTTGCCTCGTCAGTACGTTGCAGACCGATCAATGCCAGACTGTCGCGAATGGCCTGATCCTGCTCACCCCGCGGCACACGCAGCAGTTCCAGCGGCAATCGGATGTTCTGCGTCACACTGCGCCACGGCAACAGATTCGGCTTCCTGGAAGACAAAGGCGATACGTGGCTCGCCCACCATGCGCAACCGTCCCGTGGTCGGAGCTAACAAGCCGGCTACCAGCCGCAAGATGGTGGTCTTTCCACAGCCTGATGGACCGACCAGCGAAACGAACCGACCCGCCGGAATCGAAAAGTCGATTTCACTCAGCACCGGAGCATGGCCGTCAAATGCGACGCTCACCGACTCCAAGGCCAGTTGCACAGATGAATTGGGCGAATTATTGGCTGACATCTGCAACGCTAGTGTGTAATCGTCATTGGTTATTGGTTCATTGGTCATTGGTCATTGGTCATTGGTTATTAGAATGAGGTCTCCACCCGGCAATCCATTTTACTGAAAATGATTTGCCGTAGGGTGTGCCAAGCTCGCCACCAACACACCGTAGCTCCCCAGACGTCACGGCGAGCGCCGGCACACCAGCATGCTAATCCTATCGCACCCATCTGCCGCGTCAAACAAGCAACGCCCCGCCAAAAACAAAAAAGCACCGAGACACATACATCATGCGTCTCGGCGCACAACAACACATCCTGGTGTGCCGGCGCTCGCCGTAGCGGTTCTGGACAACGTCACATCGTTCCAGGCGAGCTTGGCACCCTACTGCTTCTCATCCGCTCGGCGCGTGTAGGTGACCTCCATCGACTTGACCCAAGTGTCACTGCCACTGGGTGCCTGCATGAACATCGTGAACACGCGCGTGTTATCGTCCTTGTGTTTCGACACACTCTTCGACTTGATCTCCTGGCCCGAGGCAGGATCAACACTGGTCATGGTCATGGTCATCTCGCCCGTTTTCTCGTCGTACGTCCCTTCCATCGGACTGATGCCCGCGCCCATAGTGTCGATCCATGTGCCGACGAACTTCTTCTTCACCGGATCGTAGCCGTTTTGGCCATGGCCCGAAAACTTCTGGCCACCCAGATCCACTGTGAAGTCACTCACCAGCCAATAATCTCCCAGCATCCGATTCCGCTCCACTCCCTTACTGACCATCGGCTCGGCATCGGGACCCTGCGCCCAAAGCTTCATTTCGGCGTCCCACACGCCGGCATCCTGCTGGAGCAGCTTATGCTCTTTGGTGACTTCCGGAGTGGGAAATTGAGCCCGCACATGGGAGGCCATACACGTGACCGCCAGCAGACAGACAACCGCGACAACGTTCTTCAATACGGTGAATCTTTGTTGCATTCTCATCGTGACAATACGCTCCGACATGGAAAGGAAAAGAAGTGAATTTGGCGTGTTCTTCCGATCCCTGCACGCACCCATGGCGAACAGTGTAACACAAACCGCGAATAGTGTTCAAGTGTTCAGGATGCAAACATTCCGAGAACGCGCCACCTGCCCCCCGCCGCAGTGGCAGGACAAGGCTCCACGTGGCCTCGGTGCCGCATCGCTTTCCGAGCGTAACACGCCTTGAGCGATTCCGTGCCAAAGTGCCTTGACCAACGCCTTTCACAGCGGCAGATCTCCACCCATCAAGAGACGTCGAAACATCTCGCAATGGCGCAAGCGACCTTGGACGGGGCCGACAAAGACAAAATATCGGACGACAAAGAGATCTCCCCTGCCGACTTATCTTGACCTGCAACAAGGTACATCAGGAACCGGGAACTAACCCGCTGCAGCAGAGCAAGAAGTGCTGCGCAAAGGAATCACGCCGCACAACTTCGCTGTGCTCGTCGCGCTCGGCTCGATGGCGTAAAATTCGGTAACCTGGATGAGACGCTGTCAAAGGGTATGCCTGTTGGGGTGGCTTGCAGGAATATGTGTTTTCACTATCGCCCGTGGCAAGTGCCTGGCGCAGGATGGGATATCACTTTGTTGGCTGATCCATCAACAAATGAGCTCGCCAATATGACTCAGCGCGAAGTAATACGTTTGGTATTGAAAGGCAAGCGGCCCCCGTATGTTCCGTGGTCGATGGGGTTCACGAAGGAAGCGAAACAGAAGTTGTCGCGGCACTACGGGTGTGATGACTTGGAAACGTCTTTGGAAAACCACTTGCTGAAATTGGGTAGCGACATTGGGTTTTTCGAGCCGGTGGATGACTGCCGCGTGCGCGACGTGTTTGGCGTTGTGTGGGACCGCAGCATCGACAAGGATATCGGCAACGTAGAAGGTTGTGTGCTGGCCGAACCGACCTTAGCTGGTTACCAGTTTCCCGACCCGCTCGACCCACGTTTCTTCGCCGACATTCCCGAGAAGATGGACCGGTATCCCGCTCGTTTTCGTGTCTTCCAGATCGGCTTCTCCTTGTACGAACGAGCGTGGACGCTGCGTGGCATGGCCAACCTCGCGATGGATTTTCTCGACCATCCTCGATTTGTCCACGAACTGTTTCGCCAGATTGCCGACTACAATATCCGCCAGGTACAGGAAGCGCTGCGATACGACATTGATGCGGTCTATTTTGGTGACGACTGGGGGCAGCAACACGGCCTGCAGATGGGTCCTCGATTGTGGCGCGAGTTCATTCTGCCGCCCTTGCGGCGGATGTACGGCGCGGTGAGACAAGCGGGTAAGTTCGTCATGATTCACTCGTGTGGTGACGTGGACGAGTTGTTTGACGATTTGATCGAAGCGGGAGTCAACTGCTTCAATCCGTTTCAGCCGGAAGTCATGGACATTTGGAGCCTGCTTCCCCACTATCGCGGCAGACTCACCTTTCATGGTGGGCTGTCGACTCAGAAGACACTGCCGTTTGGCAACGTGGCAGACGTGCGGAATGAGACGCGTCGGTTGCTCGAATTGGGGAGCGCGGGTAGCTACATTTTCGCACCGGCACACGACGTCGAAGGCGATGTGCCGCTGGAGAACATGCTGGCCGCGATCGAACTGGTGCAGGGCCAACTGCGTTGAAGTCCACAGATTGTTCGAGGGTCAGGGACCAAAACGCGATTCATGCTCCCCCTCAGAAATATTTCGGTAATTCTGGCCGAATTCGCGTTTGCCAGCGGCCGTGAATCGCAACGATCGAGGGCAGAACGCCCCCTTGAGGACCGATTTGTTTGTCTTCCGATTTTTCTGTCCTTGGGTTTTTTCTCCTTCATGGGCGCTCCAGGGCATTTCCCTCTATGGCTACGCGTCGGGCCGCCATAGAATAGGAGGAAACAACAGACGTTCCGCCGACACGCGTCCTGCTCACCGTGCGAGGGGGCGGCCACACCTGCGGCGCTGCTGCAGTCCCACCAGAACGACAAGTGAAACGGGGCGCCGAGTGCAGACCGCAATCTGGTCTGCCGGCGCTCGCCGCGACGTATCGGGAGCTGCTCGGTTTTGGTGGCGAGATTGTCACACCCTACCGCAATTCGTATTCGAAGAAGAATCCTTCCCCCGCCCGCCGAAGTAAGGATGATCCTCATGAGCGCACCACGATACAACTGGTTGGCTGCGGCCTGTTGCCTACTATCGGCGGCAGCCAGCTGGGCAGCAGACGCCACACCTGCCGAGAAACCACTGCTGGCCAAAATGCTCGACGGGCCCCTGCACAACGTGCAAGAGATTGTCTTCGCCCAACGATTGGGCTACGACGATCCGCATTGGTACGCCAATATTGGCTACTTCTGTGACGACGAGAATCACAAGGCCTACGCCGGAAACGGTAAACCGGACGTGGGTAAGCTGTGCAAGCTGAACGTGCGGAGCGGCGAAGTCACGATCCTGCTCGATGCCCAGGGAGGTTCGATCCGGGATCCCGAAGTGCACTACGACGCCCACAAAGTGCTCTTCTCATACCGCCAAGCTGATTCGGAATTCTACCACCTTTATGAGATCAACCTGGACGGGTCCGGACTCCGGCAACTCACCTCCGGCAACTTCGACGATTACGAGCCCTGTTATCTACCGGACGGTGGCATTGTCTTTGTATCGACTCGCTGCCAATGCTGGGTCAATTGCTGGATGACCCAAGTCGGCGTGCTGTATCGCTGTGACGGCGATGGGAACAACATTCAGCGCATCTCGCACAATGCCGAACATGACAACACCCCCTCCGTACTGCCGGATGGACGGATTCTCTACACCCGCTGGGAGTATGTGGATCGCAGCCAGGTGGAGTTTCATCACTTGTGGACGATGAACCCGGACGGCAGTGGCGAAATGGTCTACTACGGCAACATGCATTCGGGGATCGTCATGATCGACGCAAAACCGATCCCCGACACGCGTGACGTGATCGTCAACTTCTCGCCCGGTCACGGCATCACCGACCATCAAGGGCGGGTTGCCATTGTGGCTCAGACAGAAGGTCCCGACTCCCTCCCCATGGCTCGTCAAATCAATAATAATGGGCCTTGGATCAAGGATCCGTATGCACTGAGTCGCGACTGTTTTCTCGTCGCACAAGAGAACCGCATTGCGCTGATGGATGGAACAGGCCGTACGGAAGTGCTCTACCAGCTCCAGGGTCCCGGACTGATCCACGAACCGCGCCCGGTGATTGTGCGACAGCGTGAGAGGATCATCGCTCCACGTGTCGAGGGAGATGAGGCCGTGGGGCGTCTGGTACTGGCCAACGTCTATCACGGCCGGAAGATGGATGGGGTGAAGCCGGGAGAAATCAAGAAACTGCTGGTGTTGGAGCTATTACCCAAACAAGTCAATTTCAGCGGTGGACCCGACCTCGTCTCGTGGCTCGGCACCTTCTCGCTGGAACGCGTGCTGGGAACGGTGCCTGTCGAGGATGACGGCTCGGCCTTCTTCGAGGTTCCTCCCTGCCGCCCCGTTTTCTTCGTCGCCTTGGACGAAAACGATCGATCGGTCAAGCGGATGCACAGTTTTGTGAGCGTGATGCCGGGCGAGACCACCAGCTGTGTGGGCTGCCATGAGCCGCGTACGGAGAGTCCGCAACAGCGTGCCCCTCTGGAGGCATTGCGGCGGCCGGCGAGCAAGATTCGCGCCTTCGAGGGTTTGCCCGATGTCGTGGACTTTCCCCACGACATTCAGCCGATCTTGGATCGCCACTGCGTCGAGTGTCATAACTACCAGCGACGTGACGGCGGCATACTGCTGACCGGCGACCTGGGCGCCGTGTGGTCCCACAGCTTCTTCCATCTGTTCGCTTTTCGGCAAGTGGCCGACGGAAGGAACGGGTTGGGAAATGACGAACCTCGTACACTCGGCAGCGCGGCGAGCCCGTTGCTCGACAAGTTGAACAAGAGTCACTACGACGTGCAGGTGACCGAGGATGAATGGCGTACCGTCTGGATGTGGATCCAGGCCGGAGCACCATACGCCGGAAGTTATGCCGGGCTCCGCAACACGGAAGAACAGCAAATGGAGGGGAGAGCGGCCGGCCGTGTTCTGGGGGGCAGCATTGCAATCCTCAAACGCCGTTGCCAAGAGTGCCACTCCATCGGCGACGCGAGCAATGAAGAGGGACGAGCGATCCCGTTTAATCCCGACATGTCCAAGACCAAGCGTGGCGTCGACCGGCCGACCGGTTACTACGAACGGATCGTCATCGAGAACGATCCATACACAAAATACGGCTGGAACAACCTTGTGAACTTCACGCGTCCCGAATTCTCGCCCCTGATTTTGGCACCGCTCAGCCAAAGAGGCCGGCGGGTGGGGAAGCTGCGGGAGTGTATTTGCCAGCACGGACGATCCCGACTACCAGCGCATGCTGGCAGTGTTCCGCCTGGGAAAAGAGGAGTCGGATAAGCGACCTCGCTACGGCACTCCCGGTTTCCGACCGAATCGGCAGTACATCCGTGAGATGAAGAAATATGGCGTCTTACCGGCCGACTTCGATCCCGCTTCATCCCCCATCGACATCTTCGCCACCGATCAGGCCTACTGGCGGACCTATTGGCACACGCCGCCGTCGCCGTGATGGTGGCTTGATTGTTCACACATCATTACGTCCGCGTCGCGAGTCTTTGGGGGGCCTGCGTAGGACGGGATCCTATCCCGTCCGAGTTTGCGTCTAGGATCCCGAGCCGGTTTGGTAACGGCTCCAGTCCGCAATTGAAGGTACCTTTTACGTGCTTCGTGAAACGGACTGAAGTCCGTTCTACGTAGTCACACCAGGAAACGATGCGATGAAGACTCTTGCCAACTTAACGATCAGCATTTGCCTGTTGCCTACGTGTATCGCCCTCGCCGCACCAGAGACGGCGATACTGGACCGGTTTGGCAATATCGGTGCCGTGGTGTATCAGGGCGAGCAGTTGGACTTGCGCGGTCAGCTCCGCATCCCTGTCCGTGGCTGGGGCAAAATGAGCGATCCCAGCCAGACCAAAGATGGCAAGACGTCAGCGGAGAAGGATGTATCGACATTTCAGGGGCGGATTGAGGTGAGCACCGGGGCGTGGCTTCGCTATCAACAAACCGTCCAGCAGCACCAAGGCAGTGTAACCATTGACATCCAGTGCACTGCCGAGTCGGACTTGAACATCGAGGGAGTTTATTACTGGATGGAAGTACCGATTGTCGGTTTTGCCGGTGGCCAAGTCACTTTGATGCAACAACAATCGATCGTCAAACAAGCAACGTTGCCGAAAGAAAGGCCGCCGCAGCGTCACTTGTTCAACTTGCAGGGTTCGGAAGTGCAATTATCCGATGGGGCTGGTAACGTAACGGTTCAATGCGTGCTGAGCCGAACGTGCCCGGTAGGTGTACAAGATACGCGTGAGTGGAACGGGGCGGATTACGACATCTACGTTGCCGTCCACCAAGGCGTGATGAAACAAGGAGACACGGCTCAGTTGCGTCTGCAACTGCAGGTGACGGGACAGCCAGATACGTCGCCGGCTACGCTGAAGTTGGATGCGAGCAAAGTCCGCTATCAGCTGGCTGGTTTTGGCGGAAACTACTGTTTTGGGATCGAGTCGCCCGTGACCCAATACACTCTGGAGAACCTGCGCGTGGCCTGGGCTCGCACGGAAATGACGTTGGAGGAATGGGAACCGGACAACGACAACGACTCGCCTGACGACACGAACTGGGAAGTGCTGCAGCAGCGGGATCGGGCGGGAAGTAATCTGCGACGCGAGTTTGAATTGGCCGCTCAGCTTCAGAAGCTTGGCATACCCTATTGCATCAGCATCTGGCAGCTTCCGCAATGGCTGTACGCCGATCCAGGCCAGAGTCCCCGCGGTCGTCCACGTCACATTGCAGCGGACAAGTGGCCCGAACTGCTCGAATGCCTGGGGTCCTACTTGCTCCACGCCAGACGGCAATATGGTGTCGAGCCCGATCTGTTTTCCTTCAACGAAGCCAACATCGGCGTCGATGTGCTATTGACGGCCGAGGAACACCGAGACGCGATCAAGCGGATTGGCAGCCATTTTGAGCGGCTGGGACTCCGAACAAGGATGTTGTTGGCCGACGCCACGGGCCCACGCGATACCCATAAATACGCGTTACCCGCCGCCGCGGATCCGGAAGCGCTCAAATATTGCGGCGCGGTTGGCTTTCATAGTTGGGGAGGAGGTTCGGCCAAGCAGTACGCGGCCTGGGGGGACCTGGCGGAACGACTCAACCTCCCCTTGCTGGTCACGGAATTGGGCGTGGATGCCGCGGCCTGGCGGAACAGTTCTTACCGCACGTATGCCTACGCCATTCGCGAGATGCAGATGTACCAGGAGTTGTTGCTCTACGCGCGACCGCAAGGCACGATGCAGTGGGAATTCACTTCCGATTACTCTATTGTGAGTGAACAGAAGAACTCGGACGGTACGAGCCAATTGGCACCGACGCCCCGCTTCTGGCTCGTCAAACACTTCTGCAACTTGACGCCGCCCGACGCTCGGGCCCTGACCACGGAATCGGACTGCGACCGAGTCCTCTTGACGGCGTTCTCGGGCAATCCAGCGGGCAACGAGGCGATTACGTTGCACATCTCCAACAGCGGACCTGCTCGCCAGGCAACCATTACTGGCGTGCCGGCGCAGCATGTACAACTGCGCGCGATCCGCACCAGCGAAACGGGAAGTTTCGAGCAGCTTGATCCGGTCACTGTCAAGGGTGGAACCATCGGACTGCAACTTTCCTCGCGTTCGCTCCTGACCCTCACCTCCCTGCCTCAGAGTGAGCAGGAATAGGCGAAATTCGCATGGGCACACCAGCAGACCAAAAGGGGACAACGAGATCTCGGGCCAAATTATTTTTTTGTCATCCCATCTTTTTGTCCCCATTCACTGCCGCAAGGCGACCTCAACTTCCTGGCGTAGTCCAAGATGCCGCCTAGTCCATAACTTGTGCACATGGGACGCGGAAGTTCGCCCAAGGGCACTCCGTTCGGCGTCGCGGAAGTGGCGAGACATGGGAGCTGCGTAAACGGAATGCATTCCGTTCTACGTTGGGTGGCGGCCACCGGCCCCGTTGGGAAAACGCCGGAGTCGTATCCGACGCGTCATGCGCCCCCCTGCCCGATTTGCCTCCGAGCCACAATAATTGCGGGGAGCCGGTTCGCTTGCGGAATATACCCGGCACCTGAGTGCCTTTCTTTTCGTAACGCGGCCTGCGGCCGCATCCGAAGTAGATCGGAATCCTAGGACCGAGCACGGACGGGATGGAATCCCGTCCCACAGAAATGCGACATGCCACCATGACCCACCGGATTCCCACGAGTCGACGGCAGTTCGAGCAGTATAAGGAGGAGTTCGAGGGTCGGCACCGAAAAATGCCAGGTGGAGGACGAGCGGCGCGGGAACGTTCTTCCTTGATGCTGGTACGCAGTTTCCTCCGCTTGCTGCATGGTCATGGCCGCTCCATGCTTCTCTCGCTGATCACCTTGACGATTTCCACCGTTCTGGCACTCCTCCCTCCGGCGGCTACGAAATTTGTGGTGGACTACGTCCTGGGGGGGAAACCGGTTCCCGAGTCCGTACCGTCCTGGATTCCCCGCGAGCCCTGGTGGCTGCTGGTCGTCATCACGGTCGGCGTACTCGTGATCTCGCTGCTCAGGATCGCCCTGCAGATGTGGGGTCGTTGGCACGCCACGCGGATCACCAAACGGCTCCAGATGTCGGTTCGCAAGCAGGTCTTTGATCATGCCGTGCGACTGCCGATGCATCGCGTCCAGGACTTGAAGTCGGGAGGGGCTGCCAGTGTCTTGCGGCAGGATGCGGGAGCGGTGGGAGATCTGGTGTTTGGCATGCTCTACAATCCCTGGCGAGCGGTCGTACAACTGACCGGCAGCTTCTGCATACTTGCCTGGGTCGATTTCCGCCTGTTGCTGGGTTCGCTCGTGATCGGGCCGCTGGTTTACTTCACGCACCGGACCTGGATCAGCCGGATCCGGCCACAGCACCGGCGCGTGCGAGCTCAACGCGAAGCGGTTGATGCGCTGGCCACCGAGTCCTTTGGCGGGATGCGGGTCGTGCGTGCCTTCGGTCGGCAGCGGAGCGAGACCAATCGCATCATGCGCGGCAATCACTTGATGGGGCGGCAGGAGCTTTACGCCTGGTGGTGGACGCGGATTATCGAAATCGTGTGGGAGACGCTCATGCCACTGGCCAGCGCGGGCCTGCTGCTTTACGGCGGATGGCAGGTACTGGAGCAGCAACTCACGCTGGGCGACCTGATGATGTTTCTCGTCTATCTGTTGATGCTCCTCTCGCCCTTGGCCGTGTTGGCACAAAGTTCGGCGGAATTCCAGAACAGCCTCTCGGGACTGGACCGCGTGCTCGATTTGTTGGCAGAACCACGCGAAATGGAAGACTCCCAACGGTTGGCCATTGACCGAGCGGACGTGGAGGGGCAAATCACTTTTGATGATGTCTCCTTCCGCTACCACGGCGCCGAAATGTTCGCCTTGCAGAATATCTCACTCGACGTCAACCCCGGCGAGACGATCGCGTTGGTCGGGCCGAGCGGAGCAGGTAAGACCACTTTCTGTAACCTGGCGGTTCGCTTTTACGATCCGACCCAGGGGCGTGTGCTGCTGGACGGACGGGACTTGCGCGAGATCGACGTCGAAAGCTTCCGCAGATTGATCGGGGTCGTCGAGCAAGATGTGTTTCTTTTCGACGGCTCGGTCGCGGCCAATATCGGCTACGGAAAACGAAATGCCAGCCTGGAAGAAATTCAACGAGCAGCCGAGATCGCCAACGCTCATGAGTTCATTCGACAGCTGCCTCAAGAATACGACACCTTGATTGGCGAACGCGGTGTCAAGCTCAGTGGCGGGCAGCGCCAGCGTCTGGCGATCGCCCGTGCGGTGCTGGCCGACCCTCGTATCCTGATTCTCGACGAGGCTACCAGTAATCTGGATACTGAAAGCGAGCGACTCATCCAGGCCAGCCTGATCGAACTGATGCGACGTCGCACCTGCTTTGTGATCGCGCATCGGCTGAGCACCATTGCACATGCGGATCGCATTGTGGTGATCCAGGGCGGACGCATCATGGAAACGGGCACCCACGACAGTCTGATGGCGGCCGACGGGAAGTACCGCGAGATGGTCCTGCTGCAGACCAGCCCCGTAGCCGCTCACTGATCGAGTGCCGGTACGCATGCCCCCTTCTAGACGTACTCTCAAATATCGAGCCGACGGCAGCGAATAGTCCCCTATGCAGACATTTCAATACTCAACAGATCCTGGATAGCGAGCCAAGCCATGTCCAACAAACCACCTCTTCCTCAACAGACACCCGAAGATGCCAATCAAGGCCTCATGGAATTACTGTTGGTCGTGGCCGTCAGCATTGTCTTTCCACCGATTCTGCTGGCCGGCTTCTTCATTGTGAATCCGCGCGAAGAGATCGTAGTGCTTCGCTTCGGTAAATTCGTCACCACGTTCAAGACACAGGGAATCCGCTGGATCCACCCGGTCGGCCGCAAGCTGTACCGCATTTCCACCCGCGATACCACGCTGGACATCGCCACGACCACCGTCGTTGAAGTGAATGGCAATCCGATCGAGATCAGTGCCGTGGTCGTTTACCGCGTGGAAGACACCTACAAAGCGGCGTTGCACGTGGAAAACTATCGGGTCTTCATCGAGGACCAGGCAGGAGCGGTGGTCAAGCGTGTGGCGGCACAATTTCCCTACGAATCGGCCGACCCGGGCAAGCCCTGCCTGAAGAAGGAAAGCGAGGAGGTGACCCTGCACTTCATCGCCGATCTGCAGGAAGCCGTGAATCCTTCCGGCATCCGCGTGTTGGGTGTGCGCCTGAATGACCTGACCTACGCCCCCGAAATCGCACAGGCCATGCTGATGAGGCAGCAAGCCATGGCGCTGATCGACGCGCGCAAAACCATCGTCGAAGGCGCAGTGGAAATCGTCCGCGATGCCGTCGACAGGCTCAACAAGGCTGGCTTGGAGGTGAAAGCAGCCGAACGGGACGAACTGGTTTCCAACCTGCTGGTGGTCCTCTGCAGCGGCGAACGTGCTCAGCCGGTCCTGCAAGTCCAATCCGGCCGCAACCATGGCCGAAAGTAGCCTCCCTTGCGCCAAAAAAGGGGAGGCTCCTTGGCTGCTCAAAAGTCGGTTCTTAGACGCTGTTTTGCCGAGCGCAGTCGCGGTCGTTTTTGTTCCCATCGTCGCCGAGTGCCGGGTGCGGATCGACTGGTCAGATAGGATGATGCGATCTGCCTGGCAGGCTTCCGCCGGGTTGACCCCGGCGGGGCCACAACTGACCCGCTACCTTGACACCATGACACACTGTCGGTCGCGTCCTCAACGTACCATCACTCGGCTCGTCCTCGCGACCGAGTCAAGCCGCGGCCTGTTTCGGCCTCGGCGAGCCGCCGTTTTGCCTCCCAGCGGTTGGCTCGGCCGACAGACTTCGTGTTTCACTTGCAGTAGCTGGATAGTCCTCAGTCCGCTGGGATGAACCCGGCGGGGCTGCAGAACCGAGTGGAACAGAAGTGGAATAATTCCGCCATGCACACAAGGGCAACTTTTTTATCGCGCCGGGAGGCTCCCCGTTTTTGCGGCAAGAGGCGGGAACTGGGTAGTTTTCTCGGCAAGGGTAGCTGTAATTGGCGCCAAGCTCGCCTGGCACGACGTGTCGTTACCGCGAACACATTTTGGTGTGGCGGCGGTCGCCAGTACGTTCATGGACGAGGCAGTGATCGTCCCGGTGACCTTGTCACACCTCGCATCTCACTCGCCTTTCACAAACTTCAGCATCACGTGAGCCACGGCATCGTCGCTCTTACCGATCTCCGACACGATGGTGGCGTGATCGCGCCCACGAAAGATCATGCATTGAAAATGCTCGTTTCCGGCCGCCTTAAAAGCTGCCGTGGCGTAAGTATTTTCTTCCAACCGTGTCGGCATCCGCGCCCTGACTTGATCCCGACTCGGGCTTGTCCGACAATAGCAGGTATTGTCGCACTCAACTGCAAATCCTTGAGGAGTTTCCCGTGATGCAACGACGAATGTTTCTCCAGACGACCGGTACCGCCGGACTAGCGGCTTTGCTGAGCAAGCCGTTGTGGGCACTTCCGGCCGACAATCGCTACCTGAAAACCATTGGATTGCAGTTGTACACGCTCCGCAGCCAACTGGCACAGAACATTCCCGACACGCTCAAGGCGGTGGCTGACGCGGGCTACTTTCAAGTCGAGTTGATGGGCGTCGCGGACGCTGACCACATGATGGCAGCCGCCCAAGCTGCTGGACTGAAGGTGACGTCGGCCATGATCGACTGGCAGACGGTGGTCAGTCCGGACAAACAGGGTGTGCCACCGTTTACCCAAGCGCTGGAAGCCGCCGTCAAGCACGGCTGGCGATTTCTCGTGATCCCTTATGTCGGCAAAGGCTCTCGCGAGACAGCCGATCAGCTCAAGGCCCTGGCGGAACGAGCGAATCGTGCAGGCGAGAAATGCCGCCAAGCCAAGATCCAGCTCTGCTATCACGACCACTCGTTCGAGTTCCAGAAATTGGCTGACGGACAGACCGGTTGGGATGTGCTGGTGAAACACTTTGACCCGGAGCTGGTGAAATTTGAATTAGATGTGTTCTGGGCCCAGATCGGCGGCATGGACCCGGTGAAGACCATCACCAACCTGAAGGGACGAATTGCGCAACTGCACCTGAAAGACCTGCTCCGCGGGACACCGACCATGTACGACGAATCGAAGGTGCCCCCGGAGGCGTTCAAAGAACTCGGCAACGGCATCATCGACTGGAAAGACATCCTGCAAGCTGCCGAAGCTGCCGGCGTCGTGCAATGTCACGTGGAACAAGACCAATCACCCGATCCAATCGCCAGCATCGGGGAAAGCCTGAAGTACCTCAAGCAGCTCTGAGTTTGGCTGACGAGGCCTCTCGCGACGTCCCACAAACGTCTGTCGCGTTGATCGCTCTCAGCCGCCATCCGTCTCTCCCATTCACCATTCGTTATTCACCATTCAGAATTGCCCGCGCAAGCGTGCGGCGGTGCAAGCGTCACACCGCACGCAAACACCGAATTCTTAATGGTGAATGGTGAATGAGCCGCGTGTCAGCACTCCTTGGTGATCCCCGGCATGGGAGCCGGATAGATTTCACCCGGCTCGACATGAATCGGAGCCGGCGTGTCGAACGTCATGTGATCGATATCCTGGACAAACTGGAAGTCCGATTTCATGACCTCATCCCAGGTGATGTACTGTCCGGTGTGGGTGGCAATCCGTCCCATCAGTGCCGCCACATCGGCCTCACCGGCCCGCCGCGCCTCGTTATGTGCCTTGTCCTGCCGGATCGCGTCAACCAGTAACTGCCATTCGACATCGTACGGATTGGGGTCGTTCTTACCGTACTCCCACACCGGCGTATCTTCATCGATACGCTGGCTGGCGTAAATTCGCGACTTGGGTTCGGCCAGGTTGGACATCAGGACGGCCGAGCCCTTTGAGCCGTGTGCGTAATCGGCATACGTTTCCCAGCAACCGGTCATATGCCTGGAGAAGCAGAAGAGTTTTGCGCCGTCGGCAAACGTGTATTCGACCGTGTAATGATCGAATTGACTGCCAGCCTGTTCGTAACAGCGTCCTCCCATCCCCTGAGCTTTCACGGGCCAGGCCCCTTTGGCCCAGCAGGCAACATCGACGTTATGGCAATGCCAATCGATAAAGAAGCCCGAAGAGACCCACGAGAAGCTGTTGGGATACCGCAACTGGAAGGCCAGTTCCTTCATGTCGGGCCGATCCGCCGGTCGCGGCGGACAGACGACTGGACCATGGACTCGATAAATTCTCAATGTGTGTACATCACCAATCGCGCCGTCGTGAATCCTGGAAATCACTTCCTCCCGGGCCGCGGAGTGGCGCCACATGAAACCAACTCCGACTTTGAGATTCTTCTGTTCGGACACCTCGGCGGCACTCAGCCAGCGGCGTACCGCCGGGCCATCGGTCGCAAAAGACTTCTCGGCAAACACATTGACTCCCTTCTGCGCGGCGTATTCGAAGTGCATCGGTCGAAACGCGGCATGCGTGGTCAAGACCACAACATCCTGTGGCCCGAGGCTATCAATCGCCTTGCGGTACGCATCAAACCCGATGAACTGCCGCTCCGGCGGAACGTCGACGCGATCCGGAAACTGCTGCTGCAACGACTTGAGACTGCTCTGCATGCGATCCGGGAACAGATCGGCCATGGCGAACAGTTTGATGGGCCCGCCGGTGGTCGACAAAGCGTTGCCAATCGCACCTGTACCACGCCCTCCACACCCGACCAGAGCGAGTTTAATGGTGTTATCCTCGGCGGCATGACAATAGGGTACGGCCATACCGGCCAAGGCGGACACCGCGACGGTCTGTCCTGCCATCCGGAGAAACTCCCGACGTGTGCGATTCGCCGAAGCCGTGGCTTGGTAATGAGGTGCGTTCATGATGGATTCCTCGCAATGGCGCAGGGGTGGGAAAAATCGGGGAGAGGCCGCTACTTCAACGTCCAGAAAACGCGAATAGGTGAGATCGCGCTGCTGGCACACGAGTATCGTATCACCGCCATCGTATCAGCTCCCACGGCACATTCCAGAGAGGAATGGGCCGCTTTCACCAAATCACCAGCCACGGAATAACGAAGATGGTATCATAGCAGCAGTTGGTGGTGGCCTGCCTTGCCATTATCCCCACCTCTTAGCCAGACGCTTCCTCAACTTGTGAGGGTCATCATGCCACAAGCTTCTCGACGATTCTCCCGCCGCCGCTTCCTGCAAAGGACCTCGGCCGCTGCGGCAACGATCGCCCTGCCCCACCTGATCTCTCCCAATGCTCTTCGCAGTGCTCAACAAGCTGGAGCGAATGACCGTGTTTCGGTCGGCTTCATCGGCGCTGGGCGACGAGCGGGCCAGCTAACCGGCTTGCCTCGCGACGCGCAGATTGTGGCGATCTCCGACTGCTACCTGCCCGCCGCACAGAAGATGGCCGCAAAGTTCCATTGCCAGGTTTTTCAGGACTATCGCAAGATGCTCGAACTGCCTGACTTGGATGCGGTGATTATCGCCACGCCCGATCACTGGCACACCTTGCCCGCCGTACATGCCTGCCAGGCCGAGAAGGATGTATACGTGGAAAAGCCCATGACGCTGACGGTGCGTGAGGGACGCCAGCTAGTCAATGCCGTGCGTAAACACAAACGCGTGCTGCAGACGGGGAGCCAACAGCGTTCGATCCCCCGCAACCGCTTGGGATGCGAACTGGTGCGTAACGGCGCCATCGGCAAACTCCATACAGTGATGGCAGCCAATTTCGAAAGCCCTTGGGAATGTGCGCTCCCCGAACAACCCATTCCCGACGGACTGGATTGGAATACCTGGTGCGGTCAAACCGAACCGGTTGCCTACAACCTCGACATCCAGACGCCGCGCGCCAATCCCGGCTGGATTTCCTTCCGTCCCTGGTCCGGTGGTGAGATGACCGGCTGGGGCGCCCATGGCTTCGACCAGATTCAATGGGCTTTGGACGCGTCGCAGACCGGGCCGGTAGAAGTGTGGAGCGAAGGCGACCCCTTCCAGCCCCCCACCTACACGCAGCCCGGTTCGATCCAAGACGGCAACAAGGCCTGCTCGCGCCCGCTGGTGCGCATGCGCTATGCCAATGGAGTGATCCTCAAGCTGGAAGATATTCCTCAACGGGGCGGCGGCCAATTCATCGGCGACCAGGGGACCATTACCATCGATCGCAATTATCTGAAGAGCGATCCCGCGGAAATCGTGATGGAAGCCACCAAGGGGCAGACGTTGGCCGGCGGCGACAATATCGCCGACCATCTGGCCAACTGGGTGGCCTGCATCAAGAGTCGCGAGATGCCGGTGGCGGACGTGGAAATCGGACATCGATCGACGACCGTGTGCCATCTGGGTAACATCGCACGCTGGACCGGCCGCAGACTCCAGTGGGATCCCGATAAGGAGCAGTTCGTCGGCGATGAAGAAGCGAATAAACTGCTCGTCAGACCGCAGCGGGCAGGATTCGAGATCCCGGATCTCGGCTGATGCAGTAGACCGCTGGTCGGTAGCGGACCAGTCGGTGCACCGCCGGGACAAGCCCGACGGAGGCATGTCGTAGTCAGGGAATCGGTCGGTAGCGGACCAGTCGGTGCACCGCCGGGACAAGCCCGACGGAGGCATGTCGTAGTCAGGGAATCGGTCGGTAGCGGACCAGTCGGTGCTCCGCCGGGACAAGCCCGACGGAGGCAGGAAGTCAGGGAATCGTCGGTAGCGGACCAGTCGGTGCACCGCCGGGACAAGCCCGACGGAGGCATGTCGTAGTCAGGGAATCGGTCGGTAGCGGACCAGTCGGTGCACCGCCGGGACAAGCCCGACGGAGGCATGTCGAAGTCAGAGAATCGGTCGGTAGCGGACCAGTCGGTGCACCGCCGGGACAAGCCCGACGGAGGCATGTCGAAAGGAAAGAGTCACCGTTCAGTCCTCCCGCTAAACCATCACGCAGTCAAATCTGATGCTCAACCAACAATTCCTGAAACAATGCGGCATGACTCGTCGGTCTTTCATCACATCGGCGATCACTACGACGGCGATGCTGCCGGTGGCGAGCCTCTGTGGAAAGGAGCGCGGGGTGAAGATCGATCGTATCGAGGTGTTCCCATTTCGCTATCCGATGACCGGGTTCTTCAAGTTTCTGACCAATGCCCGTGGTGCCACAGGCCGCGCGGCGGTCATCGTCAAGGTAACCGCCGATGATGGCACCGTGGGATGGGGACAAAGCGTACCGGTCGAGAAGTGGAGCTACGAAACGCTCGAAGCATCGACCGTGGCCATCCGCGACTACTACGCTCCGGAACTGATCGGGCACGATCCGACCGATATCGAGGGTGCCCACGAAATCATGGATCACACGATCTACTCCAGCTTCAGCACCGGCATGCCGATCACGCGAGCTGGAATCGACATCGCCCTGCACGACTTGACAGGAAAGCTGTTGGGCCAATCGCTCTGCCAGCTCTGGAATCGTCCGCGCGGCGGCCCGATTACATTGAGCTGGACGGTCAACGCCCGCTCGCTCGACGAAGCCGAGACGATCATGAACGACGGGAGGCAGCGCGGTTACAGGAATTTCAATATCAAGATCGCGCCGGATCCAACATTCGATCTCGAGCTGGCCCGCATTGTGCGCAAGATGCGCCGGATGGGTTCCTGTGGGCCGACGCCAACGGCGGTTATGACCCTGAAATCGCCCTCCAAGTGGCTCCTCGGCTGGCGGACGCGGGAGTAGATGTGCTGGAATCCCCAATCAAACCAAATCGGATTTCCGGTTACCAGGCCCTCAAGCGACAAGGGGCACTCCCGATTCTCATGGACGAAGGAATTGTCTCGCCGGTGGAACTCGAAGAATTCATCCGGCTGAAAATGCTCGACGGCATCTCCATGAAACCCTCGCGCTGTGGCGGTCTGCTCTCCAACAAGCGCCAGATTGAACTGATCGAAGAGCACGGCTTGATGTGGCTCGGCAGCGGTCTTTCCGATCCCGATATCACACTCTCGGCCGCCTTGGCCCTCTACGGTGCCTACGGCCTGCAGAAACCCGCCGCCCTCAACGGGCCCCAGTTTTTGACTGCTGACGTGCTGGCTAAGCCGCTGAACATTCAGCACGATCAGGCAGAAGTCCCCGACGGCCCCGGTCTGGGAATCGACGTCGACGAAGAGAAGATCACCGAGTTGATGAAGCGCAGTGCGGCAAGTCGGTGAGCAGTGACGGGATGGCGATCTTGGAACATAATTGCGAATCATCCGTTAGCCAAGAACCGTGGAAAGAGAGAGAATGGCTCCGCCAATACGAATCTTGCTCCTGAGTGGTCTGTTGCTGCTGCCGGCGCGATCTGCGCTGTTGGCACAGTGCGTAATCGACGTGCCAGGCTCCCCGCTACAACAGCACATTCTTGTTGATATGCCGCCAGGGGATGCCTACGATCCGGCTTTCGAATATACCTTGGTGGAAGCGAATCACCCGGAAGTAAGGTTGAGTGCCCAATCGATTCGCGCAGTGCGAGACGATGGCACCGTGGACCGCTCGGCCTGCCAACTGCTCGGCACCATTCCCTCGATCGCAGATCGAGACGCGATGCGAACTTTTCACGTCGAGAAGGGAGCCCGACGCGCATCGGAAAAGGACGGCGCTCAGGGACAGGCGGTGCCCGGTTTCGCCTTTGTGGAGACGCCGCTCAGCTTGAAGTTGCTGGAAGCTGATACAAACTCCAAGATGACTCGCCAGGTCTGGCAATACAACTATCGAACGATCACCGACGATTCGTTGCCGGAGACCGAACCCCTGAGGTCGCGCAGTTGCTACGTGCATCCGCTTTGGGGCATCAATGGCGAAACCCTGACCGCTGATTTCCCCAAGGACCACTATCATCACCACGGCGTCTTCTGGACATGGCCCTATGTGAAAGTGGGTGACCAGACTTACGATTTGTGGTTGTCCACAGATATTCAGCAGCGGTTCGTCAAATGGCTGGCCACTGAAACCGGACCGGTAGCGGGAATCCTGGGAGTGGAAAACGGTTGGTTTGTCGGCCCACAACAAGTGGCCACCGAACGTGTGTGGCTGCGGACCTATCGGTCCGAGCCCGATTGCCGTGCGGTCGACGTGTCGCTGGTAATCGAAGCAGGGACTCAAGGAGTGTCCCTGCAAGGACGTGAAGACAAAAGCTATGGTGGATTCACCTTTCGTTTTGACGTCTCACCGCGGACGGATGCGACAGTGCGTGTCCCCGGACGCACGTTGGGGTTTGGCACATCAGAACCACTGGCAAACCCGGATCTCGTCAACGCTCGTCTCCCCTGGGCCGACTTGACATCACAATTTCCCGCCGCCAAAGAACGTAGTGGTGCGGCCGTGTTCATCCATCCCCAACACCCGGACTATCCGCCGACCTGGCTCACCCGCACCTATGGAGCGCTCTGTGTGGGCTGGCCTGGCGTGAAGACTGTCACGATCGCCCCCGGCCAGTCAGTAAAGCTGGACTATCGCATCTGGATCCACGCACGAGAACTCGAACCCAACCAGATTGACGTTCAGTGCCGTGCCTATTGCACTTCGCTCGAGGCACACTGCCGATGACTACACTGTCGGTGACTGACCGTTGCGTCAGGATCTGGCGATCGCGGTAACTCCGCAACAGATTTGGGCTTCCTCGCCCCAAGAAGTCCAACTCCGCAGCCTCGGCAACCTTTCCGCTGGGCACCAACAAAGTCCGCCTTAGCGAAACGTTTTCCGATGGGCGATGGCAACGCGCTTCCTGCTCGCCACCGGCGTGGCGCCCGTGGCGAGAAGGACTGGTCAGCTGCTCGCCCGCCATGCTCATGATCGGTCGAGCGCAGCAGGTGGATGTCTCGCCGGCGGTTGGCCGAGACCGACTCAAGCCGCGGCGTGATTCGGTCTCGAACGCGTGCCGACGTGATGGCACGTTGAGGACTCGACCGACAGTGTGCCATGGTGTGACGGTAGCTGGCCAGTTGTGGCCCCGCCGGGATCAACCCGACGGAAGCCTGAAAGGCGGATGGCCGCACGGTAGCTGGCCAGTTGTGGCTCCGCAGAAACAAAGCCGACGGAGGGACCGTAAATGGTCGCCGCTGCACACGGCAATATAGCCTCCTGATGCCGACTTATTAGCAGCCCGCCGCACACCCGTTATGTGTGGTAAACTAGGTAGTCCACATTGACTTTACCGACCACTTTTGACTGCGGAGTATGCCTCATGAAGTTTCTGCGAGACCTTGCCTTGCTGGCGATGACCTGCGTTACGGTTTCATCGACTACCTACGCCCAGGACAGCGACACGAAGGAAGACAAGTCACCGGGCTTCAATACTTCACTGGTCTCCGCGCTGCAACAGCGTGGGATCGGGCCAGCGTTCATGTCGGGGCGAATCTCGGACATTGCGGTCGACCCGTCCGATCACAAGACGTGGTACGTGTGTGCCGCGTCGGGCGGCGTGTGGAAAACCACGAATGCCGGCACGTCTTGGACTCCGATTTTTGACAACTACGGATCGTACTCCATCGGGTGTGTCTCGGTCGATCCGCGGAACCGCAACGTGGTCTGGGTGGGGACAGGCGAGAACAACAGTCAGCGAAGTGTCGGCTACGGCGACGGAGTCTACAAGTCACTCGACGGCGGCACGAGTTTCATACGCGTGGGTTTGGAGCAGTCCGAACACATCGGCAAGATACTGATTGACCCGCGGGACTCGAATGTCGTCTACGTGGCCGCACAAGGTCCTCTCTGGGCACCGGGTGGTGATCGAGGATTGTACAAGACAACCGACGGTGGCACGACGTGGAATCTGATGCTGAATATCAGCGAGAACACTGGTGTTTCGGACGTTCTGTGTGACCCGCGCGATCCCGACACCCTCTACGCCATTGCCTATCAGCGTCGTCGTCACGTCTGGACGTTGATCGATGGCGGCCCTGAATCGGCCATCCACAAATCGACCGATGGCGGTCAAACCTGGCGTAAGATCACGCGGGGACTGCCTGGTGGGGACCTCGGCCGCATTGGCATGGCGATATCACCGATCAAGCCGGATGTCGTTTATGCGCTGGTGGAAGCGGCCGACGGACAAGGAGGCTTCTTCCGTTCCACCGACCGGGGCGAAACGTGGTCCAAGCAGAGCGACTATGCGACGGTCAGCGCCCAGTACTATCAGGAGATTTTCGCCTGCCCGCACGTCTTCGATCGTGTCTATTCGATGGATACCTTGCTGCACGTCACCGAGGATGGTGGCAAGACGTTCCAGCCGCTCGGCGAACAATGGAAACACGTCGACAATCACGCGTTGGTGATCGACCCGGACGACGAGAATCACCTGCTGATCGGTTGCGACGGCGGTCTGTACGAAACCTGGGATCGCGGCCAGAACTATCAATTCAAGCCAAACCTCCCGATCACGCAGTTCTATAAGATCGCCATCGACAACGACGTGCCGTTCTACAACATCTATGGCGGCACTCAAGACAACGCCACGCAAGGAGGTCCGACGAGGACCAAGAGCGTCAACGGAATCACCAATAGCGATTGGTTTATCACCGTGTTTGGCGATGGATTCAAACCGGCAGTCGATCCCCAAGACCCGAATATCGTCTACTCACAATGGCAGTATGGCGGCCTGGTGCGATACGATCGCCGCACGGGCGCAGCGTGTCGACATCAAGCCGCAGGAGGACAAGGATGGACCACCGCTGCGTTGGAACTGGGACTCGCCGATCCTGATCAGCCCGCATTCCCACTACACGCATCTATTACGCCTCCCAGATCCTGTTTCGCAGCAATGATCGGGGTGACAACTGGGAAGCGATCAGTCCCGATCTGACGCGCAATATGGACCGCAACACGCTCAAGGTGATGGGACGCGTCTGGGGTGTCGACTCCGTGGCGAAGAACGACTCCACGTCCTTTTATGGCTCCATCATGGCCATTTCGGAATCGCCGCTGGTCGATGGCCTGCTGTACGTCGGTACCGACGACGGTCTGGTGCAAGTCAGTGAGGACGGCGGGCAAAACTGGCGCAAGATCGAGGAGTTTCCCACCTTGGATGTGCCGCAGTACGCTTTCGTCAGCGACATCGAAGCATCATTGCACGATCCCAACACGGTCTATGTCGTGCTTTACAACTACAAGCGAGGAGATTTCAAGCCGTACGTGGTGAAGAGTACGGATCGCGGCAAGACGTGGGTGTCGATCACCGGCGATCTGCCGGAGCGAGGTTCGACATACACGATCGTGCAGGACCATGTGAAGCCGGACCTGCTGTTCGTGGGAACCGAATTCGGTCTGTTCTTCACGCTCGACGGAGGCATCAAGTGGATTCAGCTCAAAAGTGGCCTGCCGACGATTGCCGTTCGCGATCTGGAAATTCAACGTCGCGAGAACGACTTGGCGATCGGTACATTCGGCCGCGGATTCTATATTCTCGACGATTATTCGCCGTTGCGTGAATTGACGCTCGAGCTGATCGAGAAGAGTGCACACATCTTTTCCGTCAAGAAGTCCTGGATGTACATTCAGACCGACCCGTTGGGTGGCGGCGGCAAGGCGTTCCAGGGTGCCAGCTTCTTCAATGCACCGAACCCACCGTTCGGAGCAACGTTCACGTACTATATGAAGGAGTCGCTCAAGACTAAGAAGGGCGAACGACAGGAGAAAGACCAGTCGTTAGCACAGCAAGGAAAGGACGTGCCGTATCCCAGCTGGGAGGAATTGAAGGCCGAGGACCGTGACGAGGGTCCCGCGGCATTTCTCACGATTCGTGACAGTGCCGGCCAGGTCGTCCGCCAGATTAAGGTGGCACCTATTCAGGGCATGCAGCGAGCTACGTGGGATTTCCGTTACCCGGGTTTCACCCCCATTCAGCTTGGCGGCGACGGCTACGGTCCCCTGGCCGTCCCAGGCACCTATACAGTGAGTCTCTCGACACGGGTGGAGGGCAAGGTGACAGAATTGGTGGCTCCCACGCCATTCGAAGTCGAAACGCTCGGTACATCATCGCTGCCAGAGCCCGATCGCCAGGCCGTGCTGGCGTTCCAGCAGAAGACCGGCGATTTGCAGCGAGCGGTGATGGGCGCCTAACAGGTGGCTCAAGAGACCGCCAGACAGCTGAAGTACATCAAGCAGGCCGTCGAAGTGACCCCGGGGGTCGACCCCGCATTGGGCGTGGAAGCCCGCAACCTCGAGCTGCGGCTGCAGGATATTCTCGAGCGATTCACCGGCGATCCGACCAAACCTCGCCGCAACGAACCCGCTCTTCCTGGCATCCTGGATCGTCTGCAGACCGTCGTCTACGGACATTGGTCGACCACACAGGCTCCGACCGCCACACAGCGCAAGAGTTACGAGATCGTCGCCGACGAGTTCAGTGCGACTACTTGGCGATCTGAAGAAACTTGTCGAAACGGACGTGGTGGCGCTGAGTCAGAAGCTGGATGCGGCCGGAGTCCCCTGGACACCTGGCCGAGGCATTCCAAATTGGCAACGATAAGTGATGTCTGGGTCAATTGGAGTGAATCGCATTTCATCACCGCGTATTGGGAGGGCGAAGTCCCTGCTGCGCCCACATTTTTCCGAAATCGCGACTCGGCCGGAGCCTCGCCCTCCCGGCGCGGAGCCCCGCCATGCTGCGCACCGCGCCGCGGTCTCGGCTAGGAGCTTAACGATGCGAAAACGCCCGATTCTTGTCATCTTACTCTTGGCTGCCGTGCCGGCCGCGACGATTTACGTGTCGGAAGTTCACGCGGGCCAGGCAGAAACAGCCGGTACTGTTCGGCGCAACGTGGTTTTCGTGCTGAGCGATGATCACCGATATGACTTCATGAGTTGTATGCCTCAGTGCCCCAAGTTTCTCCAGACCCCGAATATGGATCGCATGGCCCGTGAAGGCGCTCACCTCGCCAACGCGTTTGTCAGTACGTCGCTGTGCAGTCCCAGCCGAGCATCTATATTGACCGGGCAGTACATGCACCATCATCGGGTGGTGGATAATCAGCGTGCCGTACCTCCGGGCACGATCTTCTTCCCGCAGTACCTACAGCAGGCTGGCTACCAGACGGCTTTCGTGGGCAAGTGGCACATGGGTCACGATAACGATGATCCACGTCCGGGGTTCGAACATTGGGTCAGTTTTCGCGGTCAGGGAACGTACTTTGATCCCACTTTGAATCTGAACGGCCAGCACCAGACGTTTGTCGGCTACACCAATGACATTCTCACCGATCAAGCCCTGCAATGGCTCGAGCAGAAGCGAGATCGAGCCAAGCCATTCTTCCTGTATTTGTCCTACAAAGCGGTACATTATCCGTTTCAGCCCGCACCGCGTCACCAAGGCATCTACGATCAGCAACCGATCGCCTACCCGGAGACAATGGCCAATACAGCTCAAAACTACGCGACACAACCGCGGTGGGTAAGAGAGCGTCGCTACAGCATTCACGGCATCGATCATATGCAGACCGGTCCTTTCGACAACGATCCGGTGCCCGATTTCAATGACCTGTACCACCGCTACTGCGAGACAGTCCACTCGTTGGACGAAAACCTGGGGCGCGTGCTGGGATACCTTGACCAAAATGATCTGGCTAGTGAAACTCTCGTGCTCTACATGGGAGATAACGGGTTCGCCTTGGGTGAGCACGGTTTCTACGACAAACGAGATGCGTTCGAACCATCGATTCGAGTGCCCTTGTTGGCATACGCTCCTGGTTTGATTCAAGCGGGCACGAAGATCGAGCAGACTGGTCCAGAACATTGACGTGGCACCGACCTTCTTGGCGGCGTGCGGCCTTGATCTCCCTGAGCAAGCCAAGATGGATGGTCGCTCCTTCCTCCCCCTGTTGCAGGGTCAATCCGCGCCCTGGCGTGACCACATCCTGTACGAATACCACTGGGAATGGAATTTTCCAGCCACGCCAACAACCCTGGCGATTCGCACAGACCGCCACAAGTTCGTCTTCTATTACGGCCACTGGGATGACAATGGGCTGTACGATCTCCAGACGGATCCTGTGGAGCGTCACAATCTGATCAATGTGCCCGCCTTCGCTCCGCTCGCCCAGTCTCTCGAGAAACAGCTGTTTGATGAACTGGAAGCATCGGGAGGGCTCATTATTCCGTTGCGCCGTCCCGCCGGAGAACGACTGGATCAACGGAAACTCGGCCGCTGAGCTATCGCCGTAGCTGGGCCCGCCAGGGCTCAGACCGTAGCTGGGCCCGCCAGGGCTCAGACCGTAGCTGGGCCCGCCAGGGCTCAGACCGTAGCTGGGCCCGCCAGGGCTCAGACCGTAGCTGGGCCCGCCTGAGCTCCGCCGTAGCTGGGCCCACCAGGGCTCAGACCGTAGCTGGGCCCACCAGGGCTCAGTGAAGTGGTTGAACGTCCTGAGCTGCCGCTGAAGCCTCGGCGGCTTCAGCTACGGCGCCAGTGAAGTGGTTGAACGTCCTGAGCTGCCGCTGAAGCCTCGGCGGCTTCAGCTACGGCGGCTTCAGCTACGGCGGCTTCAGCTACGTAAATCCCGCATTTCCTTCACGCGGCGCAGCTGCCGCTGGAGCCAGTCGTCGATGCCATGCCGCGTGGGAAAAGCGGCCAGTATCGCGACGATGCCAAGCACCGCCAGTACGATCGAGTAGCTTTGCCCCTCGAGCATATACGCCACCAGGTTGCCGAACGCTCCTCCCTCCACGATGGCGGCTCCAATGATCGTCTTGGTCGTCAACAGCTGCATGAGCTTCCCTTCGTCCGTATCGGGAAGTGGCTGATTGGGCTGCCTCGACAGAGGCTTCCAGATTCCCAGCGCTATCTTCTGGCAACCGGCATTCACAATCAGTCCGGGTACAAATAGTCGGCCGGGGATGCACGTCAGCGCAAAAGCAGCCATGGTCAGACTGACGATGGCCTGGGGATCAAACGGGCGCAGTGGCGATCGCAAGATCACGACAACGATCAGCAGGAAGAAAAAGACTCCCGCCGCCAACGCACCGACGATGATTTGCAGGGTCCGGACCAGTCCGGCACGCTGCTCGGTGTCGATCTTCTCCATCGTGCCATCTCCCACATTTGAAGTACTGTTAAGTTATCGAGCGTGATAGGCCGCCACGCGCCACGTTGCATTCCTGCATGCCGACTGAACTCCCCACTCAACAAGGTTTCTTCTGCCCGACAACGTTCGAATTTCAACTTTCCGGCGTATGAGGAACGAATAGCAGGGAATGCGGAATGACAAGTAACAAGTAACCAATGACCAATGACCAATGACCAGATGACCAACGACCAACGACCAATTCCTCATTGCTCACCGAGCGTCCATTCCGGTTGCTGCACCAACCAGTGCATTTCCTCCGCGATGCCGTCCGAGAGTTCCTTCTGCTGCAACTGCGCGGGGAGGACACTCCAAGCGTACGTTTCGACTTCAAAGTGTGTCAACTCAGGGTGCAAATGGATAGCCTGGAGGCAGTGTCGAATGTGATCCCGAGTCGTCTGGATGGCGCCAAATCGTTCGAGATAGATGGGGACATGGAAGTGGACGCGCCACGTGGCGCGAAAGTACTCTGGGTGTTGCCCGGCGGCGGCCAATGCCTCGGATAAGTCATCGAAGAAGAGCACGGAGGGCTGATCGGCCCGGCGCACGGTGGTTTGATGCAGGTAGCGGTCCTCCGCAAACGAGGCCAGCTGTTGGGCCAGCTGTGCACGTTGTTCGGGCTCCGCTTGCTGGAAATCCGCTTCTACTGCGGACGAGACTTGTACTTTACCGACGCCAATGCCCTGTCGCGCGTACTGCTGGAGAACATCCGTCTGATCTTCAAACATCACGGCCGAATGGCAGATATCGTGGCACACACGAATGTATCGCCGCAACTGGGCGTCGTGCCCCTCAGTGCACAGGTGATCCTGGAAAAACTGCTGCACGTCGGCGCCGCACTGCAGGTAACAGCCCGGCTCAGGTTCGAGGCACAGGTAGATCAGGCGTCCCGTATCGGCCTCCAATTGTGCCAATCGCTGGGCCACCTCCATCAGATGCCGGGCTGCCGTTCGCAGTTGTTCGCGATGGGGCGCCGGCGACCGCCAGGCGATCGGCAACGTGGAAATACTCCCTTCCAGCTGTGCCGGAAGGATCGCGTGCAGGATCGTGATCAGATCGAGCGTGTAATGCAGTCGCTGCGACTCAAACCACGTGGGATGGTAGACACGATGCTTGACCACCCTCTCGTGAAAATCACCGAAAGGAAAACCGTTCAGCGTGAAGGGGATGAGACGATGCTCCGTCAGCCAAACGGCGAGATCGGTCAGCCGTCTCGGCTCGAGCAATTTCCGGGCCGCGGGCGCCGCCACCCATAACCCGACCCCCATGGGACGGTCGGGAGCAAAGCGTTCTTTCACGGCCAGGCTATGGCGGCTCATATTGGCCGTCAGAGCGTCGAGATCACTCCCGGCATGGACGTTCGTGCAGTATGCTGAGCTGTCGACACATGGAATGGCTGCCTCACACAAATCGTGTTTCAAACGAACTCGGCCTTGCCGGATCGACACGAATCCACCATAACTCAGATAACGCTTCCGCCCCAGTATTTTAGCGGATCCGCCGCGTCGATTCCGTGAACTCCACCCCGTATTCTACTCGCAATCTACATCCGTGACCTTGAATGCGACACCCGTGAAGAGACGTGTTCCCTGGAGGATACATCCGCAGCGGCAAGCTGCTGATGGGTCCCTGCAGTCCACGACTCCGAGGCCGCGCTGGCGATCCGTCTGGGTCGTGGCGGGAGTGGTGACAATATTGCTCATCACCGGCGTGATCGCGTGGTCGCAACGAGGGATGTTGAGTCGCAAGGCTGCTCCCACGCAAAGCTATGTGCTCGTTCGCAGCTATCCTCATGATCCCGATGCGTACTGCCAAGGCCTGGTCTTCCAAGATGGTTTTCTATACGAGGGAACCGGAAATTACGGCGCGTCTTCGTTGCGAAAGGTCGAGTTGGAGACCGGCAGAGTTGTGCAACAGCATAAGCTGGACGACCGACTCTTTGGCGAAGGAATCACGATCTGGGAAAGCCACATCATCCAGTTGACATGGAAGGCCCGGCAAGCGATTGTCTACGATCTGGCGACCTTCCAGGAAAAGCACCGTTTCAGCTATCGAGGAGAAGGCTGGGGGCTGACTCACGATGGCCACAGCCTGATCATGAGCGACGGCACATCGACGCTGCGCATCCTCGACCCCAAGACCTTTGAAATCGAGCGTTTGCTGGTTGTGCGGGACGGCAATCGCCGCATCAACAACTTGAACGAACTGGAGTTCGTCGAGGGGGAGATCTACGCCAACATCTGGTATGACGATCGCATTGCCCGTATTTCGCCCAGTACGGGCCAGGTGATCGGCTGGCTCGACCTGTCCCGCCTCTTTCCCCGATCCCAGCGTCCCCACCGCGATGCCGTGCTCAACGGAATCGCCTACGACCGCCAGCAGCGCCGGCTTTTCGTGACCGGCAAAGACTGGCCGCAGCTCTACGAAATCCGCTTGCCGGACTAGACGGACGGCGCCACTTTGTTCTGAGCCAATCTCCGTAACCATAGGCTCTCTCGTCGGTTAACCCGCAGCCGCAGGCGAGGAGGCAGCTCGTACCGATTCCAGCTGATTCCCAGCCCCGTCCTCGCCTGCGGCTGCGGGTCCAACGCTGTCGCTGCCGACCGTTACGGTGCCTGATCGAATAGAGAGTGGCACTGTCCAACGAGAGCCGGTTTCAAAACCGCGAGGGCCAGGCTCCGGTCGCGCCAGAATCCTTGCGGCAGCCTCCCCACCGACACGTCTGTGAAGTACGATTGAGGTGGCTATCCAGCCCCCATCGAGTTTCTTCGCGACGCGCAGGGACTCGTTCAACAACCTGTCAGATCGAGAGGAAATCCATTTATGTCTCGCCGTGGACTCACACTTTGGTGTACCTTGCTCGTGGTCGGTGTCATCGCCTCGTCATCGTGGGCGCAAGAAGAAGCGAAGAAGGATGCCACGCCGACTGACAAGCCGGCGGCGGCGAAGGATGCCACATACAAAGTGAAACAGGCCCCCTTTAAGATCGAAGTCGAGCTGTCGGGCATATTTGAAGCCGATCAGACCTGGCCCGTCGTTTTACGGCCCGATAGCTACTCGTCATTCACCGTCGTGAAGGCTGTCCCGCATGGCAAGCGGGTCCAGAAGGGTGAGACGCTCGTCTGGCTCGACATGAAAGACATCGACCAACAACTGCAGGATCTGGAACAGACGCTGCAACTGAACAAGCTGTCCCAGCAACTTGCCAAGACAGATATGGAACTGCTCAAAACGACCGTCCCGTTGGATCTTGAAGCGGCCGCACGGACGAAGCGAATCGCTGACGAAGATCTGAACTACTTCTTGAAGATCAACCGAGCGTTCGAGGAACAATCTGCGGAGTTTTCCTTGAAGAGCTCGCGGCAATCGCTGGAGTATGCGGAGGAGGAACTGAAGCAGTTGGAAGAGATGTACAATGCCGACGATCTCACCGAGGAGACGGAAGAAATCGTTCTGAAGCGGGCGCGCAACGACGTGGAGCGGTCCAAGTTCTACCTGAAATCATCGGAGATGCGCTCCAAAAAGGCGTTGGAACAGGACATTCCGCGAGAGGAACAGGAGTTGACCGAGGCGGCCCGGCGGGCGGAAATCACCCTGACCAAGTCGCGGGCAACGTTGCCGACTCAGTTGGAAAAACAGCAGATTGAAAACGCGAAGCTGTTGCTGGCCAATAAACGCGCCGAAGAGAAATTAAAGGAACTGATGAAAGATCGGGAGCTGATGGCTGTCCAATCTCCGGCCGAAGGCTACGTCTATTACGGTCGTTGTACCCGTGGTAAGTGGTCCGGGGTTGATTCCGTCACGGCACAACTGGAAGAAGGAGGGAAGTTGCCGCCGCAAAACGTCTTCATGACGATCGTCAACCCCCGTCCGTTGCACATTCGAGCGGAGGTACCTGAGAAGGACCTGTATCGCCTGGAACGAGGCCGGAAAGGGACGGCCGTTCCGGCAGGTTACCCGGACCTGAAATTGGATGCGACGGTCGATTTCGTCTCGTCGTTTCCGATCGGGATGGGTATTTTCGACGCCCAGGTGAAGGTCAACCTTGGTGAACAGGCCAAGCCGGTGGTACCCGGCATGAGCTGCAAATTGACGCTGGTCGCGTACGACAAGCAGGACGCGATCACCGTCCCGGCCGCCGCCGTGTTTGAAGATGAGGCCAAAGGGACGCGCGATATCGTCTTTGTGAAAATGGGCGAGGCCACGCCCGAAAAGCGGAACGTCGTCATCGGACAGAAGACCCAGCAGCAGTGGGAAGTCGTGGAAGGACTGCAGGTCGGCGAGGAGATTCTGTTGAGCAAGCCGGATGCTCCCTAACGCTGGCTCGGGCCGCACCCGTTGAGGTTCCGTACCTGAGCGTCTATGGTTGCGGTGCGCGTCGAGTGAAAACGAATGCGGAATGCGGAATGCGGAGTGCGGAATGGCAGACAGAAGAAGACCTGAAGAAACCGTCACCCAAGTGCTTGGCGACGCACATTCTTCCTTCCGCATCCCCGATTCAAACTATGCCCGTACGGTGCGCAGATATTATCGAGTAAATGCCTAACGCGGCTATTGGCCTCAGCGAAAGTGGGTGTCAACGAGTCTGGTTTGCTGACTTGGAGGGCCGGAACGATACCAGGGAATGCGGAGTGCGGAATCGAACTTGCACGTTTCACGCAGTTTCTCATTCCGCATCGCGCATTCCGCATTCCGCAATCCCGATTCGCTCCCCATCGAGCAGTCGGTGTCACAAACATGTGCGCACCGTGCGCGCTTGTTACCGAATAACGCGCTAAATGGCGCTGAGCATCTTCCACTAGCTTCGTTCCCGTCGACGGAGACAGATCGCATGCATGACCGTTCTTCTTCAGCTCGTAGCGGCACCGCGGCCTTGTGCAGTGCGTCCCTCCGACTGGCCGTTTGCCTCCTCTGTTCCACCACTTGGTCCGCGGTCGCCTCGACTGCCGACGAGCAGCCAGTCGAGCAGGCGGCACTCGAGAGTACCATCCCGGCCCCCGTCGAGCCACCTACTGCCGAAGCCATTCAGCAATCGATGGACCGAGGCATCCGGTTCCTGCTCGATGACCAGAACCAGGATGGCTCGTGGGGTACTCCGGAAAGAACGAAAGACCTCAACATCTTCGCGCCGGTTCCCGGAGCTCACCATGCCTTCCGGACGGCGGTCACTGCGCTGTGCGTGACGGCTCTGATTGAAGTCGGCCGCAACGGCCCGGAGGTGCAGAGGGCCATCGATCGTGGCGAAGCCTGGATCATGGAGAATCTGCCCAAACTCCGTCGAGCCGATGCCATGGCCATCTACAATGTGTGGGGACACGGCTATGCGATCCTGGCACTGGTGCGCATGCACCAGAGACACGCGGACGATCCAACCCGGCAGCAGCAGATCGACGACTTGCTCCGCACGCAGTACGATTACCTGGATCGGTACGAATCGGTAGACGGGGGCTGGGGTTACTACGACATGCGCGTGGGATCCAAGAAACCGGCCACCGATTCGACCAGCTTCGTGTCCGCTGCCGTGCTGATTGCATTGCACGAAGCGGCCGGTATCGGCGTCCCGCCACCGGAGCGCCTGACCCAGCGTGCCATCGACTCCATCCACCGCCAACAGAAGCCCGATTTCAGCTACCTCTATGGCGAGTACATGCGGTACCAACCGATGCGTGGCATCAACCGGCCCGGCGGCAGCCTCGGCCGGTCACAGGCCTGCAATCTGGCCCTGCGTCTCTGGGGCGATGAGCACATCACCGACGACGTGATGAAAACCTGGTTGAACCGCCTTGTCACCCGCAACGGCTGGCTCAGCATCGGCCGCAAACGTCCCGTCCCTCATGAATCGTGGTTCCAGGTAGCCGGGTATTTCTATTACTTCGGTCATTACTACGCCGGACTCTGCATCGAGCAACTCAAACCGGCGGAACAACACGATTTTCAGGCTCATTTGGCCGCCATCCTACTACCACTGCAGGAGAAAGACGGCTCCTGGTGGGACTTCCCCTTGTACAACTACCACCAGCAATATGGAACCGCCTTTGCCCTCATGTCGCTCAAGCGATGCCAGGTGGGCGAGCGGCGTGTGGAGTGAGGGAGCACGGGGGTGTGGCAGCGGCCGACAAGGCTACAGTCCAGCGGGTGCGAGTCCCGTCGTATCAATCTGTCCGTTTCAGATACGTAGCGAGGTCACGGTTCATGCAAAACCCTGAAGAGTCAGGGCGGGTAACGAAGCTTCTCCATCACTCCATCACTCCATCACTCCACCACTCCATCACTCCATCGCTCCACCACTCCCCGGCCCCAAGACTCCACGTCACTTCCGGGGTCGGAAGGCGACCAATCGCTCGGGACGCGTCACCAGATAGGCGCCGCCGATCAGATCGACACAGTACGGCACAGCGGGAAACACGGCGTCCAGGCACTCGCCAATCGCCCGCGGTTGGCCGGGCAGATTGACGATCAGGCAGCCGCCGCGAATGCCCGCCGTTTGACGCGACAAGATAGCCGTCGGCACCTTCTGCAGAGAGACCTGGCGCATCAATTCGCCGAATCCCGGTAACATTTTTTGGCAGACCGCCTCCGTCGCTTCAGGCGTAATGTCGCGCGCTGCCGGCCCCGTGCCGCCGGTCGTGATGATCAGACTGCACCCCTGTTGGTCGACCAGATTTTCGAGTGCCGCCGTCACGTTTGGCAGTTCGTCTGGCACGATCTCGGCGATCGCTTGCCAGGGTGATGCGAGGACATCCTCGAGGTACTGGCGAATGGCCGGTCCGCCGCGATCTTCGTATTCCCCGCGGCTCGCCCGATCCGACACGGTGAGAATACCAATGATGGCCTGATCGACACTGGTCATGGTCACAAATCCCGCCTGATATCAGCCGTGGAGAACTGGTTTATTCCGTATCTGTTCGGTGTCGTCCAGCATTCGGTGTCGTCAAGAATCCTCGACCAACGGGAGCGAATCAGCGATTGCGGAGCGGTAGCTCGTCGTGGGCTGGCGGCCCTGCCACCCATTCTTTGATGAGACGCGACTTCGCGGCTGCGGGAAGCTCGGTGGTGACGGCCCAGTGGAAGGGAACCAGCGGGCCCTCTCAGCGTCGGCGGCATCCTGCCAGATGGCAAAAATAACGCATTTAGCCAAACCGCGACGGGTGCACAGGTAGCGCAATTTTGGCAAAGCACGAAACAACGGGTCATAACTGGCACACAGACGACAAATGGACCACGAAAAAGTGTTTTCTCCCAAGCATTTAGGCACTCGCGGCGGGCCATCATGGGGACCCTGGGAACACCGTAAGGACGGAATATCTTCCGCTAAAAAAGTGAAAAAGAAAAAAATAGGTAAAATACGTAACAACCCCCCCACCGGAATTTGCATTGATTTTTCACGAGGTTATAATCGGCAGCGTTACTATAACCTGCATTATTGCGTCCGGAGAACAACGACGCTACGGGAGTTGTCACCTCGCACTCATTGCCTTTTCTCTTTGCCTATTGCGGTTTGACACTCCCAGCGGCGAATCCCACCACCTCATCTGACCTTCATCTGGGGGTTGTTTTATGACCATCCGACGATCTCGTGCCCAATGGCTTCGCTCCAAGTCGCTTCGCGGTGAGCAGCGTGCCCATACTCGGCGTCAGACGCTGCGGGGTCTCCAAGTGGAGCCCCTGGAAGAGCGGCGACTGCTGGCATCGAACCTGGAGCTGATCGGCATTCAGCCTAACGGCGACGAGTTCCTGCAGAACGGCGACGTGCGCCACACGGCCCCCACCAACTTGCGGTTTGTCTTTTCGGGAAACCAGAGTATCGATCCCAGCAGTCTGGGCGGCATTCAGGTGACGCGCGCCGGCGGCGATCGTCTGTTCGGCAACGGGAATGATGTGATCATTCAACCGGGTTACATCGGCATCGGAGACAACACCAACGAGGTACTATTGCGGTTCGCCGAGGCGTTGCCGGACGACGAGTATCGCATCGACATTCTGGGGACCGGCGTGACGCCGCTGCGCAACACGCAGGGGGAAGCGTTCAACGGTGGGGTGGATCAGCAGGTTCCGTTCCGATTGGATCTCGGTGCGCAGGTCATCGCCGTTGTGCCGCAACCGATCGGGCAGCAGCCGAACGGTTCGCTGGCGCAATACCGTGATCAGATCCGCGTCTATTTTAACAATGACGATCTGTACGTTCCGGACGCGGAGAACCCGGCGCTCTATCAGTTGATCTACACGGGCGATACGGCGAACAACTCGGATGACGTGGTGTTTCATCCTGAGTCGGTCAGCTACGACGCGGGCACCGACATGGCCGTGCTCACCTTTGCTGACGACATTCACCTGCTGATCAACCCCAACACGAGTCTGCCGATTGGAGCGGGGACGTTCCGCTTGCGGATTGGGACGGACGAGCAACTTCCTGTGGCTCCGAACGTCATCAAACCGGTCGACGACATCGGATCCAGTTTCAGTTCGGCCTGGGATCTGGGAGCGCTTGCGCGCAAAGCCAGTTAGTGTCCACGCGCATTGACGCTCAGGCATATCTGCTCGATTTCCCCGGGGCAAACGACGAACCTGGGCATCGGCAAATTCCCGAGGAGGTAGCGGGTGGGTACGACAATCACCTGAATCCGCTCTTTGGCGCGGACAACACGCCCGGGGTGACCACGATCCTGTACAACTTCCAGGCCAACTACGGCTTGGACGATCAGGGTCTCCCCCTGAAGAACCTGATTACCGATACGCAAAAGGAGCGGGCTCGCGAGGCGTTTGAGGTATGGGGTGAATACATCGGCGTGCAGTTCCTGGAGACATCGAACAAGGGGCTGACGATCGTGACGGGAGATCCGCACGCCCTGGATCCATTCGCGCCGGACGTGGTCAACCAGGCACTGGCCAAGCCGGACTTCAACGGCCACTTCATGGTGCGGGTCGACCCGGATTATGAAGACAGCCTGCTGATCCTGGACAATGCGAATCAGTGGAGTGACCAGTTTGGCGCCGACTGGTATCAGACGACGATGATCGGCATCGGTTTCATGCTCGGCCTGGAACGCGCCTCGGATTTGCCCTCATCCACGCTGATGGCCTTCGCATCGGACTTTTCGTTCCCGGGAAGTACCGATCCCGAACCGATTTTCCCGGGCAATCACGACATCCTGCACGGCTCCTATCTGCATCGTCCCGACAGCAACGACATTGACGTCTATCGATTCGAGATTGCGGCGGGGCAGCAAGGGGTGTTCACGGCCGAGACCTTTGCCGAACGGCAGCCGAACTCCAGTCTGCTCGACAGCATCCTGATTCTCTATCGCGAGAATGCCGATGGGTCGCGGACCGTGATCGCGCGCAACGACAACTACTACAGTGATGACTCCTACATTGAGCTGCGTCTGGGGACCGGCACGTATTTCCTCGGTGTCTCGGCCAGTGGCAACGATCTGTACAATCCCGAGTTCGAAGAGACGGGCTTTGGCGGCAAGAGTCAGGGGCCCTACGACCTGCGGGTCGATTTCCGGCCGGACCCCGCCGCCGGCAACGCGTTGCGCGATGTGACGATCGTGGGCGCGCCAGGCACGCAACTGGACGGGGACGCCGACGGTACGCCCGGTGGGGCCTACAACTTCTGGTTCCGCGCGGTGGCGCCGGCCAAAACAATCCTCGTCGACAAACTGAATCGGCCTTTCGAGGCTGGCACCAAAGGCAGGTACCAGACCATCAGCAGTGCCTTGGCGGCCAGTGCTCCGGGCGATGTTATCCGCATCGTGGGGAACGGCGGCAACGACAACAATGTCGCGACGCTCCATAACAACTTTGCTTATGAAATCGGTCCGGGACCACTCCCCAACCAGGTTCTCGCCGATGGAAAAACACTCGACGTCCCCAAAGGCGTCACGATCATGGTCGACGCGGGCGTCGTGTTCAAGATGAATCAGTCACGCATCGGAGTGGGAAGTTCTTCGCTGAGTGTGGATCGCAGCGCGGGTGCTTTCCAAGTCCTGGGGACTCCCGATCTGCCTGTTTACTTCACCTCGTATTTCGACGAGACCATCGGACTCGACACCTACCTCCCCACGACCACTCCGCGCCCCGGGCATTGGGGCGGTATCGTCTTCCGCAATGATTTCGACAATGCCGAAGAACGGTTCAATTATGAGCAGGAAGGCATCTTCCTGAGCTATGTCAACCATGCCGACATCCGTTATGGCGGCGGCAACGTGATCGTCAATTCATTGAAGCAGATCATCACTCCGGTCCAGATGACGGAAGCTCGGCCGACAATTTCGTCGAACATGATCAGGCTCAGTGCCGACGCCCCCATTTCGGCGGACCCCGACAGCTTTGAAGAAACCAATTTTCACGCGCCCAAATACCAACTGAAAGGTCTCTTCACGTCGGACTATCAGCGTGTCGGCCCGGACATCCACGATAACTTGCTGGTGCAAAACTCCTCCAATGGTTTGTTCGTGCGGATCTCGACGCCAGCCGGCGACACGCAGAAGCAGTTAACGGTGGCGGGCAGGTTTGACGACACGGACATCGTCCACATTCTCTCGGAGAACTTGCGGATCCAAGGGAAATCGGGCGAGCCGATTCTGGAACTGGTGCGACCTCCGGTCAACGTGGTAACGGTCACGCCGCGCACCGGCGGCCAGCTGGCCGCCGCCACCTACAATTACAAGATCGTGTTCGTCGACACCAACGGGTTTGAAGGCCGTCCGTCGGAAGCTACCGCATCCGTCACGCTCAGCGGTGCCAATAACGCCGTCAGGCTGGATAAACTGCCGGCTGCCACCGGCGATTTCACCGCGCGCAGAATCTATCGCAGCACAAACGGCGTGGCTGGACCGTACGTTTTCGTGGATCAGATCAACACGTCGGACGTAGTCTATAGTGACACCAGGTCACTGGCCCAATTGGATCCCAACAACACACTCCAGCGCGATGTCCCGACCGTGCTGGGCGTCACTCTCACGGCGTCGACGGCGGCCGGCTCCTTGGCGGCGGGCAGCTACAATTACCGTATCACGTACTTCAATTCAGCCGAAGGCACGGAGAGCCCCTCGTCCGATCCAACCGTCACCAGAGAGTTGACCGCCACGGGCGAAATTCAGCTGGGCAACATCGTCCGTCCCAACGCCAGCAGCGGGTTCGATCAAATTCGGATCTACCGCAGTGCCAGTGACGCGGTGGGCCCCTATAACCTGGCTGGGGAAATCGCGGCGACCGACACGAGCTTCCTGGATAGTGGCGACGATCTGGGCGTGACGCTCAGTCCCGTGTCGTTTGGCGTCGCGCGGGCCCGCACCAATGCGCGCTTGTCGATCGATCCGGGCACGGTCGTCAAGCTGGAGGGATCACGTATTGAAACGACCTTTGGCGCCCAGTTGATTGCCGAAGGGCTGGCCGGAAGGGAGGTCGTTTTCACGTCCCGTTCGGATGACCGCTTTGGCGCGGCAGGAACGTTCGACACCAATGGTGACGGCAGCAGCGCGACGCCCGGCCCGGGAGACTGGGGCGGCCTGTACGTGGGAGCCATCGGCTCGGCCAGCATCGACTACGCGCTGCTCACGTTCGGCGGCGGCGTGACCAAGATCGAAGGGACGTTCAAGGCTTTCAACATCCTGGAGATTCACCAGGGCGACGTCCGTGTGGCCAACAGTGTGATCGAGCACAACGCCGACGGCCAGGCCGGCCAGGGACCTGCCGATCGATTTGGCCGCGGCTACAACGAACCCGCCACGATCTACATCCGCGGTGCCCAGCCGATTCTCGTCAATAACATTATCCAGCACAACGACGAAGTGGCGATGACGATCAACGCCAACTCGTTCACTTCCGAGCCGCTGCCAGATATCGGGCGGTCGACCGGCCCGATCTCCCGCACCGGGAGCTTCCCCGCCAACGTAGGCCCGCTGATTCGCGGCAACCGGATGATCGACAACCCGCTCAATGCAATTGACATTCGCGGCGAGGTCTTGACGACGCAGAGCGTGTGGGACGACACGGATATCGTGCACGTGCTGCGCGGGGAACAGATCATCGTCCCCGATTTCCACACCAATGTCGGACTACGGCTGCAGAGTAGTCCGTCGGCCAGCCTGATTGTCAAAATGGAAGGCCCCGGTGACAATTTCGACCCGGCGCTCGGCGCCGGCTTCACGGCGACGGGCCGACAGCTCGACATCGATGATCGCATCGGAGGAACGATGCAGATTATTGGCCAACCTGACTTCCCGGTCATCCTCACATCGCTGAGCGATGACACCGTCGGAGCGGGTTTCCAACCCAATGGCCAGACGCTGACAGATACGAACGACGACGGCTGGGCCACGCTCCCCCAGGCGGGAGATTGGCGCAGCGTGCGTCTGGAACAGTACGCCAATGACCGCAACGTCGAACTGATTCTCGAGACGGAAGCGCCGACGTCCTCCGCCCCGGGCGAGAATGCCACGCCCGCCGCGGCACAACACCTGGGTGACCTGGCGCCGCAGGAGTTCGCCGGTGATGACAACCTGCGACTGGGCTTCGACGTCCGCGGCGTCCTGAACCAGCGGAATGATATCGACGTCTACAGCTTCGAGGCGGAAGCCGGCACGGAAGTCTGGCTCGACATCGACCGGACCACCAACACGCTCAACAGCGTCGTGGAGTTGATCGATGCCAATGGCACCGTCGTGGCTCGGTCAGACGATTCACTCACCGAAACACTCGACCCCAGCCTCTTGTACCATTCGGGTGCGATCGCCGCCACGGCGGTGAATCCCCTGCAGAAAGTGGCCGACGAGTACCAGCCGCACAATGCTTCCGGACTCCCCAAGGACTTCTACTCGCAGAACATCTATGACGCCGGCATGCGGGTGGTATTGCCCGGTGTGGTCGGGTTCGGCAGCACGTACCACGTGCGGGTGCGCAGTTCCAGCAACGACCTGGACAATGTGAATGGCGGTCTGACCACCGGCTCGTATCAGCTGCAGATTCGACTGCGTGAAACCGACGAGATCGCGGGGGTCACAGTCCGTTACGCCGAAGTGCGTTATGCGACCAATGGCATCGAGTTGTTTGGACTTCCGGGACATTCACCTTTGCTCGGCGAAGTCGCCGAAGATGAAGAGGTGGGAGGCCCGGAGAACAACGGCCAAGTCGTGCCAGGCTCCACGCCCGCGACAGGCCCGCAAGATATCGGCAATCTCTTCCGATCCGATCGAGCTTCAATCAGCATTGCGGGTACGATTCACAGCCTCGACGACCTGGACTTCTACGAAATGCAGATCGGCTACGAGTCGACGGCAGGGAGTCTGTTTCAGAACTCGCCGGTCGTGTTCGACGTCGACTACGCGAGCGGTTTGTCGCGTCCCGATACGATCGTCTCCGTATTTGACTCCTTCGGCCGCTTGATTCTCATCGGCCGCGACTCGAATATCACCGATGACCGGGGCGGAGCGTTGGATGAAGGTGACCTGACGGACCTCTCCCGCGGATCACTCGGCGCACTCGATCCCTTTATTGGCCCGGTGGAGTTACCCGAGGCGACCTATTTTGTCGCGGTGACATCGAATGCGCGGATCCCGAGCCAGTTGTTGAGCAATCCCGCTCTGCGACTGGAACCGGTGAACACGATCACCCGCGTGGCGGAGGACCACATCGGTTCCTCGGGCGGGTCGACCGCCGCCGCGCCGCAAGTACCGCTGTTGCTGGACCAGGGGAGTGTCATTCCGCAGTTGCCTTCCAACATCACGGTGCTGATCCTGCATGACGAAGGGAATCCCGATGAAGTATTGTTGTCGGCCGCCGGTTTATCCACCGGTGTGGTCACGCGAACCGTCGGCCCTTATCCGGGGAAAGTCAACGACCTGGCCACGCGTGAGGGTGGCAATACGTACACGTTCAGCACGCCTGACGAGGACCCGGTGCCGGATGACAGCACCGTTGGCATACTACGCGGCGTGAACGTCAGCAGTCCGCAATACATCGCCAGCCGCGACGATGGAATTGAAACCTATCAGGCGAATCCCCTGGCGCCCAGTGTCGCCATTCGAGCCAATGTCGGGATTGAATTCCACGCGATGACCTACGGGATACTGGGTGGTCAAGAGCGGTTGTTTGCCGTGGGGAGCCGTGGTGACGCCGATACGCCTCCCGCCGGCCCCACTCGCTTCACGAATCTGCTCTACCAGTTCAACCCGAACACGGGCCAGGCCATCAGTGCTCCGCAAGCAAACCGCACGGGCAATGCGCGCATGCAGGGCGCCGGCACGCAGATCGTCGAACGTGGCCAACTCAATACGAATGTCACAGGCGGGCCCGGCGGCTTAATCACCGGCCTCTCCATCTACGAGGGGAAACTCTACGCCTTGTCGGATTCCGGCGGATTGTTCCTGGTCAATGACCCCCTCTCCAACACCGCCACGCTGCAGTACATCGGTGATGTGGTCCCGAACGCCGGCAACATCAATGAAGAGGAAACGAACAACAGCCTGACCGAGGCCCAGGAACTCGATAAGGAAGTCTGGACGCAGCGCTTCGATGCCAATATTGGCGATATGGTCAGCAATACCTCGACCACCATCAAGCACATCACCATCACAGGTACGGGTGACGACGGATACCTGGGCGTCTTCATCCCGGCCTCCCCTGGTGAAGTGGGGGATGTCCCCGTCCGCCCCACCGGTTCGGTGATCCATCCGACCGATGGCTACCTCTATGTGGCCAGCGCCGATACGGATGAAATCCGTCGCTATGACGCCGTCACCGGCGCGTTTGTCGACATCTTTGTCTCGGCCGGGGACGGTGGCTTAGATCAGCCGGAAGGCCTCGCTATCGGTCCCGACGGCAACTTGTACGTGGCCAGCCGAGCGACGGATCAGGTGTTGCGGTACGATGGCGCTACCGGCGTTTTCATCGACGTCGTTTTCGCCAACCCGCTCCCCATCCCCTGGCAGCCGACGGGACTCGCGTTTGGTCCAGACCCCACGGGCGATACCGTGCCGGAGTTGTATGTGAGTGGGTTCTCCTGGAACAACGTGGTGGAAATTGACGTCACGACCGGTGGCTACTTGCGCGAACTCGTCCCGTCCGGACGCGGCGGGTTGACCGGGCCGGTGGGCTTGTCGTTCGAGGCCGATGGCAGTCTCTATGTGGCCAGTTCCAACGACGACAGCATTCTGCGTTACAACGCCGACTCCGGAGCGTTTATCGACGACCTGGTCGTAACCGCCTTGGGCGGTTTGGATCAACCGCAGTATTTCGTGTTTGGCCCGGACGCCAACGGCGACGGCGACGAAGAGTTGTACGTCACCAGCTTCGGAACCAATAATGTCCTGCGCTACAACGCCCGAACTGGGGCATTTATCGATGATTTCGTCTACGCCGGTAACGGCGGAATGGGTGGGCCGACCTCGCTGGCGTTCCACTCGGACGGCAGCCTGCTGGTCGCCAGTTCTCTCACCAATTCGGTGCTGAAATTTGACACCGCCGGCACGCCCACATTTGACTTCTTCAAATTCACCGTCGAAAACGACAACGACTTGGGCATTTTCGACATCGACTTCGGCTTTCTGGCCGGCGATCCTGGCAGTTTCAACGGCGAGATTTTCGTGCTGGATGCCGCGGGCGACGTAGTCGCCACGAATAACGACGCCAGTGTCCGATACGGCCGCAGTGGCAGCGACGATGCGCAGGACCCCTATCTCGAAGTCGTCTTCGCCACCGCCGGCGAGTACTACGTGGTGATCGGGGAGTTCGACTCGGACGCTCCTGGTGCCGGTGTCTTGACGGGCAACCGTCCCGACCTGACCGACACCTATACGCTGCAGATCTCGATCCACAACTACAAGGGAAGTTCGCTGGAAGGGATGGCGGTCAGCATGCTGCCAGACCAGACTTCGGAGGGCGTATTCATCGCCATCAATAACCAGGGCGATTTATTCGCCTTCTCCACCGACGATACTGCCGTGGCGGAAGAGCCCTTCTTTGAGGGGGGCCAGAGTCGCATTCCGACCGGCGTTCAGAATACCCTCGGCATCGCCTTGACGAACACGAACATGTGGCACATCAGCGATGCGCGGCGTGATGACACGGGGCATGGCTTGACCAACGTCTTTGACGACAGTCGCGGCAACGCATCGGTGGTGACGGAGCGTGAATCGAATGATACACCGGCCACGGCTCATGACCTGGAATTGGAGTTCTGGAGCCTCGGTTACGACTCGAACATCGGCGATACGCAGGATCCGCCCGTCAACACTTCGACCACCATTCCACACATCACGATCAAGGGGAGTGGTGATGGCACGTTTGACTTCTACTCGTTTGAAGTGACGACCGCTGGGGCACGTGGCATTTTCGACATTGACATGGACTTCGATGAACAGCTCGACCCACACGGTTTCATGGATGCCGAGATTATTCTGACGGACGAATACGGCAACGTGCTCACGTGGCTCGAAGACGCTGCCTTGCCGACCGACGGTGATGGCGGCAATGAATTCCTCTTTGACCCACCGCTCGAGCCCACCTTGGAGGTCATCTTCCCCGCGCCCGGGACTTACATGATCGCGGTGACCAAGTTCGTCGATCCTTTCATCTGGCAACCGCCCGAAGAAGGGGATTTCTACACGCTGCAGGTATCGATTGAGAACCACCGTGTCGACGGTCCGGCCACCGATGCTGGGCTGAGCTACTTCTTTGGCCCCGAACTGACTGGCATCGTGGCCAACGCGATCGCCGGCGATCCCGTGCTGATCACGTCACCGGGCCACGGCCTGTTGGGTGGCGAGCGAGTCGATGTGCAGGGCGTGCTGGGCATCCCCGGCGCCAACGGCACGTTTACGGTGAGCGTGGCCGATGATGACAACTTTGAGCTGACAGGATCGGACGCCACCGGTGCCTATCTGGGCGGCGGCACGTGGCGATTGCTGCAGATTCCCGAGGACGTGGAGGGGAGCATTATCACGCATCCCTTCAGCTTGCTTGGCTACTCCGCCGACGACCAGCCCGTCTTGTACTTCAACTATCTCCTCGATGGGGACGCGGCGGCGGATATCGATGTCGCCAGTGTCTCGATTGTCGATGGGAACGGACAGACTTACCCGCTGGCGGTCAAGGGCGCCGGACTGGTCAATGCCATTTCCGGCGATCCGCCGACGTGGCGGCAGGCGCGTGTCGATTTGGGTGACTACGCCGACCAGGACAATCTGCGGCTGCTTTTCACCTTCAACAGCGCCGACAGCGTAGCGAGTGGTTTCGAGGGCTTGTTGATCGATGACATCATCATCGGGTTCGCCGAACGTGGCGAAATGGTCTCCTACGCTTACAACGATCCCACTTTCACCATCAATCCCAACTCCGAAACCACGGACGCGTTGACGGGACCTTATCAGCTGGAGATCCGGCCAGCCTCGGACCCCGGTCCGTCACAGCGACCGGTCGCCGGCCAACCCAATTCCCAACAGTTGCTCAGGACGTGGGACACGAACGAACGATTTGCCCAGCAGACGACGCTCGTCCCCCCCGCCGGCAGCGAGATTGCCGACGGACAGACCTTCACGATCTCCGATGGGGTGACGACGCTGACCTTCGAATACGACGACAACGACACCGTCGAAGAAGGCAATGTGCGCGTCCCGTTCCTCGCCAGTTACACGACTCAGCAAGTCGGTTGGAGCATCCGTGATGCGATCAATAGCCTGGACGTCCAAGTGACCATCGGCGTGACGGCCACGGTCTCGGCGGCCACGATTCGCGGCACGAATTTTGCCGACGGGACCACGCCCACCGATCCCGTCTACCAGCTGGTCGATCTGGCCGGCACGGCGATCGTCACCGGGATTCAACATCTCATGTACGATGGTGTCGGCGATGTCAATCGCTTCCGGGATCAAGGTCAGGTAATCATCCACTCGAACTTCATCACCAATTCGCGAGACTTTGGCATTGTCGCCGATGCCGGCACGCGCGACGTCGAACCGCGATTGCAGGTCGGCTTCCTGCAACCTCACGCGGGGGCTGCGCGAAATCTGCGCGAACTGAACAACGAACCGGACGGTGGCCTGGCCCCCGGTGCGGTGATCGAAAACAACGTGATCCACAACGAAGGCCTGGGAGGGATTCACGTCAGTGGCAATGTCGCACCCTTCGAGATTGTGCCCCCCACGGATACGGACAACAATTTGTCGGGTGAGTTCGTCTGTGATGGTCAGACCTTCACCGTCCACACGTATCGTTCCGATGTCACGTTTGAATTCGAGGACATCAGTGGCGGTGCGGCTCCCTGCGGCAGCACGGTCCAGGGAGGCGACGGCTGGACGGAAGGCAACATCCCCATCTTCTATCGTTTTTCAGGCGGCAACTACCTGACGCCACCTTGGTACATCCCACCACGGCCGTACAATCAGGCCGAGATGGCGACCGCGATCCGAGACGCGATCCAGAGCAGCATCCTCGTGACCAATGGCACCACCCTGCATGCGAACGTGCAACTCGAGACCAGCCGTTGGCAGCGCAGTGCAATTGTGCCGGACAACGCGCTGTATGGTCCGCCGCTCTTGTCGGTCTATCTCGACAACGTCAGCGCCGTGGACTTGCCCCGCAACCTCGCTGTCGCGACGCGCCGCGATCCCGCTGACTTGAATATCGAAATCCCGGTTCCGCTGGGACAATCGGTCCAGCCTTTCCAGCGGATCTTGAACAACACGGTGTTTGGAAATGATGGCCGGCAGGCATTCTATCCTGGCACGGGCCTGAATGAACCGAATGACCGGATTATCACGGCCGTGGAAACCTGGCAGGGACGCCAGCACAATCCTGTGTCGTTCAGCAGTGATGGGATCATTGGTGACGGCATCGAGACGCTGAACGATCCCTCACTGGACGTGGACTTCTATCGCTTCCAACTGGGAATCGGGGAGCGCGTGTCGGTGGAGATGGATTCCGAGAATAGTGTCTTGGTCAATGATCCCGGCACGGACCCGTTCAACGCCAATTTCACGCAAAGCGAGACCACGACGGTCGTGTTCGGAAATCGCGTCCTGATAGGCTTCAACGATTCCGGCTCGGCCGTGGCAGGCAACAAGTTCATCGGCTACAGCCTGTCGGTCGACGGCGGTCGGACATTCACGGACATGGGCGAGTTGCCGAATAGTCCGAACAGCGACTCAGGCGACCCGGTAATGGCTCGCGACGCGGTCAGCGGCACGATATATTTTGCCGCATTGACGAACACGAGCGGTCCGATTCAAGTCTTCCGTTCGTACGACGACGGCGACACCTTCACTGCCCCCGTCGTTGCCACGCCGGGTAAGACCGGTTTCCAGGACAAGCCCTGGATGACCGTGGACAACTTCCCTGGGACCGGACAGGGCAACGTCTACGTGACGGCGTCCGATGAGCCGGGAGTGAACGGGATTTACTTCTTCCGTTCGACCAACGGCGGAAACAGTTACGGCCCCTCCGGTGGCACACTCATCGCCGCGGGTACCTCGGTGCAAGGATCTTGGGTGGTCGTAGACCCGAACCACACGGTCTACGTGTTCTACTTTGACGGGAGTGGCACGCAGCAGACCATCAAGATGCGGAAGTCCTTTGATTTGGGTGTCACGTTCGCGTCGGCCGTCACGGTCGCCACGCTCAATACGACGGCCGTCAACGGTGATCTCGGTCTGACCAGAAGTAGTGCCAGTTTTCAATCCTTCCGCAGCAATGCGTTCCCGCAAGTGGTCGTCAATCCCGTGAGTGGCCACTTGTACATGACCTACAATGACGATCCAGCTGGAGTTGACAAAGCCAACGTGTACTTTACGAGCTCCACCAACGGTGGTCTCAACTGGAGTACTCCCATCCGCGTGAATGATGATGGCACGTCCAACGACCAATGGCAGCCAACCATCGCAGTGACTCCCAACGGCAAGAGCGTGGGCGTGTTCTGGTATGACCGTCGGCTGTCGCCCAATAACGCGAAGATCGATTACTGGGGTCGGATCGGCACGACCGCCTCGTCAGGCGTGGCGTTTCTGAGCCCCAGTTTCCGCGTCAGCGACCAGTCGTTCGATCCGATTGTGGGCGTCGACGCGGCCGTCGGCGGGACCTACATGGGCGATTACGACCAGGCCCAAGCCGATAACGATGCCTTCTATGCCGTGTGGGCCGACAACAGCCTGGGAACGCCGGACGTGCGTTTCGCACGCGTCCCCTTGGTGGGCGAGCAGGCCGATGTCGATCCCGTGATTCGACTGTTCGACAACAAGGGACAGGAGCTGGCCATCGCCAGGGGAATCGACGGGACCTTGGATTACACGGCCGCGTCCGCGGGTACCTACTACGTGGGTGTCAGTGGCAGGGGGAATGAGGCGTATGATCCGTTGAGCCTCGGGAACCGGACGGGGCCGGCGAGCGTCGGGAGTTACCACATTTCGATCGACGTGGTGGCCCCGCGCACCTGGGTGATTACCGCTCAGGATGGCACGCAGGTTGTGGACGGGACCACCTTCACCGTCAGCGACGTCAACGGGAGCGTGACGTACGAGTTCGATGACGTCAATGCACCGGGAATCACGGCCGGAAACGTCGCGATCGTTTACGATTCTCGGCCGGTGGCCCCCCAGGGATTCAATCATCGTGGTCCCGGCTACCGAGCACCCGAGATGGCCGTCGCCATGGCCAATACGATTGGCCAGGGATTGACCGGTGTCACGGCCGTCGCGTTGGGCGGATTCAGCGGCGCTTCGGGCGCTCTGCCGCCGCAAGTCCCCGCCATTCAGGGTGACACGTCCGTCTACGGGTTCCCCGGATTCGGTCACGACAACCCGTTCACACCGCCCGAAACATCGGGTGAATTGTATGTGGTTGTCTCGGGCGCGACCCGCATCACCGGCAACGTCCTCTTCCAGCCAATGCTCGACGAGAACATTGACCAGCTCATGCCGGAGACCGGCATTCTGATCTCCGAGCGGTCCAGCCCCACCGTGTTGAACAACGTGCTGTCGAACCTCAACGCCGGGATCTGGCAGGACGCCTCTCCGACGACGGTCGTGGGCGGCTCAATTTACCAGCACAACGATCAAGCGGATTCGAACGTCGGCAGCACAAACGATGACTTCAATGTCCACTTGGGCAACTACGATCCGCTGTTTGTGAACTCCGGTGACGGCAATTTCTATCCGGCGCCGCTGTCGCCCATTATCGACAGCGCGATTGACTCATTGGAAGATCGCGTGCGATATGCGACGGTCAAGGATGCCGTGGGCATCCCGGTCTCGTCCATCCTGGCCCCCGATTTGGACGCGGTCGGCCTGTTGCGCTCGGACGATCCGGAAGTGGAAACACCTTCCGGCCAGGGTGCCAATGTATTCAAGGATCGCGGTGGCCTGGATCGCGCCGATTTCGCCGGTCCCGACGCGATTCTGATTGTGCCGCAAGACAACGACACGGCAGGCATCGACTTGGATCCGACAGACACGATCGTGCAGCTGGCCGCCGGCCGCTACGACAATTTCACCATCCAATTGGTCGATGGCCTGCAGTCATCCACCTCCGGTGAAGGCGTCGGCGTCAACGACCTGACCGTTGACTCCAGCAAGATCACGTTGACGGCAGATGGCCAGCTGCTGACGGAAAATGTCGACTACACGTACCGGTACAACTCCACCACGAACACCATTCGCCTCACTCCGCTGGCCGGCGCTTGGGACAATCATCGGGCCTACGTGATTTCACTCCCGAACGAAGATCGGTTTGTGATCGAAATGCCCAACGGTGACCAGGTCTCCGACGGCGAGATATTTGTCATCACCGACGAGACGGGTGGGACGGTCACGTTTGAATTTGAGAGCGGCTACAGCTTGTTTGTGCCGGAGACGCTCAAGTTGTTCGTCCCCACGATCGGCAAAGGTCCCGGTGGCATTCAAGACGGGCAGCGGTTCACGGTGTCAACGGGAGCCAATCAGTATACGTTTGAATACGATGCCAATACGCCTCCCAGTTTCCTGCCGGGCAATACCCCGATCAACATCGCTACCATCTCGACGCAGGATGAATTGGCTCAAGCCACCATCGCTGCGTTGATCGCGCGGAATATCGGAGTGACTCCGGTTTATCTCGGCGGCGGCGTGATTCACTTCGGAGCGCGCGATACGTACTCCGTGAATACGGCGTTGAGTGCCTTGACGCAATCGGGAACACCGGGCGTTGTCGCCGATGGCAACACCATCCAGATCTCGGACGGCGTCAACCCGACGAGGACGCTGGAATTCGACAGCAATGGGAGTGTCGTGTTAGGCCGCATCCCGATTCCCTTCTCGGCGGCGAGCACGCAAGATAATATCGCCGCCGCGATCGCCACGGCGATCGCCGGCAGCGGTTTCGGCTTGACGCCGACCTATTTCGGCGAGGGACACTTACACGTAGGTGGTACCCCCGGTCAGCGAGTGGCCGTGGCGGGATCACCAAAACTCAGCCTCACCGGTCTGCCAGGCGTACGGTCCTCCACGACACTCGTGGTCCCACCCCAAGCGGCTGGCGTCGGTGGCATCGCGGACGGACAGTGGTTCTCGATCCAGAATCGGCCCAACAATCCCGTTGTATTTGAGTTCGACAGTAACGGCAGTGTCTCTCCTGGCGCTCGGCCGATTCTGTTCACGCCGACCAGTACCGTCGATCAACTCTCCGGGTACATCATCTCGGCGATCAATCTGGCCAATGTCGGCCTGGCTCCGACTTATAGCGGCGCCGGAAACATTGCCCTGCACGACACGATCCACCACAAGACGGATACGTTGAGTACGAAGATGGATCAGTTCGGTGTTCCCGGTGGCGTCGTGCAAGTCGATTTCCTGCCGGACGATTCGTTTACCGCGGATGACTTCGCACCCTTGATTCTCGATGCCATCGACGGCAGCTTGCTGACGAACGTCACTACGACTTTCCGGGGTGGCAACAGCTACTTCATCAACGGCATCAGGAGCATCAGCGGCCTGCAAAACTTCTTCATCTCTTCCATCAAGGACAATGCCGGCAACAGTCTGCAGCCGAATCAAGCGTCGAACCAGACCTATTTCACCATCCTGATGCCCGGAGTGGCATTCGACTTCGGGGATGCTCCGGCCAGTTACGGCACGTTGTTCGCAGATAATGGTGCTCGCCATGTCATCTCGGATAACCCGATCCTGCTCGGGCCCAACGTGACCACGGAAGCCGACGGACAACCGTCGGTGGGCGGCGACGCGGATAATGATGACGGCGTCGACCTGAGTCAGTCGGTATTCAACCAGTACATCAACACCCCCATCACGGTGACGGCCACGGGGCGCGGTTTTGTGGATGCCTGGATCGACTTCAACCGCGACGGTGATTGGAACGATCCGGGCGAGCAGGTGCTGGACAGCGTTACAGTGGTGGAGGGGGACAATGAACTGGTGGTTCAGACAACTGCCACCGCCCAGACCGGAGACACCTACGCCAGGTTCCGCGTCAGCCGACTCGGTGGACTGGCTCCTAACGGCGTGGCGACCGACGGCGAAGTGGAAGATTACCTGATTCGCATTGAACCGGGCATTCCTCCAGTGGCCACGAACGACGCCGGACTGGGACTGAGTACCGACGAAATCACGCCGTTGAGCATTGAGCCAAGCAGGTTGTTGGCCAATGACTTCGACGTCGATACGCCGCACGACCAACTCGATGTGCTGCGGTTCACCACCGTCAGTGTCTTGGGAGCAACCTTGTCCTGGGATCTCAATGGCAATGTCCTTTATGACCCGAGAACCTCCCCCCAGATTCAGGCGCTGAATCCGGGCCAACAACTGACGGATCGGTTCGATTACCAAGCCACGGACGGAGTGTTACCGTCGAATTGGGCAACCGTCTCGATTGTGGTCCTCGGCCTGAACAACGCTCCGGTCGCGGTGCCCGATGATTATGCCACCGACGAGGATACGGTGCTGAACGTCGCCGCGGCGGGCGTCTTGGGGAACGATTACGATCCGGATCTCAATGATACGATTGCGGTGAGTGGCCATGACCTGCTGAGCAGCATGGGGGCCGCCATCACCATGAGTGCCAACGGTAGCTTTGTCTACAACCCGACTCAGGCCGTGGACATTCAGGGCTTGGCGGTGGGTGAAACAGCCACCGATACTTTCACCTATACGATCATCGACTCGGGAGGAGAAACCAACTCCACCGTCGTCACCGTTCATCTGACAGGTCTGAACGATCCACCCACTGCCGTCAACGACGCGTACACCACCGATGAAGACACGATGCTCAACGTAGTTGCTCCCGGCGTGTTGGACAACGATCTGGATATCGATGGTGACCCGATCAGCGTCGTCGGTGCGGATGCGTCGAGTGCCCTGGCGGCACCGGTTACGGTCAACGCCGACGGCAGCCTGTCGTACGACCCGACCAACGTTGGCGTGCTGCAGGATCTCCCGCTGGGCGCTACGAGGGATGATACGTTCGCCTACACGATCGTCGATTCACATGGCCTCCAGGCCGCGGCGATCGTCACGATAACCGTCGAGGGACGCAATGACGCGCCAGAGGCCGCCAACGACAACTACGCGACGGATGAGGATCAGATCCTGGTGGTCCTCCCCGCCGGCGTGCTGGCCAATGACCGTGATCGCGACGGTGACTCCATTTCGGTCGACGTGGCCAACACGGACACGGTGAGCGCAATGGGGGCCACGGTGGCCGCCGATGCCAATGGCGGCTTCACCTACGATCCCACCAGTTCGACACAGATCCGCAATCTGACGCCGGGCCAGACGGAATTCGACACCTTTACCTATACCGTGATCGATGCGCACGGTGCCACCGAGACGGCCACCGTCACCATCCAAGTGGCCGGAGTCAACGCGGCACCGGTTGCCACGGACAAGAACTACACGACGAACGAAGATACACTCCTGAACGTCCCCGCGCCGGGGGTGATGGATGGCGACTACGATCCGGATGGCCAGAACATCGAGGTATTCGATTACGATGCGACGAGCACGTTCGGTGCGGCTGTCGTGGTCAATGCCGACGGGTCGTTTTCCTACAATCCCACGACGTCCACCACTCTGCAGACGCTGAATATCGGCAGCAACGCAACGGATACGTTCACCTACACCATCGTCGATAACGATGTGAATCCTAAGGCGACCACCGCCACGATCAGTGTCATTGTGACGGGACGTAACAACGCGCCCGTCGCCGCCAACGACTCGGCATTGGTGTCGCGCAACGCAGCCTCCACGCTGAACGTGCTGGCCAATGACAGCGACATCGACGGGACATTGAACGTGTCGACGGTGGCGGTCCAGACCAACCCGGCACACGGCACGGCCACCGTCCTGGCTGACGGCACGATCCGCTACGTGCCCGCGGTCGATTATAGCGGCAACGACGTGCTGACCTACACGGTACGCGATAACAATGGAGCCGTCTCTAACGCGGCCACCGTGTCGCTCCGCGTCAACGCGGCTCCGGTCGCCAACAATGACTCGGTCCAGACGTTCATGAATGTGCCGATCACAATCAGTGTGCTGGCGAACGATACCGATGTGGACGGTACCGCTCGATCCGACCACGGTCACGATCGTGAACCAGCCAACTGCGCGGTGCGGCCGCGATTACCGCCAACGGCAGGGTTGTTTACTCGCCCAATATCGGCTTCGTCGGGAATGACTCCTTCACTTACACCGTGAAGGACAACAACGGAGTGGTATCCAACAAGGCGACCGTGTCGATTGCGGTGATTGTCGATCCGTTCCCGTGGCGGAATCCGACCAATCCCTTGGACGTGAACAATGACGGAAGCGTGTCACCGATCGATGCACTGCTGGTGATCAGCGACCTCAACAAGAACGGGAATCGAATTCTACCCAACCCGCCCGTGCCTCCCAACGTACCGCCTCCGTACCTGGATGTCTCGGGCGATAACAGTCTGTCACCTGTCGATGCTCTCATCGTTATCACCTACCTGAACTCGGGAAGCGGAGAAGGTGAAGGCGAAGGTGAAGCGAGTGTGGTATCGAGTGTGTCCGCGACCGGGCCCTCGTCTCCCCAGTTCATTCCTCTCACTGCCACGTCAACCGGCGACCGGACGTCCGCGACTCTGACGGCGGCGAACGCGGCGGGTCGGTCGCTCAAGGGGCGATATCAAGACGACATCGGGCTCCGCATCGGCATGGCCGAGGAGGTACGCCAAGCCGCTTTGGAGAGCTACCTGTCGTCCTCGGTCGTCGATGAGGCCCTGGAGGAACTGGTCGGCAGCGTACGAGGGCTCCAGGATGAGGACCTCCTGGAAGATCAAGCCCTGATTGACCTGCTGTTGGGCAAGGACAGCGACAAGTAGTTGCCACTCTGTGGCGATGGAGTATTGCGGCCCAGGTGACCTGCGGGTGACCTGGGCCGTGTTTCTCTCGGTGCAACGGCCGGAATGGTGTTCAACTACGCTGTACCGCGGTATCGAGCTGTCATGAAGGTCGATATCGGCGTCTGAATTGACATCTGCATCCGACACGCCACAATAGTCATGTGATGAACCTTCCCGCAACCTGGAAAGCGCCAGCAAGATCGCACGGGATCTGGGAGACGTACGCGGCAACGCGTTCATTTCGTGGAATGCGGCGATCTGCCATGAGGAACTCGGAAATCGCGACAAGGCACTTGAGTTGGCTCAGGTCGCGATCGACATTTCCCGCGAGTTCGGACTACCGACCGCCGGACGATACGCCGAGTCTCTGGAACGATTCCGACGCGGTGACACGAATCTCGAAGACATCTCTACAGGCCAACCCGATCAAGACTCGGGATTGATTTGGCAATTCAACGAGCCGATCGACGTCACTCTGGCCGTACCCGTCGTGAAAGACTCTCAGGTGCCAGCCAGTCTCCTGAAAATGGCCTATACTGCGACGAGGTCCATGACCAAATTCGCCTCGTCTGGTTTTAAGACCGTCAGCCGCGACGCGAGAGAGAAGCGACTCGAAGTGTGTCGTAATTGCGTGCAATACACGGGCCTGCGCTGCAAGATCTGCGGGTGCTTTGTTGCGCCGAAAACCTGGTTGCGACACGAGGGGTGCCCACTTAACAAGTGGTAATACTGGAACGAGAATGGTTCTGTGTGTCGTTCTCTGATTCCCTGTCTTGTGAGTGAGGCCAACATGCCTGCAGACTCGCTGCGTCTACTGATCCTGGGTGCTCATCCCGACGATGCCGAATTCCACGCTGGAGGGTTGGCGACGATCTATCGTCAGCAAGGACACGTGGTCAAAATGGTCTCCGTCACCGACGGCCGATCGGGTCATCATCGTTATCAGCCGGCTGAATTGGCGCGGGTGCGGCGGGCGGAAGCCACGGCGGCAGGTGCCCTCATCGGTGCGGAGTACGAGACCTGGGACTATCCCGACGGGACCCTGCAGCCCGCGCTGGACGTGCGCGAGAAGGTGATTCGTGCGATCCGCAGCTTCGCCCCCGACCTCGTACTGACTCACCGCCCCAACGACTACCACCCGGACCATCGTGCCGTGGGGCAAGCGGTGCAAGATGCGTCGTACATGGTCACGGTTCCGCTGGTGGTCCCGGACGTGCCGATCCTGGCCCGGGATCCGGTGGTGGCTTACATGCCCGACCTCTTCACACGTCCCTACCCGCTGGTGGGCGATGTCGTCATCGACATTACGGACCAACTGGACACGATCATCTCGATGCTCGTCTGCCATCAGTCTCAGGTATTCGAATTCCTCCCCTTCAACCAGGGGATTGCCGACCAGGTGCCCGGCGATTCCGAAGACCGTCGGCACTGGCTGCGAGAGTGGTATGTGAAGATCATCCGTCCGCGAGCCGACCGGTTCCGCACGCGATTTGATACGTCAGTACGGCCTGCCGCGGGGCGAAGAGATCGAGTGCATGGAGGCGTTTGAAATCAGCGAATACGCGGCGCCGTTGGACCGTCAAGCGCGTGAGCGACTGTTCTGGTTTCTCCCCTCCTAAGCTACCGTACCCGCAAACAAACGTGGCTACGACGTCTCGTCGCAACCGCAGCGGCACGATGCCGCAGCCTCGAGCATGCGATCGCCGGGAGCGGAAAAAGTCGGGAAGTTGGGAAAAATGTCTGAAAATTGGGCTTGCCTCGAAGAGGCTTCGGACATTAATAGCAGGTAGAGTTCGTGCCAGCGCAGCACGATGGACTAGCGGCCCATGTGGTGACTGCTCGGCTAAGCGGTGACCCCGGGCATGGTTCTAGTGGAAAGGAGGTGATCTAGTGGAATATTGCTGTACTAGCCATCGAGGTGGCTCTGCCTAAAGGCAGTCGGCGGGCTGTCCGTCGGGCAGCCACCCACTCGTGAGGATCACCTGAGATCCGAAATAGCGAGTTCACACGACCCAGTTGTCGCCAGATGGCTGGGTCGTGTATTTTCCCCTACGTAGAACGGACTTCAGTCCGTTTGCTCAGCTTCCTGCGTGGGGCGTCTGGGGACTGGGCAGAATCCTCGCCCACTGGCGACCCGAACTGAGTGCTCGTCGAAAACCTCCGCGCGTGGTGCGCGCATGTTCGTGACGCTGACGGTTGGATGGAGAACGAATCGGGAATGCGGAATGAGAGATGGCGGTGAAAGTGGAAAGGCGTGGCGAACACCTCGACAGTGTGCGCAGTGAACATGCGACTGCCTATTGCGCACTCCGCATTCCCTGGAAATCGTTCCGGTCGTCCAACTCAGGCAAACCAGACTCAGAACGCCCGTTATGGTCGTGGCCGCAGGCCGCGTTAGGTGAGAGGGCCGTCCGATTCAGGGGCTGTTAGGGCCAGGCGTCCTGCGCCACATCCCGGCTGCCACCCCGGCCGCTCTGCTCGCCACCCCGAACCACCTGAGGTGGGCTATCGGTACGAGGAGCCAGCCTGCTTGCGGCCCGAACTTCTAGTGGACAAAATGGCGAGAGCGTCGGAAGACTGTTGTCCACCATCGAGTAACACTCCAGGAGTTCCAACTATGATTCAGCGCATGCTCCCCTTGTTAATCCTGCTTGCCCTTGGCGTGGCAGCGACCGCGCGCGCGGCCGACGATGATGCGAAGACCTATCTCGATCCCAAGTCAGCGGGGCCCGATTACGCGATTCAGGGTGAATATGTGGGAAAGGTCGCGGCAGACGGCGCGGAAGACCGTTGGGGCGCGCAAGTCATCGCCTTGGGGGATGGCACTTTTACGCTCGTCGGCTACGAAGGTGGGCTGCCGGGTGATGGGTGGCAGCGAGGTGATCGTCGCGAGATGGCCGACGGCAAGTTGGCGGGAAAGATCGCGCGTTTTGAAGCCGACCAGTGGGAGGCTGAAATCAACGACCAGACTCTGACTGTCTTCAATGGCGGCACGCCGCTGGGAACTCTCAAGAAAGTCGAACGGACGAGTCCGACGATGGGCGCGAAACCACCCGCGGGAGCTTTAGTGTTGTTTGACGGAACTTCGGCTGAGCAATTCGAACCGAGCCACATGAGCGACGACAAGCTGCTGCAGCCCGAGTGCAGCAGCAAGGAGGTGTTCGGCGATCATACGATGCACTTGGAATTCCGCACGCCCTTCAAGCCTGCCGCCCGCGGCCAGGCTCGCGGCAACAGTGGCGTGTATGTTCAGAGCCGTTATGAAGTGCAGGTTCTCGATTCCTTTGGACTCGAGGGCGAGAATAACGAATGTGGTGGAATCTACTCGATTTCCAAACCCAAAGTGAACATGTGCTTTCCACCTCTAACGTGGCAGACGTACGACATCGACTTCACTGCCGCGCGTTACGAAAACGGCAAGAAGGTCAAGAACGCTCGGATCACGATCCGACACAATGGTGTCCCCATTATGGAAGACATCGAACTTCCTCACGACACGCCTGGCAGGCTACAGGAAGGCCCGGAACCTGCGCCGCTCTTCTTGCAGGGACACGGCAATCCGGTCGTCTTCCGCAACATCTGGGTGGTGAAGAAGTAGGCAGCGCCGAGCGTTGGTCTGGCAGAGGATTGGGGGTAGTGCTGTGCGCAGTTCACGGGCCGTCATCGACGCGAGCTGTATTGGAAAGAGCGGACGTGGCGCGATGAAGACTCGCGGTTGTTGACATCCAGGCACAGTCCCATTCCTGTTCCACTTGCTGCTCCAGCCGCGTCGGGTTTATCCCGGCGGACCGCGGACTGGACGGCTACTGGAGATGACATGCGAAGTGTGCCGGCCGAGGCGGGGGTCCCAAGGCACAGCGGCGCCCCGCCGAGGCCGAAACAGGCCGCGGTTTGAGTCGGTCTCGAAACGTGCCGGCCTGATGGCACGTTGGGGACTCGACCGACAGTCTGTCATGGTGTGACCGTAGCGGACCAGTTGTGGCTCCGCCGGGATAAACCCGACGGAAGCCTGAAAGGTGGATGGCCTGACCGTAGCGGACCAGTTGTGGCTCCGCCGGGATAAACCCGACGGAAGCCTGAAAGGTGGATGGCCTGACCGGCGGCTGACCAGCTTGTCTCCGCCGGGATAAACCCGACGGAAGCCTGAAGGTGGATGCCTGCCGTAGCGGACCTTGTGGCTCCGCCGGATAAACCCGACGGAAGCCTGAAAGGTGGATTGCCTGACCGTAGCGGACCAGTTGTGGCTCCGCCGGGATAAACCCGACGGAAGCCTGAAAGGTGGATTGCCTGACCGTAGCGGACCAGTCCGCACTCGTTCGCGATAACCCGCGAGCTATTCCTCCGTAGCGGACCGTCCGCACTCGTTCACCGCTCAGGCCATTTCAAGTGCTCTGTGGAGAAACTCGAAGGTCCCCTTGCCGTTGATCGTATGGGGACCGACGAACCATTCGATCGCGCAGTGGTCGGGAATGCCAAGTTGTGCGGCGTAGAGCCGCCGCACCTTGGCAAACTCGTGAGCCACTTTTTCATCGGGCGCCACGCCATCGAAGTGCCCTCGTTCGACCATAAAGGGACGTGGGGCGATCAGGGCCGCCATCTCCGCGTAGTTGAACGTGCTCCCCAAATCAAACTCGAAGATCTCGTACTCGCCCGTCCACACATAGCTGTAGTTGGCGCGGGTCGATGCATTTTTCCACACCCACTCGTTGAAGTCCGCGGAACAAATCGACAGGCAGTAGCCGGGGACCAAGGCGGGAATCCGCATGGCACTCTTGCCGCCGTACGATAACCCATAGAACGCAATGCGTGCGGGATCAACGCAGTCCAGCGAGCCCAGCCAATTAACGATTTGCTGATGCTGCGCAATGATCAGCGAGAAGAGCGTTTTCTTGAGTGGATTGGCTTTCCGCTGCAGCGTGCGGAAGCGGTCGCCGAAGATGTAGAGATTCTGCGGGGCGAACGTAATGAAACCACGCTCGGCCAGCTTCGCGGCGAAATCGTGGTAGGCGCTGTGGTCGCCCGTCACGATGTCTTGCGGGCGCCCTTCCAAACCGTGCTGGCACACCACCACGGGCCGGCGTTCGCCGGGTTTCAGATCCTTCGGCAGGAGCAGAATCCCATAGGCGAAGAGATCGGGAAAGACGTCCATGACCACTTCGTAGCCCGTCCAGAGCGGTGTATCGTAGGCCAGCCGCGAACTGACCTGCAGCGGCATCAGCGGCCGGTCAAAATGCCCAATCACCTCGTCGCGAAAGATGTCACGAAACCGTTGGCTGGATGCCTGATAGGCATCCAGCGAATTCGTATCCAAATCCTTCATGAATTCCGCGCGCGTGTACTCGCTCTCCCGCAACAGCCACTGGTTATGATCGTCTATTTCCTGCACTTGTCGCCGGGCACGTTGTTCGACTGCGTGTGGGTCGCCCTGGTACGCGGGACCTGGCTGAGGCTCCGGCATGACGACGCTGGGACCGAGTTGCTCCAGCACCTTCTGCAACGTGTCTTGAGTCAAGAAGGGGCCATCTCCCTGCTGCGACACGATCAGCGAAATCGTATCACCCTGGGGTAACTTCTCGACCAGCTTTCGCGCCCGCTGCACCTCAGCTTGAACCCGTGGCAAGGCGGGAGTCGCCAATTCGGCCGGCGCACCCCCCTGCCCCGCGGGAATGGTCACTGCGGGCCCGCGAGCTGCCTCGACAATCAGCGTTCGCGGTACAATCATGCTGGCCAGTTCGGCATCTCCAAACTGCTCAAGTAGTCCGAACACGTTGCGATCAATCGGCTGCTGCCAGATTTGCTCGCGTGGCTCGAAGTAGCCGCTCACACACGCCACGTCAATGCGTTTATCGAGTGCGGCGGCATAGAGTGACAACATCCCTCCTTCACCCCACCCGATAACCGCGATATGCGGGTCGCTGCCGCGCGCCTCATGCTCGAACCAATCCACCGCCGCCAGGATCTTCTGTACCTCGTAGCCGATCAGGTGCCTTCCCAACTCAAAAGCGCTGCGATAGAGATACTCGCGTGTGGTCAGCGTCGCGCGGCCATTGCGAGGCTCCAGCTTGCGATCAATCAGCACGGGGACCAACACGCGACAGCCTGCTTCAGCGAGTCGTCGCGCAAACTGGGAAGCTTCGTCTACTCCCTCGACCAGTCCGCAGATCGCTTCCGGGCTCTGATCTGCATCCGGTACCGCCACGATATCGGCCCACGGCGGCGTGTCGCGGGGCACCAGCAGAAGTCCCTCGCCATGCACGCGTCCCAACACCGGCCACCGCACGGAGAAGACCTGAAAGCGGCTGTTCTGAGCAACCATCGGCGATTGGGAGGTGGTACCGACCAACGACAGAGCCTCGCACGCGAGACGCTGATCCCGTACCCCCAGCATGTGCGCCAGCCGCCGCCGATTCGGCTCGATCGACGACTCGTAGGCAGACGTCGAACTGGTATCTCGCTGCCAGAAACCGGCTCGACCAGCCACCGACTCGTCGATCTCGTGCAACAGGAAGCGATCCGCGGCAGCAACCAATCGCGACGCGATATCATCCTCCCACGTCAAAGGCTGCGTACCCACAAGCACGTTGGGGGGGGGCGATTGAGCGGCCGAGACACGAGGCAGGGCGAGGATTGCCACGAGCGAAATCACATAGACAGAGCGGCACATGGTCGTTTCCCTGGTATGAGAGCGGGCCTGATTCCCAGTCCATAATATTGATCGTTTTACCCCAATCGAGCGGCGAGGGCACCGGGGAACTCCCACATTTTCGGCGTGACAGGACTTTTCCCTCCTGCGGTAAGCCCACCTTGGCCTGCCGACCCCTCAATCACCCTAAGAGCCCCCGGCCTCACCATATTAAGGGGGAGCGCGAATCCAGCATCCCTGCTCACGGGACACGGCTCACGGGACACGGCTGGCGGGACATGGCTGGCGGGACATGCGCGCCGTATCCGGGTTCTACCGGCTACCTGGTTTTGCCGGCTGCAGGGAACGCCAAATCTGCAGTTTCCGTATTTTCGTTTCCCTTCGGCACCGATTTCTGCGTAGCCTCGAAGGGTGTGGACAGACCCGCTATCCGGGGCGAGGCGGGGTGTGTGGCACTCGAATCCTTCACTTCCCGGCGGTAATCACCTGCACGACCGTGCCTGGGGCAGTTGGTTTCGTGCGTGGGAGCCTTGGTGGCAAGTTGGCAACCAGCGTTCTGGCACGAACGCCAACGCGCGTGAGGGCGCAGCGGCAGCGACGACGCGGTCGCCGACATGCTCACGATCGACGCCTGGAAGTGGCAGCCATTGCGAGTGCATTTAGCTGTTCGTATGACCAAGGATGATGATCACGATCTGCGGCGGAATATGACCGATGTGGAAAGAATCTTCCGATGCCTCGTCCCATTTGTCGGACGCAACGACACCTGTTAGGGTGCCAGCCTCTGCACCTCAGCCCCCAGCAACGAGTTCCAGTCGCGTCAGAGTCCGGATCATTCGACCCGACGGATCGTCGCGGGACGTGAATGTGGCGGGCCATTTTCGCGAGGAGCATCTCTGCTCATTGGTCGACGATGAACTCTGTCGGCTCGATGACGGTGAGTCGCTGATTCTGCACCTTTTTCATCCTGATGAAGAGCTGACACACTCGCTAAAAAAGCGTTGGCACGAGGAAATGTCGGATAACCGTCTGGTTTCCGTGCGCGAGGTCCTGGGTCCCAACAACGACCCTCGGCAAGTAGTCACCCAGCTCGACCGCATCAAGGAGCGGATGGCGCAGGGCGAGCGGATCAACCTGGCCATTCGTTCGCCGCGCGTGGCGAAAGCTGCTCGGGATGAACTGCGAAAGCTGTTGTTGATCAGCCAGCAGTTCGAAGAGTCGTTGCTCAACGTCTGGGTTCACGGTGACGAAGATCAGCAGCAGAGGATCCTGGGCCACTTGGAAGGAGCCGGCATGGTGCGGGCTCGAGATTGTGGCGAGTTCATCCAGCGGCATTCCGATCGTCGCTGGCGTGCCCCCTGGATCGACACCGAACGGGCCAAACACGTAAAGAAGCCCAAGCGCCAGCGGCCGAAGATCCAGAGTTCCCAAGAAGCCGTGGCGGAGTGGATCAAACGCGTGGAAGAGGGGCGGGAACACTCGTCCGACTGAGATATCCTCGAGAGAACACGCGGCGACGTCGCACCCGATCCGTTCAACCGGCCAGGGCCGCTCGAGTCCGCTGTACCAGCGCGTTGTCTCGGGCGGCGGAACCACTCAATTGAAAAACCGCTGTCGCCAGATATTTGTCGCGCCAGTCGGGACTCAGGTGGTAGTAGTCTTCCAGCACGGCAGAGCTGAACTTGTAATCGTGCGCGTCGGTTCCCTTCAAGAAGACGAGACGTCGGGCCTCATCCACCAGTGGTTCTGCCGACGCTTTTTGCAAATAGCCCAACACCTTACCAGCCGCCACCAGACGGTTGCTATCGATTAGCGAGAAAATATCGCTGATCTCTTCTGCGGGGGACAGCTGAGACGTGATCGGTTGCAGCTGATCAATGGCTTGTTCGCCCACCGTACCTCGTCCTTGCATGGCTTGGCGGAAGAGCGGAAGAAACGCCGCGTTTTGCAGCAACAGCAGTCGGCGAATGCGATCATCGCCACTGGTGGTGAACGCATAATGAAGAGCGTTAGTTGACGTAACGGCATGCAGCGCGACAATTCCCGGTTGGCGCATGAGCAGTTCGCCGGCTCCGCACAGCAAACCATCCCAGATCGACTGAGGGGCCACGCCCCGATTCAACAGCTGCACGACCGTATCGCAAGCGTCGTCAGCGGATCCACTCCGCAGGACAACCAGCATGTCGCGGGTGGCGACACGATCCACTCTGCCATTAAGCCATTCTCCGCGAATCTGAGAAACACGCTCCTCATTTCGCCGTCCGGGTCGATCGGCGTCCAGATCGCTCTGCGCCGGATTGGGGTCACCCTCGTGGTTCAGCAGCGCGTAGGCCAGTGATCGCAGAACCGGTTCGGCGTGCCGCCATCCGATGCAGTCGAGCGTCCGCTTGGCATTGGAGACATAGATCGCCTTGTGTCCTATCGACCGAAAGTCTCGGCAACCGAACTGGTAAAAGAGTTCAAACACTTCGTTGTGCCCGCCGAGCGAGCCAACGAAGCCACGGACACATCCGCCGCCGACTCGTCCCATTGCTCCATCGCACGCAGGAAAACCTGCCGCGCAAGACCTGGCGGTGGCACCGAAGATTCGTCCACACGCTCCATCGTCCAGTTCCCCTCGCGAACGTCTCGCGCCTGCGAATCCTTGAAGTAGTCCAACGCCCAGAAAATCGGCAACCAACGATCTGCGTCTGGTGAGGCAAGACTCGCCAGATGTGCGGAATTGACTACCAACACAGCGTGAAACTTGAATCCCACGCTCGGCCGCGGCTGTACGTTTCGCACGCCGGCTAACAGCAATGCAGCCACGACCTCTTGATAGGTGAGTCCCGCTCGGATCCGGCCCGCGAATTCTTCGAGCAGCTTCTCGCGCGGCGTTTCTTCCAACAACCGGACGACCGGTTCGATGTCGGGACGACATTGCACCATGGCGGACTGCAACTGAGTCTCTCCCAGTGAAACGGGTGGAAGACCTGCCATCAATGCTCGTGCTTCGAGTCCAGCCAGTGTACCCGCCAAGGCCGTCCTGGAAAGGAAACTGCGACGAGTGGTTTTCATGGCCATATATCACCTCTACTGGACAGCTGACGGCGTTGCATCCAAAACGTCCCGTATTTGTGACCGGTCGCGGGAATACTCCAGCTCAGGTCGATCAGAAGCCCCTGAGGTACTCCGCCCCTGAGGTACTCCTCCGTTCTTTATAGCGGCCTGCGGTCTGCAATCAACCTTCTGACCGGGCAGCCAGGAATAACGGCACACGGAACAAGCAACACGAAAACTGCTGCAGGGTAGCACTTTAGCCGATTGGCGAGACGGTCAAGTCAAGATCAGCATTCCCTTTCCTAATCTCGCCATTATTCGCAGAGTGAGCTTGGATTGGGCTTGATGAGCGTGCTCCACCATTCGGCTAAATAGTCACGCTGCAGGAAAGCTGACTCGCGGGCCGCGCCATTTCAGACACTGGCTCCGGTGGGACGGTCTAGAAGTCGTACGATACCTGCCACTTTCAGACTGCCCGGGAGCGCCGATGCGGACTGCGCTGATTGGTCAGCGAGCATATGAGAAGCCCCAGGAAACGCCCGGTCGGCGGTGATAATGCCGTGGCGGCGGTGGATGACGGTAGTAGTAGGGAGGTGGCCCCCAATAGGGAGGCCCGGCGTACGCTTCCTCTATGATCACGGGAGGACCGCTGACCACAGGAGTTGCGGCGGCCTGCCTGGCCGCTTGCGCCTCCATGGCGCTGATGACATTCTCGCTCACACCTTGTTTGTTCAGTTGAAGAACCTCGCTGGAAGTCAACGGTGCGGCCACGCCGTTGGCACGAATGTGATTGATAATCACATCGTCACTTAGTCCGGATGACACCAACGTCGTAACGTCGGCTGTCGTGACGGCGTTTGCCATGCGTCGGCCTGTCCGCGCCTCGATCAATGCCTGGCGACGTTCCATCTCCTCGTCCATCGAGTCGCCGATCACCGCGCCGGTCAACGCGCCGACAGCACCTCCCAGTAAGGCACCGCCCGCGGCGTTCCCGTTGTGGTTGCCAAGCGCCGCACCGGTCAAACCGCCGGCCAATCCTCCCAAGGCAGCACCCTTGTCTGCGTAGTAGGGAGACCGGCAGCCCGAGAGACCGGCTAACAATAGCGTCCCAACGCTGATGATTACGCGATGTACAGGCTTCATCGTTCCTGACTCCCCGCCCTACTCTCTACGGCATCCCATCGGCCATCGCCCACAGCGGACCGGCCTGCCCGGAAAAGGGCAGCAGATGCTCCCAGGAACCCCCAGGCCGGTCAACCCCAAAACGCCCCCCTCCATCCGCGGGATTCCGTCCAATTTCAGGAGCCGTCGTGACGCGAGCAGCCGGGGATCGCTTGCCTGCTGTCGTATCCGGGATGTGACGGTAATGAAGCTCATTGTTCCCGGCTGCTGCGATTGCTTGCCTCGGGCCGCCAAACCTCTCAAAATGAACAGCATTCCGTCCACCCCATCCGGGACACCCGTAGCTGAGCCCGCCAAGGGCTCAGCAGCAGCGGGTACAAAGATGCCACCAATCTGAAGCCTCGGCGGCTTCAGCTACACCCGTAGCTGAGCCCGCCAAGGGCTCAGCAGCAGCGGGTACAAAGATGCCACCAATCTGAAGCCTCGGCGGCTTCAGCTACACCCGTAGCTGAGCCCGCCAAGGGCTCAGCAGCAGCGGGCACAAAGTTGCCACCAATCTGAAGCCTCGGCGGCTTCAGCTACACCCGTAGCTGAGCCCGCCAAGGGCTCAGCAGCAGCGGGTACAAAGTTGCCGCCAATCTGAAGCCTCGGCGGCTTCAGCTACACCCGTAGCTGAGCCCGCCAAGGGCTCAGCAGCAGCGGGTACATAGTTGCCGACCAATCTGAAGCCTCGGCGGCTTCAGCTACACCCGTAGCTGAGCCCGCCAGGGCTCAGCAGCAGCGGGTACAAAGATCCACCAATCTGAAGCCTCGGCGGCTTCAGCTACACCTCCGCCATAGCCGAGCCACGCCGGTCGTGAAGCCTCGGCGGCTTCAGCTACACCCGTAGCTGAGCCGCCAGGCTCGACAGCGCAGTCCGAGCGAGCTTCAGCTCAGCACCCGTAGCTGAGCCCGCCAAGGGCTCAGCAGTAGCGGGCACAAAGTCGCCACCAATCTGAAGCCTCGGCGGCTTCAGCTACACCCGTAGCTGAGCCCGCCAAGGGCTCAGCAGTAGCTGGCACAAAGAGGCCACCAATCTGAAGCCTCGGCGGCTTCAGCTACGACGATCCCCCAACAGATACGGAACTGCGTACTTGAATAGCACGACGAAGCCAGCAGCATCGGCCAACGTGATTTGCGCCGCTGGACTGTCCCGTTTCTACGGCACGCGAATCGGGGTCGACACGATCGATCTCGACATCCCGCGCGGTCAGATTTTCGGGTTTCTGGGTCCCAACGGAGCGGGCAAGACGACCACGATACGCCTGCTACTCGGTTTCCTGCGTCCCAGTAGAGGGACCGCCACGGTTCTCGGCTGGGACTGCTGGAAGCAGCGTGCCACGATCAACCGCGACGTTGGTTATTTGCCGGGCGATCTCCGGCTCTATTCATGGCTGACGCTGCGCAAGGCGCTGCGAATCAGTGGCCTGATTCGCCACCTGGATCTCCGGGAATTTGGCCGTGAGCTCAGCGAACGGTTTTTGCTCGAACCGGATCTCCCTGTGCGGAAAATGTCGCGTGGCATGCGACAGAAGCTGGGGCTGATTTTGGGTCTGGCACACAAACCACAATTACTCGTGTTGGATGAACCGACCAGTGGCCTCGATCCACTCATCCAAGACGAACTGATGCACTTGCTGCGGCTCTTCGCGTTTAACGGACACACCGTGTTCTTCTCCAGTCATACGCTCAGTGAGGTGGAGCAGCTTTGCGATCACATCGCCATCGTGCAGAGTGGACGCATTGTGGCCAACGCTTCGCTCGCCGAACTGCGCAGCCGCGCCGGTCGCAGTGTGACGCTGGTCTTTCAGGATACGAGCGCCGCAGACACAATTCAGCCACCGGAGTTTCTCCAAGTCGACTCGCGACTCGGACCGCAATGGGACTGCGAATTGACCGGTCCGACACCTCCGCTGCTGCAGTGGGCTGCGGCGCAACGGTTGGTCGACATCTCCATCGGACCTCCTAACCTGGAGACACTGTTTCGCAGATACTATCGTCCGCCAGCGGAGACATCATGATGCGCGGACTGCTGTTGAAATCAATGCATGAGGTCTGGCTCGTCACACTCTTATGTGGCTGCGGACTGCTCGTCATCAAAGCGATTCTGACATACATCCTGCCGCAGGTGATGACCGGCATGACCGAGATATTTGAACAGATGCCATTTGTAAAATCGCTCATCACGGCACTGCTCGGATCCAAAACAGGTGATCAAATCACGGCGCGGACCATGCAAGCCTTCCTGTGGGTCCATCCCGTTGTGCTCGCTCTCATTTGGGGCCACGAAATCACGCTTTGCACTCGCATTCCGGCCGGTGAGATCGACCGAGGGACCATCGACGTGCTGCTGAGCTGGCCCGTCTCGCGGCGTCAGATTTACTGGGCCGAGACGATCATCTGGCTCGTCGACGGGAATTTTCGTGATGTGCCTCGGCTTTGTCGGCCATCGGCTGGCTGCGCCGGCCATGCCGGCCGAACATGCGCCCGGACCTGCGCAGCGTGGCGCTGGTCATGACAAACCTCTTCGGCGTCTACCTGGCCGTGGGAGGTATTGCCATGATGGTTTCTACGCTGAGCAACCGTCGCGGTCGCGCCATAGCGGTTGTCTTTGGCCTCGTGTTGGCTTCCTTCCTGCTGAACTTCGTCGCTCAGTATTGGGCGCCGGCCAAGCCCTTCGCCTTTCTGAGCGTCATGAACTATTACCAGCCGGCACGAGTCCTGGAAAGCGGCACGTTTCCCGTTGCGCGATATGGCGGTATTGCTGAGTGTCGGCGGCGTGGCGTGGCTGTTGGGAGGCGAGATCATGGCGCGTCGCAGCATCTGTACCGTGTAGTACGCGTTACAACACTCCTTGACGAACTCACGGTGAACGTCACAAGCGACTCATTCACTCACTGCCATTTGCCTGTCACCGTGATAGTGGTACCCTCTCATCACGCACCTGCACGGCGCAACGAAGGTGCAACTGTGTATCGAGCTGCGTTGCTCCTGAACTTCCGTCCGCATGCTGGTGTGCCGGCGGGTGCCGCTGCGTGGGGGAATGGCCAGGAATCGTTGCAGGCGAGCTTGTCACACCCTACAATTGCTTACTGGCAGGCACGATGCGCGGCAAGTGCACAGCTCCATCGGCGCGATCCGGATGGCAGTCATGTATCGTAACTGGGAACTCTACGGCTTTCCTCTGATGCGATTGCGGATATCGTACCGTGGCCACAAGTATCATCTGTGTCGCCGCGATCTTCAGTACCTCAAGCTGCTGGGGCGGATCGTTCGTAGTGCGCCGGTCGATGGCTCAGGCTCGCGGCCCGGTTGCTTCCCATGCGCGACGATTTCCGTGGCATGCTGCAATACATGAGCCCGACAGTCTTCGTATTTCTACTCCAACGCACCTCCGCGGCTCCCATGAAGCGACTGGCCATTTGGCTGCTGGGACGCTCCCCTGGAACGCTGGGAACATCTGCGATTGCCGATGCAGCACGCAACGGCCGTGTCTTGATACGTCGCGAAGCGGCTCGAGCACTGCAGCGCAAGCACGCGTGGGCACAACTGCGTGATCTATTGGCCGATGACGAGGATGCGCGGGTGCGCAGGTTCGCCACACAGAGGAGCCCCCAGCCGTATCAACAACGGCTCGAGTCGTTTCTTGGTGACGTCACGCCACGCGAAACAAGCGGCAGGCGAGCAGCCCTGCAAGTGGCAGCCGATCTCGCGTCGAGCCCCGGACGACCGCCCAAGTCGCCGCAGTTCATCCGGTATATTCTCGAACATATCCGCGCTCTGGTGAGCGGCCACGCCAGCTGAGACGCGAGGGAAAAATAACTTCCGGATTTCCCGCGACTTTGGCCCGCACCCAAAAGTGGACAGCGTCCCCGCTGCAAAATCCGAAATACGAACGAATGTCCACCGAATGCCTCCACCAATGACAAGTGACCGACATGACCAACTCGCAGTTTCCCTACCGGATCAGCGCCCCTCGCTTGCGTGTGGTGGTATCGCCTTCTGGCGTCCGACGCCCAAACCGACAGCCGGTACGGCCGAATGGATCGATTCGCCGCTCAGATCAAAGAGGGTAAATCCGGTCACCCCCAACTGCCGAGCCAGAGTAAATCTGGCCGACCGTCCGATCCTCGGTCAGGCGCCATTGGCCTATGCCCGGGTACAACGGAATGCGCCCGTCCACCAGCCGCAGTTGATTGGTGACCAGATCCATAAACGCTTGATCGTTCTGGGTGTAGTCCATGGGACAGACGAAATCCAACAGCCCATCCGCGGATCCAGACGGGCCAATCCTGAGCCACCGACTCGCGGCAACTCGGATAGGCGCCAAACACCGCCGCCGAAATCTTGATGCCGGGACGTATCTGCTTGGCCTGCTCGTGCACCGCCTTGACCAGCCGCGTGATTTGATCGCAGCGCCAAGTTGCATATTCTTCGCGCAAGGGTCCGGCATAGCAATCCTGCGGCCAGTTAGTGACTTTGCGGCCGAGATCCGCTTCGAAACGCGTGCGACAACCATCACAGTAGCACTTATCTCGATCGGGATACCGGATGTAATCGAAATGCAATCCATCGACATCATATTTGCGAGCAACTTCCAGCATACTGTCGAGTTCTAATTGGAAGTTATCGGGATGCGATGGACAAAGCCAATCGTGAGCCTTTCCGTCGACAGAAACCTGATTGCGATTCTCTCGATGGATCTTGGCAACAAACTCCCGCGGTGCTCCCGACAGGTTCCAATTCACTTTCCACACGTGAACCTGCAGTCCGTACTTCCTGGCGGCAGCCACACATTGTTCAATCTGGTCCCCGTACTTTTCGAATGTTCGGCTGCGCGGGAGCACGTCACTGGCATAGTGGGCCTGCCCGCCCCAGAGCATATTCGGCAGAATCATATTGAAACCCGCTTTGCTCAGTTCTTGCGCGGTCCGGTCCCAATCTCCGGGGTATGCGCCGGTACCGGAATGATTCCAGAACGCACGCCCCTCGACCCCCTTGCTCGGCTGGGCTGCCAGGTATCCCTGTTTCCATTCACGGTGTGTTTCCGCCGCCAACTTCACAGCTTCAGCGTAGTGGCCCTCGGCCTGCTTTCGCTCCGTTTCCTTCCACAGCCTTTGTCCCGTGGCCAAATGGTGAGCGGCATCGACTTTGCCGGACGGACTCAGGTCATTGGTGTTTTGAAGAAACTCGATCAGGGCACTGCGATCAGCCAAATGGCCAACCTGGCCGCTACGTTGCAGGGCATTATCGGCCATCTGTTGCCACAATGCCGGCGCCAGATGCCCGAGGATAGCCGCCAGCATCTGGACCTTCTTCTCGCGATCGTCGCGGAGGATGATGTGCGAGAAGAAAGCGCCCCGGTCACTCAGGAGCATGGCAGGCTGATCTGTCGGTTGCCCGGCATCGTCGAACCACTTGGCGATCACGCGGGCATGGAACCCGACAGGCTGGGCGGCCGTGATGTTCCAGGATGCCTGCCGCACAGACTGCGGCAGTCCATCCACGTCGGCGGACTCAAAACGGATTTCGGCAAACCCGCCGGGTTGGTCGGGGCGCAAGTATTGGGGCTGGGCAAATCCTAACGCGTCGCCCAATGGCTGCGGCAGCTGGTAACAAACCAACAGCTTCCCACCTTGGTTGACAAACTGCACCAACGCGTCCGTCGCTGCCGACGAGAGACCGGGATTGTACGCCAGAATCGCGATGCGGCGCTGGCCCAGCGCGCCACGCACGACGGCAGTCTCTTCCACCGCGTCACTCCCCAACCCCAAATCACTCAACATCTCCCCCACTTCCTCGGCCGTCTGCAGCGCGCTGCGCAATTCTCCTGAAGCGGTGGCCGAGGGGATGACCAAAGCGACATCATGCTGGGCAGCCTCTAACCGACGAACATAGACAGAACCGTCCTGCGGCTGCCCGCGCCATACGGCAATGCGAATCGCGTCGATGTTGTGCCAGCCAGTCGGTGCTCCTTCAACTGTGAATGCCGCCTTGGAAAAACGCAGCGTCTGCCAATCTCGACCAGACAGTTCTGCTCCTGCGGCGTACCAACCCTTTTCACTGTGGAAGTAGAGTGACAGCCTGCACCCCGAGCCCGGTGCCGTGCTGCGCACTTCCAGCCGCAGCTCGCCGGCTGCTGCCAGATCCAGGTCGACTTCGCGGTCCACGTAAACGCGTCCGAGTTTCGTTTGTGCGGCAAACGGAGTCGGCAACTCCAGAACACTTCGCCCTTCGACCTGAGCGATTCCCACACCTATCGCCTCTCCCCGTTCCGCCGTCGCGCGCCACACTTGAGATGCAGCAGTGGCGTTGGGATAGTCAAACGAGTCGAGAATATCGACGTGATCAGGGGTACCCAATCCCAACAGACAGCATGCAAGTGTCCAAAGAGTCATGAATCAGTACTCCGCAATCGACTTAGGTGGTAAGTTCAATAACCATCAACCTATCAAACCACTCCGGGTGCGTTCCCTTATGCTCATACGTCAGCCGTATGCCGTCTCCTGTGCGCGTCACTTCCTTGTCCACCGTACTCGTGACGGTAACTCGCTTCCCTCGCGCTATGCTCTTACCGAAGTAGAAAACGTACAACCCGAACGGCCGGACTGTTGCAGCTGCGAATTCTCGCCCGGTTTGTTTGTCGAGCAGATGGGCGATTCCCTTGAGGTCAGTGCGAAGCACGAGCCGCAAGCGACTACTCTCTACGACCAGCGTGTCTCTCGTTTCCCGTGAATCCACCTGCTGGGCGGCTAGCTGCCATGACGGCGTGAGTACCGCCACGAGTAATATGGCGAACGGGACCGGGCGCCGCATCGCCCTGGCGGTTCGTACGCGGTTTCTAGCTGTCGTGTTCCTTTTCATGCAGGTCACCTTTGCTGGCTACACAGTATAACAACTGCCGGTACCGAGCCACACAAACAGCTGTGCTTTTCTTCAAATGATCCGCTCGGTCGACTTCACCACGGCCCATTTGGCCGGACCGACACCCGATTGTTTCGCGTCGCTAAATTGCCCACACTAGTGCTGTTGCGGGCATCATTTGTGCAGATCACACATCAACCGAGGTGAATTATGAAAGTACTAATTGCCGACAAGCTGTCGAAAAGTACTGAGGATGCTTTAGGGCAATTGGGCGCCAGGCTTGATGTGCAGCCTGACTTGACCGCAGACACGTTGCCTGCTGCCATCGGCGATGCGCAAGTGCTGGTGGTCCGATCGACGAAAGTTACGGCTCAAACCATCAGTGCCGGCAAGCAGTTGTCGCTGATCGTCCGCGCCGGAGCGGGCGTGAATACAATTGACGTCCAGGAGGCCAGCAAGCGTGGGATCTATGTGACCAACTGTCCCGGAAAGAACAGTGCGGCCGTCGCGGAACTCGCAATCGGTTTGTTGATCGCCTGTGATCGACGGATTGTCGGGGCATCGAACGACCTGCGAGATGGCAAATGGCGCAAGAAGGAATATGGCAAGGCACGCGGACTGCGCGGCCGCACGCTGGGCATTCTCGGAGTCGGCCTGATCGGCCAGGAAATGATTTGTCGAGCCCAGGGACTCGGTATGGAAGTCGTGGCCTGGAGTCGCCGCTTGACCAAAGAGCGAGCGGCAGAACTCGCGGTCGGATATTGCGCCACGCCGCTCGAACTGGCCCGCCGCAGTGACGCCGTTTCCATTCACCTGGCGGCCGCACCGGAAACCATCGGAATGGTCAACAGCGAGTTTCTGGCAACAATGAAAGAGGGAAGTATCCTCATTAACGCCGCCCGCGGTGAAATCGTCGATCATCGGGCTTTGGTGGATGCGATCCAGCAAAAACATCTGCGGGTTGGACTGGATGTCTTCCCTGACGAACCCAAGCAGGGCGAGGCCCGGTTTGAAAACACGCAGCTGGCCAGTCTGGTAACGGCGACGCCTCACATCGGAGCGTCAACGGACGAAGCTTCGGAGGCCATCGCCGGTGAAGTCGTGCGCATCATCAGACTATTCCGCGAGACGGGAAAGCCGGTGAATACGGTGAACATGTGTGGCAGGTCACCGGCTACCCACTCGCTGGTGGTCCGCCATTTCAACCGTGTCGGCGTGTTGGCCAGCGTGCTCGATTCTCTGCGCGAGGAGGGGATCAACGTCGAGGAAATGGAAAACACGATCTTCGACGGTGCACAGGCCGCCTGCTGCACGTTCCAGCTCGATACGCCGCCATCCGAGTCCACGCTGGAAACCCTCCGACACAACGAGGCGATTCTGCAGGTTTCACTCGAATCACGCTAGAACGGGCCACCCACGGGATTTGACATCTTTGGATACGGAACGACCAAGGTATGTGTACAATGGACGGGCTAAACCGTTGCTCGTGATCGGCGATCGTCCGTCGGGCCACGTGACGGACGGAAGCGACTGGCCGACCGACTTTCGGCACGTGAAGACCGGGCAACGCACGCCAATAACAGCTACGCATTCTACCTAGATTTCCGCAAAAACGGGGAGCCTCCCCTTTTTTTTGGCAAACCTCCTGCAGCGAAAGGAAAGAACCATGGGTTGGGGACGCACCATGTTGCTCGGTGATATCGGAAACCGACTCGATATCGATGACGTCGAGCGCGATGTACGCAACATCCGCCGAGAGATTGAAGCCAAATTTCGCGGCGACATGTCTCAGGATGAGGCGATTCGAGCCCTCATCAATGAAAACGGACAATTAAAGCTCTATCTCGCTTCATTGATCCGACTCCTGACTCACAAGGGAGCGATCACCAAGGAAGAACTGCAGACGATGATCACAGCCATCGACAGCGAAGATGGCAGCGCGGACGGGAAATTTGCCGGAGACATCTCCTGATTTCATCATCGCATTGCTCCCCATCACGACTCCGCTGCACAAAGTCGCCGAGAACTACCACGCATGGCCTTTACCCATTCCACCCAGCCTGCTTGAAAAACGGGGAGCCTCCCCGTTTTCTAACAAACCTTCTCCACTTCCACAGGTGAGCACCAGTATGATTCGCGAACGCATTCGCCGCTGCCCGACTGCCGCGTTGGTTCTGTCACTTTTGGGAAGCTACGCTGCGACCGCGGTGGCGGCGAATCCCGAACTCTGGGACCTGGCTCGAGAGCGGCAAGCCATTCATCGCTTCTCCACCCTGTTCACTGCCCACAACGTGCGTGATCACCTCTCCTCGGACAAGGGAATCGACGACGCCATCGCTTGGTGCAAGGAAACCGGCGTTACGAAGGTCTACCTCGAGACGTATCGCAGCAACTACACGGCGCGTGCCGATGCTCTGTCACACGCGCGCGATCGATTTCGCGACGCTCTGTTCGAGGTCTCCGGGTGCGTCACCACCACGAACATCGGCAAGCGATCAACGGGCTGGAACTTGATTTCCTGCTACACGGACAGTCCGACACAAATGACTTTGCAGAAGATCTTCGAGTATACGGCCAGTATCTTTGACGAGACCATGATTGACGACTTCTGGTTCACCGACTGCAAATGCGACGAGTGTGACAAGGCACGCAAGGCGAAGATAGTCACGATCGGCGACGAGACGTTCCCCGTCATGGGCGACAGCTGGGAAGATTATCGCTGTGAACTGATGGTTCAATTGTCCCGCATCCGTATCTTACAGGCTGCCAAGCGAGTGAACCCCAAGGCGACGCTGATCAACAAATACCCGCAATGGTACGACGAATTCCACAATCGCGGGTACGAAGTCGTGCGCGAAACGGAAGACTTCGATCGCATCTGGGTCGGCACGGAAACGCGCGACTACGAAGATCAGCAGTGGGGTGGTACTCCGCAGTATGAGGCTTACTTCATCATGCGTTGGCTCGGAGGGATAGGCGGCGAGAAGTGTGGTGGTGGTTGGTACGACCCGTACGGGACGACTGAAGCGACCTATCTGGAACAAGCGCGACAGACCGTGCTGGGGGGTGCTCGCGAGTCCATGCTGTTCTGCTACGGATCGCTCCTGGAGAACACCGGTCCGAAAAACATCGAGGCGCTGCGCGAGAACGTTCCGGCCCTGCTGGACGTTGCCCAGCAAGTTGCTCGGCGAACGATCGTGGGCGTGGCGGCCTACAAGCCGCCCAACAGTCATCCCGAAAATGAGCCGCGCGTTTTCGACTTTGTCGGTATGCTGGGCTTGCCGTTAGTACCGTGCGATGAGTTTCCGGTCGACGCCGACGCGGCTTTCTTCTCGCTGCACGCGCTGAAAGACCCCGCTTGTGCGGGCAAGTTAGCGGCACTGATCGCCACGGGAAAACCGGTGTTGATCACCGACGGCCTGGCCGACCGGCTGAAAGGAAAGATTGAACTGAGCGCCGCCAACGTGCAGATACTTCCGGTTCATGGTCAGCCGAAGTCGCTCTTGGAGTTGCCGCAGGAGCAGCTTGACTCCATCCGGCAACCGCTCTTGAAGGCCTCGGGGCACCACTTTCACGCTCCCAACAAAGTCGCCCTTTACATCTTCTCAGATGGCAGCTGGGTCGTCGAGAATTTCAATGATAACGCGGTCGTCGTGCAGCTCGACGGGGAAGAATTGCAGATCGAAGCTCGCGGGTGGAAGCTGGGATGGAAGTGAGTTGAACGGCGGCGGGGTGACGTCGCGTCGACGCGTCGTGGCCGTCAGTCGAGGAATTCAGCGTCTGAGTGACGCATCCTGCCCGGCGGGCTTCCTTGCCCAAGGGTCGCAGAATCTGTTAACTTAGCTCACGGTGTCGGGCTTACTTCTCCTGTTTCGGCGTCGGCAGCTTCGGCTGCTCAGTCACGCCGGGTTCGTTCGCCGAGGCTGATTGCGGTGCACTTTCGCCTGGGTGTGATCGGTGCGTTTGGCAAGTCTCCAACACTGCGGAGAGACTCCCCCGATTGGGTCAGAGTGCAACCGTTCCGAGCAGTTTTCGCACCTTGCCAGGCTCCCCGGCGCAACGGTGTCGGGCCGCCGCCAAAACAGACTTAGACTTAGCCACGAGACAACGCAAGTGCTTGACAGCGAATGAGTAACAATCGATTGCTGGGTGTTCACGGATCATTCTTTCAGCGGTGCCAGCGGTGTGCCGGGCGAGTGGGGACGTTGGGAGCGAACCATTTCGTCACTGGTAAAATGCGTGCCAGACAACAATAAATGAATGCTCGGTAGTGCCAGTCCAGTATCCCTCCGCAGTTGACCCCGTATCCACTTGGCCCGCATCCACGAAAATCGTACCCCACCACCAAGACCGAGATATCACCATGAACTATCTCCGTGTCCTGATTGTGCCATCTTGCTGGCGGCTTCCGCAGTAGCTGGCGACGACCAGCCGCAGACGACAGCAGCGACGGCCCAACAGCAGCAGTTCTTTACGGATCAGGTCCGTCCGATTCTTGCCAAGCGTTGCTGGGAATGTCACGGCGAGGACGTCCAGGAGAGCGGCCTGCGTCTCGATTCTCGCCAGAGCTTGCTCTCTGGGGGCAGCAGTGGCACGACGCTGGCGCAACTCGCGAAGCCGGACGAAAGTTACTTGATGCAGGTGCTGCAGCATACCGGTACCGTGGCGATGCCTCCCGACGAGAAACTGCCAGACAATGAGATCGCGGTGATCAACAGTTGGATCGGCATGGGACTCCCCTGGCCGGGCGATGCATCGAGTCGCGAAGCGCCGATGACCAGGGAGCAGCGTTATGCTGTGCAGCTCAAACAGCACTGGGCCTTCCAGCCGATCGGAGCCCCCCCCTTGCCGGCCGTGAACATGCCTGAGTGGATCGCTCAGCCCGTGGATCAGTTCATCCTCGCCCACATGGAAAGCAAAGGACTCACTCCCTCCCCGCCAGCCGACCGATATACGCTGATTCGTCGCCTGAAATTCGATCTGCTCGGACTACCGCCGACTGCGGAAGAAGTCCAGGCTTTCGTCGATGACCCTACTCCTGATGCGTATGCGCAATTGGTCGAGCGTTATCTGGCGTCACCTCACTACGGCGAGCGTTGGGGGCGTCACTGGTTGGACGTTGCGCGTTACGCCGACACGCGAGGGTATGCTTTCGATCGTGAAAGGCGTTACCCTTACGCATACACCTATCGAGACTACGTCATCCGGGCGTTGAACGAGGACCTGCCGTACGATCAGTTCATCTTGCAGCAACTGGCCGCCGACTTGCTCTGCTCGCAACCCGACGACCCCAGCCTGGCGGCGTTGGGCTTTCTGACGGTCGGCCGCAAGTTCAACAATCGACATCTCGATATCGATGATCAGATCGACGTCGTGGGTCGCGGTCTACTGGGGCTGACGGTGGCGTGTGCCCGCTGCCACGATCACAAATATGATCCGATTCCGACGGAGGACTACTATTCGCTTTACGGGGTCTTCGCCAGCTCACAGCGAGCCGGCCGAACTGCCGATCATTGGCGACCCCACACAGATCCCCGGCTATGCCGAATTCAAGACAGGAACTGGACCGTCGCCAGGCTGAGCTGGACGCGTTTTGTGGAGAAGAAACGGGATGAAATCGCAGAAGCGGCGCGGCGACACGCCGCCGACTACCTGGCTCGAGCCATCACGCGTGAGTCGGAAGAATCACTGCTGCTGCATCCCTTTCATTGCCTTGAAGGGGGAGGAGTTCAAGCCGCGGCTGGTACAACGTTGGCGGGAACACTTGGCGCGGACGGCCCAGGCAGATCACCCGGTACTGGGTCCCTTGTATGAACTCGCACGGCTTGCCGACGCTGAATATGCTCAGAAGGCTCCCGTGATGCTGGAGAAATGGCAAGGGACGGCGGTGGGAGTGGAGCCGGGTCAGCTGAACCCGCTCGTGAAAGAAGCGCTCCACAAGGAGCCGCCGCTCACCAAGTTGGATCTGGCTCGCGTGTACGGCCGATTGCTCTCGACTCTTTACGCGCAGCAGCAGGAGAATTCCCCCGCGGCAGCAACGGAGAAGCAGCCCGAGATGGCCGCCGAGCAGGTCCTGGCAGTTCTCGTCGGTCCAGGATCCTTGACCGATATCGCCGTCACCGAGACGCCCGGCTTGCTGACACGTGCCGACGGAAACACCTATCGGGAACTGGAGCGTAAGGTCCAATCATATCAAGTTGACTCACCTGGTTCACCGCCACGTGCCATGGTGGTACAGGAAGACGACGCGCCCCACAACCCGCACGTGTTCATTCGCGGCAACCATGCGCGTCCGGGAAAGGAGGTGCCCCGACAATTCCTGCTGGCGGTGGCCGGATTCGACCGCCAGACCATTTGAACATGGCAGCGGTCGACTGGAGCTGGCTCGCGCCATCGTATCACCCGCCAATCCCCTCACCGCCCGCGTGATCGTGAACCGGGTCTGGATGCACCATTTCGGCTCGTCCGTTGGTGAGCACGCCGAGCGATTTCGGAACGCGCAGCGAGCCACCGGTCCAATCCGATACGCTCGACTACCTGGCATCGCAACTGATCGAGCATGGCTGGTCACTGAAGAGCCTTCATCGCGCGCATTGTACTGTCGAACACGTACCAACAGACGAGCCTCGGTCGCCCAGAATGCGAGGCGGTTGATCCGGAGAACTGCTCTACTGGCGGATGAACCGGCGGCGTTTGGAGTTCGAAGCGATGCGCGATGCGATGCTGGCTGTCGCGGGCCAGTTGGATCTGACCATGGGTGGTCGTCCTGCCGAACTGACCAAGGAGCCGTTCTCGCTGCGTCGAGCCGTGTACGGCTATATCGATCGTCAAGACCTGCCCGGTTTGTATCGCGTATTTGATCTGGCAAGTCCCGACCAGAGCTGCCCGACCGCGCTCGCGTACGACAGTACCGCAACAGGCTCTGTTCATCATGAACTCACCTTTTGTGATCGAGCGTGCCGAGCAAATCGCTGCTCGACCGGAAGTGTCGTCGATACCGGAAACGCGGCAGCGAATCGAAGCGATGTACCGGGCGGTATTGGCCAGATTGCCCGTGGCTGAGGAATTGGAGATTGGGGAGCAGTTCATCGAGGCGGCCAGCCAGGAGTCCGCTGGCGGAGAACCAACCCGACGCTTGGCAACAGTATGCTCAGGTGCTCCTGATGAGCAACGCGTTCCTGTTTGTGGATTGACATAATCTGAGAGACAATCGCATGCAACACACATGGTCGAACCTGCCGCTAACACGCCGTGATCTTCTGCGACGGGCAGGCACCGGCTTGGGATTGCTCGGCATGGCCGGCATCCTGACCGGACGCTGGCGGCCTGGTCTCTCCCGCCTCGGCGGATGAGGGGTACCGCAATCCGCTCGCTCCACGCAAGCCGCATTTTCCCGCCAAGGCCAAACATGTCATCCACCTGTTCATGAACGGTGGTCCATCGCATGTGGACACGTTTGATCCGAAACCATCGCTGGAGAAATATGCGGGCAAGAACCTGCCGATGGACAATCTGCGAACGGAACGCAAGACCGGCGCCGCATTTCCGTCGCCCGTACAAGTTCCAGAAGTATGGCCAGAGTGGCATCGAGGTCAGCGAGATCTTTTCGCATACGGCCCAGCATATCGACGACATCGCGGTGATTCGTTCGATGCACGCCGACGTGCCGAACCACGAACCGTCGCTGTTGCTGATGAACTGCGGCGCTTCGGTGCAGGTGCGACCCAGCCTCGGCTCCTGGTTGACCTACGGACTGGGCACGGACAATCAGAATCTGCCGGGCTTCATCGCCATGTGCCCGGGAGGGTATCCGATCCAGGAGACACAGAACTGGCAGGCGGCGTTCTTGCCGGGCGTCTACCAGGGGACCTACATCGACACCAAGCACACGGAAGTCGAAAAGCTGGTCGAGAACATCAAGAATCCGGCACTTGTCGCTTTCCCAGCAACGTCGACAGCTCGATGCGTTGGCAGCCTTGAACCAGCTGCACAGCGAGCAACGCGACCATGACCCGGCGTTGGAGAGCACGCATCCACTCGTTCGAATTGGCGTACCGCATGCAAATGGAAGCGACCGACGCTTTCGATGTCAGCCGGGAATCCAAAGAAGTGCTGGATGCCTATGGACCGGGAGTCCAGGCGCGGCAGATCCTGATCGCGCGCCGACTGGTCGAACGCGGTGTGCGATTCGTGCAACTCTGGCACGGTGCCGGGCAGCCGTGGGACAACCACGACGATCTGGAGGTGAACCATCGGAATCTGGCCGGCCAGTGCGACCAGGCGATTGGTGCCTTGTTGAGCGACTTGAAGCGGCTGGGACTGCTGGACGAAACGCTGGTGCTGTGGGGTGGCGAATTTGGGCGCACGCCGACGGTCGAATTGCCGCAGGCGGGAGCCAACGCCGGCAAGATCAACGGTCGCGATCACAACCACTGGGGCTTCACCGTCTGGATGGCCGGTGGCGGCGTGAAAGGGGGCCAGGTGTATGGCGCCACGGACGAATTCGGCTTCAAGGCAGTCGAAGATCCGGTCCACGTGCACGATCTGCATGCCACGATTCTGAAGCTGATGGGTTTTGATCACACACGACTGACCTACCGCTATGCGGGCCGCGATTTTCGCTTGACCGACGTGTTTGGCAACGTGATTGACAAGTTGATTGCGTGAGGCGATTCATGAAGAAGATCCGCTGGGGCATCATCAGCACCGCGAAGATTGGCACGGAGAAGGTGATTCCCGCCATGCAGCGGGGAACCTACTGCGAAGTGACGGCGATCGCTTCCCGGGACCTGTCGCGTGCTCAGCAGGCGGCCCGAAAACTTGGCATTCCGAAATCATACGGATCGTACGACGAACTGCTGGCCGACGACGACATCGATGCCGTCTACAATCCGCTCCCCAACCATCTGCACGTGCCGGTATCGATTCAGGCCATGCGAGCAGGCAAACACGTTTTGTGTGAGAAGCCGATCGCGCTGTCGGTCCAGCAGGCCCAGGAGCTAGTCAGTGCCGCTCAGGCCTTTCCGCATCTGAAGGTGATGGAGGCCTTCATGTACCGTCACCATCCGCAATGGCAGAAGGCACGCGAACTGGTCCGCGAGGGGCAGGTCGGTACGCTGCGAACGATCCAGTCGTTCTTCTCGTACTTCAACGACGATCGCCAGAACATTTGCAACAATGCCACTCTCGGAGGTGGCGGATTGATGGATATCGGCTGCTACCCGATCTCTCTGTCGCGCTTTCTGTTTGCCGCCGAGCCACACCGCGTGATGGGCGTGGTCGAATACGATCCGCAATTCAAGACAGATCGGCTCGCCTCGGCCATCCTCGATTTTGGTGTCGGCACGTCGACGTTCACCAGCTCGACACAGATGGCAGCTTACCAGCGCGTGAACATCTTCGGGACGACGGGGCGCGTGGAGATTGAGATCCCGTTTAATGCGCCGCCGGACCGGGCCTGCAAAATGTGGTATCAGCATGACGCGCAGATCGAGACAATCGAACTGGAGATCTGCGATCAGTACACGATTCAAGGTGATCTGTTTTCACGGGCTATCCTGGCAGAGTCGGACGTCCCGACCCCGCTCACCGACGCCGTCGCCAACATGCGCGTCATCGAAGCGATTGTACAGAGTGGTCACGAAGGGAAATGGGTAGCAATCTGACCGGCGCAGCCTTCGGACACGAGGGGACAGCCATATTCCTCACGCAGGCTTGGCTGACAACCTAACAGTCGACCGAGTGCCTGCATGCTACCAAGTAACACTCTGTTGGACAGCGTCACTGTTCCGGCGAGTCCCCTTCTCCAAACAGCACGACACTGGCGGTAAAACCGTGCATGAAATTCCCCCCACCCACCGGCCCCAGTTCGCCGGCGGCGAAGAAACCGGCCAGGGGAATCTCGCCGAAATACTCCTGGATCGCACGTGCATCGTGATGTGGTGCGGGAAAGAACCGGGATCCGCGACCGTTACAGGTAAACAGGAGGCCACCTTGGGGGGCACACTGCGGATCGTCGCGGACGGCGGCCAACAGTTGCCGCATCTCGTCATCAGCCGTTTGGTGGTCGCGGACGTGGAACTGGACGGTCTGGCCGGGGCGAAAAAAGTCACCTACGGCAATGGTCCCGGTGTCCGCATCGACTCCCATCACGTTGCGGACCAGAAAATCACCTTGCTCAAAACAATCCTGGTACTCGTTCACAACGCGCCCGAGATGGAGTCCATGCTGAACCAGCTGTTGGTCACTGGTCGGCAGCGTGTCAAAGATCTCTTTGAGCTGCAGAAGAGCCGGTTTACCCCCGAGTTCCTGAATCAAGTTGCCTTCCGCCTTGGTAACGATGAGATGGCGGCCGATGGGTCGGCATCCTTGCGAAACGACAGTGGTCGTGCGGAGCGGGCCGCTGAGCATGACGGCCACGGCGCCAGCCGTTTGCAGCTCCTGCCCAAAAAACAATCGATTGTCGCCGGGAGCCGATCCTCCGCTCGACATCCCTCCCACAACGCGCAGACCAGGGCGGTCTTCATTGAGCCGCTCCAACATCACATCGGCCGGAAAGCTGTACGGATCGCCAATCAACAGCATCACGGCGTCGCTGGGCCACTGCTGGGCGAGTTGGTCGGGCCAGCCGACGATACTGGCCCCTTCAGAAGTTCGCTCCAGTTGCAGATGCATCGGAACGACATCGACTCCGTCCATACGAGCCAGCCAGAGAGCGACGGCAGGTTGCTGCTCCACTTCACGCCCCGTACCCACAATGGACTCGCCGGTCCCACCGATCAACACGGTTGGTCCGAGCAGGTCACCGAGTTGCCGGGCAACGGCCTGGTCTATGTTGGGGTACTCCGATGAGATGAACAGGACGGCGAGGTGTGGAGCAGCACCCAATTTGGCCATCGCGTCGCGACACACTTCCCTGATCGCCTGATGGAGATCCGAGGTGATGGAGAGCGCCGCGGCGAAATTCAGGGGAGCATGATGAGGCATCGTGAGATCTCAGTGGTTGAGAAGGAGTGGATGACAGCGTCCTGGATGAGGGGCATGCGGCTGTGGAAGAACGAGCAGCTTGGAGCACGAGTTCCTTCGAGGCTATTGCCAGCACATATGATAGAGTGCCAGCGGGGAAATGATCAACCGTGCGCCATGTCGTGGGTGCCCGCAGTGGGTTGGCAGCTCGCTGGAGGATCAGCGACGGACGGCTCGCAGCAGATCCTGCCAGAGGGAGTCGGCCGTGCTAAGAACCTTGAGATTAGCGCGAAAGAGGAGCTCCGCACGCGACATACTGATCAGGTTTTGAGCGACATCGGTGTTGGAGGCTTCCACAGAGTACCTCGCTAAGCGTCCTGATCCGCCAGAACCGGGATTGCTGATCTGAGCCGTACCAGAACTAGCCGTGGCGACAAACGCGTTCGGAGAGACTGCTCGGAGTCCGGCGGGATTATGGAATTGCGCCAGTCGAATCTGTCCGATCGTCTGCACAGTTCCATCGGAGATCCGACTCTGAATCCAACCTTCGGGACTGACGCGATATCGACAGGCAAAAGCACCTTGTTGCAGTTGGCCATCGCGATTGAGTGGCTGGGGATGGAGGATGAAGAGGGGTACCAGTTCACCTTGGAAGAGGCTGCGATCACCCTGCAGCCCGAGAAGCCGATCCCCGTTGGCGGCGACCAGCTGGCCATCGGCATTGGCATGAAACGTGCCGTCACGCGTATAGGTCCGCTGTCCCTGAGAATCCTCCAGAACGAAATAACCGTTACCCTCGATCGCCAGACTCAGCGGCCCTGTGGCTGGGAGCAAGGTACCTGGTGACATCTCGCCAGCGATGCCTGCCAGCTGCACGCCGGTCCCAACCTGTGCTCCTGGAGCGCCGACGGAGGGCTGAGTGGCCAGCACAACTTGGGACTGCTTGAACCCCACAGTCTGCATATTCGCCAGGTTATTGGCGGCTACATCGAGCATCGCCTCAGCAGACCACATGCCGGACAAAGCTGTCTGTGAAATCGATGACAAAGACATACGTGCACCCACTGCCGGGATGTCCTGGACGCCATCAATAAGTATAGGTCATAGAACAGGCCCAGGCCGGACGTGAAGTTGGTCATTGGTTACTGGTCATTGGTTACTGGTCATTGGTTACTGGTCATTGGTTACTGGTCATTGGTTACTGGTCATTGGTTACTGGTTACTGGTTACTGGTTACTGGTTACTGGTTACTCGTTACTGGTTACTGGGTGCGTGGTGCGACGACTGAAATTCGAAAGGACCAGACATCTGATCCCAAGTTATTCACCGGGCACGTTTTTCCACCGTTTACCGGAACCGGTGGCAGTGGGGCGAGATCGCTCTTGTGCCGCACTATCCATCTTTTTGTCATCCGATTTTTTTGTCCTAAAGAATCGTTGCCCGAATCGCTTGGAAGGGTGGAATATTGGAGTGTTAGGGAAACCGCTCAACCTCCCAACGAACGAGACATAACGTGGACAGCCCAAATATATCTTCGTGCCTATCACTCACTTCTCCATTTCCCACTCCCACCACTCCAAAATCACGCAGGCAACGGTAGAACCTTGTCAATTCCCACCAGCATAACTCGCGGATTAGCGCAGATTCAGCAGGCGCGTTGGGCATTGCCCGAAGGATCAACGAACCAGGGGATCCAGACGATCGCAATCTGGTCGACCGAGATGTCGGACTTGCGTGGCCTGACCTGTAGACGCTCGAGTGCCAGTTGATCGGGTCGATAGGCAGCGTCTATTTTGGCAACTTCTTCGGCGATTCTGTCATCCAGTTCCGTGCGCTGTTGGAGGAGCGCGTCGAAGTTGTCTCTTGCCCGCCGGACGTCGTCCTTTTCGCGGGCCACGCGACCGGCCTGGCGAGCCGTGGAGGAAGCGCGGTCGACGTTGGCACGGCTGAGTTTCTTTCGGCTGAAGAGCGCGCCGAAAATGGATTTTCCAATCGAGATAGCCGTATCCATCGACTCTTGACGAAACTCTGATTCTGCCTGCCTGACTTGATCTTGAGCACGGCGAATGCGATCTTCCAGGCTTCTCATCTTGGTGGCGTAGCGATCCCGCAGCTGTTGCACCTTCGCATCACGTTGCTCATGCAGTTGCTGAACGAGTCGAATTCGGAAATCGCCTTCGGTTTCACCCGCCTGTGAGTACTCTTTGAGTGCTGCACATCTGAGAATCTCAAGCGTTTGCGTGCGGTAGAGAACATCCGTCAACTGACGTTGCCAGACTTGGTAGTTCTTGGCACTTGTCAGGTCTTCGGCGATGGGTGCATGCTCGGCATCCGCCGCCGCATCTTTCAGGTTCAAGGGCAATGCAACAACGTTGGCGTTTTCCCATGGTGAGCCGGCCAGGTCGTGCAGAGCGGTTTGGAGTAGCGCCCGTTGTTCCCAGTGATCCACCCGGTAGGTGGCCCGCACGAAGTGCAACTTGCCGCCGCCCAACAGCGCGGGAGAATAGACGAGTCGAGCGGATGGGAGTTTTTCGCGTTGGACGTCGAGGTACTGTTGCGGGATGTCAGCAGGGATGTCGCCGGTTTGAGTCGCGATTGAGGTCCGAGCCGGCGAGGGTGGGCTCGGCTGCGAATCGGTCTCGGCTGTTGCCTGCTGCGATCGCGGCGGTGCGTCCAAAGCCGGCTCCCCACCCCGCGCGACTGATGGCTGCGCCGTGAGAGCCCGAATCTGATCGCGGGTCAACGGGCCGCGGAGGTAAGATAGCGCCCATCGAGTCTGGAACACGACCGGTTCTTCTTCATGAACATTGTTCATCAGGAAGATACGCCCGCCGAGTCCCGAGAGGATGACATCCATCTTCTGTCGATCGAACTGGGCACCCGCCTGCGAAGAGGCGCCTTCCAGGCCATCCAACACGCGTGCTTTATCCCTTTCGGTCTGCAGCCGACCCAACAACCAGGTTCCACAGTTAGACAATCCCTTGTAATCGAGATCGACCGGATTCTGCGTGGCCAACACCAGTCCCAAGCCGAAAGCTCGAGCTTGCTTAAGTAGCGTAAGCATGGGTGTCTTGGAGGGCGGATTCGCCACGGGTGGAAAATAGCCAAAGACTTCGTCCATGTAGAACAGAGCCCGCAAGCTGGGCGTACCCGGCTGGCTGCGCACCCAGGCCAGGAGTTCGTTGAGCAGAATGGTAACGAAAAACATCCGTTCGGCGTCTGACAGATGAGCAATCGAGAGGATCGAGATGCGGGGTTTTCCCGAGGATGTGTAGAGAAGTCGCTTGATATCGAGTGGTTCACCTTCAAGCCAGCCGGCAAACGACGGTGACGCCAACAAGCTGTTCAACGCCATGGAGAGCGCAACCCGGTCCTTCTTGGGATAGAACGTGTCGACATCCATGACGCCGATTTTTTTAAATGGTGGCGATTGGATCTCTCCAATCAGACTGGCGATGTCCATATCACGCCCGTCCCGCCAGGCCCGATCGAGCAGATTCGAGACCAGAATGTACTCCCGGCTGCGAACAGGGTCGATGTCGAGTCCCAACAGGGCCAGTAGTCCCGCGGAGGCAGATGCCACGTGATCTCGAAAAGCGTCGATGTCGGCGACCATTTCCGGCGCCGGTGCGGAGAATGACTTGAGTACGGTCAGCGGCACACCAGCGGTGCTCCCCGGCGTGTAGATCGTTAGATCGACGGTCGATCGAAACCGCTCAATCCGCGCCCCGTCCTGGCCCCACTCTGCCAAACCATGGCGCCATTGGTCGGCGGTCTGCTGGGCAGACTGCTCGGGCGACTGACCCTGGCGAGCGGCTTCCGACTGGTCGATCCAAGGCTGAAAATCCTCCGGCCGCAGCTGCGGAAACGTCAACAGCAGGTTGCCGATGTCTCCCTTGGGATCGACGGCAATGGCCGGGATCCCGTCGATGCCGGCTTCCTCAAGCAGTGAAATGCAAAGTCCCGTTTTGCCACTCCCGGTCATCCCCACGCAAACCGCATGGGTTGTCAGGTCTCGGGAGTCGTACAGCAGACACTCAGAGGTCGTATTGCCAGCCTCGAGGTCTCGCACGCGACCCAGATAGAACGCCCCTAGTTTCTCAAATGGTTGCTCCACACATGCTCTCCTCGATCGACGAGACGACTCGAGTCAATCCTACTCCCTGCGGTGACAGACGTGAGTGTCACGCACGTGCCGCAGACAATCCACGCACTTGCCAGCCTGATCAGCGTGTCATCTTACGATTTCCCAACCCAACTCGGAAGGAAGGCGGAGCAGAACCGAGCGATCGTGCGCGGCGCGAATGACGGATCGCTACAGGCACAAATGGCCCCTGGTCGGCGGAGCTGTGATCCGGAAACGGATCGCCGCGGCATGCGGAACCTTGCCCGGAGCATAAAAGAAGCGAGTCTCCCCGGGGGGGAGACTCGCCACGAGGATGGCAGGATATCAACTTCGGAATTGTGCCGGAGAGCTAATGGCGCGACCAACCCATCGTCACGTCGTCCATGGAAGCGGCCGCCTGCCCCAGGATCTTGACCGTCGCTTCGCTACTCACTTGGCGCAGGGCTGGTCCCAGGGTCTTATCAAGCTGCGCGAGAATCTGTTGACCTCGCTCAGCCGGTATGTTGCTGGCCGCCAACCGCACGGCCACATCGTACTTCTGGTTCAGACCGTCAAGCAGCTCTGTGGGCTGCTGCGGAACATTCGCCAGACACCTGGTGGAAGGGGCCACGAACAGCCAATTACCGACCAGCTTGGCATAGAGCTCTTTCGTGCCGTCGGTCCCCACTACATGGTACATACCACCGCCAATGTCGGTGGCATTGGCGACGTGCTCGTAGAGTTCCGACAGGAGCGTCTCCGCATCGGTAACCGGCACGAACGCATAAGCGGACAACCGATCATCGACTTGGATCACGGCCCCCCAGGGACGAGCATGATCGAGGCCAGCAAGGGGCTTACCTTCGCTGTAGAGCTTAAACAGGCCGGCCAACCACGTCGGCATTTCGGGCGATTTCCCGACGAACCCCACGGAGGAAGGATCTGATTTCGCCTGATCGTAGCTGGACAGGGACAAAACAACCAGCGACTTTGGTGGGCCTGCTAGAGCGGGCGAGGTTAAGGCCAGGCAGAAACCAGCCAAGAGAGCCAAGGTGAGCCATTTGCGCATGATAATACTCCAAAACAAAGGGAAGGCAGAACGCCGCGGATCAAGCCCGCTTTGCAGCGGGCTCACACGACATAAGGTACAAGGATGTAACGGAGACGAGGCGAAACCTTACACGAAAAATTGCTTCTTTTGGGGCTTCAGGGTTTCTCATGGCTGAACGTTAGGCGTGCGGCCTTATTCGAGGCGGCACTATGAGAATACCCGTGGCAGCAGCTGGCGGGCACTTTCCTTCGGGTAGCTAGACGTCCGCCCTAACGATTGCGGAATGCGGAGTGCGGAATGGCGAAGATGGAATTGCCGGCGGGACACCAACTACGGTGCGTCCACTGATGACCTTTGAGGTCAGTATCAGCCACCTCGGTTTCGTGCACGTCCGGGTGGATTATCGGTTGCGACAAAGAGCCCCTTCAGTTGAGTATCAGGATGGTCGGAGGGCGGCGAACAGGTCGCGAATCTCGTCATCCACGTCATCACCGGTGGCGACGGTTTGCGCGATTTCGGCCCGCAGCAAGTCACGGAAGCGGCGGCGCATACGGTGGGCCGCGACCATCGCCGCTCCTTCCGAGATACCGAGTTGACGAGCCGCGTTCGCATAGCTGACGTCCCGCTTGCCACCCGCCAGGAACGGCTTCAACAGGTCAAAGTGAGCGAGTTTCCCGAGCCGCACGAACTCGTCTCGCAGCTGATTCATCGCCTGGTCCAACAAGGTCTCGGCCCAGCGACGGTCGAACAGTTTATCGGGAGTGAGCGAATCGGTGGGCTGATGGGCAAAACGTGATTCGGCTGAACTGACGTCGAGTTGCCAGATACGGCATCCACCCCCTCGCTTCTCGGCATGCAATTTGGCCCATTCGTTGGCCAGGAAATTCCGCAAGGATGAGAGCAAGAAGGTGCGAAAACGACCGCGCTGTTGATCGGCGACCGCAATCGTGTTCTGCTCCAGCAGCCGCACAAAGAACTCCTGGATCAGGTCCTGTGCTTCATGAACGCTACTCGTGCGGCGGCGGGCGTAGGCATAGAGGGGATACCAGTAGGTACGACAAAGCTCACTCAGCGCTTCCCGCGAGTTCGGTTGGGAGGCATTGCCGGCGGCCAGCACGACGCTCCAACGCGTGCTCAGGAACCGGTCGTCTGCCGGCGCTGTGCGCCGATTGGGAGTTCTGTCTGCAGTCATTGGCCCACCCGCATCGCCGCTTCAAAATCGGGCAACGATCGAGCTTCATCCAGTGCTTGCTGAATCGTCTCACTGACCGAGGCCACCGATTCACGCCACTGGCAGAACTGTCGATAGCTCTGTCGAGCATCATCGATATCGCCCAGCCGGTATTGGGCGAGTGCCATGACCAACGATTCGGGCCGCAGCATGTCCGCTGAAAGTGCCCGGCTGCGACCGAGCGATGCGACACATGCTGCCCAATGCCCGAGTCGGTACTGAGCGACACCTAGCGTGCGCCACGCGGCCGGCATATCGGGCGCGTGGCGCAAGGCCAATTCGGCCAATTCGATGGCATGCCGCGGATCGCGCAGTTTGGAATCGGGATGGGACGCAAGGAATCTCGCCAGTTCTTCATAGACGACTGCCAGCCGCCTACGGTAATCGGATTCAGACGGTGCCAGAGTGATCAGGTTCTCCAACAACTCGAAGGCCTGGGTATAGTGCGCGGTGGCCTCCCGATAGACGATTTTCAGCCGGTTCGCTTCCTCGTCCGCTCGCTGGCGTTGGGTCTTTTCCTTGGCTGCCAGACGGAACTGGCGGATGCCCACCCAAGTCCCACCTACGGCCATAACCAACAACAGGCTGGCCAACGACGTGATCAGTGTGGCCTCGCGGGGTTTGCGCCGGCACCAGCGCCAGCCGCGACCAAACGCGGACACCGGGCGTGCCGCAATTGGTTGCTCCTGTAGATAGCGGCGCAGGTCATCGGCCAAAGCCGCCGCGGAAGTATATCTGCGGCTGGGCTCCTTCTCGAGGCATTTGAGACAGATTGTCTCCAGGTCGCGTGGGATGCGCGTGTTGAGTTTTCGTGGCGACGGTGGCTCGTCGTGAATCACCTGATGCAAGAGCGTGCGCAGCTCGCCGCGAAACGGACGTTCTCCCGTCAGCAATTCGAACAAGATCACTCCCAACGAATAGACATCGGATCGTTGATCGGCCAGATCCGAAAGGCCAACTGCTTGTTCGGGCGACATGTAGGCCGGGGTTCCCAGCACCTTTCCTTCCAGCGTCACGCTGATGTCCGCAGCTTCCCGCTTGGCCAACCCGAAGTCGAGGATGTGTGGTCGGCCATCGAGAGCGATCATGATATTGGATGGCTTCAAGTCGCGATGGATGACGCCGGCCTGGTGAGCATGCTGCAGCGCGTCGGCAATCTCCGCACACAGGTCGGCCGCCTCGCGCGCACTCATCGGCTCGACTTCCATCCGCTCGGCGAGATTCCGCCCGGAAATGAACTCACTGATGATGTAGACTTGTCCTTCATCACGACCCGCTTCCAGGACGGCGGCAATCCCAGGATGCTTCAGCTGCGCGGCCGCTCGCGCCTCTCGCAGGAATCGATCGGCCTCCACGGCTGTCAATTGCCCCTCGTGGGGAACCTTGACAGCCACCATCCGATCCAGTTGTCGGTCGCGAGCACGCCAGACCGTGCCGAAACCGCCCGCTCCAATCCGCTCCAACAGGTCGAAACGACCGAGTGTGGTGTATCCGTGAGTTGATTCGTCAACGACACTGAATCGCCTGCCGCACGTCGGGCATGCTGTGTCGCGCAGATTAGCGTCATCCGCCACGCGTGTCAGCTGCTGGCAACTCGGACAACGCACGTTCAACGGGGGGTCCGCGCTGAGATCGTCTAATCCCAGTTTCAGCAGGCAGCCACGACACAGTCCGTCGGCCAGCTCGCGGGAGACTGCTGCGCCACACTCCGTACATGCATGTTCCGAGCTCATCGGTCGTCCCCGACTTCATCCCAGGTGTCTGATCCATTGGCCAGATTAGCCCGTGCCGCCCGGGACAGAAAGATCGCAGAGAGAAAAAGCGGTGAGGAATGCGTCTTCTTCTGCTGAAGCCACATCTGTTTGTCGCACTGAAAGCGGCGTTTCAGTCCCGATCCGCGTCCCGTTCCGTGGAAAGCGGCGGAAAAAGAGGCGGTGCTGTGACGCGATAAGAACTTGCCCTCGTGCGCATCCACGCATAGTCCGATTTCAGTTCCGTACGTTCCTTCAGCCCCGTCGGGTTTATGCCGGCCGACTGCGGACTGGCCGGCTACCGCAGATGGGCCGCAAAGCAAGCCGGCCAAGTCGAGGATGCGGAGGCACAACGGCGGAGAGCCGAGGCCGAAACACGCCGCGGCTTGATTCGGTTTCGCAAGTGTGCCGCTGTGATGGCACGTGGAGGACTCGACCGACGGTGTGTCATGGGGTGACGGTAGCGGACCAGTTGTGGCCCCGCCGGGATCAACCCGACGGAAGCCTGTGAAACCGATCGCCCGACCGTAGCGGACCAGTTGTGGCCCCGCCGGGATCAACCCGACGGAAGCCTGTGAGACCGATCGCCCGACGGTAGCAGACCAGTTGTGGCCCCGCCAGGATCAACCCGACGGAAGCCTGTGAAACCGATCGCCCGACCGTAGCGGACCAGTTGTGGCCCCGCCGGGATCAACCCAATGGTACTAAGCTTGTCTTGACAAAAAAGAGTCCTCTCTGACATAGGTTGTTTTCTGGCAACAACTTACTCTTCAGGAGGACTCAAAGATGTTCACGGATGAACATAGGCACGATGTCTTGGCGCGAATCCGTCAACAGGACATGCGAGCGTTTGCCGAGCAAATCACTCCGGCAGTGCTGAGCAGAAACAGCCAAACGCACGGCAGTGATATTGGTCAAAAGTCCCTTGTGCCTGCCGAATTTGGTGATGCTCGGGATCGCGAGTGCATTACATGCGACGGAGAGCTTTTCGTCAATCCTGATCGCTTCCCTGAAGTTACTGGAGGATCAGCAAGACTTTTATGCCTCGGAGTTAGGGAAGGCCAAGCGAAACGCTGCCAGACGAGACCGGAAAAAAGACAGGAAAAAGACAGGAAAAAGCAAGCACGACCCTCGTCGGGACGATCCAACGGTGGTGAGCGAAGAAGCGTTTGTTCAAGTGCCTCCGCATGCCGTTTTCGTTTTGGATCAATTTGA
>CAVOXY010000050.1:0-208606 GCA_963700515.1 uncultured Planctomycetota bacterium | reverse complement strand
AACTGGTATTCAAGGTGTATCAGGTCCAACAGGAGCAACTGGATCAACAGGATACTCAGGTCCAACAGGATCAACTGGAGCAACCGGAGGAATCGGAGCAAGCGGACCAACAGGATCAACAGGTATACAGGATTTTCAGGCCCAACTGGATCTACAGGTGTTACCGGATACTCAGGTCCAACAGGATCAACTGGAACAACTGGAGGAATCGGAGCAAGCGGTCCAACAGGATCAACTGGAGCATACAGGATGTTCAAGGCCCAACTGGATCAACTGGATCTACAGGAGCAACAGGTACGGAGTTGGAGCAACTGGTCCAACAGGATCTACAGGAGCAACAGGAGAAGCAGGATATTCAGGTCCAACAGGATCAACTGGAGCTACTGGAATCAGGGCATCAGGTCCAACTGGTTCAACAGGAAAACTGGGCTACTGGAGGTTGGACCAACAGGACCAACTGGCTCAACAGGTACCACTGGAACACAAGGTCCCTCTGGTCCAACAGGAACAACTGGATCCACTGGAGACTCAGGCGCAACAGGTCCAACGGGTTCCACAGGAACAACTGGGGCTACGGATGAATTTCGCAGGACGGTTGTCCGGCGGCAATGGACGGGCAGATTTCCAGCATGTGCGCCCCCAACACCTTTTTGCCAGAGGGATCGAAGTGATACGTGTAGTCCTCCATGAAACTCACGCCCCCCTCCAGTCCACTCGACATGACTTTCATGGCCCGTACCAACGCGGCGTGCTTCCAGTCCCCTTCCGCGCCGTAGCCGTAACCGTCCGCCATGAGACGTTGGACGGCCAGGCCCGGCAGTTGCCGCAGACCGTGCAGGTCTTCAAAAGTGTCGGTGAAGCCCGCAAAGCCCCCTTCTTGCAGGAACGCCCGCAGTCCCAACTCAATCCGCGCCGACTCCTGCAGCGCGTCGCGCCGCGCCCCCCCGGGCGGAGCGCGGCGGCCATCTGATACTGCTCGTCATAGGCCGCACAGAGTTGTTTGACGTCAGCCTCCGAGATCGCCTCGACATAACGCACCAGGTCGCCGATCCCATAACCGTTCACCGCGTAGCCGAACTGAATCTGCGCCGCAACCTTGTCCCCTTCCGTCACCGCCACCTCGCGCATGTTGTCGCCAATGCGCGCGATCTTGGCCTGCTGGCAGTCGCGCCAAGCCGCCGCCACACGCAGTCCACTGTCCTAGCCGCTCCTGCACCTGCGGGTCTTCCCAGTGCCCCACAATCACCTTCCGGTTTTGACGCAATCGACTACACATGAAACCGAACTCACGCCCGCCATGTGCCGACTGATTCAGGTTCATGAAATCCATGTCGATCGACGACCAGGGAATGTCGCGGTTGAACTGCGTGTGCAGATGCGCAAAGGGCCGCTTCAACGCAGTCAGCCCGGCAATCCACATCTTGGCGGGTGAGAACGTGTGCATCCAAGTGACCAACCCGATACAGTGCGGCACGTGATTGGCCTCGAGGCAGAGATCGGTAATCGCCTGCGGATTCGTCAGAATCGGCTTCATCACGATCTTGATCGGCAACAGACCGGATTGATTCAGGCCCGCCACAATCTGTTGCGAATCGGCCTCCACCTGCTTCAATACCGCCGGACCATACAAGTGCTGGCTACCGGTGACAAACCACACTTCCAGACTATTGAAATCAGCCACTGATCACTGCTCCCTGTTGTAATCCGCGTCAGGCGTCGAGTACCGGAGGATTGGAGTATGGAGCATTGGAGTGATCTGGAGATTGAGACGTGTCGCTCGCAAGGAGACATGTTCGGTGGAATGCTGGCCTGTCTCCTATGAATGAAGGACATGCTGCCACTCCATCACTCCACCATTCCTTCACTCCATCACTGCCATCTCACTCCATCACTCCACCACTCTCACTCCACCACTCCCTCACTCCACCACTCCACTCTGCCCGTAATAAGCTCCGGCTCCATGTTTGCGTTGATAGTGCTTATCGAGTACATACGATTCGAGCATTGGAGCGTCTGAGCGGAGCTGGAACGTGGCCAGTGCCATGGCCGCCACCGCTTCCAGAGCCACGGCGTTCTGCACGGACTCGACGGCGTTCTTTCCCCAGGTAAACGGTGCATGGCCAGCCACCAGCACGGCCGGCATCGCCAAGGGATCGAGGTCCTTAAATCGTTCCACAATCACGTGCCCCGTGTTCACCTCGTACGCTTCTTCCACTTCTCGTGGTGTGAGCGGTCGGGTGACCGGCACACTCCCATAGAAATGGTCCGCGTGAGTCGTCCCCAGACAGGGAATCTCTCGGCGAGCCTGGGCAAACGTCGTGGCCTGCGGGCTATGTGTATGCGTGATACCCCGCACTGTCGGAAAATGCCTGTACAGAACCAGGTGCGTCGGCGTGTCGGAAGAGGGACGCAGGTCTCCTTCCACGAGCTGGCCGTCCAGATCGACAACTGCCATGTGTTCGGGAAGCATCTGACTGTACGGAACGCCGCTTGGCTTGATAACCACATAGCTGCCATCGGTGCTCAAGGCACTCACATTGCCCCATGTAAGTGTGACGAGCCCGGCAGCCACCAGATCCAAATTCGCCTGACAGACATCCGCTTTGAGTTGTTCCAGCACAAAGTCACCTTTTCACTGGAGAGCAACCGGCAGTTCTTCGGCTCACCCTTTCTCACCTTCTCGCGAATCGCGATCAGCTTCTTCATGATTTGATCGAGGCGGCCGGAATCACCGCGCGTGCCAAATGCGTCGTGCAACGCTCGGTAGAGTCCATACAATTCGGCATAGACTGACACGGCTGCCTTATTTGGACGATAGTAATCCGGCTTGGTACCGGTCATTTTTCGCTGCGCTTGTTCAACCGACTTGTGAGCCCCCCCCACGACGGCCCCGAAGATCGCCGCGCCCAACGCACACGTCTGTGCACTGCGACTGAGCTTCATGGGCCGACCTGTGACGTCGGCGTAGATCTGCATCACAAAGGCATTCTTCTCGGCTATCCCACCGCAGTTGACCACTTCCTTCACCTTGACGCCATATTCCTCGAACCGATTGATGATGGTCAGCGCGCCGAACGCGGTGGCTTCCACCAAGGCTCGGTAGACTTCCGGGGCGCTGGTGTGCAAAGTCTGGCCCACCAGCAGACCGGTCAATAGTGGATCTACCAGAATCGTTCGGTTCCCGTTGTTCCAGTCGAGTGCCAACAGGCCACTTTCGCCCGGCTTGAGACGCACTGCAGCCTTGGTCAAGTTCACGTGTGGATCTCCCTTGGCCGTGAACTCCGCTGGTGTCAGGTGTTTGACGAACCAATTGAAGATGTCGCCCACAGCCGACTGGCCCGCTTCCAGACCGTACATGCCCGGAATGATCGATCCAGGCACAATACCGCACAGACCGGGAATGTCCGGCAGTGGGTTATCCATCGGTGCGACCATCATGTCACAGGTGCTGGTGCCGATGATCTTCACGAGTGTTCCCGGTTTGATCCCCGCTCCGACAGCGCCCATGTGCGCATCAAACGCGCCGACGGCCACGGCAATTCCCGCCGGCAGACCGACTTTCTTTGCCACCTCCGCGGTCAACGCTCCCGCTTTCTGGTCCGAACTGAGAGCCGGTCCTGCATAGTGGTCACGCAAGGATGCGAGACCTGGATCGACGCTCTGGAGAAAGGACTGGCTGGGCAAACCACCCCACTGTTGGTGATACATCGCTTTGTGTCCCGCCGCGCAAATGCCGCGGGGCATCGTGTCAGGATCCAGGTTTCCCGTAATGAACCCGGGGATGAAATCGGCTAACTCGACCCATGAATACGCCGCCGCAAACACGCTGGGTGCCACACGCTTGCAATGCAGAATCTTGGACCAATACCATTCGCTGCTGTACGAGCCGCCACACTTGGTCAGGTAACCGTCCGACGCAGCCGGCCGCTCGTTGAGTAATCTCGGCCGCCTCGGCGTAGGAGGTATGATCCTTCCACAACCAGGCATGCGCCGACAGATTCTTCTTCAGCGCCGGTTCGAGCGCCAGCGGCATGCCGTCCCGATCAACGGGAATGGGAGTCGAGCCGGTCGTGTCGATACCGATGCCAATGACGTTCTCGGCTTTGAAACCACGTTGCTTCGCAGCTGCTTGGACAGCCCCCTTGACGGACTTGTAGAAACCTTCGATGTAGTCCGCCGGGTTCTGTCGCGCCAAGTTAGGATCCCCTCGGTCCAACAAGATACCCGCATCACCACTCGGGTAGTTAAACACGCAGGTGGCTATCTCGCTCCCATCTTGCACGTCGACAACCAGCGCTCGGACGCTGTTGGTTCCGTAATCGACCCCAATCGCAAACTGCTTCTCGACACTCTTTGCCATGGTTGATCACCTGCTGAAAGACTGGATGTTGCTACCCGCCAACATCATCTCTCCAAATGTACACGAACGCTAGCACCCCACGAGCCAATCTTGCGCAAAACCATGTCAAATTTGCGCAGGAGCCTGTTGTGAGATTCGTGTCGCCCCGCGTAGAATATTCGGTTTAGAGGAAATGGGGGACCAGCCTTGCAGACGCCCAGGGTTGCGTTGTTAATCGAAACGGCTCGCAGTTACGGGCGCGGCATGCTTCGCGGTATCGTCCGTTACAGCCGATTACACGGTCCCTGGGCCTTCTACTTGACTCCCGGCGACTTCGCACAAGCCTTGCCGCAGATGAAGCAATGGGGTGGCACGGGAGCGATCGCCCGCATCGAAACACCGGCCGTGGCGAAGGCCATCCTGGCAGCCAACGTCCCCACCATCGCACTTGATCTGTCCGACCTGCAACGGGCCCCGGGCAACCCGCTGTCGCAATTGAGCCAGGTGGAATCGGACTCGGAGGGCGCTGCGCGGCTCGCCGCGGAACATCTGTTGGAGCGCGGTTTTCGCGATTACGCTTTCGTGGGACTGGCCGGTCGCGTCTGGTCGGATCGGCGCGAGCGGAGCTATTGCGCGACGATTCGCCAAGCCGGATTCTCCACGCACGTCTACCTCCCTCCGCCACGCAAACAAGACCGCCAATGGGATCGTGCGCAAGGCCACCTCGCCGCCTGGCTGGCGGCACTCCCCAAGCCCGCCGGCCTGATGGCGTGCGATGACTATCGCGGGCGCGAAGTACTGGAGGCCTGCCGCCTGGCAGATATCCAGGTACCGGAAGAGATAGCGGTCGTGGGAGTCGACAACGATGAACTACTGTGCGAGCTGGCCGATCCTCCGCTGTCGAGCGTCGCCATGAACACACAGCAAGGGGGATATCGCACGGCCGAACTGCTCGATCAGCTGATGCGCCGCAAAATCCGCAAACCGCGTCACCTGGTGGTTGAGCCGTTGCACGTTGTCACTCGGCGCAGTACCGATATTGTGGCGATGGAGGACCGCTGCGTGGCAGCCGCGTTGAACTTCATCCATCACCAGGCAGGCCGACCGATCCAGATCGACGATGTGGTCCGTCATGTCGCCGTGTCGCGTCGGGCGTTGGAAATCCGGTTTCGGGAAACGCTTGGACGAACCATCCTTTCTGAAATCCAGCGGATCCGTCTGCAACGAGCCAAGCGGCTGCTGCTGGAAACCGATCTGCTCGCTGCCGCTGGTGGCCGAGTCAGCGGGATTCGGCACGCCGAGCTACCTGGTGCAGGTTTTTCGGCAGCAGGTGGGTGTGACACCGGCTCGTTACCGCCTGCGCGTGCGCACCGGACCGGTCGATGCGGCATCGGCGCGTAAGGTAGGCTTCGACACCCCCTAACGTAGAACGGAATTCATTCCGTTTGTGCAGCTCCCATCGTTTCATTATTCCTCATACCGCATTCCGCGTTCGTTAGCGCGGTTATCAAACCACTCAAAAGAAAGTGGCCACCCAACGCACCACCTATCGGTGTGTCACGCTTGCCTGCAATTCGGTGAACCGAGCGACTGTTCCTGGTGGTGTTCTTCCATCAATCTCTGGCTCGTTTGCCCCGTTGTGCGCGGCCTCCACGACCGAACGATGATTCCGGAAACGTGGTAGAGCAACGGATTGTGCGGTAAACTACTGAACGGAAGAACCTGTGGCAGTTACCCGCCGGGACAAGCCCGACGGAAATCGCGTGTGCGCGCTGCCGTAGCTGGCCAGTTGTGATCCCGCCGGGACAAGCCCGACGGAAATCGCGTGCGCACGCTGCCGTAGCTGCGCACTGGAGAGTGACCACTTCCTTGCGGTCATCCCAGTTTGTCCTCCCCCCGCGGTAAGGTGAGCACGTTCATTCCTATGCGAGACTCCCCTCCCTGACCGCCACCTTCCGTCGCCGCCAAGCGCAACCGCCCAGGACCATGGCGCCCAACCCGAACAGAGTCAGCGCCCCCGGTTCGGGAACGACCTGAAACTTCGCCACAATGTCGTACCCGAAGTCGTTCACGTCTCGCAGCGTGATTCGGTACTCGTAGTTGCCAACCAAGCTGGTGAGGCCTGGAGGGGCAAAGGCGCTGTTCTCCCAGAGATCCCCCACGAAGTGGCTTGCGCCATCATACCCAGTTGCCGGATTTAGATTACCGCCCCAGGCGCCCAGCTCGAAGGGGACTCCGTTGCGGTACACGTCGCCTGCATAGGCGATCGGAAAGATGTCATTGGGCATGATCGGGCCGCTGTCGAAATCACGAGAGGACCCAATGGGGGCGTTTGATCCTGGCACCAGGACGAACCCGAAATGGACCGCGTTGGGGTCGGTGAACTCGGCAACACTGAACACGGTCTTTTCGGGGTAGCCGGTCAGCGCCAAGCCGTCAGCGAACTCGTGATCGTAGGGAGGGCCGTGCTGGATTCTCGTCGGGAAGTGATCCGGAAAAAGGGCCTGGAAGTACGAGGGGGAGTCGATGGGGGCGGTGTACAAGTGCGTGTCGACTACCAAGAAAGGTGTGCCGTGCGGGGTGATGATCACCTCACCGTGTGCGACGGGCAGCGCCACCAGCAGCGCAGCCGCGAAGCAGAGACCAAGAGCAAGGAAGTTTCGCGCCATAGAATCATCTCCATAACCAGTGCTCAATTTCGGGACGGGGGCAGAATCTAGGGACTGATCCCTGAGAGGCCCACGCGGCCTCAACTAGTAAGGCGTCAGTGCAGACGTCACTGACCGCGCTAAGTGCCAAGAATTTCGGAAATCGCCTCCCCTACTCGTCAGTCGCCTTGACTTGCACGACAATTGGCCGCGCCGGCAGGGTGTTTATCGCCGCGGGAATCGCGGAGGTGATCAATGGCCGATCCCATTCCAGCCCAAGACGCGACAACTCGCGGCTGAGCTGACCGAGGTCCCAGACATAAACGGCGTGGCGATCGTTGGAACTGAGGATTACGCGGCGTCCGTCGGGAGTGAACGTGGAGTGCCAGATGGTTGGCGAGTCGGGCAGATCGAGCGTTGCGAGTTGCGCCCTGTATGGGAGTCACGCAGAGTCGCTCCGGGGGAATTCAGGTCGATCACGAGTTGACCGTCGGGAGAAAAACAGCTGATTCCGATGGCCGGTGCCTCGGGCAATGGTTGCTCCTGCCAGGTGCCTGTCCGCAGAAGTCGAGGGGAGAACTGCTGGAAGGACAACAATTCACCGTTTGGGCTAAAGCAAACGCGAGACTCTGACTGTTTCGCGCAGAGGCGGCGAATCGGTGCTCCCGAGTCTCCATCCCAAATATCGATCGGCCCGTCGCTGTGGCTCGCGGTGACGATCGAGTGGCCGTTGGGACTAACGGCAATCCTGCGGCAGTCGATAAGCCCATCCAGCGTGATCACTCGCTGGCCGTAATCGTGCAAGATGACCGCGTTGCTCCCAGCGGCAGCGGCCACAATTTGGCCTGAGTAATCCGATGCGACTTGTGTGCCACGGGTGGCCACGCAGGGGAGTTTCTGCGGTGGACCAATCGTGACCCGCGTCCGATCCTGTTGAGAGAATTCAACTGGCCAACGCAACAAACCTTGTTCGGAATACGTCAGCAGTTCGCCGGTGGCGGAGACAAACCAGGGACATATGGCGTAGCCCACTGATACGTATCCGACGTCGAGTCCGGTTTCCAGGTCGAACAGCGAGACGCCGTTGTCGCTTCCGACCGCCAGTAGCCGCCCATCCTGGTGCACCGAGACCTCGCACAGGCTTCCACGGGCCCGTAAACGGGATTGCACACCAGCGTTCGTACGACGCTACTTGGTTCGGCAACCGCGTAATGCCAGTCGCCATTCGCCAGGCGGGCCTCTCCCAACAGACGTCCATTCGGGGCACTCCAAGCAAACTGCAGCGGGCTCGGCATGTGCAGCAGTAACTGGCGCGAATAGGGATGCCAGATGTCCAGGATGTTTGCCCAACTCGAACTGCTGCACAGCAACTCGCCGGTCGCGTTCAGGCAGAGCTTGGGACCACCCCCTCGCTGGTCCGAGAGTCTGGCAAGTTGTTTCTGCTGCGGGACATTCCAGAGTACGATATCGTTGGAGTCTGTCAGGCCCACAGCCAAGGTTTGCGAGTCGGGGTGCCAGGCGATGGATTCCACCGATGCGGTATGTTCCAGCGTCGTCACCACGTCGCCCATATCCACCTTGATCACCTGGACCAACCGCGACGCGTCGCTTCGGTACTCCCCTTCGATCACGGCAACCAGTTGGCCGTCCGGCGACAAGCGAGCAGCGGAAACAAGCTCACCTTGAAACGGCAGGTCGCGGCTGAGGGCATGCTTGCCGCCCGGCCAGTCCAGCACTTCGATCAGCCCCTGCTCGTTGATTCGATGCAGCAGCAGCACGCGCCGCGCATCGCGGCTGAACTGAGCGTCCCACAGCGTTCCCTCGTGTTCGCGGAGTTGCGCGACGGCGCGGGCGTGCCATCCTGGAACTGCCAACGTTGAAGCATATGAGCTTGCTGGTTCACCAACGCCATCACGCCTTGCTCAGGTGTGAATCCGAACCAGGTGTGCTCGTCAATATACGACAGGCGCGCCAGTTCGGCATCGCCTGGCCATCGTGTGACGATCAAGCTGCCCGTCGCGTCGCGTTGGGCACAGCGATCCTGTTGATAGGTGTCCGGCACCACCTTTGTCGGTCGATCGCTCAGCTCTCGGATATCTGGCAGTGCGAGGCAGGAGATGGCGAGGTCACGCAGCTGATCAGACCGCCGTTGCTGCTCGTCCTCTGGCAGGCCCAGACCGGGCAAGAGTTGTGTTGCCTCGCGGATCGCGGTCAAACTGTCGAAACGCTGGCCCTGTCGACGGCTCTGCCGAGCCGCCGTTGCCGCCGAGAAGTAGGAGGTAAACAGGTCGTTGCGACCCCGCAATTCAGCACTGCGAGTACGCTGCAAAGCGACTTGCAGTGAGTCGTGCAAAGTGCTTTCCCGGAAATAGGCCACCGTCGATACGACGGCGACTGCCAGCAACATCAACGCCGCCAGCGTGCCGCAGAATGCTGGCACCGGGTTCTTGCGGCACCACCTCCAGGAGTGTTCCGCCACGGATAACCGCCGCGCAAGAATAGGAAGGTCTGCATAGAACCGTCGCAGGTCTCGTGCCATGTCCGCGGCGGTCTGATAACGATGGGAGGGCTCCCTGGCGATGGCTTTCACCACGATCGTTTCCAGGTCACGCGGAATACGGTGATCGATACTGCGCAGCGCGCGTGGCGGCACATGCAGGATGCGATGGACGAGTTCCGCCCGGGACGCGGTTCCGAAGGCTGGTTGCCGCGTCAACAGTTCGTAAAGTGTCAGCCCCAAGCTGTAAACATCCCCGCGCACGTCCGTGCAGCCCTCGAACCGCTCTGGCGGAATGTAACGCAACGTCCCGATGACCTCGTCCGCCACGGTGAGGTCGCTCAGCCCTTCCAGCCGCGCCAAGCCGAAGTCCGTAATCCACAAGGTCCCCTGCGCGTCGAGCATCAAATTCGCAGGCTTGATATCGCGATGCAGAACACCGCCAGCATGTGCATATGCCAGCGCATCCGCGGCTTGGGCACCGATGCGAGCGACTGCGTGATAGTAATCGGCTCCCGCGGTGCCCAGCGTGCTCGTGGCCAGGTCATGCTCGAGAGTCGCCGCATCCGCTGCCACGCGATCCAACGATTGCCCGTCAATGAACTGCATCGCATAATAGTGAATGCCCTCGGCCTCGCCGACACCGAACACCGGCACAATGTTGGTGTGGTGCAACTGAGCGGCGGCTCGTGCCTCCCGTTTGAATCGCTCCAACAGATTCGCGTGTTTCGCATCTCGAGACGACAAAACTTTCAACGCAACATGCCGACCGAGCGATTCCTGCACCGCCTCGTACACGATTCCCATGCCGCCCACTCCGATGCGGCGCACGAGTCGGTACTCGCCCAGTTGTGACGGGCACTGAATATCTTCCTCTTGCACCGAACCGCTCGACCGGCTCGGGCTCTCTACCGGCTCCAACTTCTCCATCAACAGCAAGGCTGGGAATAGATCTTGAATCTCAGCAGCCAATTCAAGATGTTCCGCCGCAAACCGTTCCACAGTTAGTTGTTCTCCGTGGCGCAGTCGGAGGACAAACTCGTGCGCTAGTTTGCTTAGCAGGTCCGTTCCCGAGTCCATCTCACTCAAGCTTATGCTCCCCTGACAGATCCCGGTTGGTGTCGCCGCTCAGAGTCGCCGCTCAGAGTCGCCACTGTGATAGTCCGTCTGGAAGTTTGCTGATCGCATCTCGCAGCTTCTTCAAGGCACGCACGTAACGCATGCCGGCGGCTTTCTCACTGATCTGCAGCACCTGTGCGGTTTCCAAGGGAGAAAGTTGCTCGAAGTGCCGCAGTGCCAATACCTCCTTGTCGGCGGGGGGCAGGCGATCGATGATCGACTCGAGTCGCGTCCTCAACTCGGCCCTGATCGCGGCATTGCTCGGACTCGTCTGTGTGGCGGCAAGATAGCTCAAGAGCACTTGCGAGGAGGCTTCCAACGACGGTATCGGATCAAGAGGAACTTCCACGCGGACATCCCGCATCCGAGTTCCCATGTGTCGACGATGATGCTCCAGCAGGACGTTGACCGCCACTCCCCGCAACCACAGGTAAAATGGCACGGCGGGATTGCGGAGGTAATCTGCGAGGTGTTGGGAGGCCTGGAGATGAACCTCCTGCACGACATCATCCACATCAAACCGCTGCGATAAGCGACGATCGATCCGCAAGGCAATCATCCTCGACAACCGGCTGGTATGGATGTGAAGCAAGCTTTCCAGGCTGGCCCGATCGCCAGCGGCGGCTGATTCCACCAGCCGCATGGTGGAAGTGTCCTCCCCGGTCAGTGAGTTCGCTGGGATGTTCGGGGGAGTGGGTTCCATTGCTCGACGCCACATGATGCTGAAGCAGGCCGCCCAAAAGGAAGACCCCGACGAGAATGCCACCCCCCATTCTACACCGTCTCCCCGCGAGCGTCATGAGGAAGGGCAGGCGGAGCAGGGCGTCAAATTGCTCCGCGGTCGAAGGACAAAAATATATGTGACAAAAACATAGGTTGGCCAGAAAGATCTTTTGGTCAGTCATCTTTTTGTCCTGTTTGCCTGATCGAGTCACAAGTCGGAACCCCACGGAACCGGAACAAAAAGGGCTTTCATCCAAGGCCGAATGGACTCAACGGAATCGACTTCTTAACAGTCCAGGGGGCACTGATCCCGCCAGGTTTTTCTATAAGCCACTGGATCGCTATCCTTTCCAGGCCCGGGATCATAAGGAGGGTGTATATCCTTAACTCCTGTTGCCAAATCGTCATTTTGCGCAATGAAGAGGGAAGAGGTCGTGTGAATCGCGTATTCGGTCGGCCTTGGTCTGTGGTGCGAGTTGAAGAACAGACGCGGTCGATGCTGGGCGAATTGTCGCCGATTGAATTGGCCCTGGAAGGGCGCGTCAACAATCGGCGGTTTCGTGGTCAAGGACGCCAGCGGGAACGCCCCATGTCGTATTGGGTCCACATATGCCAGTTCCCGTGAAATCGAGGGTGGTGCCGCCAAGCCGTCGGCGGAGTGCCGCGAGGCGATCTCGCAGCACGCGACGTCCGAGCCTGGAGCCGCTTGAGAGTCGCATGTGCATGTCGGCCGGCGGACAGGTGGCGTTGCCCGATTGGGGATGGCCGTATCCCGACGCTCTGTACTCCGAGCCGAGCACTGCGGAGGTCAATCAGGCGATTACGACGGACGCGGCCCCGCAACAAAGTCCATCGATCGCCGTGGATCCCCAGGATCCGGCCCACCTCGTGCTGGCCTACATGGATTACTCCCTGCGGGATACTGGCTACGCCGGCATTGGCGTGCGGGTATCGCGAGACGGAGGAAGTACGTGGCAACCAGGTTCACTGACGTTGCCGGTCGGTTTCGACCAAGGAGCCTCCGATCCCATCACCAAATTCGATGCCCACGGTCACGTCTTTGTCAGCTTCATGGCAGCGGCGTTCCGGGGGACCGGCGCTCCGCCGATTTTGAATCCGGGTGCGGGAAGCCTGCGCAGCGACAGGTTTTGAGGCCAATAATGGCGATCTTCGTGGCACGCAGTGACGATGGCGGGCTCTCCTGGCTGCCGGCCGTCCCAGTCGCCTCTCACCGGTATGACTCGGCGACGAGGGTGCCGTTCGACATCTATCCCGACATGGCGGTCGATACCGTGCGTGTGCTGCCCAATGGACGAGCAAATCCGAGCTTTGGAAACGTCTACGTAACGTGGGCGAGATACTATCCGGCGGGTCAGTTTCCCGGAGAAGCGAATGCCACCGGGGGCAGTGATGTGATGATCGCCGTGTCGCGGGATAGCGGACTATCCTGGCAACTGCGCACACGCCCGCAACCGGACACTGGGGTGGCTGAGTCGGTGTTGGAGACGAACTTCAATTCTGGATTGGATCTACTCCCGGGGCGTGGCTATTTGACGTGGCCGCGAGTGTGCTGTCGGGGCACTGGGGGATGTGTCGGTGGCGGACTACGCGGGAGCATGGTTCCTGGTGAATTATTCTGAGGACGCGGCAGCGAGTTTCTTTGTTCCCCCGCGAGATTCCCTCGTGGGCCTGCCGTTTGGTTCGGGGGCTAAGCTGCTGACGGCGGGACTCTCCAACAACTCCTTTCGCACGGTTCCGATGCGGTCGATCGTGGCAGACCCGGTGCGGCCGGGAAACATTTACGTTGCCGAGCCTCTGACTGTCTATGATACGGTTGGCAACCCGGTCGACGCGGCGGACATCTTCTTCGCTCGATCCGAGGATTATGGCCGCACCTGGAAGTCAGCCATTCTGCCTGGCGGGACAGGTGCTCGCAGCGTGAACGACGACAACGGCGGAAGAAAGTCGGATGGTTCGCCGGAGAATGTTGCTGCCGACCAGTTCATGGTTCGTTTGCAGGTCAACGCCGCCGGAGATATTGGGTTGGTGTGGTACGACACGCGCCGGGATCCGGATAACCATCTCTTGGATGTTTTTGGGGCGATCAGTACGGACGGGGGAAAGACGTTCAGCCCGAACTTCCGCGTTACCGATCAGTCCTTTGACGCGGACCAGGGGACGTTCACCGGTGCCACGGGACAACCGATCGTATATCTCGGCGATGCGATCGGGCTGGCCATGACGGAGGAGTGGGCTTATGTCGCCTGGACCGATACGCGGGGGGGCAACCAAGACATTTATTTCCGTCAGGTGCCTCTGCAGCCACTGCTCGCTCCGCTGAACGATCGATTTGAACCGAACGATACCGCCGCTACGGCGACCAATCTCGGGCCTGTCGTGATAAGCACACTGCCTCGCCTCGCACTGGATGCTGGTGACGCGGATTGGTACCGGCTGCAGTCCCTGGCAACCGGTACGCTCACCGTAACGATTCGCACGACGGCCACTCCCGAGCGGCTTGCGCTGCAGATACTGGACGCCGACGGCCAGCAAATAGTTGGAGAGAGCACACTATTGCGTGATACCGCCGGTAACGTTGTCGGCCGCCAAGCGGTGATCGCCTCGACGGCCGGCCAGTACCTCACGCTGCGAGTTGCTGCCACGGACGTGGCGACCGCGTACACCCTGGAAGCCAAATCGCTGACCGCGGACCTGGGACCGCTCGTGCTGCAGCAGTTCAACGGCACACTGGGACAGGACGAGCAAGCGTACTACCTGTTCGAAAGTACTGCGGCGGGGACCATCGCCGCCAGCCTCGGACCATTGCAGGACGCTGCCGGTGATGCTCACCTGGAACTGCTTGACCCGCGTGATCTTTCCAAGCTGGCCGAGGCGGTTGGACACACCCCACGGCTGAACCTGGCGGTCAAGCCCGGTCAGCAGGTACTGCTACGTGTCACTGCTGCGAACGCGTCGCCAGCTGGACTCCTGGGCCGCTTCACGTTGCAGGTTGAGAATCTCGATCGGTATTCTTCTCCGGCTCAGCGAGTATTGCAGTTTCCCGCTGGAGTGGGACCGTCGCAGATGGCAGTGGGTGATTTTAATGGCGATCAGATCGTGGACGTCGCCGTCACAAATACCTCCGTCAACACCGTCAGCGTTTCTCTGGGAAACGGCGACGGTACCTTCTCGGCGCCGCGGCAACTGAGTGTGGGTGCTTTTCAGACGCCGAATCCGGTGGCGGACGATGCGAATCTCTATACTTACCGCCGGGATATTTTGGCGGCGGATTTCAATCATGATGGACTGCTCGATCTCGTCATCACCAATTACGATTCCGCCGATGTGTCGTTACTTCTCGGACGCGGCGATGGAACATTTCAACCACAGCGGCGATTCGATGCGGCTGCCTTTCCCATCGGTCTGACTTCCGGCGATGTCAACGGTGATGGGAATCTTGATCTTGTCGTGATTGATAGTCCCGAAATCAACATTCCCAACAAGTTGGCGGTTCTGCTGGGGCGTGGTGACGGAACGTTTCTGCCACAACAGATTCAGGAGTTGCCGAACATCTTATTCCTGGCGGTCGTGGCGCTAGGGGATCTCGATCATGACGGGACGCTGGATCTGGTGGCGGGTGGCGGAATTAACGACGGGATCGATGTCTTTCGCGGACTCGGTGACGGCACATTCGTCTTTGAAAGACGCTTTGCGGGCAGTCGCCAGGCCGCCAGTCTCGCGTTGGTGGATCTTGACGGCGATGGCAACCTGGATGTCGTGGCACCATCGCTCAGCGACGACAACGCCGTCACGCTGATTCCCGGCACCGGTAGATCTTGGTTTCGCCGCGCCGTACGTGTACGTCGGATGTGGGCCAAGGTCCGCTGGTCATCCGAGTTGCGGACTGGGGGAGCCAACGTGCCCTACCCGACGGTTCTCTCGCGCTCGGCCGCCCGACGGTCATCCCGACTTGATCGTGGCCAACAGCGGTGTCATTCCGGGACCATTCGTACCAATTGTGCAGCCGGGCATTGTATTGCTTCCGGCATTGGCGAATGACCAGGGCGTGGTCGTTGGTTATGGAGATCCGATTCCCGCTCGCACCGGCCGACCAACCGTTGGATCTGGAGTTGGCCGACTTCGACGGCGACGGAACGTTGGACATCGCGGTAGTCGATCGCGGCGGATTCTTTGTCATCTATGGCCGCGTGCCCGATATTCGGCCCAACACATCTCGCGAGACGGCGCGCGACTTAGGCATCGTGGTCCACACGGCGCAACCCACATTGACGATCCTGCCCGGTCACGAAGATTCCTGGTTCCGTCTGCAGGTCGCCCGTGAATCGGTCGTGGGAGCTGGAGACCAGGTGCTCGATTTCTCCGCAGGATTTGCCCATGTCGCAGGCGCCGGATTGCGGATGGAAGTCGTCGACGGTCAGGGAAATCAGCGCGGTATTGGCGATCGATTCCGCATCGTGGCGGACCAGGGCGAGATTCTGTTTATCCATGTCTTCGGCGTTGCGGATGCAACCGGTACGCCGGGCGCCGGGGCGTATTCGCTGGTCATCGATACGTTGCCGCAACTGGTGGCCGTGGAAGCGCCGACGCTGTTGCCTGGTGAACGAGGATTGCCCGGTGGACCGACCAGCGCCCTGGTGCTCGTATGGCAGGGGAATCGTCTGGACCCGACCGCTGCCGAGAAGCCTGAGAACTACCGCGTGACCTGGCTGGGGCCCGACAATCGACTTGGTACGGCTGACGATCGGATCCTTGTCGTCGGCGCCGGAATCAACTCGACGCCGAGTGTGATCTACAATCCCAGCGGCAATCGGGACGTGACCAGCGGCCGCACCTACCCGACCGCCGTACGGCAAACGGTCACGCTGCTATTCCCCGACGCCTTGCCGGCAGGCTCGTACCAGATCGAAGTCTCTCCGGATGTCCAAGCTGCGACGTTCAACTCCGATGAACTCAGCTTGCTCACGCCACGCGTGGGCTTCACTGGCCATGGTGTTGTCTCGCTCGTAGCGGGCGAAATCCACGAGGGAGTGCGTCGCACGATCGACAATCTGGTAGTCGCTCCGGGCTCGCTTGGCAACTTCGATGTATTCGCGAACGGTACGCGATTCCTGACTCAACTGCATGCCGACTTGGGAGTGCTGCTGGACGGTGTGCTGAGCGACTCGGGCGACAAGGTGCAGCGCAACACCGAGGATCTCCTTCAGCAGATTATCGCTCGAATCACTCCGGCGTTGGGTCCCGTCGGCCAGCGTCTGGTGTCGCTGTGGGTGATTCTGCTCGACCCAGTATCGATCTCCTTGGTGGACCCAGAGGGGAAGAGTTTTGGCTACGATCTGCAAAACAACAAAGTTGCCAACAGCCTGTCTCGTAGTTTTGTGGAGGTGGGTGGCAATGTGGAACTGGTGGTTCTGGCGCAACCTGCCGGCATCTTCCAACTCAACGTAAGCGATGTCCCGCCACTGGCTCGCGGTGGTGTCGCGTACTTGGGCAATCAGCAAGACACGATCCAGGTCCTGACCGCCGCGTTACGTGCCGGAGAACGTTCGTTCCAGCTGGGATTCGAGAACCGGAGCACGCCTTCGTCCGTGTTGTTTTCTGGTGTACCAGCCTTCGGCGCACCAACGGTCGCTGCGACCGTCGCGTCCATTTCGGCTCAGGGGGAACGGCCCAAGTCCGCGACCAGCAGCGTCGCGGCACGTGGGTCCGCCTATGAGCAGGCCGCCTCCACCCAACAGTACTTTGCCAGTCGCTTCGTCGGCGACCGCTCGGCTAGCCGGTGGCAGCGGCTTCAAGACAGGTGGCAACAGTTTTGGAGTCGGTTGCTGAACGACGCGAAGGCACCGCAGTGGAGTGTACTGCAGGCCGCTAGAGATTTATGGAAGCTGGTGTTTCCATTCGCGTTGAACAAGGGGGCGTCATGGAAACTGCGTCAGGCGGTCACCGACATTGTCAGGGAACTCCAGACGGAACTCGGAGAAGCCGCACAGGCAACATTACCAGCCGGGCAACCAGCGGCGTCTGGGCGCGATACCCGCGAAGGGAGTTCGGACACGGTGACGGGCAAGCGGTTTATGGATCGACAAGAGACCAATCATCAATCATCTCCATCAGGGAACTCTCGAAGCAGGCAAATTTATGCAACAATCACAAGACACGCTAACGCCGCTGGAGCAATGGCGCCCCTACCTGACGGCGCTGGCACGGATGCAGATCGAAGCGCGGTTTCAGGCGAAGATCGACGCTTCGGACATCGTGCAACAGACGATGCTCGAAGCGCACCGGGGGCGGAGCCAGTTTCGCGGTGAAAACAATGACGAATTGCGGGGCTGGTTGCGGCGGATCATGGCCAGAAATCTGGCGGACGAAGTGCGGAAATTTCGTCGCGGCAAGCGTGATGCCGGGCTGGAGCAATCCTTGCAGGCCGCGCTGACGAACTCCTCCCTGTGTCTGGAACGCTACCTGGACGCCGGTATTTCCCGCCCCGATCACCGTGCGATGCGCAACGAACAGCTGATCGGTTTGGCGGCCGCCCTCGAGTCGTTGCCCGACGATCAACGACGGGCAGTCACACTTCACCACCTGCAGGGCAAGACAGCGGCCGAAATCGCCACGGAGATGGAGCGGACCGAGATCGCGGTGGCCGGCCTTCTTCGCCGTGGACTAAAACGGCTGCGCGAATTGCTGCGAGAAGAAGACAAGGAATGACTCATGTCGATCCCCGCTCAGAGCGACGACCGCGAACGGCAATTGGACGAGGCGGCTGCCAAGTATCTGCAATTGCAGGCGTTGGGAAAGCCGATTGACCGACAGCAATGGTTGGGGCAGTATCCGGACCTGGCTGACGAACTGGCCGCCTTTCTCAGTGACTTAGACGAGTGGAAACCGCTCGCAAATCAGCCGACATCGGAAATCTATGCGGCCAGAGACGACTCGGACTGGGACACACTCGACAGTCGCCAACGGCCAGCGAAGCCAGATTCGACAGCGGGCAAGATAAGAGAGAACGGCACGGGGTTACCACGCTATCAACTGCGGCAATTCATCGCCCGTGGCGGCATGGGAGAAGTGTGGCTCGCGGACGATGCCGACGTGGGCCGCCAAATCGCGGTAAAAAAAATCCGCAGCGAGCGCAGAGCCGGTCCCGCCATGGAGGAACGGTTCCTCTTCGAATCCCAAATCATGGGACAACTGGAACACCCGTGCATCGTCCCTTTACACGATCTGGGCAGGGACGAGGCAGGCGAGTTGTTTTCCGTCATGAAGCTGGTGAAAGGGTGCAGTCTGAAAGAGCGTCTGGAAACATTTCACGCCAAGAAAACCGCTCACGACTGGCCTCGACAAGTGGAGTTTCTGCGATTATTGGAGGCTTTCGTCAACATCTGCCACGCGGTGGCTTACGCCCATAGCCGTGGTGTGCTGCATCGCGACATCAAACCCGATAACATCATGCTCGGTAACTATGGCGAGGCACTACTGCTCGATTGGGGACTCGCCAAGACACTCGGCGAGTCGGAACAAACGGTCAACTTGCCAGTCAGTTCGGAGCACATCCACCTGCCGGCCAGTGGTTCCGCGGCCACGCAAGCCGGCGCGATTATGGGATCGCCCGCGTACATGCCACCGGAGATGGCCACGGGTCACTCCGATGACGCGGACCCCAGGACGGACATCTACCTGCTCGGTGCCACGTTGTACGAAATTCTCACCGGCAGACCGCCGCGGGCGGGCAATAGCCCACTGGAACTTATCGATCTCGCTCAGCATACGCCTCCCGCGCCACCACGCTCTCTTGACCGCCACATTCCCCGAGCGCTGGAGGCCATCTGCCTGCGGGCCATGGCTCATCACCGTGAGCAGCGATACGGGTCGGCCACGGCGCTGGCTGAAGAAATCGAGAACTTCGTGGCCGGCGAACCCGTGTCGGCCTATCGCGAGCCGCCCGTGGTGCGCGCGTGGCGCTGGTGCCGACGGCACCGGCGGTCGATTCAACACACGCTTGTGGGACTTACATTGGCTATGCTGAGTGCGTGGGGGGTGCTGAGTTACCGGCACGCGCGCATGCTGGAGGATCGTGAAGCCGCGCGGCAGCAAGTAGCCCAGTTCCACCGCCTCGCGGACGAGGCAACGTTTTTCGCGGCCAGCACCGACTCGGTCAACGAGCACGCGCCGTACTTCGATCCGCAGCAAGCGATCCAATTGGGAGACGCGGCCGTGGAACTTTTTGGTCGTTGGGGCGATCAGGGGTCGCGGTGGCCACTGGTCGACGAGCGATCAACGCTCACTTCCGAGCTATATGACTTGTTGCTGGTGCTCGCGGACCTGCGGCAGCGCTGCGACTCGACAAGCGAGAGCCAATCCTCGGTGCTGGCGATGTTGGATCGAGCCGCGACGTTGCATCCAGCTTCCCGCGCCTATCACCAGATTCGTGAACGCTGCCTGCGACAGCTCTCTCGAGTGGACGAGGCCGATCGCGAAGCCGACATCGCTCTGGACCAGGCGACCCCCTTGACCGCGCAGGACTATTTCCTCGCGGGAGAGCACTTGCGTACAGAGGGAGTGCGACCTGCCACACCGTCCGTGATTCGTACGGTTAGTGAAACCGATCCGGCAAATCTGCTTGGCGCCGTCGCGGCTTACCAGCAGGCGTTACGGCTTGACCCCAGGCACTATTGGGCTCACTTCCAACTCGCGCGGTGCTATCTCCGCCTGCAGCGAGGTCCGGAAGCCGTGGCGGCTTTGGGGACCTGTGTCGCACTGCGTCCCACTTCACCCTGGGCATATGGTGCGCGGGGCCTGGCGTTCGGTTTGCTGGGGCAGTTCGCGGAAGCCGACGCCGACTTTGCCCAAGCGGCAAGGGTGGCACCCGCTTTTCGTCCAGCACGACTGAATCGAGGCTTCGTCTATTTCTTACAGAACAAGGATACGGAAGCACTCGCCGAACTGGACGCCGTGTTGCAGCCTCCAGCCAACCTGGTCTTGATTGAAGCCGCCTACTATCGCGCAAATCAACTACCGACGGGGCAACTTGACGGCAGCCCAGCACGATTGCGAACTGCTGCTGGAGCAAAGACCTCGCTTCGCGCCCGCTCGGTCACTGCTCGCACGTATCCACTTTCGTCGGAGTGATGATGTCATGGGGATGGAAAGCGTGGATGCACTGCTGGCTTGTTCTCAGCGCTCCGCATTCAACCCGGAAAGTCGGGACACCCGCGTTGCGCGGGGCCGGGCATTGTGCGAACTGGCGGTGGCACTCGACCTGGCTTCGCAACAGCGCGTCCTGCAACTGGCGTTGCAGCAGTTCGAATTGGCTGGCGGCCATGATGTCAGGCCAGACGTGACGGCCATCAAGGATCTGCTGCAACTGGCCAGCGAAGCCGTTCAGGAGTACTCGGAACAGCTGGCAGCCGCGCCACGTGATAGCGTGACGCGGAAGAAACGCGCGTGGAACTACGTCAAGCTGCAACGTCTCGATCTGGCCGCGGCCGACTTCCAAACCGTGATTCATCAATCTCCCACGGATGCCGAAGCGCATTCCGGCTTGGGCTATGTCCTGGCTTTGCGGGGTGAACGGCCCGCATCCGAATTGGAGGCTGCCCGAGCCCTGCTCTACGGCGCTCAGGGCTACCTGGTGCTGCATAATGTCGCCTGCATCTATGCCGAACTCGCACACGCCAGCGATCAACAGCAACCGCACTTCGAGGACTTAGCCCTGGCGATGCTCCAGCGCGCCGTGCTATTGGGCAGGCAGAACCCAAGCGGCGTCGACGAACTGGCACTCATACGCGACGAACCCGCGTTTCACGAATCGCTGAGATCTCGCCCCGAGTTCCGCCAATTACTTGGTGCGGCGATGGAGCCGTAGTGCCTCACCTCATTCGCCTTGCCGAAACATACTCAGGACCTGAAAGCCCTCGTTCATCAAATCCTTCAACTTCTCCGGCTTGACACGTTTTGTGTGTCGATAGAACACGAGATCGTGCAAGCGACCTTCCACACAGACACCCTGCTTCTCCTCGAAAAACGCCAACATCTCGGGCTTGAACGTGGCGCGGACGTGCGTCTCATCAGACCCCGCGCAACAGGTACGCCTTGGAGAATGCCGGATGGGAATCGAAATCGATATCTTGCGAGCCGAATAGCTTGCCAATCCCGTGAAAAAAACTCTGCGGCCGCATTTCAAAAACGGGCAGACGCAAATCCGCCGACCGAAAGAAGGCCACCGATTGACGGTAGGTGTGCGAATTCTTTCCGCTGCCGGTCGTGTAACGGTAATCGAACACTCCCATCACCACGTCCTCCGTCTCTCCGTGGATCATGTTCGTAATCCGTTTGGACCGTCCCCGGGAAAACAGATGCAGATCGGACAGTTCTGCCACCAATCCCGGATCGCCATCCCGATAGAAAGTCAGCCCCAGTTCGTCAGCCACTCTCTGCAGCGCTTCGCGGCGTTTCTTCTCGTTATAGACGTTGACGGCAAAGCCAAGTCCAACCAGGAGGGCAATTCCGCCGAAAATCAGCAGCGGTATGGGAATACCAAATATCATGAGCTACAGTCCTCCTCCGTGGTCGGGGGCACAGCAAGGTATTCGTCATTCGTCATTCGTCATTCGTTACTTGTTACTTGTTACTTGTTACTTGTGATGTTTGATTTGTCTGATTCGCTGATGTGTGTGTCGTGTGAACGGAACATGCAACGTACCAGTTCGGCATAAATCCAGCAAGAATCCCCGGTTTTACCTTGTGTCAGCATCTGGCAGCGCAGCGGGGATCAGCTGGCTTCGCATTCTTCCTGCTGGCGTGATTTCATTCGCTTCTGCTGTTCGATTTGCTGTTCCAAGGCTGCAATCTGCCGCTGCAGGGACTCCGTCTCGGCCTGCTTCTCCTTCAATAGCACTCGCAACTTCTGCAACTGCTTCTCGGGCCCAATGCGAAAGATCTTGTTGATCAGTTGCAGAATCATGAGCGCTCGCAAGGCCCGCATTGCCAACCCGCGCAGCCGATAGAGACGACCCATTTTCGACAACTGTTGGATCTTGGCCAAACGCGCCACACGCGTGGCCCGGATCAGACGCAGCGATCGCAGAAACGAAATCACCGGTAGCAGGATAATTGCCAGATCCAGCCAGTGCTGTCGACAGTACTTCAATTTCTTCTCGGCCACCGACACCATCACGATGAACTCGGTGGCAAAGGCGAACCAGATCAGCGCCATGCTCACATGCAGCAGCAGTTGCAGCCAGGGTCGCGTCTGAACCTGATTCTTCATGCCGACATCCACTAACAGCACCGGCAGGATCGTCAGGGCGATCAGAATCATGGGCACACTGAACAGCTTCTCCAAGCGTTCCCGTAACACATCATTCACTTCCTGCCAGCCGAGCAGCGGGAACCAGATTCTTCCCTGCATGTCGGCATGCCGCGCACACATCCTCAGGGGTGGGCACAGGCAAGCCAACATGCCGGCAAGCCGGTCCCGCCAGAAAGGCCGCGTGCGGTCGCGACTACAGATACTGCCACAGAAACTCGAGCAGGAATATGGGCCACAGCAATTCGAGAATCAACACGCAGTCGTAGCCGGACTCGAACGCAGTCTGAACCGAGATCCAACAGCGAATGTCGGTCTGCGCCTCACTGATCGGCTGATCGATCGACTCACCCTCGTGCGGCGTGAAGACCATGGGCACATCGACCCACAGCATAACCAAGACCGTCAACACGACCAAGAACAAGAGCGACAGACAGAACATCGGCAGCGCGGTTAACTCCGCCACGCGTCGCCGAACATCGTCAGTCGTATTGAACACTCGGCTCTCTCCCCACGTCGTTTCCCGGTATCCCTGAGCGGTCGATCGCCAACCGGCTCGTCTGGCCGTCAAATTGATCTTTGGCAACACCCTTGTCAACCCGCGGTAGCGTCCACCACGCTTGTCTGGCGGATGCCGATTCCCCATAACGAGCCGCCAGTCCCCCCGCGTATTCGCGTCAGTCGTACCATACTCGTCACGCAACTCGCCGTTCAATGCGCCGCATCACCACTGGGGATAACGCCAGCATCAGGCAGGCCGTGTAGTAGAGCGGGTAGCACAGGAAACGGTTGACGGGATCCGCGTCGACGAAATGCCAGCGTGCCACCGCGATGTCCGAGATGTAGAAAATCGCCGCCGCCGTGAACGTGAACGGCCAGCTTGTGCCGGCAGTCACCCCAGACGCCATTACCATCACCGAAATGACTGTCATGTACGCCAGTACCAAGGGAAGGTCCCGGCGAGCGACGTGGGGCAACAGCCACAATGCGCTCAGCGCGGTGATCATCGCCACGAGTGGGCCAAGCAGCGCAAGCCGTCGCGGAACCACACCGGGGCAAACGAATCCGGCGATGAAAAAGAGATGAGCCAGGAGGAAACTGAGCGCACGAGTTCAAACCGCATCAGCCCCAGGTAATCCCCCAACCAGCAGAATACCAGCCCCGACAACACGGCCGTCGCCGTGCGTGTGCGACAGAACCACCAGGACCAGGCGGCCACGATCACGAAACCTGTCGAGGCGGTCAGCGCCCACGTACGAGCCGACCAGGCGAACGGTAAACTGTCCCGCGCCAGCAAACCTGCCACGCTCAAAGCGGTAACCGCGATCGGCCCCACGATGCAGCAGCGGGCCGTCGTCGGAATTTCGCAGAAGGTGCGAGGATCGGCCATCAAAATCCCCCGGGGCGTTCCCTTTTCTTCCCACGCGGTGGCGCACGTAGCCACGTTCGCGGAGAACGTGGGGGCAGCGGGGCCACGCGTTGGCTTCCGATCCCGCGCTCCGGCGCACGCAGCCACGTTCGCGGAGAACGTGGGGGCAGCGGGGCCACGCGTTGGCTTCCGATCCCGCGCTCCGCCGCGCGTGCCTACCGTCCAATCAGCCCATCGCGCCAGGGCACTGTTCGTGAGGCCCCTGGAATTCGTGCGGATGCGGCCAATCGCGTCGCGCCACCCGTTCGCCAGCCTGAAACACGCAGCCCGCTTCGTCAGCCATCGTGCGCAGTTTCGCGTTATCCTCGGCGGAAACAGACCGATAGTTCTTCCCCGCCTCGACAGCTTTCTCGGCCAAGTCCAGCCAGGCTGGCGGCACTCCCACGACGACGGCTGGCTGCGACAGGGTGAATCGCATGGCCAGGTTGATTTCGTCCTGCTTCTCCAGAGTTTTGTACCACCACTGCCGAGGCCGATTCTTGCTGTTCTCTCCCTTCAGGCTGTCCGGCCAGTCTCCCGCCGACAGAGGCTTGATCGCCACCACGGCCGCTCCCTGCTGTTGGGCCAGATCCAGCACCTTCTTGCCAAAACCGAACCGGAACAACTCCACGAAGTTGATCGGAAACATGACCGTATCAAACGGATATTTCTGCATCGCAGCGAGCGCCGCTGCGGTCGTGTGCGCCGAAAACCCCAGATGGCGGACCTTCCCTTCTTCCTTCGCTTTGAGAAACACTTCCATGGCCCCCCCGGGAGCGAATGCCGCCTCCACATCTTTCTCGGGATCGATGAGGCAGTGCAGCTGGTACAGATCAAAGTACTCGGTCTTGAGCAACCTGAGCGAATTCTCCAATTCCTTGCGCGCGTCATCCTTGGTGCGTTTGTTCGTTTTGCAGGCCAGAAAGATGTCGTCACGCCGGAATTCGCTGATCGCCGCGAAGGCTTCCCCCATGCGAGCTTCACATTTGGTGTCGGCGTAAGCGGGGGCGACGTCGAAGTAGTTCACTCCGTTCTCGAGTGCGTGGCGAATCGACGCGGTATAGACCTGCGCATCAGCATGGTCTTCACGCAAAGCGAAACCGGGGTACCCGACAATCGAAACGTTCACACCGGTACGCCCCAGCACGCGCCGTGGCATGCCGGCCACTTTGTCTACAATCTCCTGGGCTGCCGCGTGGAGGCTCGTAGACACTCTGCGAGACAACTCCGGCCCCCGCTGCCACTGCCTGTAAAAAAGCACGTCTCTTCATGATCGACTCCCGCACCGAATTCGAGTGAATCGTCTGTGAATCGTCTCCTGGCAACGTGGTAGCCATCAGCGACTTGCTCTCGAACCATGGCGATTCTCCGCGCAGATCTCGCGAATCCACCGGCAAGACGCCAGGACCTCTTCCAGAACTAACGAGCCTGCCGTGATTTCACCCGGCAGGCCTGCCACGTCACATCCCCTGATTGTTGCAGGTCCCCCCGTAGAATTCAATTGACATCTTTCCTGAACACCACTGCGGCCGCAGCCAAACGCGGCGGCGGCGCGAGCGCCGCAACTGCTGCGGCAGGATGCCACAGCCAGAACATCGCACTCGTTAGACGCTGCGACTCTATCCCAGGAGGCGAATCATCATCTGGGCGCCAATCGTCATCATGACCAATGCGGCGGGGTACGCGGCGGCATAGCTGATGACCGGCACGTCGCAGTCTGTTTTGCTCGCCACCGCTCCGATCCCGGCGGTGGAAGTCATCGCCCCACACATTCCGCCCAACGATTGCATCACGTCCATGCGCAGTGCATAGCGGGCAAGGCAGAAGCCGACTGCCAACGCGACGACGGTCACCACCACGCTTATCACAAAGGGCGTGGCCCCATACGTCTCGACCATCGATACGAACTTTCCCCCTGCCTGGTAGCCGGCGGAAGCCATAAAGAAAGCCAGGCCGATGGACTGGGTGAGCATCCGGGCGGCAATCGGCATATGCCCCACGATCCCCATGAATCGCCCGAAATGGGCAAACAGCAGGCCGGCCAATAAGGGACCACCAGAGAGCCCCAGTGAAAACTCGCCCAGCCCCGGCACGGGAATCGGAATCATGCCGATGAGTATTCCTACCACCAAACCAAAACCGAGCGACATCAGGTCCGTCTCATGGACGCGACGCATGCGATGACCAGCCGCCTGCTCGAAAGCCTTCAGTCCTTCTGGCTCCCCCACTACGGTCACTCGATCGGCCATGGCGAAGGCGGTGCTGGCATTGGGCACGAAGTCCACGCCGTAGCGTTCGATGCGTGCCACCGTCACTCCGTATTTGGACCGCAAATGCAGGTCTCTCAACGGCCTGTTCACCAGGCGCGGACTGGTGACAACCACGATCGCTCGGTCTCGATCCGCGTTGATGACGACTTGCACATCACTGGCCTCCCCCAAAATCATCGTCATTATCTCGGCCGTATTCGTATCCGTTACCAAGAGAACCACCTGGCCCTCTTCGAATACGTGATCGGGACGGATGGGGACCAGCTGATCGCCGTGCAGCACACGGGTGATCTGACCGCTCACCTGCTCCAACAGCCGGAGATCGTGCAGACTCTTGCCGAAAACCGCCGGGTTCGAAATCCGAATCAGAAACCGGTCGATCCGATTCTCGGCGTCCAATCGCCGCTGCAGATCGTCCCCCAGCATGGCCATGTTAATGCGCAACAACCGGGGAAGAAACTGTACAAACACAACGACGCCAACAACGCCAACCGGGTAGGCCATGCCGTAGCCAATGGACACGGCCAAGCCCTCCTGGCCCGCCGACTGAGCTGCCTCCACACCCGCTGCCAAGGCGGGCGTGCTGGTCATCGAGCCGGCGAAAAGACCCGTGGCAAGTTCCCCGGGCACATCCAGCAACAAGGTTAACAGCCACGTTGTGAGCGCTCCCACAATCACCGTGGCAATGCCCAGGAAGGCGAGCTGCCGACCCTGATCGCGAAATGCTCGAAAAAATGTCGGTCCAGCTCCCAACCCAACCGCGTACACAAACAGCACCAAACCCAACTCTCCGATTCCGTCCGGCATCCGCCAATCCTGCTGTTGGCCGAGATGTCCAAACACAAGTCCCGCAAACAACACACCGCTCGTGCCCAACGACATGCCGGCGATGCGGAGTGATCCCAATCCCATACCACACGCAATGATCAGAAAGCAGAGAATCAGAGAGTTCGTCTGCAGCGCCGCACGGATCGTCCCCCACAAACCACTCGCTGCGGTTTCCGGCGGCGAAGTGGCTCCCATCAACGCCGCCAGACAGAGAATCAGCGCCGTCAAACCGAACAATCTGACGCGATCGGCACAGCGGGAATTCGTCGTGAGAAGAGGTACCATCATGGTTCGCCGTGTAAGTATCAGCATACGACCGCTGGCTATGTCCCTGATCCGGCCTCCTCGCCGCATCACTTCGTGCCCCCTTTCCATCTGCGCGGGAGCGAAATCCGATCCGCCGCGTGTCTGCTCCGATGAACCGGCCTGGTCCACCGCGTCTGAATTCAGCTGTGTCTGAGTTCAGCTTTCATGTCGCTCGTGCATAGCCGTTGGCAACAGACGAAGACGCTTCCGCAAACTCTAGCTGGTTCCACAATCTTGTCCAGACGATGCTGGAACCGAATCTTCTCTTTCCGGAGCTGACCCACTAAGATTCACACCAGAGAGAACGGACCCCGGCATATCCCCGGATGGAACGTGCCGCAATTACCGCCCCACGCGGCGGATAAAGGAACATTTTTGTCCAGTAACGTCAGGCTGGTGAAGTCATGAAGGTTTGGCCCGGTCGACCTTATCCGCTGGGAGCCACCTGGGATGGGCGAGGTGTGAACTTCGCCTTGTTTTCCGCCCATGCCTCCCGTGTCGAGCTCTGTTTGTTCGATCGGGTCACGAAATTCGAAACCGATTGTATTCCGCTGCGCGAACAGACAGACCTGGTCTGGCACTGTTATTTGCCCGACGTGCGACTGGGCCAGCTGTACGGGTACCGCGTGCACGGTCCCTATGATCCGGCCCATGGCCACCGCTTCAATCCGAACAAGGTTCTGGTCGATCCGTACGCCAAGTTGATCGGACGGGATGTGAGGTGGTCGGATGCCATGTTCGGATATCGCATTGGGGACCCGCAGCAAGACCTGTCGCTCGACAGCCGCGACAACGCGGAGTACGCAGCCCTGGCTGTCGTCAGCGACCCTCGTCATCGCTGGTATCGCGATCGACCACCCCGCACCCCTTGGCACAAAACGGTCATTTACGAGGCCCATGTGCGCGGCCTGACGTGGCAGCATCCCGACATCCCGCCACACTTGCGTGGCACCTACGCCGGCCTGGCCTCGCGCCCGATGATCCGCCACTTCCGCAAGCTGGGAGTCACGGCCATCGAGCTCCTGCCGGTCCATCACCACGTCGATGATCGCCACCTCGTCCAACGCGGGCTGACGAACTTCTGGGGCTACAACACACTCTCGTACTTTGCCCCGGACACCCGTTACGCCGCCTCGCCTCGCCGGGCGGTGCGCGAGTTCAAACAGATGGTGCGACGCTTGCATCGCGCCGGTCTCGAAGTGCATCCTGGATGTGGTATACAACCACACGGGTGAAGGCAATCAGTTGGGCCCCACCCTGTCGCTACGCGGTATTGACAACGCATCCTACTATCGCCTGGTGCACGATCAACGTCGCTACTACAACGATTTCACCGGCTGTGGCAATACGCTCAATATGCTCTGCCCGCACGTGCTGCAACTGATCATGGATAGCCTCCGGTACTGGGTAACCGACATGCACGTGGATGGTTTTCGTTTCGACCTGGCCAGCACGCTGGCTCGCGAACTTCATGCGGTCGATCGACTGGGCGCATTCTTTGACATTATCCACCAGGATCCCATTCTGTCGCAGGTGAAGCTGATTGCGGAACCGTGGGATCTCGGTGAAGGGGGCTACCAGGTCGGAAATTTTCCGATCCTGTGGACCGAATGGAACGGAAAGTATCGAGACACCGTCCGCCGCTTCTGGCGCGGCGATGGCGACGCCGTATCCGAATTTGCCACCCGACTCTGTGGCAGCAGCGATCTGTACGAACATAGCGGCCGCAAACCTTACGCTTCTATCAACTTCATCACTTCCCATGACGGATTCTGCTTGCGCGACCTGGTCAGCTATAACGACAAACACAACGCCGCAAACGGTGACCAGAACCGGGATGGCGACTCCCATAATCTGAGCGGGAATTACGGAGTGGAGGGAGAAACGGACAATCCTGCGATCCTGCAGTTGCGGCGGCGACAGCTCCGCAATTTCATCGCCACATTGATGCTCTCGCAGGGGGTACCGATGATTCGCGGCGGCGATGAACTGGGTCACTCGCAACAGGGAAATAACAATACCTATTGTCAAGATAACGAACTCAGCTGGATCGATTGGGAACTGCAGGACTGGCAGCAGCAGTTGATACAATTCGTGTCGCAAATGACACGCCTGCGTGCCACACACCCCGTACTGCGACGCCGGCAATTCTTTCAAGGGCGTCCGATCTGTGGCGACTCGGCCAAAGACATCGTCTGGTTCACCCGACATGGAAAAGCGATGACGCCCGCAGATTGGAGCATGGCCCGTGCTCGCGTGCTGGGTGTCTGTTTGAACGGCCAGATAGAAGAAGTCGACCTGCGAGGACAACCCATTTCCGGCACCTCGCTGCTGATCTTCTTCAGCGCCGAGGATGGCGAAGTCCGCGTGCGACTACCTGAAGTCGCCAAACGACAATATTGGCGCGCGATTGCGGACACGGCGTGCACCGGACCTTTGCCGCGCCGCTGTGCGGGTGGCAGTCCCTACACATTGCTCGGCCGCTCCTGTGTGGTGTTCGAACTACGCCGGACCCTGGTTAGAACTGTCCAGCATCTCATCACCCGGCAAATCGAGACAATGCCCCGCAGCGCCAGGAGCCAACACCAGAGTGCCGAAGGCAAGCCAGTCGATACTCCGTAGGAGATCGGTCCCTCGGCCAGGAGAATGCCGTGCGCGCCTTCTACGAGGGCTTCCTTTGCGTCACTCCCGCTCGCGGTGAGCCCCTGATGAAGTGCGTGACCTCGCACCTGACCACGCGCCGAGCAAACCGATCGCTGCCATGTTGAATATGGAAACGCGATTCGCGAACCATCAACCGCGGTGCGATTCGAGCGTCAGCGGTGGCGAGGGGCGAACAGCGGGTTGATGGGGCCCCGGACTACCGCCCCGTTGATGGTGACCATTACGGATGGCGGCCCACACGGTGTCGCCGTCCGACGAAAGCGGCCAGCAGTAATCCCAGCAGTAGTCCGACGCCAATCGTTCCCAAGAACAGGTAGGGAGAGTACTCGTGCTCAAGACCGTGCTCGAGGTTCACCCCAAAGATGGCTGTCAAAGTCGCAATCGGAAAGAAGAAAGCTACGAGCATATTCAGGCGATGCGAAGTGACCACCATGTGACGGCTGGCTTGAGCCTGTTCCTCGGCACGTTTCACGACCGCAAAATCCAGAGCGTTCTTCGTTTCTCCGTACAGCAACTCGGCATTGCGTTCGATCGTATAAGCCCGATCCCGCATATTAATGATCTCAGGATCATCGGGACAGGCTTTTCTGGCCTCCTGCAGGACATGATGGAGATTGCGCGCGGAGCGAAAAACCGGCGCGAGTTTCTCCAGTACCTGAAAGTACTTGTCTGCCGTTGTCGCTTGTTCCTCTTCGCGATCCAGGCGGGCTACGATCTCCTCATATTCCTCAATGTGCCTGGCCAGCGCCCGAATACCAACTCCCAGGTCCTTGGAAATCCATTCGCCCTGCGGATTGCGCCAGAAGAAGCGTCCTTGCCGCTGCACGTCATCCGTCTTGGGGGGAGCGTGCAGCACAATCAACAGATGCCCGTCGTAAAACATGGCTCGTTGCCGGCCCACATTATTTCCTAGCCGGTTGCGGATCTTCTCCGGAATCTGCCACGTGGCGGGAATAAGAGCAGTTGGCATGAGACTCTCCGATGTCAGAGCGTGATCGACGTTCCCTAACGGGTCGCCAGCGGAATCGAATGCCGCACGTTGGATTGTACCAAAAACGCGGCGTGCCAACTCGATCGGTCAAGCGGCCCGAGCCCACCGCGACTCTCGGGCACAACTCCCCGCCTCGCTGGCCGCCAGAGCCTCTGGCAGGAACCCGAAATTCCGCCAGCCGTCGATGCCCAGGCGAAGTCGGCTCATTTCGTCCCGACACTCCTCCAAAGGCCACGTGCCATGTGGAAAAAGCCTGAAACCATGGTAACCGAGCTGGCTCAGATACGATGTCACACGCTCCAACTGCCCACCGCCATTTCGATGGTCTTCACATTCCAGTAACAACACCGGCTGGTCTTCCCGCAGCATTCGCTCACCGCCCCGAAGGACTTCCAATTCGTGCCCCTCGACATCACACTTGATAAAACCAACCGGCCTGTCCTCGCTCTCGTCCAAGTATTGATCGAGCGTCGTCGTGTCCACAGTCAGCTCGTCGTAGCCGTTGTAATGATGACCGGCGATCAGCGACGTCATTCCATGATAGTCGTTGCGCGGCCGGTAGAGAGTGCGCAAACCCGCTTGGTTCGACAGCGCTTTCTCAACCACCGCGAGCTGCGGCAGATAGCAATTCTCGCGAATCTGTCGCAGATAGGCAGCGTACTCGGGCATAGGGCTCAAACGCCAGGATGCGTGCTCCCAGTGACGTCTTCCGCGCCATCCAGTATGTGAAAGCTCCCCTGTGAGCACCGATGTCGATCCCCGTCAGGTCCGGCGGGTAGTAGCGCAGCAAGAAAGCGACCTCCGCGCGTTCCACACGCAGCCGATACCGCCATCCACGATGGGCAAACCGGAACCGCTCGAAAGTTCGCCGCAGCCAGGCAGGCATTGTTGACCCCCGTTCGTCAAATATCTGTGGCAAGCTTCTGCGAATTTATGGGTTGGTGGTCTGGCCTCAAGTCGTGAGACCGCGGAGCGCCGCGTGCTGGAGAAGGAGGTCCAACCGTGCATCGCCCACTCCGCGACGAAGGACGAAACACCGACATCGAACTGCGCCGTCCGATCGACGGCCCAGTTCCTGGAACGAGCGTCAGGCGACGGCGGCTCCGTCTCTTCGCATTTCGTCACTCGGCCTGATTCCGCCAGCGATAGCCAGCGGCCCACACGGGCTGGACGCAGCGGCGGTGAGACTTGAGGTGGGGGATTCTAACGGCACACTTCGTGAGCCGGCAAGATCGAAAAGGGGCTATCTCGCGACGAATTCCCGGCATTTTCTTCCGCCGACTTGCCGGACGTCGACAGTTGTTGACAATCGCCGTTCGACCGAGCCGCCTTGCATCCCCCACACCATCACTCGATCCCATTGACCGTGACTTTAGAGGCTCCGAGTGTCTGGCGGGAAGTTGGCCCCTGACCGTCCGCCGGTTTCTGCAAGAACTTGGGCAATTCAACCCGGCTGAAGAACTCGTATCCCGGTTTCTCCCTCTCGCGCAGTGCGCCCTCCACGTTCTCGCCCTGTTTGAGCATCAGCATGCCCGGTACGTTCGTGCTACTCGTTTCCCACACCGCCTGGCCCTGATAGACGAACCGCACTCGAGTCACATATTCCTTCATTTTGTAATCGCCCGAGAATGTGAAGCTGACTTCTCGCTCCTTGGGGCCCTCCACCCACGCCACGAGGTCAATCGTACCGTTGGCAACCACGCTGCACTTCATCTCTGTCAATCGATTGGCCAGTGCCTCCGCCACGCGAGCACGCTGGGAAGGTTCAATCCCATCGACGTTCAGTCGCACGGCCGTCCCGGCTCGAAAGACAAACAAGTCTGGCTCGCGCAGCGCCTTCTGAAGCAGCTTGGTAGCAGCTGCATGCGGGATTTTGAGCGCCAAAAGAGCGCCGGGCTTATCGCCCGCCGACACTCCCGCAAAAGTCCAACCGCCAACCGAATTCACCTGCTCCATGCCGCTGTATTGCCACAACTTCAGCTGGCTTTCGATGTCGATCAGAATGCTGTTGGCTCCGAGTACATAGGAGTCATCGGGGTAGGCAATGGCACCATGAATATTGACGCCGGGACAGGGGATGTCCCTGATCAGCTCACCTGTGGCGACATCCCATACCAGCACATGATCGAAGGCGATGCAGCCAATTCGCTTGCCGGTTGGACTGAATGCCACATAGGGCCATTGCAGAGGATGTGGCGTCGACGTCAGGGCTACGACCTCACGCTGAGCAACGTCAAATACTCCGACGGCCTTGTCGCTGCAAAAAGCCATCCACTTGCGATCAACACTCAGCGCCGGTACAGCTCCACCGCTCAGCTGAAAGTAGCAGATCGGCTGCGCGTCGGCGATGTTCCAGATGGCCACTTTTCCTCCGCGGCTGGAAGTTGCCAGCTGCTGGTCGTCCAAGAACTCTCCCCACATCACGTCACGATCTCCCCCCTTGGCATCATCGTAAGGAGTCCAGATCAAGGACTTGGCGACGCTGGACCCACGTACCGACCAGATCTCCAGACGATCCTGGTTGCCAAAGCCGAACTCGTTACGACGCATCAGGATGTGTTGGCCGTCGTCGTGAATCGCTAAGGGAGCCATTCGGCCGGGAGCAGTCGCCTTGGCAGTTGTCTTACCTGTCTTCAGATCGCACACGACGATGCGCGTCGTACCGTCCGGGCGAGGCTCATCCATGCCATATCCGACAACGGCCTTTTGAGCCTGGACGTTGATCGCCAGTCCCTTCATCCCTTCAAAGAAATTGGCTTTCGGCGGCAACGCAATATTACGGGGCCGGAAATCGAGTGCGGGGAATTCAGGCGGCGTGAGCTGCCAGGTGTCGTTTGGCGCAGTCAAAGCGATGAGGTCCGCGGACGACCAGTCCACGTCGACCGTCTTCGGACCACCCGCTGCTTCACGCGCCATCGTCCCTTCACTCGGCTTGAACGGACTTTCCGCTTCCTGGAACGGACTGTCACCCGCACTCGAAATGTACTCCTGATCCGCCTTGCTCAACTTCTTCAAGTCAATCTGCATGGCCGTCCCGTCTTCACGCTCTAAATTGACCTTTCCACCATCCACCCCGATCAACTTGGCTTTGATCGAAAACTTACCTGTGAGGTCGGTCCACGTTCGCAGTTCCTGGCCACGGGCCTGGACAGACAGACACATCCAGCCAACCACCATGGCCAACAGAAACGGGCCGCGCATTCTACCAAGACTACAAATCATCATTCTGTCTCCCCGAATTCCCCCGTGATTTACACTAAGCCTACGGGTTGGTCACCCCCTGCACGCGCATCTTGATCGCGTACAGGAACTCGGACGCGGTAATGAAAAGCGTCTTCTGGTCTTTGCCGCCGAAACAGACGTTGGCGGTCCAGCGGGCTTCGACCGGAATGTGCTTGATCTTCTCGCCCTGCGAGTTGAAGACGGTCACTCCGTCGCCAGTCAAATAGACATTCCCTTCGTTGTCGATCGTCATCCCATCCGATCCCATTTCGCAAAACAACTTCTTGTGTTGCAGTGATCCATCGGACTGAATCTCGTAGACGTAGGTCTTTCTGCCTTTGATGTCCGCGACGTACAATTGCTTTCCGTCAGGAGTCCCTATAATGCCGTTCGGCTGTTGAAGGTCATCGATCACGCGTACGACCTGCTGGCGATCGGGCGTCACGAAATAAACCCCCTGGCAACTCTGCACCATCGGACCTCGGGTCCAGTAGTCCCGGCTGTAGAAAGGATCGGTGAAGTAAATTCCACCGTCGGGCCGGATCCATAAATCATTGGGAGCATTGATCAGTTTGCCCTCGTAATCCTTCACGACCACCTGGGGGGAGCCATCCTTGCCGATGCACCACAACTCGTTCTTTTCATCAGCGCAGGCCCAGAGGTTTCCGGCCTTGTCAAAATACAATCCGTTGGAACGACCGCACGGATGCATGAAGGTCGACAGTTTCCCGTCGACAGACCATTTCATAATGCGGTCGTTCGGCTGATCGGTGAACAATACGTTTCCTTCGGCATCACAGGCCGGCCCTTCGGTGAACTTAAACGTGTCCGCAAGTCGCTGGAGCGTGGCACCCGGGGCTGTCACATCACCAGTCGTAGCGTCACCGTCCGCGGCGTGCGCCGCAGACCATCCGAGCAAGCTCAGACACAACACGGCTGCCAGGCGATGAAACGGAAGAGAAACCGCGGGTGCCTTTTCATGATGATCTCCCAGTAACATAAGTGTACATTAACCGGCGCTACCTGGCGTGAACCGCCAGCGCCACCATTATCTTCAGCGAACCGCTACCGACCCGTCTCGCACCAAGTCGGGCACCGGCCGACTCGCACCTGTAGCGTGCTTGACGCCAGCTAATTATAGCAGGCCCCCGACCATGGCGTGACACGGGCAAAGCAGGAAGCTCAAGAGAGAAACATATTTTTTGCTCCCCTCCCCTGCACCCACAGACAGCTTCACTCAACTCAGCATGAACCGCACCCCTATGCCAGCGGCATCGACGCAGGTATTGGGCCATTTCCGCGGAAGAAAGAGGATGAGTAAGTGCATCAGTATGAGTATGATTGAGACTAGCGTAAGACGGTGCTGCGGGAGGCTGTGAACGGTTACGGAAACCGTTCGGCGATTCGACTCGACCGTTGTGGAGAACTGCTCATGACCATCCTGGTAACCTGCCAGTGCGGGTTTCACAAAGAGGTCCCGGACAACTGGCAGGGGATGCGCGTGAAGTGCAAATGCGGGCGCAGTTTTTTGATTGGCGAAGAGGGGGGGATCATGGAGCCGCCCGTGGCCGCTCCGCCAGTGCAGGATCCGCCCGCAGAGCCAACGGACCTGCCAGCGGCCACAAAGCCCCCGCTCGACGCGTCAGCAACAGACGAACTGCAGATTTCCCTCGGCAGCCCAAGCCGTTCCATATCCGCGGTCTATCACTCTCGGCACGATCGAGCGGAACGACGCCGAAGGATCGCGCTGGTCTGCGGCGCGATGATTTCGCTGGCCTGCCTCGTCGCGCTGGCTGTGGTGCTGCCGAGGCAATTTCCGTCCGGCTGGCCGGGGCAGTCCCAGACCGCGGCCGCTCCGGAAGCAGCCAACACCGCCACCGATCCCACTGCGGGGAAGGCGAACCAGCCGTCTGCCGTGCCCTTTGCAGACGTCGCATCGGCGGCGCCAACGGCGGACGGCGAGATGACCGCGGAGATCAACCATCAGGAGACAGACCAGGATGCGAACGGACTATCGGATGCGACCGGTCGCCTGCAATCGAGGATCGCGGAGCTTATCGAATTAAACGCCGATGATGGGTTGCTCCTGACCGGCATGTTCGGCAGCGAATTTCAGCAACTCACTATCACAGACGACCAGCAGGCAAAGATCCAAGAACTTGTCACACAGCTCAAAAGCAAAGAAGAAGGATTGGCGGACGGGACGATCGAATTGGAGCCCTGGTATGCCGACGGCGAGAAAATCGGTCACGAGCTATTGGCCGTGCTGACCGAATCCCAACAGCGGCGGCTCCGGGAACTGATTGAGCGGGAGAAGATCAAACGCGTACGATTTGAGGATTACGCGGCACGACTCCGGCCGGAACTGCAGATTCCACGTGTTTCCTGGAAGATCGAGGCCGACGGAGACAAACTCCCCGCGATCAAGACGTGCTCGCTTTCCGGACCGGCTCAGGCAGGTTGGTTTCGCCCGCGGGCCGCCAGCGCGATCTTCGCCGTGTCCAACCTCTCACCATCACAAGCCGGCGTGCATCTGCTTCAGTTCCACAACCTGGCGACCAATCAGCTGTTGGGAACGTGCGAGATCCCACAGGCGGGCCTTGGCCACACGACCATCGTATCCCCTGATGGCCAGTATCTGGCCGTGGAAAGGAACCGTGATGACGGACAAGCCACGATCGAAGTCTGGTCGACGCAGTCAGGCACGCTGCTGGCCAGCAAGCAGATCCCGCATTCGGATGGCAAGACTCCAACGCCTCTCTATTCGCTGCGAGACTGCGCGGCCAATCATGTGTTCGCGATTTCGGGCAAAGGCTACTGGATTTGGAACATCGAATCGGGCGCCACACGTGAAGTGGAGTTCCCCGACTGGATCGCTCAGAATCTGCCGGAATCTGCGCTGAGTCCCGGCGGGCGATACGTGGTGGTCGCCCATCCCCACTCACCTTCCATCGACTCCAAGCATTACCATTTTCTGGAGATCTGCGTTTACGAACTCGAAACGGGCGACCTGTTGGGCAACCAGATCCTGGCCACCGACTATCGAGAGATGCGTGTGGGAGCCATCGCGCTGAGCAATGACGGTCGGGAACTCGCACTGCTGTGGGATGTCCCCGACCCCGAACCCAAACGAATGCTCCTGCACCTGAATGCGATCAACGGCGATCTGATCCGAACCGTGGTTGGTCTACCGACATCGCTGGAGGGCTACGCCTGCCCACATGAACTGCAACAGCGTGACCTGATCTGGTTGCCGGACAAGAGCGGGTGGATCGTCAATCTGCAGAAGCTTGTCGAATCCGAATCGGGGGCGCAGATCGATATCGAGTTACCCAAGCTGGAGCAAGCCACGCCGCCTGGCCCGGGCGATCCGGAGATAATTGTGGAAGCCGTCCCGGCCGGGGACGGCCGCCTGCTGCTGATCATTGCCCAGCGTTCGAGCGATCCGCAGCCGTCGGTGCAGCTAAAGACTCAGTTCATGGATCTGCCCAAGATGGGACCGTTTATGTAGCAGGTTGTCATTGGTCATTGGTTATTGGTCATTGGTCATTAATCGGGCGTGCCGAGTCCGCGAGGCTGTGGGCCCTTCTGCCGGTTTCCGCTGGGTTGATCCCAGCGGGACCACAACTGGTCCGCTACAGGGAACTACCTCAGAGCAAACACCACACCGACGTTCCGTTTCGGATAGTCAACGGCCGTGCGGCGCGAAACAATGCTCATACGCCTCTCTTTCGCCGACGATCGACTGCAACTCCGACAGATGCTGCTGATACACTCCGCGGGGACTGGTATCGTACTTCTTACACAAAAAAGCGGCGGCTCCCACCGCCACTCCCATTTGCCCGCCATTGAGCATCGTCTTGGTGCTGGCCCCCGCAATGTGGGTCACGCTGATGTGCTTGCCGGCCATCAACAGATTCTCGACGTTCCGCGAATAAAGACAACGCAACGGAATTGAATAGGGTTGCACGGGGATGAATTTCCACTCGCCCAGACGAAAGTCGTATTCATCCCCGGGATAATGCAGACAGAAGTGCCCGCTGCAGACTGCGACGGAGTCTGGAAAGGGACGTTGAGCGCGAATGTCATTTTCGGTCAGGATGTAATCGCCCATCAAACGCCGTGATTCACCGCCGGCCGGCACATGCGAGACCCAAGCTAACTTGAGCTTGGCGGCCCCCGGTCCGTAGCGTTTTTTCACATTGGCAAAGGTGCCATAAATGGCACAAAGCAGGTGATCCCGAATCTGCTCGGCATCCGCGAACGGATCGAGCCACTGTCCATATTCCCAGAAGTGTGTCAGCCCGTTGATGTTGTCTCGACCATCCACCACCTGTCCGCCCAATTCGGCGAAATCGCCCGCGACGGCCACGGCCCAAGGTACGTCAGGAAAGGCCACCGGATGCTCGGCTATCGCCGTGCAAAATACGACCGTGTTGCCGTGGTGCATCTGATCGGCCGTGTCGGGAGCCAGCTCCTCCTGAAACTCCGATTTTGCCTCGCGACCCAAGCGATAATCGGCCCCGGCGAGAAACCCAACCGCTGCGACTCCGCTGCAATCGATGAAGACCGGTGCGCGGAACCGGAGTTCCCGGTTGGATCGCGTGTTCTTGGCATCGATCGACGCGATGTGGCCGCCATCGGTCTGAGCGGCAAAGGCGTGCCAACTCAGAAAGAGCTCGACCTTCTTCTCCTGCCGCAGTACTGCGCTCCCGCTCGGGTCCCACCAACTCGTCGACAATCGACCGCAACGCACCTCGCGGAGTGATGCCAATCTCCGGACTGGCGTTGCCTCCGAGCACGGGCCGATTCTGGACGAGCGCGACGTGCAATCCCAGACGCGCTGCGGACAATGCCGCCGAACAACCGGCCACACCACCTCCCACGATCACCGCATCAAATTCGCCAGCCGAAGGGGGCGTGGCGGGCAGGTCTAACAAGGCGTGTCGCCAGGCGGCCATCGCGGAACCGATGTGAGGAGGTGGAACCGCGCTGTCATCCGTACTCAAATAGATTGCGTCACAGCGTCCATCAAAACCCGTCAGGTCCTTCAGTTCCAGCGTCAACTCGCCAGACGCCAGCGTCACGCTGTCTCCTTTCTGCCAGCTCCAATTCGCGCCCTGGTTGCCATACGTCGTCGGCAGCTCTTGGCCTGCCACCACCAGTCGAAACGTGCCGCAGTGATGCGATGCGACCCAGTCCTTGGTTCTGACCCAGATCTGGTAACGGCCCGGCTCCGAAACGGATACGTTGGTCACCGCGTTGTCGACGGGAGTTCCCAGCCCGTGCGCCAGCAGGTAAGGCGACCCCATGGAATCGATAAACTGGGGATCGACGAGCCAGCCACCGAGCTGCTCGAATCCCTCGGCTTCCACCAGTATCTCCGCCCCCGACGCCACGGAGGATATCAGACAGAGCCAGAGGACGAAGATGCGTGTCATGGATGTTCCTTCCCGAGCTGGCCGGTAGCCACAGCCAATGACCAACAACCAATCCCAGCGATTAACCTGCCTAGAGCGACAGCACGTACTCAATCAAGTCGTCCAGCTCCTCCTCGCTCAGATCTCTTCCCTGGACGGCACCCAGTCCATGCTTTCCTTGCCGCAACAGATCTCCGATCGTGGTAAACTGCCCGGCGTGCAGATAGGGCGCTGTCCGCCAGGCCTCCACCAGCGAGGGAGTATCGAAGAGGTTCTCGAACCGGCGCGAGCTCGTCCGCCCGATACGATGGATCTTCAAATCGGTGAAGGAGGGAGCCGGATGGCAGTGGCTGCAACCAACTCGTTCGCTGTCAAACAGCATCTCTCCGCGTCGCGCCGCTTCGCTGTGTTGCCCATCAGCCAAATACGGGCTCGGAACCGGTTTCAAGGACTTCAGATAGGCATCCATCGCCAGTGCCTGTTCTTCGGACCAATGGGCGAACAGGATATGTGCCAAGCCCGAGCGGACAGCGATTTCCGCCGTAGCTCGCACCCCCGTCACCATGGAGGGGGGCGTCGCGTGCGACAGGAGCATGCTCTTGGAATTCTTCGGATTGCCAATGCCATCGTTCATCAAGTCCCAATTCAATCCATCGGCGCGTCCGTCCGGGTGGCAACTGGCACAGCTTTGCCAATGCTGGTAGCAGAGCGTCGCATCTTCAAACAACCGCTGGCCGTACCGCTCGAGTGTCGGCTCTCGTGACGGCCCCAGAGCAAGCGACGCGACGGGACCGGTCGCCGGTTGCTGCACATCGACGACGGCGATCGAATCACTGAAGTACTCTGCCACGTACGCCAGACGCGCCAACCACGACCACCGCGCGAGGGCCCTTACCCGGCAATGCGGCGCGTTTCCACAACGTCTCCCCCAGACTGGGATAAATGGGCCAAGCGCCTGGCAGGGGCGACATGGTTCGCCTGGCAAATTCCCCCACCAGGTCCGAGGTCGAAATCACACTCAACTCGTGCGTTCCCGCTGAGGCCACACAGACGATCGTCCCCTCGGCATTGCAGGTCACGCCCCAAGGATTGGCTGAGCCCTGCATCATCGCGTCCAACCCGATCGTACTGATCCTCTTCATCTCCCGCAGATCGAAAATACTCACCACGTTGACGTTGATCCAACCCGTGTCGACACGGAAGGGTACATTCTCGAAATTCGAGAGCAGATGCGTGACGAATGCGTAGTCGCCAGCGGGTGTCACACATATTCCACGCAGACAGCTGGCGCCATGCGGCAGTTTGAGATTCCTCGTCTCGTATGTGGCTGTATCGATGACCGTGATCACCGCGGCGACGGCGCCCTTGAAGTTCAAGTCCGCACGAGTGTGGAGCAGGTGATTGGCGACGAGAAGTTGTTCGCCACCGGGTGTGAGGGCCGCGGCGATCGGTTGCCGCACCGCGCGAACACGCGCCACCACCACGCCCGCGGCCAAGTCAATTACGGAAACGTCGTCGTCGAATCGATTGCATACGTACAGCCATCGTCCGTCGCCCGCCAGAACTGGACTCACAGCAGTATGTCCGACCGGAATTGTCTGGACCGTCCGACCCGACTGCACATCGAGGACAACCACCACGCTTTTCGGCGCAGCGCAGGTCACGATGAGCTGTTTGCCGCCGGGAGTGAGCGCGAGCCCGGTCGGTTCCGCAGGCACTTCCACACGACGTACCACTTCACCAAAGGGCAAGGCCAGCCATAATACTTCCTGCGAATCCGCACAGGCCACAAAGAGCTGCTTTCCGTCAGTCGACGCTGCCAGAGCAATCGGCCCCAACTCCCCGCTGCCCGCGGCGAGTTGTCCAGTCGTATGCGCCAGCAATAATGCTCCCAACGCGACCATTGACCGCCAACTCCCGTCGTTCTGTGCTCTGCCGCTCAAGGTTTTCGACTCTCGTGATTGTTGGAGACAGCTACGTGATCGATCATCGATTCGTGTCGTTGAAAACGCCGCACGGAGGGCCCTGCCAAGGTTCATCTCGGGCGAAAAGCGATAAACGTCAAGTCATCGGGTTTGGAGGGATGACCCTCAGCAGGATTCTGCATGCTGAGCAGCGACTGCGTAACCAGTCGCTGTGCGGCACCCAGTAGCTTGCCCTTACGTATTTCGTCAGCGATCCAATCGCCGTAGAGATTGTCGAACAGGCCATCACTGCCGACCAGGACGGTGTCGCGGACGGCCAGTTCGACGGGCGGACCGATGTGGATGTGCATATCAGGGGTCCCCACGAAGTTGGACACGATGTGACGGTGTTCGTGGTGCATCGCTTCGTCTTCATCGATGAGCCCGGCTTCGACACCGTAGCCGACGGGCGAATGGGGAACGGTCTGCAGCTTGATTTTGCCCCGCCCTCCGACTACCAGAATGATCGAGTCCCCCACATAGTAGGGACGTGCGACTCCGTTATTCACCTCCACCACGGCCAGCGTGGTGGCGGCCCCCACCCCGAGTGCTTGAACGGCCGCATTGGCGCGTTCGAAACCAGTGATGATAGCCGTCCGCAGCAAGCCGTCTGCCTCGGATGCGTCACCGAGCGATTCCTGGAGCGACTCGACCGCCAAGCGTGCCGCTTGTTCCCCGGCCGGACTGCCGCCGAAGCCATCGGCCACCAACAGCACGGCGGACCGGGCCCCGACGGCGATCACCGCGGCGGCATCCTCATTGGCAGACTCCTTGGCTGGACAACGAGCGGAGAACACGCAGACGGTCCCGCCACCGGCCGGCAAGATCTCGGGCCGCGTCATCTTTTGGTCGAAGTAAGTGCGGATAGCGTTGGTCTCGTCTCCGTTCATCGGCTATTTCCTCCATGTTTTTTGCCACACCAGGGGCAATAGCTCCAGAATTCCGCCACCACACCCCACCCGCACGATGAGCAGGTGTCGGACGACCCTTCAATCTTCCATTTCCGTGTTACTTTGCCGCGACACCAAGGACAATAACGCATGAACCGCATCAACTGCTTTCGCGGACAGCGGGCGTTGGCGCAGCGAGCAGTATACCGCACGTCCGACAGCTTTCGCGAAGTCGCCACTTCAAATCCACCGCCATAACACCATGGGCAATAGGCCCAATCGAGTTTCAGACCACGGTGGCAACGGGGGCACTGCAGCGGAAACCGCGACTCGCCACTAAACCGCGCCCGGTCTTGCCCGCACCAGGGGCAGTAGGTCATGGCCTCCGATACCGGCCCTGCGCAGCGGGAGCAATTATGTCGCGTCTCCAATGCCACGCCAAACAAACGCTGAAACTGCCTCCGCTGCAACGTCCGCCAATCACGCTTGGAATCGGTGCGCGAGGTTGATACCGTGCTCGCACCCTCAGTGTTGCAGCACGCGAGACTTGATGCGCCGCAAGGCAGCCAACATGGCCACGGCGTTCGGAAACCGCTTGTAAGGATCTACTTCCATGGCGCGCCGTAACAACTCGACCAAATCGGCATGGACGCGTCGCCGCAGACGATCGAAGCCAGGTGGCGGCCAACGAAACGGCCATTCGGGAAGATGGCCGCTCAGCATCCTGTACTGTACCAACCCCAGGGAAAATACGTCCGACCGAAATGAAGGTTGCCCCATCGCCTGCTCAGGAGCACAGTAGCCGACGGTCCCCGACCCCGACGCTCGAATCGTCCGCATCGCCACCTTGGCGATTCCGAAATCGGTTAACATCAACTTGCCATCCGCGAAGAGGATCAGGTTCTCGGGCTTGATGTCGCAGTGAATGACCCGCTGCTCATGGGCATAGGCGACCCCCGCCAGCATCTGCTCCGCATAGTCCACGGCCAGATTCAAGGACATGCGGGATTGGAGTCGTTGAGCCAGTGTTCGCTCGCCCAACGGATAGGTAATGACAAAACGCCCCTCCACAAAATCGGCGTTCTTGAGCGGCAGGATATTCGGGTGCTTCAGCTTACCGGCCAGTCGCACCTCGCTACGGAAATCCTCCAACACATTCTCCGTGACCAGATCATCGTGCGGGATCTTCAAAGCCACACGGACACCCTCGATCGTATCGGTAGCTTTATAGACCGCTGCAAATCCTCCGTAGCCGAGCTTTCCCTCGATCCGGTACTTGCCCAGCCTCTGCCGCGTTCGGATTGGAGTACGTCGCATCAAGTCCTAGATTCCTGTTTCGTATCTCAACGGAGCGTTTCACTGGCTGCATCACGATCCTGATGCGGCCAGTTTAGTCTCACACGGGGGCCTGCGACAGCCACGCTGTCAGCCAGAGAGGCCGAGTCGGTTGGCCGGCGACTGCTCCCCGGCCGCGACGACTGCCCCACCAGACGAGCGTCTGCAGAAATGTACTATAGTTCCTGGCCGTGGAGAGGGTTAGAGTGCTACTCGGTAATATGCAAGGACCCTGCACGCATGCTTGTGACGCCGACGGCTCGCTGGGGACCGAATCGGGACGGCGGAATGCGGAATTCCGGCACGAAGACACAGGGGAGCGGCAGCGTCCCTGCCTTGCAATCGGACAGTACCACCGTACAATCGTCCGGCGTCCTGCTTTCGGCGTCGATCGCCGAGCACCGTGTGGTGGATCATTGTCGCCAGCCTCCTTACCTTCCTATTGAGTCGACCTGATGGAAATCAACGAGCAATCAACCTGGCAGGAACTGGAACGACTCCTCCAGGCCGGCAACGTGCCGGCCATGGAAGCCTATCTCGAATCGCTCCCCGCGGGCGAGACGGTATGGGCGGTATCGCGGTTGAGCGACGAGGATCAGTCGCAGCTCCTGTCGCTGCTCGATCCGGAAGACGCGGCCGAACTGATTCAACAGCTGCCCGACGCGCAGGCGGTTGAATTGCTCGAGGAACTTGCCCCCGGCGCGGCGGCCGATATCATCGAAGAACTGCCGAGTGACCAGCAGGCCGATATTCTCGGTGACCTCGATGTGCAGCATGCCGAAGCCATTTTGACCGAGATGGAGCCGGATGCGGCACACGAAGCTCGGAACCTGTCTCGCTACGACGATGACGTCGCCGGCGGCTTGATGGTCCGCGAGTTCCTGGCCTTTCCCAGCCACTTCACCGTGGCACAAGTGATCGAGGATTTGCGCGGCAATGCGGAGAAGTACCGCAACTACCAGGTGCAGTACGCGTACGTCACGCAGGCACGAAACCGGCTGGCTGGCGTCCTCAGACTTCGCGACCTGCTGCTGGCGAATCCCTCGCAACCGATCAGCAAGATCATGGTCCGCGATCCGTTGACCGTTTCCGACGACACCACGTTGAACGAACTGAGAGATGTGCTGGATCGCCACCAGTTTTTTGGCATTCCCGTCACGGACTCAGCAGGTACGCTCTTAGGTATCGTCCGCAGCAACGCCGTCGACGAAGCACTCGCCGACCGCAATGCGGATGATTACCGGAAGGCCCAGGGTATCGTGCGCGAGGAGTTGCGATCGATGCCACTGCTGGTGCGATCGCGACGTAGACTGGCGTGGCTGACCATCAACATCGGACTAAACGCCCTGGCCGCCAGCGTGATTGCCCTCTACCAGGAGACGCTCTCGCAGGTCATCGCTCTGGCCGTCTTCCTGCCAATCATCTCCGACATGAGCGGTTGCAGCGGCAATCAGGCCGTCGCGGTCAGCATGCGTGAAATGTCGCTGGGGCTCGTCCGCCCCAACGAGATTTTTCGCGTGTGGGCCAAGGAAGTAGCCGTCGGAGTGCTCAACGGCCTGGCACTCGGACTCCTCATCGCGCTGGCGGTCTGGCTCTGGAAGGGAAACCTGTGGCTGAGTGCCGTGGTGGGGACGGCCTTGGCTCTCAATACCGTAATCGCCGTCTCGCTGGGCGGCACGTTGCCGCTGGCCATGCGCCGCCTGAAGATGGATCCCGCCCTCGCATCCGGACCGATCCTCACCACCGTGACCGACATGTGCGGGTTCCTTCTCGCGCTGAGTCTCGCCGCCGCCATGCTGCAGCACATCAAGGGATGATGCGCGCATTTCATTCTTACTCATACTCGTATGAGTATGATTGAAACGAGAGTAGGCCTTGGTTGCTGGTGGCTGTGAAAGGTTACAATGACCCAAGAGCAAATCGTGCCGAACCCAGCACAGAAGGAGGATTCCATGTTTCATCGTTACTTAGCGTCGGCCGCCTGGCGACGTTCCTGGATCGGGCTGCTCGCATTCGTGGTTTGCAGCAATCTGGCCTCTGCCAGTGATCCCCCTCAGGTGCGCGTGACGAACGTCCGCCGCGTTTTCCATAACGGCCAACACGATGCCTTCACTGACCTGGTGCGGTTTCGGGATCAGTTCTATCTGACGTTTCGCAGTTGCCCGGACGGTCATATGGTGCATCCCACAGCGTCGATCATCGTGCTGCGCAGTCCGGACGCCAAGCAATGGGAGCAAGTTCATCGCTTTCAGGTGCCGTGGCGGGACACACGCGACCCTCATTTCCTGGTCTTCCAGGACCGGCTCTTTGTCTACACCGGTACTTGGTACAGCGGTGCCACCACGATCCCGGTTCGTGATTACGATTTGAATCTGCACCTCGGATACGCCGCCTGGTCCGATGACGGCGTGCAGTGGCAGAGTCCCGTGATGCTGGACGGCACGTTCGGACACTATATTTGGCGCGCCAATACGTTCGCTGGCAAAGCCTATCTGTGCGGCCGGCGCAAACACGAATTCGACGTAGCTCCGCGCGGTGAACCTCGGCAAGTTGAATCGCTGATGCTCGAAAGCGATGACGGCTTGATCTGGCGGAAACGAGCCGTTTTCCAGCTCGAGCAGGGTGATGAAACGGCGTTCCAGTTCGAACCGGACGGCTCGATCGTGGCCATCGGCCGGCGCGGCGGAGACACAGCTCAGCTGTTGCGATCGAGCCCGCCGTATGACCAATGGCAACGCACGGAGCTGGACCAGAGCGTGGGTGGACCGCTGCTGGTGAAATGGGGTGATCGATATGTCGTCGGGAGGCGCAAGTCGACCCCCGATCGCGGCCCGAAGACCGCCATGTACTGGCTGGTGGACGATCAGCTGCGCGAGTTTGCCGAATTGCCCAGCGGCGGCGACAACTCCTATCCCGGCTTCGTCGAGCTGAGCCCGACACGAGCCGTGATGTCGTGGTACTCCTCACATGAAACGAATGCCGAGGGCCAACCCGTCACTGCCATCTACCTGGCTGACCTCGAGATCGTCGAGTAGACGTGAACGATCACCGAAAAACCGCCTGCCGACGACTTCAGCCCTCTTGCGATCGTCTCGCGCAGCCGTTCAATTGACAGATGTCAAGCGATCCTACCGAGACACCATCTGCACGGGAGTCCACCGATGACCGAACCGTCTCACGCCACCTCCGATTCAATGGAGACTCGTCGTACCTTCCTCAAATCTTCCGTCGTCGCCGTCTCCGCCGCGGCGGTCAGTCGACTGGCATTTCCTCACGGCGCTTATGCCGCCGACAATCAGGATATTCGCATCGGCATGATCGGCTGCGGTGGCCGCTGTAGCGGTGCCGCCAACGACGCACTGGGACTCGGCAAGGACGTCAAGCTGGTCGCGATGACCGACGTGTTTCAGAAGCGGATGGCTGCCAAACGCGAGTACTTCCAAGCGACCTACCCCGACCAGTTCCTGGCCACCGACGAGACCTGTACGTTCGGTCTCGACGGCTACAAGACGGTGATCGAGGCCAGCGACGCGGTGCTGATCGCCTGCGCCTCGAAGTTCCACTCCTTCTATGCCGAAGAAGCCATCAAGGCCGGCAAGCACGTGTTCATCGAGAAGCCGCACGCCATCGACCCGGCCGGTTGCCTCCGCTTGCGGCGGGCCTGTGAACTGGCGAAGAAAAAGAACTTGTCGCTCGTCTCCGGACACGAAAGCCGCTACAGCCTCGCCTACCAGGAACAGGTGAAACGAATTCACGACGGAGCGATCGGCGATATCGTGGCGATCCAGTCGATGTTCCTCCGCGCTCCGTACGGGCTGGTCCCACGCGATCCCAGTCTGTCAGAAGCGGAGTACCAGTTCTCCAACTGGTACCACTTCCGCTGGCTGTCGGGCGACGACGTCACGCAGTCGCTGGTGCACAACCTCGACCGCATGCGGTGGGTGCTGCACGAGGAGAACCCGACGTGGTGCTTCGGCCTGGCTGGTCGTTCAAGCTCCTTCGGCGAGGTCTACGGTGACATGTTCGACCACAGCAGCGTTGTCTACGAATTCGCCAGCGGACCGCGACTCTACGCGCTCTGCCAGACGCGGCCCGGATGCTATCCCAACTGGGACGACATCATCATGGGCACCAAGGGCGTCTGCCACTGGACCGCCTGCAAGATCGAGGGCGAGAAACCGTGGCGCTACGAGGACCGCAAAACAATGCCAATACCGAGGAGCAAAGATTCTGATCGATTCCATTCGCAACGGCAGCCCCCTGAATCACGCCGCGACCATGATCGACAGCACCTACATGGCCATCATGGGACAGATCGCCTGCTACACGGGCAAGCAGGTGACCTGGGAGCAGATGCTGGCTGCCGACTTCGAATTCGAACCCAAACTGGCCGACGTGCGACTCGACATGCCGCCGTCCACCCAGCCGGATGCCACCGGCAACTACCCACTCCCGATCCCCGGCTTCACCGACTACTTCTAAACCACCCGACAAGCGGGAGGGAATGCCATACGCCACTCTGCGTGGGACTTTGGGGGGAAGTGGGCAGAGTGGTCGAGTATGCGCTCGTTGCCTCGGCCGCCTGGCGAAAACTTCTCTTTTCCCCAGGGCACCATTCGGATAGAGTGTCGACGTCTGGGCCAGACGGATCCATCATTAGCCCCTTGATGGGGGGTGTTGAATCAGCCCATCCAGTCGATGTGGCGGGGTCTGCGGGCCGTTTGGCATGCTGCACAAACGAATCATGGGGCGAATACCAGGGACAGTCACGGATGAAGAATTTCACGCGCGCCCTGCGCGATTCGATGCGTCATTGGAAGGCGATCCTACTTGCCACCTGCTGTTCCATGCTGGTGGCGGCTTTGTGGGGCGGCAATATTGGGGCCCTGTTTCCCGTGATTCAAGTCACGCTGGGGGAAGAGTCGCTCCAACATTGGATCGAGACGAAGATTACGACGGCCGAGGAGCAGATCGCGGAGCTATCGGCTGAGATTGGTACGCTGGAGCTGCAGCTGCCAACGGCGGCTGTCGGTGAGCGTACGGAGTTGGAGCGACGAATCGATCAGCTGCGGGCGGAGAAGACCAACCAGGAAGCATCGGTCAAGTCTTCGCGTCGTTTCCAACCGCTCATTGAACGACTCCTCCCCTCCGATCCTTTCCAGACCGTCGTATTCGTGATCGTGCTGGTCATGCTGGGGACATTGGTCAAACACCTCTTCATCATGTTCAACACGATGATCATTTCGAAGGTTTCGGCAGACATTTGCCGCGGCATTCGACTGCGGGTTTTTGAGCGGGCCATGGTGCTGGATCGGGCCGGTTTCGCGAAGTACGGGACGGCCGGTTTTACGACACACATTACGGCCACGACAGACATGTTAGCGGGCGGCATTTTGAATTTGTATGGTGGTGCCGTTATCGAGCCGCTCAAGATATTCGCGTGCCTGGCTGGCGCCTGTTTCATTTCCTGGCGTCTCCTGCTCCTGTCCCTGATCATCGCGCCACTGGTCACGTACTTGATTATCTGGCTGAGCAAGCGCATCAAGTCAGTGTGTCGGCGAATGCTGGAGAAAGCGCAGAATTTTCAGCACGTGATGCTGGAGGCGTTGGGGAGTATTCAAACAGTACAGGCCTACGGCATGGAACGCACCGAGCAGGAACGGTTTGATGCCACGACGCTCGACCTGGTGCGACTTTCCATCAAAGGTGCTTTCTACAACGCGCTTTCCCGTCCCATCACCGAGCTATTGGGGATCGGGATGGTGGGCACAACGGTGATCATCGGCGCCTATCTCGTCTTGAACCACGAAACGCATTTGATGGGCATTCGGATCACCGACACGCCGTTGAGCGTCTCCACGATGATGCTCTTCTTCGGTCTCTTGATTGGGGCGAGCGATCCGGTGCGCAAGTTGTCGGGGGTCGTGAGCAGCATCAATTCGGGCATTGCGGCGGCCGACGTGCTGTATCCGCTTCTTGACTACGACACGACGATTCAATCGCCGAAGCATCCGAAGAAGGTGGCTCACCCTCACAAACTGCTGGAACTCCGCGACCTGTCATTTACCTACTACCGCGACGACTATGTCCTGCGCGACATCAATCTGCAAATCAACCATGGCGAGAAGGTGGCGTTGATCGGGGCCAACGGGAGTGGCAAGTCGTCACTCGTGCACCTGATCTGCCGCTTCTACGATCCCCAGCACGGATCGATCATGCTGGACGGTGTCGATCTACGGGACATGTCGCTGGAGGACCTCCGCAGTCGCATCGGCCTGGTCATTCAACAGACCGACTTATTCCACGACACGGTGATGTACAACCTCCGCTACGGGTCGCTCCACGCCACGGAGGCGCAGGTGCGGCGCGCCGCCGAAATGGCTCACGCCCACGAATTCATCAATTCCTTTCCCGACAAGTACAACACGATGGTAGGCCCGCGCGGCCAGCGGCTCAGCGGCGGGCAACGTCAGCGCATTGCACTGGCGCGAGCCATCCTGCGAGACCCGGAGATCCTGATCCTGGATGAGGCCACCAGTCAGATTGACACCGAGAGTGAAAAACTGATCAACGAAGTGCTGACGGAGTTCAGCAAGAACCGGACGCTGATCATGATCACACACCGACTCAACAATCTCTACCTGGCCGATCGCGTCTACGAACTCGATGCCGGCCGGATGGTCGAGTACGATCGCGCCGAGCGACAAATTGCCTGACACCCGGTGTTACGGCTCACTACGCGGCACGACGATCTGCTCGCGTTTCCGTCAGTAGCTCGAAGGCTTGAAGCAGGTTGCCGTCTTGGTCATAGAACTGGACCAGGCCGATTTCGATCAGCCACATCGCGAACAGGTCGTCCGCTCGGTAGCAATAGGCGACCACCCGCCCCCCTTCCATGCGCACACGTTCTTCGATGTCGCTGCCGGCGAGTCGTTGAGGATGATGCTGTTGGAAGCGGTCCAGGACCACTTGGCGCATTTGGGTGGGGGAGATCGATAGGTACATGTCAAGCTCCTTCTCCCGACTCTTTCGCTGGGCTGGGTCGCCAGGGGGTCACCTTCCGGGGTCTGCTCTCCGGGGTCTCCTCTCCGGGGCCCCGGCAGTCTGCAAGTTCGTCGTTATTCCTCTTATCGGCACTCGAGGTCGCCCCACTTGCACAACCATGATTTCCTGATCCAGCTGTTGTATTCGATTCATCTTACCGCGGCGCGTCCCATCAGATCGGGTACCTTGCGGCGGACGGCAAAGGCCACGTGGCTGTCTGGTGAACCGGCGGTGGCGGCCCTCGCAAAGCGATCCGGCGAGCTTGTGGCGACGGCTGGAAACGAAGGGTTGGCCAGATGCTAGAAGGCGGGCGGTCTACCCTGGCCGCGCGGTGGTGGATTCCGGGGCGGGGGGAGGGGTGCGGTGCTGTGGCACGCGGGTTATATTGGACTCGTCCGATAACCACCGCGAGTAAGGAGCACGGTGTGGCCGCGATTGCCGAGGTCATCAGTGGCAGTGAATCACTGAGCGCCGAGTTGTGCCTTCAGATCCACCAGGTGATGGTGCGCGCTCGAGCGTTAGAAGAGCGCATGATTCAGATGAGCAAGTCGGGGGAAGGCTACTTCTGGGTCGGCGGGCCGGGTGAAGAAGCGTTCAACACTTGTCTGGGTTTTCACATCAAGAAGGGTTGTGGTCCGGCCTACGACTTCTTGCATCTGCACTACCGCAACGCCGCCACGCTATTGGCGATGGGCATGCCGATGCTCGACGCGGTCCGGCAAGCGGCCATGACGATCACGGACCCGCATTCGATGGGGCGGAATTTCGTCGGTCACTACGCCATGCGACAATGGAATGTCGTGCCGGTCAGTTCGGTGGTCGAGATCCAATTCGCCATGGCTCCCGGTACCGCGCTGGTCCAGAAGCGGCAGGGAGGTGACGGTGTGACGGTGGTCGTGGGGGGGGACGCGGGAACGGCGGAAGGCGACTTTGCCTCCTGTTTGATCTGGAGCACGCGACCGGGCCAGGAACTGCCTGTGCTGATGATCGTGATGAACAACCAATGGGGCATCTCGACCCCTACGAAATCTCAGTACAGCGTGCAGCACATCATCGATCGGGGAGAAGCGTACGGCATTCCGGGTGAGATCGTGGACGGTAACGACCCAGTTGCCAGTTGGTACGCGATCCGACGCGCACTGCAGTGGTGTCGTCGCCAGCGGCGCCCGTTTCTGTTGGAACCGATAGTTTCTCGCCTGCACGGCCACTCGTCTTCCAGCGGTGCCGCCCGTGTGCCCGGTGAGAGTGACTGCATTGGACTATTCGAGCGAAAGCTGTTGGACACTTCGATCGTCAGTCAGGAAGCGATCAGCGAGGCTTGGGAAGCGGCACGTGAAGAAGCCGAGCAGGCAGTGCAAACGGCGTTGAGCGAACCACAGCCGTCGGCCGATGACGTGCGGACGCACACGTACGCCCCCAGTCCCGTCGATTCTGTCTTTCCCGATGACTACACAGGACTGCCCGAATAAGGGCGTGGCAGCATGGCTACTTTGGTCCAAGCGGTTCGTATGGCGTTGCACTACGGTGAGACCTACCTGGGTGTGACCGACATCCTGGGCGAGGATGTCGGCCCGCCGTTGGGAGGCGTCTTCACTGCCACGCAGGGATTGCGCACAGCCTGGAATACACCGCTCGATGAGCGCGGCATCGTGGGAATGGCCATGGGGATCGCCTACGCCGGCGGCCGACCGGTCGCCGAAATCCAGTTCTGCGATTACGGCTTCAACACGATTGACCTGCTCAAGGTAGCGGGAAACCAGCGTTGGGCGGGGGCTGGTAACTATGAACTGCCGATGGTGTTGATGACGCCCAGCGGCTCGGGGATCCGTGGCAGTCTCTATCATTCCCACAGTTTCGAAAGTTGGGCGAGTCGACTGGCCGGCTGGAAAATCGTCATGCCCAGCAGCTCGCTGGATGCGTACGGGCTGATGCTGTCGGCCATCATCGACCCCAACCCGGTGCTGGTGCTGTTGCCGAAGGCGTTGCTGCGCGTGCACGGCGAGAAGCTGATTCCGGGCGAACCGGAGGATCAGGAATACCTGAAACGGCTCATCGATGCGCCGGTGGGTGATCGGACGGATTGGCAGCCACGGTGGCCCGACTTGAATGAGTATCTGATTCCGCTGGGCAAAGCGGCCGTCCTCCGGGAAGGAGAGCATGCCACGGTGGTCAGTTATGGACGCACGCTGCCGTTGTGCGTGGCAGCGGCCGACGCCTTGTTCGCGTCGGACGGATTGAGCTTTGACGTACTCGATTTGCGCAGCATCTTTCCCTACGATTGGCGCGCCATCTCGCGCAGTGTGATGAAGACGGGGCGAATCTTGCTGGTCAACGAAGATACGGAAGTGACGAACTTTGGCGAGCACCTGCTGCGGCGCGTGATTGAAGAGCACTTCTACGATCTGCTGGTGCGTCCGCGAGTGCTGCAGGGTCAGCATGTACCGGGGATCGGATTGAATCAGGTATATGAGCGCAACACAGTACCGCAGCTACCGCACATCCGTCAGGCCCTGTTCGATCTGGCGACCGAGGAGGCATAACGTCCATGGAGTTCCATCTGCCAGAACTGGGAGAGGGCGTTTACGAAGCCGAACTCGTGGAGTGGCTGGTGCAACCGGGCCAAGCAGGTGCGGCGCGGCGAGGCCCTGGCGGAAGTGATGACCGACAAGGCCACCATGGAACTTCCCGCCCCTTTTTCCGGCACGGTGGATGCGTTGCTGGCCCAGGCTGGCCAGCACATCGAAGTCGGCCAGTTGCTGTTGCGATATTCTTCCGCGAGCGACGGCGAGGAGCCTCGCGCGCGAGTCTCGACCGTCGAAGCCCCACAGGGAAAGCCGACAGAGGCGGCTGTCTCCCACCGCTTCCCCGGGGCCCAGAGAGGGCTCGCCGACCTCAATGCGGGTAATGGCCGCCAGCGCCGGCCGATTTCTGCCGCTCCGGCCGTCCGCAAAATGGCCTTGTCACTGGGGATCGATCTGGCCAACGTGCCGGCTAGTGGGCCCGCGGGCCGCGTACTGATTGAAGACCTGGGGGCCTTCGTCCGCGACTCCCCGGCGGTAGAAAAGAAACAGCCTCGGCGATCGACGGTGATGGACTTAGGGACACCGGGACAACGCATCAAGTTGCAGGGCATGAGGCGTTCGATTGCGGATCACATGGTCGCTTCGAAGAAGACGATTCCGCATTATAGCTATATTGACGAATGCGACGTCAGCGAGTTAGTGGCGTTGCGCAACGAACTAAAACGCCCCCTCTATGCCGACGGGGTCAAGTTGACGCATTTGCCGTTCTACATCAAAGCTGCGGTGGCGGCGTTGAAGCAGGTCCCGATCATTAATGCGTCGTTGGAGGAAACGACCGGTGAGATCGTCCTGCATGACGAGTATCACATTGGCATTGCCACGGCGACCTCCAAGGGATTGGTGGTGCCCGTCGTGCACCATGCCGATCGAAAGAACCTGCGAGAGATGGCCGCCGATATCGAACGTCTGATTCGCTCGGCACAGACGGGGACCATTTCCCGCTCCGACCTGCGCGGCGGTACTTTCACTATTTCGTCGGTCGGCAACATCGGCGGGCTTGTTTCGACTCCGATTATCCATCATCCCGAAGTCGCAATTGTGGCCATTGGCAAGATCTTCAAACGTCCCGTATTCAGCGATGCAGGCGACCTCGTCCCGGCACGCATTACCTACCTCTCGTTCTCGTTCGACCATCGTGTGGTAGACGGAAGTGTGGGAGCGATTTTTGGAAACGCGATCATTCAGCAACTGCGAGCATCCGCGCTCGCTGGTCGAGGACGAGTTTGGGTCGTAGCTGAAGCCGCCCAGGCTTCAGACGGTTGGTACGCGGATCGACGCTGCCGCTGAGCTCGGCGGGCTCAGCTACGTAGCTGAAGCCGCCCAGGCTTCAGATGGCGTAGCTGAAGCCGCCCAGGCTTCAGACGGTTGGTACGCGGATAGACGCTGCCGCTGAGCCCTCGGCGGGCTCAGCTACGTAGCTGAAGCCGCCCAGGCTTCAGACGGCGTAGCTGAAGCCGCCCAGGCTTCAGACGGTTGGTACGCGGATCGACGCTGCCGCTGAGCCCTCGGCGGGCTCAGCTACGTAGCTGAAGCCGCCCAGGCTTCAGACGGTTGGTGCGCGGATCGACGCTGCCGCTGAGCCCTCGGCGGGCTCAGCTACGTAGCTGAAGCCGCCCAGGCTTCAGATGGTTGGTACGCGGATAGACGCTGCCGCTGAGCCCTCGGCGGGCTCAGCTACGTAGCTGAAGCCGCCCAGGCTTCAGACGGTTGGTACGCGGATAGACGCTGCCGCTGAGCCCTCGGCGGGCTCAGCTACGTAGCTGAAGCCGCCCAGGCTTCAGACGGTCGGTACGCGGATAGACGCTGCCGCTGAGCCCTCGGCGGGCTCAGCTACGTAGCTGAAGCCGCCCAGGCTTCAGACGGTCGGTACGCGGATAGACGCTGCCGCTGAGCCCTCGGCGGGCTCAGCTACGTAGCTGAAGCCGCCCAGGCTTCAGACGGTGTGTAGCTGAAGCCGCCCAGGCTTCAGACTTGGACGTGGACGCGTGCCGCTGAGCCCTCGGCGGGCTCAGCTACGTAGCTGAAGCCGCCCAGGCTTCAGATGGTTGGGTGCGCGGATATGAAACAGATTAAGGGTGAGCGATTACACGTAAGGCTCAGTGCCTCGCAGGTCCGGCAGCGACTCAAGGGGCGTGGCTACGGAGTGCGCAAGGTCTTTAGCGCTGGACGTCAGGAAGCGGTCATCATACACACGGCAACCGGAGCGCATCGCCGCGAGCTGGAGGCCATCTTCCAGGACGTGGTCGGTCAGCCCAACTGGTAGCTGTCGCTGCGGGTCGCCAACGAACATCGGCGTATGATATATATGGATAGGAATCGGACGGGAGTGCCGAGTTCCGGCGATGAAGTGGCGGCCGTATGCCGGAAGGGTTCGTCGGATTTCTGCAGGCATCAGGCGATACGTTCACCGGGCGGGATGTTTTCTGATTGGCGATAGGGGTCGATTTCATGGCAGACGAACGAGTCAGGCACTCCACGGAGGATCCTGCCCGACGTCTGGAAGACGCCTGGAAATCGGGGGGCGATACCGATCTCGACCGGTATCTTCCATCCGCGAGCAGTCCTCAGCGGATACCGTTGCTGGTGCGATTGGTAAAGGTCGATCAACAGCATCGCTGGCAAGCCGGGGAACACAGTCTGCTGGAGCAGTATCTTCAACGGTGGCCCGAGCTACGCGATAACGCCGGCGCGATTAGCGAGCTATTGCAGTCCGAGTGTGAAATCCGATCAGCACTGGGGGATAACCCGACTCAGGAAGAGCTGCAGCAGCGGTTTCCCACACTGTTCGAGCACGTTGACTTGAACACGGTTGCCGTCGACTCGAAAGCGGGGGAATCGGCTGCCCCAAATCCGGCGGGCAGCCAGGTGGAATCGGGTGGGCAGACGTTTGACACCACACCTGTCTCGCGGGATTCACACCCGACGCCGCAACCGTCCTGGTGCGTCTCCATGGTGGGGAGTCGTGTGGGACGTTACGAAATCCGGTCCTTGCTCGGTGCCGGAGGCATGGGGGAAGTGTATCGAGCCTTTGATACGGAACTGCAGCGCGAGGTCGCGCTGAAGATTCCGCGCGTGTTTCCCGACACGCGGCCGGAAGTACTGAGCCGCTTCGTGCAAGAAGCATTAGCGGCCGCGAGTTTGCGTCATCCGCACATTTGTCCGGTCTATGATGCCGGCCAGATCGAAGACCGCTACTACATCGTGATGGCGCTGATTGAAGGCACCACGCTCTCGGAGAAATTAAAGGAGGGGGAGTGCGATCTCGAATTCGCGGTGCGGGTTGTTGCTCAACTGGCGCGCGCATTGGATGCAGCCCACGAAGCCGGGATCATTCATCGCGACATCAAACCAGCCAACGTGTTGATCGACAAGTCGGCTCAGCCGCTGCTGACCGACTTTGGCTTGGCGCGGCGTAGTAACGCTGACGAGCAGCTTTCGGTCGCGGGGACCTTACTGGGAACTCCGGCTTACATGTCGCCCGAACAGGCCGAGATGCGACCGGTCGATCGGCGTGCCGACATCTACAGTCTGGGCGTCGTACTGTTTCAGATGCTCACCGGAACGCTGCCATTTACCGGTCCTCCGGCCCAGTTGCTGTTACAGATCATCCAAGGAAAACCTCCCCAGCCCAGCAAGTTGCGGAAAGATCTGCCGGCGCAGTTGGAGACCATCTGCCTCACAGCGATGGCTCGCGATCGCGAGCAGCGTTTCCAGACGGCCGCGGAATTGGCGGAGTCCTTGGAGAGTTTAGCCCGCCCCGCCACGGCGGGGCCGGTCCACCGACATCAACGCCTTGTCGCCGGCCTGATCGCGGTACTGGTGTTGATCGGAGCCGTCATTCCGCTCGCCTATTGGAACCTGGTCGCCGGCCGCCACGGCGAACAGGGTTCGGGGCAAGAAGGTGGTCGACCCGAGAAGCCGCTGACGGAGCGGGACCGCCAGCTTGCGGCACTTGAGCAGCAACTGGCTCTCCTCGCCCCGGCTGGACTCGACATTGAGCACGTGCGCCAACTCGAGGACCAGTACCGCAAGGTCAAGGCGTCCGTGTTTGGTGTCAACGCACAGTCGCTCAGTCGCGACATCGCCATGGCTCTTACGAAGCTGAAGTCCGTCAGCCTGTCGGAGCGCGAGACGAGCGTGGCAACGGAACTGGATCAGTATCTGGCCCAAGATAATTACTTCCGCACACCGGAAGATGCCTATCTAATGCTGCGAGCACTTGCCGAGATGATCGACGTCAGGTTCGGGAAGTTACAATCAAGTCTCGAAGAGATGCAGTCATCCTCCGAGGTCACGCCAACGCTGCCCGCGGCGGAGAGCCAGTCGGAGGCCGACTCCAACGCTGCCGAAGTCGCCCGGCGGTCAGCCGAAACGCAGCATCAGCTGGATGGATTGCAGGGTGCCATGGCGGAGATCAGCGCGCTGCGCGAGATAGAGTCCGCTTTCCGCGAAGTGGAAGGGGCGATGTTTAAGTTGGAGCAATGTGCGGGCATCGCGGTCGCATCTTACGTCCACGTTGGGCGATTGGGGGCCTGTGAACTGACGGAAGACGAAACGGCTGACTTTCATGACACGCTGCAGGCAGCGTTTCGTTTGGGGATCTTCGGCCGTTTCGAAGACGTCTACAAGCCGGCTCGCGTGTTTGCTGAACGCGTGGGGGGGCGAGTGGCGTTGCTCAGGCAAAAACTGACTGGGCTCCAGTCGTGGTCACCCGACACGACCCACTATTTCTCGCTGATTGAAATGCGGCCCAGTGCCGTGCAGGCATTGTGTGACGAGGCACGGCTGCGAGGGGGCCCAGGTGGCAGTTGGCCCGATGCGATTGCAGTCGCCTCCCAAGCAATTGCCTCATCTCCCGAAGATGCCACGCTCTATGCCTTGCGGGCGACGCTGCACGCGGAAAACCACGATTATGCGCCCGCTATGAGCGATCTGGAGACGGCACTCAAATACAACAAACAGCTCGGCTATGCCTACTACGTCCGTGGCTATGTCCACGCTGCTGGAGGCCAATATGTCCTGGCAGTTGGCGATTGTGACAAAGCACTCCAGCTCGATCCGCGGTTAGTACAAGCCTACCGCACGCGCGCCGATGCGTATAACCATGTCGCCGCTTTCCTGCGTGCGGAAGAAGATGCAACGGACGCAATCCGGATGAACTCGCAATTCGCTGACGCCTATCGAGTGCGTGCCGAAGCCAGGATTGGCTTGGAGAAGTGGCAGGAGGCGCTGGAAGACAGTCAGGTAGCCATCGAGCACGAGCCAAACGGGCCGAATGGCTATTTCACCCGCGCTCGCGTGTTACATCATCTGGAAGAGTACCAGCAGGCGATTGATAACCTGACCAGGGCAGTGCTGCTCGATTCCAGCAACAGCCAATTCTACCGTTTGCGCGCCGAGTGCCGCGAGAAGGTGGGGGATGCACTGCGAGCAGCGGGCGATCGGAAGCGAGCGGAAAACATGGAACAGGATGCACAGAGTCCACCGGCCCCGGTGGAGCCTCCCAAAATGGAAAACACGCCAGCCGCCATCGACGGTTCAGAGTAGCACGTGGCGTGAACTCGGCCACATCGGCATTGCGGCACGCGATGGACTTCAGCCGATTGCCGCAGCCGGTAGAATCCTGTATGCGATCCGACGTACCGCGCAACCCATAGCCTTCTGTCGACTTTCGGACATAACATGACGTGGGCCGTTAGCCAATGACCAATGACCAATGACCAACTTCGGACCGTTGTCGTCGCTGTCACACCGTCTCTCTGGCGTGTCACTTGTCCTGCATCAAAAACGTCACACATACGGGCGATGGCAACTGCACGACATGGCCGGTAGGTGCCAGTTTGCCGGTCAGCTTGTCGATGCGGAACACGACAACATTCCCAGTCCGATGGTTGGCTGCCAGCAGGAACGTGCCGGTCGGGTCGATGCCGAAGTTGCGCGGTTGTTCACCTTGCGTGGCGTGATGCGAGACAAGCTTCAGCTGGCCCGTCCGCGACTCGATGGCGTAAACCACGATACTGTTATGGCCCCGATTTGATCCGTACAGGAACTTACCGTCGGGCGAAACAAAGACTTCGGCCGTCGTGTTCTCGCCCGTGAAGTCGGCTGGGAGTGTCGAGATCTCCTGCGTGGAAGTGAGTGTTCCCAGATTCGCGTCATAGCCGAATGCCGTCACCGTCGAATTCAGCTCGTTGATCACGTAGGCGAATTCGCCGGCGGGGTGAAAGGCGAAATGCCGCGGCCCCGCGCCCGGCTTGACCTTGGCCGCGGGCATCTTGGGATTGAGACTGATCGAGCCCTGCTGACTGTCGTAACGGTAGATCAGTAGCTGATCGAGCCCGAGGTCGGCGGCAATGACAAAGCGATCGGCGGGGTCATTGACGACGCAGTGCGCGTGGGGCGAAGTTTGACGAGGATGAACACTGGAGCCCTCGTGCTGGTTGAACGCGCAGGGGCGCCGACGCGGCCATCTGGTTTTAGCGAGAGCACCACCACACTGCCACCACTGTAGTTGGCAGCCAGCACATGTTTGCCAACACGGTCGACGATCACGTGGCAGGGGTCGGTGCCGATCGTCGCCTCTTCGTTCAAGTAGGTCAGCTTCCCCGTCTCCTTGTCGATGGCATAAGCCCCCACGGATCCGCTTTGCTGGCCCTGGAAATCACTCGACTCGCCCACCGTATAGAGAAACGGCTTGTCAGGGTGTATGGCTTGAAACGAGGGATTTTTGACTCCCGACACGGCACCCACGCGCGACAGAGCACCCGTTTGCAGATCGAGCTGAAAGATGTAGATTCCCTCGGCGTTTTTCTCCGCGTAAGTGCCGATGTAGACCAGCATCTGAGCGGGTTGGTCGGCCGGATAGGCAGTATTCAAAGCACCTCGGGAAGTATCCGCGGATACGCCGAGCGATGCCAGGATAGTAACCATCGTAAATAACGCGGTTTTGGTCTTCATGAGGTCATCTCGCAGAACGGTCAATTCGGCGGCACATCCGTAACGAGTGGTCCATGCTCTGGATCGAGAGGTCGTTTTCGGGACGGAGTGCGAACGGGATTCCTTCCGCCACGCACCCCGTAGCTGAGCCCGTAGCTGAGCCCGCCAAGGGCTCAGCCGAAGCTCGAAAACGTCTCCCAACCCAGCTGAAGCCGAGGAACCTTCCCCCACGCACCCCGTAGCTGAGCCCGCCAAGGGCTCAGCAGCAGCTTAATCCGTCCGCCACTGCCGCTGAAGCCTGGGCGGCTTCAGCTACGCCCGTAGCTGAGCCCGCCAAGGGCTCAGCCGAAGCTCGAAAACGTCTCCCAACCCAGCTGAAGCCGAGGAACCTTCCCCCACGCACCCCGTAGCTGAGCCCGCCAAGGGCTCAGCAGCAGCTTAATCCGTCCGCCACTGCCGCTGAAGCCTGGGCGGCTTCAGCTACGCCCGTAGCTGAGCCCGCCAAGGGCTCAGCCGAAGCTCGAAAGCGTCTCCCAACCCAGCTGAAGCCGAGGAGCTATTTTGCCTCGGCGGTCACTCCAGGCCAATCGTCGGAACGGAAGGGTGTGACCGGCAGTCCGACTACAGTTCTGAGGTTGCAGATCGGATTGTTGGCCCACCCGTAGCGGACAGCGACCGGTTCGGCCACGGTATCGCTCCAGACGACGACCTGATCCTTTGCCTTGTCCCCCTTATCGACGAGTTGAGCTTGGGCATTGAAAAACTTCTTGTCCGCGCCGGCGATCGTGAACCCTTTGATTTCGTTGACATCGAACGGTCGGAGACCGCCGTCGACGTAATCCAGTGTGACCACGATTTTGTTGCCGTCGCGCTGCATCGATTTGAACTCGGGGCTGCGGTAATCGACAGGGATGTTGTAGTCCTTGGCCAGTGCCCAGCGTGCCAGGCGTTCTCCGACATCCTCCTTGTTGCGGGGATGGATATCATTGGCTTCACCGATATCAATGATCACGGCCTGTCCCGTGTTGGGGAGACTGAGCGTCATGGTTTGTGCTTCACGCAATTCCGCCCAGGCGCTGTCCATCGGTTCGGCATTCTCTTCCAGGAAGTCGGCCAGTTGGACCCAGTAGAAGGAGAAGTCGCCTTGGTTCCAGGCGTCCCGCCACGACTTGATCATCAAGGGAAACATCTGGCGGTACTGGTAGGCTCGTCCCGCGTTTGTTTCTCCCTGGTACCAGATGGCGCCACGGATCCCGTAGCCGACGACCGGATTAAGCATGCCGTTATAAAGGTTACCTGGCCGCGCGTTACCTTTGAGCAGCTGTTCGTTCTTTCCCTCTTCCTCGATCTTGACCCAGCGGTCGATCAGCGGCTTGTATTGAGGGTCTGCTTCCAGCAACCGGCGCGGAACCCAGGCTTCACACGCCGACCCACCCCAGGAGTCGTGAATCACGCCGATAGGGATATCGAGCGTTTGATACAAGACGCGTGCGAAGAAGAACCCGACGGCCGAGAAATTTCCGACGGTGTCCGGCGAGCAGAGTTGCCAATCGCCCTTGAAGTCATCTTTCATCTCCTGCGTACCGATCAAGGGGACCGTGATCATGCGCAGCCGGGGGTAGTTGGCGGCGAGGCGTGCCAAGTCAGCGGCATAGGTGTTGCCCACATTCCACTGCATATTCGACTGGCCCGAGCAGACCCACACTTCCCCGACCAGAATGTCCTCAATAGCCACACGATTCTTCCCCTCGATCACCATCTTGTGTGGACCGCCGGCCGGGAGTGGATCGAGCACCACGCGCCATTTGCCGTCGGCATCGGCGGTTGCTTTCTTGGTTTGCTCGCCCAGTACGACGACCACTTCCTCCCCAGCGTCAGCCCATCCCCACACGGGATTGGCGTGTTCGCGTTGCAGCACCATGTGATCAGCGAAGAGAGCCGGCATGCGCACATCGGCCCAACCAGCTCGAGGCACCAGGGCAAACAGTGCGGCCATGGCCGCCGACAATAGCAGCAATTGCAGCATTTTTCGTTGAGACTGCGACATCAAAGAACTCCTTCCACGACAACGAAATCTAAAGCAGGCCAAATTGTCCGGCACGTGAGGACCGTGAAGCCCTGCGCTACCACCTGGCAGCGACTGGCCGGAAGCGACTAGCATTGTGGCTCTCGCCTGCATGCCTGGCAACCATACTGCCGGCAACTATACTGGAGTTCAGCCACGCAGGGGGCACTTGATCGCTTCCACCTTCGATGTGCCCGGCTGGGCTCTCCCTCATGGAGGTGTAGCAGGTGAGCGTAGCTGAAGCCGCCGAGGCTTCAGACGATTGGCGTAACCGTGCCAGCCGCGGCGACGGTGACGGGCGTAGCTGAAGCCGCCGAGGCTTCAGACGATCGGCGTAACCGTGCCAGCCGCGGTCTGAACCCTGGTGGCGTACCGTGCAGCCTGGCAGAGCCGCCGAGGCTTCAGACGATCGGCGTAACCGTGCCAGCCGCGGCGACGGTGGGCGTAGCTGAAGCCGCCGAGGCTTCAGACGATTGGCGTAGCCGTGCCAGTCGCGGCTGAACCCTGGCGGGTCCAGCTACGAGCGGCAGGCGTATTCTTTGTCGCTGTTTTAACGTCGAGATGCATCCATGTTTACTCCCCTTGTTTTGTTGTCTTTATTGGCGCCGCACAGTGTCGTCGGCGCTCCCTTTCTGGCCACGGCGGATCCGACCACTCAGTTCGCCCAGCAGCTTTGCCTGGCACGAGTCGAATTGGTTGAAATGCAGACCCTCTACCAGGCCGAGCACCCGCTGCTAGAGAAACAGCAGCGGCGTGTGCGCGCGATGGAGCAATCGCTCGCGGCGCTAGGCGACCAAGGCTATCGGGTGGACGAAAAACGCGTGGATGCCATGCTCGATACGTTACTACAGCAGACCACGGCCGAACTAGACGTGGCGCGGCAGGAACTGACGTCGTCCCACCCTCGCCTGGCGTTGCTCGAACTGCGCTGCAGTCAATCGCCCATGTGGCCGCTCGGCGAGCCCTGGTCGGTTGAGTATTGGTCATTGGTCATTGATGAGTATGCAGTAACGGATCTTTCCCTCGAATCGTTATGGGCGGTGCAATCGTCACAGCAGTGATTTTCAAGTCGGTTAGCCGGTACGGATCTGGGTTGGGTTTGCCAACGGTCAGGACACACGAGGTACGCTTGTGACGTGGGCCGATCGAAGTGTGCCCGCGGTATCGCACCCGCAGGGTAGTGCCGATTCGGTGGTCCGATGCAACAAGACGCTTTCTTTACTGCTGGAGGCACAGCGTGTCTCAGACAACAGACTCATGGATTTCTTCGTCCGTGGACCAATTGCTCCGGTTGCGGGTAGCGGATGTGGGATGGGGATATCGAGGAGAAGGATCGGCCTATTGCGAGCCGACGGCGATGGCTTGTCTGGCACTCCTCGCCGCCAGTGATGAACAACCGGTGGAGGAGACGGCCGAGTTGGTGGCGACCAGCGCCGCGTGGCTGGCGGAACTACAACAACCTGACGGCGCCCTGGGCATCTCGGCCGAGCTGTCCAAGCCGCGCTGGCCCACGGCGTATGCTGCTTTGTTGTGGAGCCAAATACCCGGCTACGAAAAACCATTGGCACGAGCGTTGTGTTGGATCCAGCAGCGAGAGGGCCACACGTTTGCCAAGACCAAGGAGTGTGTACTCGGACACGACACGAGCATTCCGGGCTGGCCGTGGGTGGCGGGGACTCATCCCTGGCTGGAACCGACAGGAATGGCCATGCTGGCACTCTGCCGCAGCCAACTGACGGGTCACCAGCGGATTCGTGATGGAGTGCGGATGATTCTGGATCGAGCGATTGCCACTGGGGGGTGGAATATGGGCAATTCGTCTGTCTTTGGCACGCCTTTGCGGCCACAAGGCGGGCCCACCGGAATCGCCCTCCTGGCGCTCCGAGCGGCATTACACGAAGAGACGCCGTCGGTGACACGCGCCTGTCAGTATCTTTACGAGTCGCTACCGGCGATTCGGTCTCCCGAAACGCTGGGCTGGGGACTGCTGGGACTGCGAGCCTGGCGTCCCAAGCCGGCCGCGGCGGATGATTGGCTTCGCGAGTCAAGTGACAACACAATGGCTTTGCACAATTCGCCGATACGGCTGGCGACGCTGCTCTTGGCCGCTAGTTCGACAACCCTCTCGCGACTCGGTGTCCAAGCTGCTTATCACGATGAGGTTGCCATGGAGATTCACGCGTGATAGACGAACCTGTGACTCTCGAGCAGAGACAAGACTCAGAGCCCGAGTCAGCGCTGGCGAGGAATGCTCCGCTGGTTGATCAGCCCCTGTCCCGTCGCAACTGGCTGCTGGGGGCCGGTGCCTTGGCGCTTGGGGCGGGAGGGGGCCACTGGCTGTGGAACCACTCGGAACGAATGCAGCGGTCGACGACGTTCATCAGTCGAGCCTGCTCTTATGACGCTGGGCTGGAACCACTGATTCGCAACGGATTGCAGGAGTTGGGTTGGGGACGCGAACTCGTCCGCAACAAGTCGGTGCTGCTGAAGCCGAACCTGGTGGAACCGACCGTCGAGGCACCACACGTGAACACACACCCGGCTGTCGTCCGTGCCGTGGCCGAAGTCTTTCGCCGCTGGGATGCTCGGGAAGTGTTCGTCGCCGAAGGGCAAGGGCACATTCGTGATGGTTGGCTGGTCTTGGAACAGTCGGGGCTGGAACCGGTATTGCGGGAAGCCGCGTTGGAGTTCGTCGATCTAAACCACGACGACGTCTATGCGGCGGCCAACCCGCTCGGCATGACTTCCCTGAAAGAGCTCTACCTGCCAAGCACGTTGCGACGCGCCGACCTGATCGTCTCCATACCGAAAATGAAGACGCACCATTGGGCCGGCGTGACGCTGTCCATGAAGAACCTGTTTGGCGTCATGCCGGGGATCTGCTACGGCTGGCCGAAAAACGTCTTGCACCACTGCGGTATCGAAAATTCCATGCTCGATATCACAGCCATCGTTCGTCCGCACCTGGCGATTGTGGACGGAGTGATTGGGATGGAGGGGGATGGGCCCATCATGGGCACGCCGCGGCGTGCCAACCTGCTGGTCATGGGTACGAATTTGCCGGCCGTCGATGCCACCACCGCACGACTAATGGGATTTGTGCCGCAGCACCTCCCCTTCCTGCAGGCAGCCTCCGGGCGTCTGGGACCAATCTTTGAGCGGCACATTGAGCAGCGCGGGGAACTGATCGCTGATTGCACGCAACGCTTTGAACTGAAGGACCACCCGCACTTTCGGCAGTTTCGCGATTGACACCGGGTGCTAATCCTTCGTCACTTTCTCCTCGGTCGTGTCGTGGAGTTGGAAGCCGTAGGAGGAGTTCTGCGGGTCGAAATCACTGTCGGTGAGCCCGACATTGATCTTGATCTGCTGGTAAATGTATTGCTCAAGCAACACCGGTTCACCACCCTCTTCCGTGGGGAAGTCAAAAGCGCAATAGAAAATGGGAACGCCCAACTCGTCGTCCACCGAGACCTCGGCCATGTGAAAGGTCAGGTTCTCGCGCTTCGTGTGGTGGGTCAGACGATAGTGCGTGCACTTGCGGTCGCCCACCTTGGCGTCTTCAAAAACCTGCAGCTCACCGTCTCGATAATCCATTTCCTGCCCCAGCATTTCAATTAACCGCTTGGCCAGCGTCTGAAAGCCGATTTCCGTAATCGGATACCGATTGCCTTCCATCGCCAGCGGGCTGGTCGGCAGCAGCTGCACGGTCAAGTTCGGATTGCGGCGACCGCCACGTCGAGCGATCAGGTCGCCGTTGTTCTGTGTGTCGACATACAAAACCTCTCGCCCGACAACGCTCTTGGGTTGCAGGAACTTCAAGTAGACGCTGAACGGCACTTTGAGCACATCACCGTCCTTTCGTTCGTGGCGGATCTTCACTTCCATGAATTGCCAGCCGCGATCCTTCCCGTCCGCCAACTCCCGTTTGATCAGAATACAGGTGTAATCCGCCACATTCTCGTCGATGCGGGCGAGAGCATTTTGGGCGAACTTCATGACGTCGTCCAAGTCGGCTATCCGTGCGCGCGGGGCAGACTGCTGGCTGTCGACTGGTTTGCTGGAATCCGTTTCCGTAGGCGCCGGCGCATCGACAGGTGTGACGCCGTCCAACGTATCGGCCGCCTCCTGCTGCTCTGTGGCAGTGCGGTCAACGGCGGTGCGGCCAACACTGCCCTCCTCCGCGCTGACGCCTGGAGCGATCCAGGCTGCGGCGAGAAAGGCACTCAGCGCGACAAGACGCAGCAATGGGGGCACGGGGGCCATTAGCGCAATTGTCATCGGATCGAAATCCTCCCGGTCCTGATTGAAAGTGCGACCTGGAATCTGATGCTAACGAGGCAGGGCCTCGAACGGGCACCGACCGAAGGTTGGTCGCGAGCTACCGCTCGGCTCGATCAACCCGCCCCCGTTGGTCGCCAGAATTTGACTCAAAATAATCGACTTCTTGTCCATAAGTACACTAAGAGTGTAGCTTGCCGGGGGATCGCGGCGAGAATTCGCCCACCGTAATCCGCTCCCAAACCGGACTACGCACCAGGGCACGAGGAGAGGGCACGGGGATCGTCAACGGTTTGTAGCGGGAAACGGGCGTTTTCGCCACAGTGAAAACCCAGCCTGACGGGAGCCAACCCCCCTCTAGTGAGCTATCACATCACGGCATGTCGGGGTACTCACCCGTGCCGTCACCGGGCGGCCTGGGGGAGGAGACACTTGGCTGGTGGCCGACGAGCTTGTCCGATCCGTGCTGGCGACTGGCTCGGCCATTACCCTGCCGGTCATCGAACGTCCTGGATCAGTCACTTCCTCTGCTGACCGTCTGGGTCGGGCGGATACGAGCAGCGGCACTGCCGCGAACACGACGGGCACGAGCGGGAACTCGAATATGTCAACGGTGACCGATGCCGTCAATTTGTTCGCTCACGGTGCGGACGGTATTGGAGGCAGCAGAAAGAGAATGCGGCCGGGGCGATCCGCACCAGGGATTCGTTAACCGCCGGGGGGCTCCTCCGGTACGCGAGTCGGTGCAGACTGGCTATAATCGTGGCAACGCGATCAGGAACTTGAATTCGCAACGGGTGTTAGACATGCGGATCGGCTTATTTGTACCCTGCTATATTGACCAGTTTTATCCCGACGTTGCGTTTGCCACCGTTGAGGTACTGGAGCGTTTCGGCGTCGAGGTCGATTTTCCCAGCGAGCAGACGTGCTGTGGCCAGCCGATGGCCAACACGGGATGCCAGCACGAGACGCGTCCGCTGGCGCAGAAGTTTCTCAAGATCTTTCGCGACTACGAGTACGTGGTTTGTCCCTCGGGAAGTTGCGTGGCGATGGTCCGTCATCAGTACGGCGACTACCTGCGCGGGGAGCCAGGTTTCGAGAGACTGGTAGCAAACACTTACGAGTTGTGTGAGTTTCTGGTGGACATCTTGAAGGTGGAGCGGGTGGAGGGGTCATTTCCGCATCGTGTCGGGATCCATCAGAGCTGTCACGCCTTACGGGGGCTGCGTCTGGCCCATGCCAGCGAACTGATTGAGCCGATGTACAGCAAGATGCGGCAGCTTCTCATGTCGCTCGAGGGGATTGAATTCTCCGACTTGGAGCGGCCCGATGACTGCTGTGGTTTCGGCGGTACTTTCTCGATCAATGAAGAGGCGGTCTCGTGTCAAATGGGATTGGATCGGATTGCCGACCATCAGCGAGCGGGAACGGAGATCATGACGGCTCCCGATATGTCCTGCCTGATGCATCTTGGGGGGCTGTTGCGGCGTCAGGGTTCCACGATGCACATCATGCATATTGCACAGATCCTGGCGGGCCGCGGCGTCCCCGACGGCCAATAGGCCTGTTCGATTGACCGGCGACAATCCACGGAGGATGGCGTGGGGCAGCGCGATTTTGGATAGCAGTAGGAAATTCATCAACCATGTCTCATGCAACCAAGTCTCAGCGCACATCGAGCACGCAGTTGACGCGGCCCAGTTCATCAGCAACGCCGAGCGAACGCACTGGCACGACCAGGCACTCTGGTTCGTGCGTGCCAAGCGGGACAAGGCAGCCGGTTCCGTGGCCGAATGGGAACAACTCCGCTCCCTGGCTGCGCAAATCAAGCGGCACACGTTATCGCGTCTGGCCGATTATCTGGAGCAGTTTGCAGAGCAGGCGACGCGGCGGGGGGTGCAGATCCATTGGGCGCGGACGGCGGAAGAACACAATCGCATTGTGTTGGAGATCCTGACACGTCACCAGGTGCGGCGGTTGGTCAAGAGCAAGTCGATGCTGACCGAGGAATGCCACTTGAATCCGTATCTCGAGCAGCACGGGATCGAGGTGGTGGACACCGATCTGGGCGAGCGGATTGTGCAACTGCGGGGCGAACCGCCCAGCCACATTGTATTGCCGGCGATTCACATCAAGAAACAGGAAGTGGGCGAGACGTTTCACAAGCACCTGGGGACTGAGGAGGGAGCGACAGATCCGACGTACCTGACGGAAGCCGCGCGGTCACACCTGCGCAGCAAGTTCATGGCCGCCGAGGCCGGCATCACGGGAGTGAACTTCGCGATGGCGGAGACAGGTGGGTTCGTCGTCTGCACCAACGAGGGGAACGCCGACATTGGCATCTCTCTGCCGCGGCTGCACATCGCCTGCATGGGAATCGAGAAGTTGATTCCGCGGGCCGCGGACCTGGCGGTCTTCATGCGACTGTTGGCGCGCAACGCCACTGGGCAGCCGATCACGACTTACACCTCGCATTTTCACGCACCACTCCCGGGTGGCGAACTCCACATTGTGCTGGTCGACAACGGGCGCAGTTCGTTGCGTGAGAGCGAGCGATACCGCGAAGCGTTGTGCTGCATCCGCTGTGGTGCCTGCTTGAACACCTGCCCGGTCTATCGGCGCAGCGGAGGTTACAGTTATCACGCCACCATTCCCGGGCCGATCGGTTCGGTGCTCAACGCGAGCCAGGACGCCAAGACCTACCATTCACTCCCCTACGCCTGCAGTTTGTGCGGATCGTGTGCCGATGTTTGTCCGGTGAAGATCCCGCTGGATCAGCAACTTCTGAATTTGCGCGGTGATATCGCGGCGCAGAAATACCTATCCCTGTCGAAACGTTGGTTGATGAAGTTGACCAGTTTTGTCATGTGCCGCACGTGGTTGTTCAACTTCACGGGCAAGATGGCACGCTGGGTGATGCCGCTGCTCCCTCGCCTGCTGATCTACAACCGGCTCAACGCCTGGGGCAAACAGCGTGAGATACCGGAATTCCCCAAGAACAGTTTCCGTGAGCTGTACAAGAAACGTCATGAACAGTCGAGATAAGATCCTGAGCGATTTGCGGGCGGTGCGTCTGCCCGAGATTCCCTTGCCCCCCTTGGACGGCGTTTGGACCGTCTATGCGGATCCACGGCAGCAGTTCATGCAGGTCCTGGAGGGGGTCGGAGGACGTGCGCTGGCCGTGCCGGATGAGCCATCGCTCACGGCCGCCTTGGCAGGCGTCGAGCCCTATCGCCAGGCCGCCAAAATCTGGTCGCTGGTCCCCGGGTTGCCATCCGCCGGAGGTGACTGGTCGCAGATCACCGATCCGCATGAATTCGAGTCGCTGGAATGTTGCGTGGTGCCGGGCGAGTTCGCCGTGGCCGAGAATGCCGCGGTGTGGATCACCCATGAAACGGTTTCCCACCGCGCGGCACTGTTCGTCACGCAACACCTGGTGCTGGTCGTCGATGCCACGGACCTGGTGCAGAACATGCACGAGGCCTACGAGCGGATCTCCTTTGAACAGGCTCAGTTCGGAGTCTTCATCTCCGGGCCGTCCAAGACCGCCGATATCGAACAGTCCTTGGTCATCGGTGCGCATGGAGCGCGATCGTTGACCGTCCTGTTGGTAGGTGGCTGCTAAGTGCTCCCTGGATAATGACGATCATGCAACTCAGGCTGGTCACGTACAACATACACAAGGGTATTGGCGGCGTCGATCGCGCTTACCGGCTCAGTCGCGTTGCGGAGGCGATTCGGCATTGCACGGCGGACATCGTGCTGTTACAGGAAGTGGACGAGGGGGTCCCACGCTCGCGCCACGACCGTCAAGTCGATCTATTGGGTGACGCCTTGCAGTTGCCTTACCGTGCATACCAGGCGAATGTCAAGTTGAAGCAAGGTCACTACGGCAATGCAATTCTCAGTCGCTTTCCCTTGGCGGACATTCATGATCTGGACCTGACGATCCGCATGAAGAAACGTCGGCGGGCGCTGGTGGCGCATTGCCGCTTGAAGGATGGCAATCATACGCGCACGCTACTGCTATTCAACGTCCACCTGGGCCTCGCGGGATTCGAACGGACGATTCAGTTGAAGCGCATCCTTACCTCGCACACGCTGGCACATACCCGGCAGGAGACGTCCGTGGTGGTCGCCGGCGACTACAACGATATCTGGGGTACCTTGGGGCGGAGACTGCTGGAACCAGCCGGGTTTCAGGCGGCCTGCTTTCGCCGCCGGACCTTTCCCGCCGTCTTGCCGCTCCGGCCACTAGACCGCGTCTATTATCGCGGTTCGTTGGAAGTCGACCACAGCTTTGCTTCTCGCACGCAAGTGGCTCGACAAGCCTCCGATCACTTGCCGTTGGTCGTCGACTTTCGCATGTCGAATCTGTGATCCGCTCGCAGCTCCAGCAGCGTGATTTCGGGGGGACAATTGAAGCGCACCGTATGCACGCCCGACAGTCCGCGGCTCACGTGCATGATTGTCGGGGGAGCGTGAAACAAGCCACTCGCGTAACGCACTCCGTACCGGCTGGGACAAACAACGGGGCCAATCAGGGGAAAGCGGATTTGGCCGCCATGCGTGTGACCTGCCAGCATCAAGTCAAACTGATGGCAGCGGGCCCAGGGAAGCGGATCGGGGGAATGCGAGAAGAGAATCGAAAAAGGGCGTGGTTCGTGCGTGAAGCGAGGGACTTCGGGAGCGGGCGGGAACCAGGGGCATTCGTTGCCGCTCAACAGCACGTCGACGTCGCGGATGCGGCGTATTGCGGTGCGTCCCCCCAAGTCTTCGATGCCACAGTCAGTCAGGGCTTGCCGCAACCGAGGCACGTCGGCCAGTCGCTGGTCATGGTTCCCCAGCAGGGCGTACGCGCCGAAGTGGCTCGTCAGCCGTCCCAGTGTCAGGGGTACCCACTCGACACAAGCGGATTTGTCCACCAGATCGCCGGTGATGGCGACGATCTCGGCATCCCACCGATTCGTCTCCTCGACAGCCAACTCGAAAAACTCGCGCGCCAACTGGCCTGTCATGTGCAGATCGGTCACCTGCGCAATGCGCAGACCGTCTAGCTGGGGAGGAAGATTGCCCACCTGAATGACCTTGTGCTGCCAGTGCACTTCCAGGATCTGATTGCCGGGAATCCCTCCCAGCAGTCTCGTCAGAGTGTCGCCGTAGAGTGTGGCGCCAAGCGACCGCTGCATGTCGATGATGTGCGTGTCGTTGGCCAACAGGCAGGCGGGAGACCGCTGCCACCAGCGACGGACAGCCCAGGCGACGGTCACGTATGCCAGCATACTCCAGCAGACGAGAGCCCAGGCCAGCACGGGCCCGCGCAGTGGCGCCGTGGGGGCCTTGCAGCCAGTGGTTACGATGCACCAGTACCCAACTGACGGGGACCAGCACTGAGCAGAGCATGGCGAGAATCACGAACTTCTCGAGCTTCTGGACGGATATGGAGGACAGGCCACTGGCATGCAGGCGGTTATACAGCCAGGTCCAGAGCGCGACATGGCCGAGCAGCATGGCAATGGCCAGTAGATAGGATGAAGAAACGCCCATGCCTTGCTCGAAACGAAGCTAGTGACCGTCTGTGACGGCAAGAGTGTAACACTTCAAAACGAGTTCTCCGGACCGGGCTGAGGGACTCCAGGGGTCCTGCGTGAGGATACCCCGGGGACCGTTCGCAAGCTGCCACCGCCAGCCAACCCGGCTAGACGTGTGACACGTCGGCGTGCACGTCCAGAATCGTCTCGACCGTTTCCAACAACTGGTCGAGGCGAAACGGCTTGTACAGGATCGCTTTCGGATGCAGGCCCGCACGCCGAGCGTTCACGATGGAGTGGCCCGGGTCCCAGCCGAAGCTGGACATTAAGATCAGGGGAACGCGATCCATGATCTCCATCAGCTTCAGCAGCAACTCGTATCCGGTCATGTCGGGTAGGCGAATATCGGCAATGATGACGTCATACGCCATTCGATGGCGGACCATCAACACGGCTTCATTGCCCCCATGTACGGTCTCGACGTCACACCCGTAGCGATCCAAACGCTGGTGCGCATCGTTACGAACCGATTCGTCGGCATCGACCACCAACACCCGCCGGTTGGCAAGTTTCGGGTGTTTTTCAAATTGGGCGTTGGCCGGTACCGCCTCGGCCGGTGCCATTTTCTGCCCGATTCGCTGGATGCTCTGCTTGATATTCCGCGCGTGGCGCAGGATATCGTTCAATCGCTCCTCCACCTCGGGATCGCAACCCGAATCACGCTCCCGTTCAATCATATTCACGGCATTATTGAGAATCTCGTCCACCGGCAGCGCCACCGCACTGTGGATCGCCTCCACGCTCTGCTGAGCGGCGTTCGCCTTCTGGGCCACCAGCAATTCCAGGGTATTGAGCGACACGGCCACATTGCGCGAGAAGATCTCCAGGAACTGCAGATCGCTTTCGCTGAATGCACGTGGTTCCGGACTCTCGACGTTGAAAGTGCCAATGACCTGGTCATTCCAGATCAAGGGTACGGTCAACGAACTCCTGGCGCCGGCAAACGCTTCCAGATAGAGCCGGTCTTCTCTGGTGTCCTCGCACAAGTAGCTCTTTCCCGTGGCGGCTACAAACCCGGTCACACCGTTGTCGCGCGGGCGTGCGAACAAGGGACGCAGAGCGGCATCGGGGGCCAGCCCGACGGAGAGGAGCGGCCGCAGTTCCAGCGATTCTTGGTCGAGCAACCGGATCTCGATGACATCGAAATTGAGCAAGTCGCGGGTGTAGTGCAAAATATTGGACTTGAGCAGCTCGATCCGCTCATCCACTTCCATCTGAAAGACTTCGTCAGGCGTGAGATTGGCCAGTTCGACACCCGCTTTGTGGATGGCCGCCAGCTTCTGTTGCTGCAACTTCTCGACGGTGATGTCGCGGATCGTGATGATCAGGTTCAACGGCAAATGATCGGGTTGCCGTACCGGCGCCGCATGCACGTCAAAGAATCGATTCTCGCCGACTCGGAGCGTGGAACTGCTTGCCTGCCCGGTCGCTAAAGCCGTGTGAAACGGACAGAAATCGGGGCCCAGTATCTCGGGGTTGCCCAGCGCCGCGTAGAAGTTCAAACCGACCACGTCGCGATCGCCACACCAACGACGGAATTGCGGATTGCCCCAAATGATCGAGTTGTCCGGGTCCAGCAGGCATACGCCATCCGGCATGCCAGCCAGAATCTGCTCGTTTTGCAGCAGTCGACCAACCTGCAGCGACTCGTTCAGATGCGGCGACCGAATATACAGGCCTTCAAACTGCTGCTCGGCCAGCCGAGCAAACGCCTGCAATAAATCACGCTCGACCACCACATCGCAACCGGTCAGCATCCCCTCGGGAATGCATCGGGTCACCTCGTCACAGTCGCAAATGCAGAGAATTTTGGGCTTATCAACCAATCCCCAAACTCCTCCAAAGGAATGCCCCTTCCACTGCAAATTATAAGTACGGTGTTCCTGCCCAACAACCGCTACTCAACGCGAGCCTCTCAGATACATCGGCCAATCGCGCCCCAGATGTCCACTGCCCCTCAGTGTGGCCCTGGTTTTCCCGATTCACCGGATTCATCCATTCGCTGAAGGTGGTACCACCCGGCCCAGAATGGGTCGGACGACGAGGCCACACCACCTATCCGAATCGCTACCTGAGAGTATCATAGCGGCGCGATCCCCTGCGGGGCAATGACACAGGACCTGCTACATTTGTTCCAATCGGGTGAATCGACATTGGGGGACGTGAGCGGCGGAAATGGCGCGTGAAGTGTCGATAATGGGACCATGGAAGGCTTCGGCCCCGTGCTCTACTGACGGAGGAATGGTCAAATGTGGCGCTCGCTTTTCCTGGCTACCGGCATTGTGCTCTGCATTCTCGGCGCCGAATGCATGATTATGGAAAAAGTCGTCATGGCCGGCGATCCGGCTGAAACCCCCGCGGCAACATCCTTCTTTGCAGCAGCAGCTCCACCTCCCGCCAGCGAGATTAAGCCTCCCGAATGGGCTCCCTGGAGCCTCCTGGCGAGCGGTGCCGTCGTGATTCTCTATTCGTACTCGATTCCGCGACGCCAGAACTGAGCAAAACAGCTGAGCAAGGCTCCTGCTCTCTGCGAGACCAGGCGAGGTGCTACCCGTTGCCAACATGCGAGTGTACGGGTCGGCAGACGCGGCGGAGATGTCCTGAGTGGGAGACGATCGGATGCCTGCTTTCGTTAGCGCAATTCAATGCGCCCCTATTTTGCGATAATGTCGTTCTTTCTGGCGTTACCGTCTTGACCGGTGATCGCCGGGCGACATGGCCCGGTTTCGCCCGCAAGTCGACAAACACCACCTGGTTAGTCCCCGCGACGCGACTCATGTGCCCGGCAAACGATGCGAGATCGCGCAAGGCAGCGGTCTTTGCAGCCTGTACCACGTTCTCGGCAGTGTTACAATCCTGAGGGAACGTCGGCCGTAGGCCTCTCAGGCCCCCATCAACGGTTTCAGGTGCGCGCAGAAATACCTCGGTCTTGTGCGCGTCTCGAGGCAACCGGTTTCTTGACGCGTTCGCGCTGACCGTGTGCGGCCAGGAACTTGCAGCCGGTCTTTCTGCGCGCCGCGTGGTGACCTAACCTGGCACGTCGATACGTGGAACCGGCTACGCAACCGCAAATGCAACCGGGAGTTGCGCGAAGCCCGGCGGCGGTCTTAGCGATGTCCCCGGGGCTGATTTCCGGGGATTGTGCATCAAACCAAGTGGGTTGATTCAGATCTACTTAAGGCGGCGATAGTTTTCCTGACCAGGATCGTGCGGAGGTTCACCGTGAATTGTCGAATGCAGGCCATACTGCTGTTGTTGTGCGGGGCCCACCTGGTGGATTCCCAGTGGATCATGGCCGCCGAGAAGACCGCGAAGTCCGGATGCCTCACCTGCCATGAGGGCATCGAGTGGATTCGGGACCCCAACTCAGAAATGATGAAGCAGATCATGACCTTGGGATCGCTGCAAGGGGATCCGCAGGGCTGCACGGTGTGCCATGGCGGCGATGCCCAGGTGACCGACGATAGTGCCGCGGCACACCGGGGCGATTTCTTCGCCGATCCCGGCAGTTCCTGGATCAACGAGAAGACGTGCGGCCAATGCCACGAGGACCAAGTGCGTGTCCAGTGGACAAGTTTGATGATGACCGAGGCGGGCAAAATCCAAGGGGTCTGCTGGTCCTTTGGCTCGCTGACCGGATACCGACATCGCTGGGCCAACTATGCCGTGAAGAATCCGCCAGATCCATCCCAGCGACTGGGGACATCGGGATATCGAAACTATATGCAACAGCTCACCAAGCTCGAACCGAATGTCTTCGTCGATGCGCACGATGCCCTTCCGGAAGCGCTTCACGAGGACGAGTTGGGTCGGCTGCAGGATGACCCGACGTTGGCTGCGTTCACATACATTCGCCAAGAGTGCCAACGTTGTCACCACGCCGTCAAGGGGCGTCAGGCCCGGGGAGATTACCGGGGAATGGGTTGTTCCTCCTGTCACATTCCTTACAGCAACGAGGGTTTTTACGAGGGGCGTGATCCGAGCATCAAACGCGATCAACCGGGGCACCTGCTGGTCCACTCCATCCAGGCCACTCGTGAAGCGAAAGTCACCGTGCATGACAAGACGTATCAAGGCATTCCCGTGGAAACCTGTACAACGTGCCACGATCGCGGCAAGCGCATCGGCGTCTCTTTCCAGGGCTTGATGGAAACTCCTTACCATTCACCCTACGCGGCCGATGGAGGTGGGCAACCGGCATTGCACACCAAGCACTACATCGCCATGGAGCAAGATGTCCACTACCAGAAGGGGATGACCTGTCAGGATTGCCACACGTCGCTGGACGTACACGGCGACGGTTTCCTGTCGGCGGCGAACCTGGCGGCCGTGGAAATCGAATGCGCTGATTGCCACGGGACTCCGAATGCCTTTCCCTGGGAACTCCCCGTTGGTTTCATGGACGAGTTCGCCGAAACGCCTGCCACGGGTTCACCGCGAGGCGTTGCCGACACGCAGCTTGCGCATGCACGGCAAGGCTCTGTCGTCGACAAGAGGGATGGCTATCTGCTCTCGGCACGTGGCAATCCGTTGGAAAACGTGGTACGCGATGGGGACGAGGTGATTGTTTACACGGCGGCGGGATCGGACCTGCACCTGCAGCCACTCAAGAAACTGATTGACGAGCACCTGGTGAGCCAGCAGGGAGTCGTTGCCATGCAGGGGGTCGGCCGACACCTGGAACGCATGGAGTGTTACACATGCCACGCCAGTTGGACTCCCCAATGCTACGGCTGCCACGTGAAGATCGATTACTCCCAGAAAGACAAGTGTCCGCAGTGCCAGGAGTCGCAGCGTGCCTTTGACTGGGTGGCCGCGGGACGTACGCACGAGCAGAAAGAACATGCCGCGGATCGCGGCGAAGGCAATTACAACACGCTGATCCCCGGCACGGTGACCGAAGAGAGATCGTATCTGCGTTGGGAAGAACCGATGCTGGGGGTCAACGGAGAAGGTCGCGTCACGCCGTTGGCTCCCGGTTGCCAGGTCGCGGTGACCCTCATCGGCGAGGACGGGAAGCCGCTGCTGTTGAACCACGTGTTTCGCACCGAACCAGGCAGCGAGGGGGCCGGCGACGAGGGCCAACTGGCCATTGATATGAGTCCCACGCAGCCGCACACGATGACCAAATTGGCCCGCAACTGTGAATCTTGCCACGCCTCCTCCAAGGCGTTGGGTTTGGGAATCGGGGCGACTCGACCGTGGAACGAGCGGCACTACGTCGATCTGGAAACGGTGGAGGGAGAGATCCTCTCGGATCAAGCACGACCGCAAATGGAGCCGGTCGAGAATCTCGACCACGATTGGTCACGCATCGTCGACGAAGAGGGCCAGCAATTGGCGACGGTCGGGCACCACTTCCAATTATCGCGTGCGCTGAACAAGCAAGAGCAATCGCGGGTCAGCCGCGAGGGAACCTGCCTGGCTTGCCATCAAGAAATACCGACCCAGTCGCTGGCAGTGAGCCTGTTGCATCACGTGGCCCAATACACGGGGCAGCTCCCCGCGACGACGAGCCAACACAACAGTCTCCTGCACAAGATTCTGCTGACCAGTGCCTGGCTGCAGGCACTGGCCGCGGTGGGAGTGCCAGCTCTGTTGTGCGGTATCATCTTCTGGCGTTGGCGACGACACCGCAAAGCCAGGCTCGACTAACCCCCCTTCTCCAGCAGTTCGAAATACTCACGCGTCTGTTCCCGCTCCCGCTTGGGAAGCTGCTGCTGATTGACCGGATCGGGATCTTCGCTCAGCGCCCCGGCGATTTCCGCTTTGATCTGCTCGCGCGACTTGCCAGCCACATTCGGACCGCTGGCGTCTCCCACCCGGATCGCTTCCCCCTGCCGAGGATCGGCACCCACACGCGTGCGGTATCCGCCGGTCTCCGTCTCCGTTTCCGGCCGCTCGCCCATGCCCTGGCCCGGCCCCATTCCTCGTCCGGGCTTCTCGCTGAACATGTCGCCTCCCATCATGGCCTGGGCCCCCCCCTGGCACGCTTCGCAGCCCTCGCCGCCGCATTTGTCGCAGCTCATCGAATTCTTCGCGTCGGCGATCTCATTCATCATTTCATCGAGCGTCTGCAGGTTCTCCAACTGGCTTTGCATCTGCTGGAGGCTGTTGGCCAACTGCTCCAACTGCTGGGCCGCTTGTTTTCCGTCCCCGGCTTTCAAGCAGTTGGCACAGTCCCCCATCTTATTGGCCAGCTGCTGGAGCTGCTGCATTTGCGGACTCTGTTGATCCAGGGCATCCAATTGCTTCTGAACCTGGTCTAATTGGCGTTGCAGCCCGCCAGCCTCGGCCAGCTTTCCTTCCTTTTTCAGCTGTTCGATACGCTCCTGCAATTCACGTTGCTTCTGAGCCAGTTCCTGCCGCACTCCGAGCATCTTCTCGAGTTCTTTGCCGAGCTGTTGCAGTTGTTTAGCCAGCTCCGCCTTCTCCTGCTCCGTGAGTTCATCACTCTGTAATTTATCGCTCAGCTTTTTCAATTCCTGCATCGCCAGCTCCATGTCGCCTTTCTTCAAGGCGTTGGCAATCCGTTCGGCTGGACCTCTGGATGCCGGCTGGAGCTGTTTCAGCATGTCCCGTGTCTTCTGACTGCCTTCAACTTCCTTCCGGCGCTCCTCAAGTTCTTTCGACAGGTTGTTCAGCTTGACGAGCGTTTTCTTGCGATCGATGTCCTTCTTGGAAAGCTCATCGACGGCTCGCTCCATGCGGGTGATCAGTGTATCGGCCTCCTTCAGGCCCACGGCGTCAGCCTTCTTCTTTTGCTGAGCAAGTCTCTTTTTCAATTCGGCAATTGATTTGCGTACTTGCTCTTGGTTATTGGCGTTGGCAGCACCGGCAGCCACCGCGCTGTCGCGCGTGGCATCCTGCACGAGAAATGCGACGAGAAATACGATTGCCGCGGTAATGACGGGCAACAGCGGATGCCAGCTCAGCTGCGGACGAAAATGCTCGCGCACATCGATGCGCGCCACGCGGCGCTGAGCATCCTCGAGCAATGCCTGGCCCGCTTCCGTGGCCAGCTCGTCCGAAGTGAGGGCAAAGGCGCTCGATACACGCTCCTTCAGCCCGTAGCGCAAGTCGATTTCGATCGCCGCGTCCAATTCGCCGCGACGCCGCAACACGACCCAGAGTACGCCCGTCGAAATGCCAAAGGTCATCGCTCCCACAATCCAAGCGATCGACCAGATCCGGCCGCTGGGCAACCCCAAAGCCCAGATTTTGGGGAGCGTGATGGCGACTAACGCCAATAACAAGGCCGCAAACAAGGACCACGTCACAGCATGAACCAACTGGTTCCACAAGAGACGACGATTGGCTCGACGAACCTGCTGTCGGATAACATCCATCTTCCGTTGCTCTCAACCTGGTAAGATCGTGATCGCTCCCCTGTACCCTTCCGGATCCGCACCACGTCGGCGCCGGATAGCCCCGGGCAAGTGCTGATATTTGGCCACTCCATTATAGGAACGTCTCTATCTCCGGGCGGGAAAATCTGGCAAAATCGCCCGGTTTGGCCGCGGGGCCAACGCCAACGTGCCACTGCGTGCTCAGACGCGTTTCGATGACACCGACAAACGATCAAGACGGGACCGCTCACCAACTCGCCGCCACCCCAGGCACGCAGTGGGAAGCGGGGATCAACGCTGTACCCAGGCAGTGGAGTCCGGGTACCCGCTGCGCACTGCTCAAGTCGAGTTTTCTCAATCCGCGAGTACGAGCCCTTACACTAATGCCGGACAATTGGATCGCGGTTACAATTGAGCAGTGGCACGGTGAAAGAAACCACTAAGCAGTAGGCGAGGCAAAGCCTCGCTAGAATCTACTGAGAGGCGATGGCAATTTAGGATCCAGAGGTGCAGCGCGGCGGCTTGCGAGTCGTCCGAGCGTGCAAGCGGCACGACAATGGAAAACCAAGTGGGCGCGCGGCGATTGGCAGATCCCCGGGAAATACCGGGGGCAGATATCGTCATCTACGATGGCCAATGCCGATTCTGTACCGGCCAGGTCCAACGACTGGCCAGCTGGGATGGCAAACAGCGACTCGCCTATCTCTCGCTGCACGATCCCCGGACGGCCGATCTGTGCCCCGATTTGACACACGATCAGTTGATGGAACAGATGGTCGTGTTGACCTCGTCCGGCCAGCGGTTCGCCGGAGCGGCGGCTGTGCGACACCTCAGTCTGCGTTTGCCGCGACTGTGGTTTCTGGCCCCTTTCCTCCACCTCCCCTGGTCACTGCCAATCTGGCAGTGGGCATATATGCGAGTCGCGAAGCGACGGTACCGGCTGGGCCACCAAGCTACCTGCGATACTGACAGCTGTGACGTGCATCTCCGCTGAGATTGATCGCCCGGCCAGCAGCTGGAGTATCGGATCGGTGTTGACGGCGCTGCCCCTCTGACGATATGAGTGTATTGGCCACTGACGGTGGCGTGCCGATTTGTGCGGTTCATGTGGGCGAGACTGGTATGTTTCCAAGACGTTCTTCTAACGCGGGTTTCCATCGATTCGATGCCGCGCACGTGATACACACCGGCCTCAAGGCCGTTCATCAGGAGGACTATCGAACGTGGGAGATGGTGCTGGAACACTGCACGCTTGGCATGACCCTTCGTCGCGATCGATACAGCGTGAAGATCTCCGACACAACAGCTGCCCGTGAGGAGTACTTGACCGGCTTTCCCAGCCGGATTGCCGCTATGCAGGCCGCGCGCCGCCGGATCGACTTCATCCTTGACATTCAGGATCCACGCAGACCGCGGCGCCGTCCGCGCGCGAGTTGATGGACCCATCGCTACGCGGTGAAGTAACGGACCGCGTTCTGAAACACCGCCAGGCCGTCGCCTGGGTCGTGCCCTTCACCACGCGTCCAACGCGGATGATGGGTCGGATCGATGTGCCTTTCGGGATGGGGCATGAGCCCCAGCACGCGTCCTGTTTCGTCACAGATCCCGGCCACGTTGGCAATGGAACCATTGGGATTGATCGGCGGCGGCAGCTGATCATCACAGATCGTGGCGGTATCATCGCAGTAGCGGAGGGCAAGTTGGCCTTGTCGTGTGAGCTGATCGAGGACGTGGGAATCACGCACCACGAACTTCCCTTCGGCATGCGCGATAGGAAGGTACATGCCGCGAATCCCTGCCAGAAACACACACTTGCCAGGCTCGCCAACCAGTCGGATCCAGCGATCTACGAAGCGTCCTGAGTCGTTCCAGGTGAGCGTGGCAACAGGTCCATGCTGAGGATCGTCGGCCAGCAGGACTCCCGATTTGATGAGGACTTGAAACCCGTTACAGATCCCCAAGATCAGTTTCTCGGCAGCCTTGAATTCATGGAGCGTATCGTACAGGTGGTGTCGAATCTGGTTGGCCAGGATGCGTCCCGCGGCAATATCGTCGCCGTAGCTGAAACCACCGGGGAGGCAAAGTACCTGGTAGTCAGCGGCGAGTTCGGGTGCCTCGAGTAGGCGGTTGATGTGTACGAGCTCGGTTTGACCACCGGCCCGCTGAAACGCGTAGGCTGTTTCGTGATCGCAATTTGTGCCTGGTGCACGAAGAATCAGGATCCGGGGTGTAGGCATGCGTGCCTCGCTCCCTCAGTAGTTCACTCTTACTCATCTTACTCTACACTACTCTTACTCTTACTCTTACACTTACTCTTATCTTCTACTGCCAGCGCAAGGGTGCTTGCCAGGCCTCTTTCAATTGTGCCAGGGGAAGGTTTACCAAGACAGAGGGCTCGGCGCCGGAGTGTGACATACTCAACGTGACAAAGCCAGTTTCCTGGACACTTCCGATTACCGCACACGGCACTTGGTTATCGCCCATCAATGCGTCGAAGGCCTGTTGTTGAGCCGGTGGCACTTCGCACACGAACCGCGTATTCGATTCTGCGAAGAGCAAGGCAGCGACGCGGGTGGGCTGATCGAGTTGGCCCAACTCATGTCGGCAGCGGTCGACGTCGACCTCCAAGCCGTAGCCACCGGCGAAAGCCATTTCGGCCAAGGCCACGGCCAGCCCCCCTTCGCTCAGATCGTGGCAACTGCGTACCAGGCCCGAACGAATCGCCTGATGCAACGTGGCGAAGAGAAGTCGGGCGGCTTGCGGATCTACCTTGGGTGCCTGGCCACCACCGAGCTGATGGACTTTGGCGAAATGCGATCCCCCCAGTTCATTGCGTGTCACGCCGACCTGATAGAGCCGATTACCGGGCTGCTTGAGGTCCATGGTGACGCACTGTCGCACGTCGTTGACCTGGCCTAGAGCGCTGATTAACAACGACGACGGGATGGCAATGGTCTGTTTGTTTCCCGCTTCATCCACGTAGCTGAATTCGTTGTTGAGACTATCTTTGCCGCTAATGAAAGGCGTTCCCAACGCAAGTGCCACGTCGTGGCAAGCCAGGGCGGCACGCACGAGCGTCCCCAATGTTTCCGGTCGGTCCGTGTATCCCCAACAGAAGTTGTCCAGGATGGCGATGCGGCTCGGATCGGCCCCGACGGCAACGCAGTTGCGGACCGCTTCGTCGATGGCACTGGCCGCCATATCGTAGGGGTCCAAGTCTCCGTAGCAGGGATTCATGCCGCAGGCAATCACCAGGCCACGTTGTGAATCGAGTACGGGACGCAGGACGGATGCGTCGCCGGGGCCATCGTTGGTCACACCGACCAGCGGCTTGATCACGCTGCCACCTTGGACTTCATGGTCATATTGCCGAATGACCCATTCTTTGCTGGCCACATTCAGAGAGCCGAGGATTCGCAGCAGGTCGTCGGCCATGACGGCCGATTCCGGCGCGGTGAGCCGCGGCACCGGCGTCGGGCTGTAGTCAGCGTCGCGAACGATGGGTGGGCGGCCGTCGTGCAGCAAACGCATGTCGAGATCGGCCACTTGGGTCCCGTTGTACAGCAGTGACAGCCGACCAGTGGGGACGAATTTTCCAATCACAGTCGCCTCGACCCCTTCTGACTCGCAGAGCGTCTTGAAGGCATCCCATTGCGTGGAGGAGACCGACAGGACCATTCGCTCCTGAGCTTCCGAGATCCAGATCTCGGTGTAGGACAAGCCGGAGTACTTCAGCGGCGCCGCGTCCAGCCAGACTTCCGCACCGATCTTCTCACCCATCTCGCCGACGGCACTGGAGAAACCTCCGGCACCGCAATCGGTGATGGCGTTATAGAGTCCTCGATCGCGGGCCACCACAACGACGTCGAGCAGCATCTTTTCCGTGATCGCGTTGCCGATCTGCACCGCGCCGCCGGAGAGCGTTTCGCTTTCGCTGGTCAATTCCGCTGAACTGAACGTGGCACCATGGATTCCATCGCGACCGGTGCGGCCCCCGATCGCCACGATGTGGTCGCCGGCCCGCGGTTGCTTCCGCGTTTTGTCACGCGGCAGCATCCCCACCGTCCCGCAATAAACCAACGGATTGCCTAGATATCGCTCGTCGAAGTAGATCGCGCCGTTGACCGTGGGAATCCCCATTCGGTTGCCATAGTCGCGCACGCCGGAGACGACCCCCTGCATCACGCGCCGTGGGTGGAGGACACCTGGCGGGAGCCGGTCGGCCGGTGTGTCGGGCGGGGCAAAACAGAACACGTCGGTATTGCAGACCGGTTTGGCGCCGAGTCCCGTGCCCAACGGATCGCGGATCACTCCGCCGATTCCCGTATTGGCGCCGCCGTAGGGTTCCAAGGCCGACGGGTGGTTATGGGTCTCCACCTTGAACACCACGTTCAACCGCTCGTCAAATCGCACGACGCCGGCGTTGTCCTCGAAGACGCTCACACACCAGTCGTCATCCCCCAGACGCTGCCGGATCTGCTGGGTCGCGGCGAAGATGGTCTCCTTGAGCATGTTGTCAAAATGCCGCTCTCCGTCCTCGTCCGTGTAGGCGATGCGGCCGGCCAGCGTCTTGTGGCTGCAGTGTTCACTCCAGGTCTGGGCAAGCGTTTCCAACTCGACGTCCGTCGGATCACGCCCCAGGTCGCGAAAGGACTGCTGGATCGTCTGCATCTCGACCAGGGTCAAATAAAGCTGGCCGCTGCGACTCAGCTGTAGTAGGCCTTCGTCATCCAGCTCGCGGATCGGCACGTGTACGAGCTGAAATTGGTACGGCTGTCCCATATCGAGCTGCGTCAACTCCAGCGGGCCAACGATAACCTGTTCGATGGAATCATTGGCCAACACTTTGCTGCACAATGCCGTCAGTTGCGGCGTGGCAAGATCGCTGAGCCAGAATTTCTTGAACGTGCGCACGCACTGCACCGGGATCTGGAAGTCGCCAATGGCGCCAAGGGCGCTGAGTGCCACCGGATCCATGACACCCGGCTTGGGGAGCACATGGACGGCGACCGGACAATCGCTGGGAGCCGTCCGCAGGGCGGCGTCCCCGATCTGCCCGATGACCGTGCGTTCGACGACTTCGTCGGCCAGCAGTTCGCGGGCCAGTCGTTGCACGTCACCACGCTGCAGGTCCCCCTCGAGCAAATAGCCTCGCGCCGTGTGGACGGTCAGGTCGTTCGAGATGCCCAAATCGGCGGCACCCGAGGAGACGGCATGTGCCGCGATGTCCGGTTGCCCCGAGGCGGGGTAGATGTCAACTTCCCACAGTGTCACGGGTCTTCTTTCCTGCATCCAAGAGTTGCACGAGGCGCGCTTCGTCGCCGCGCTCCAAAGCGTCACGGAACTGCGAGAGCACTTTCCCAAACTTGTCGAGCGACTTCAAGACCTGGTCGCGATTCATCGAGAGGATCTGCCACCACAGCTGCGGGTCCCCCGCGGCAATACGCGTCGTGTCCCGCCAGCCGCTGGCGGCCAAAGGCATTTCCAGGTCGGATGTCGCCGCCGCCAAAGCCGCCGCCACCACGTGCGGCACATGACTGGTCATGGCCACGGCCTCATCGTGTGCCGCCGGTGTCATGCGCAGCACACGTGAGCCAAGCGACCGCCAGAACGCCTCCATCCGCTTCACGGATCCTTGATCCGTGTGCTCGGCCGGCGTCAGCACCGTGACCGGTCCTGAAACAGATCGGCCGAGGCGTTTTCGCAGCCGGTCTTCTCGCTGCCCGCCAGAGGATGACTGCCGACAAACTTCACTGCCGGCTCGAGCAGCTGTTGAAGCTGCCGCACAATCGCCCCTTTGGTGCTTCCCACGTCGGTGATCAACGCCCCAGGGGGGCAATGGGTCGACACTTCACACACGTGTTCCACAATGTTGCCGACCGGAGTGCAAACCACCACCAGCTGAGCATCGGCCACGCCGCGGGCCAAATTCGTGGTGGTCGTCGTGACCGCTGCGTGCCGCCGCGCCTTCCGCAGACTGGACGTGCGGCGGCCAATCCCAATCACGTGTTGAGCCAAGCCTCGCTGCTGCAGCGCAAGCCCGATCGAGCCTCCCAGAAGGCCCACTCCGACGATGGCAACAGTTTCCCACTTCTTCATAAGAGATGAGCTTTGACTGCTCGAGTCATCTGATGTGTCGCCGCGATTGTAGCAGATCCGGGGCTCGTTGGCTTGGGGGCCCAGCCGGCATTCAGCCCGACGATTGACCAGGGTTGCGTGCCCTACGGTTGCTATCCACGAGAGCCGTTGCGCGATATGCTACGAGAGGAGTGCCGGAGCGGCAGGGATACGCCCTGGCGACAAGAAAACACCCCGGGAAACGAACAACTGCCATGGCGCGCATCAGGATCGGACAATTGTCGAAATCGTGCCACCGGCTGGGCACGTCGCTTAACGCAGGCGTGGATGTGCTGGCGGTCCTCCAACGTGAGGCCGAGCACGGCACACCAGCCTACCGTCGCAATATGTCCCATGTGCACGACCAGGTCAGCGGCGGGATGACGCTGGCCGAAGGGCTCCGTGACTGCGGTAAGTACTTTCCCCAGCTGACCTGCGAGCTGGTGGATGTGGGTGAACAGACCGGGCGACTCGAAGCGGTCCTGCTGCGGTTGGCCGAGCATTACCAGCACGTCCTACGCTTGCGACGCGTGTTCCTGATGGGCATTCTGTGGCCGGCAATCGAACTGACGTTCGGCATTGTGGCCATCGGGTTGCTCATTTTCTTCCTGGGGGTACTGGGTACCTCGGTCACGATGTTCGGTCTCTCCGGGACGAGCGGGTTGGCCATCTATGGCGGGATTGTGCTGGCCCTCGCCGCCGGCTTGGCCCTCGTGACGTTCGGCTTGATGCGGGGTTGGTTCGGTTCGTGGCCCGGTCAGCTGGTCGTGCGTCTGCCCGTCGTGGGCAAAGCGATTCAAACCATGGCCCTGGCCCGACTCTCCTGGACCATGTCCCTGTCGCTCGATGCCGGCATCGATGCACCGCGCGCGATTCGCATGGCGCTGGAAAGCACGCAGAACGCGTATTACACACGTCACATCGACACGGCGGTAGCTCGTGTGATGCGAGGCGGACAATTCCATGAAGCCCTGGCCGGGACCGGAGTGTTTTCCAGCGATTTCCTGACCGCTTTGCAGAATGCCGAATTGTCCGGAACCGAGAGCGAGTCGCTGTCACGGATGTCCGATGATTATCAGAAACAGGCGGAAGCTGCGACGACGGCCTTGGCCATTGCCGCATCCGTGGCCATCTGGGTACTCGTCGGGACGCTGTTCATTTTCATGATCTTCTATCTCTTCATGAACCTCTACATGAAGCCGATCAACGAAGCGCTGGAGATGATGTCGTAACGACCGATTTGAGCCGGCCTCCCATGATGGTGGGCGACGGAAGGACCGGCTCCTGCCTCCATCGCCCAATTCAGGTGCACCATTCAGGAGCGGTCGGCGAATCGCCGCGCCTGGGCCGCGATATCAAGCCCGACCAGATCGTTCCAGGCCGCCAGCAGCCGGTGGAATACAGGTCTCTCCCGACTGCCTCGCGTCGGTTGGCCATTGAGCCGCGTGACCGGCCACACGCAAGGAGAAGTGCTGCACAGCATGATTTCGCCGGCGGCGGCGAGATCTTCCAGCCGGAAGTCGCGGTAGTGCATGGGAATCTCCAGGTGTGACGCCAGTTCGGTGAGCACGGACAGACTGACGCCCGGCAGGATTTTGTGCTGCGGAGGCGAAACGAAACCGTGGCCCTCCTGATACATGACGATATTCGCCGTCGAGGCCTCCGACACACATCCCTCCTGATCCAACAGGATGGCACGCGAACCGCGGTCCAACTTGTCGGCTCGCTGGTCGGCCAGGTAGTAATGCATGCGACTGCGGCACTTCAAAGCAGGTGGCCAGCACGAAGGGGGCACCTGGCGAATCCCGGTTTCGGTCAGTGCCTGCCCCTGAGTGTAGTGCGACGACCATTGTCCGAACGGAAGCGGGTACGTGTACATTCCGATCGTGGCGCGCGGTATGGAGGGAACGCCCGGCGTCACGAACAGCGATAGCCCGAGATCATCGCCCTCGAGCAGCGATGAGCCATTGTGGGCCACCAGCTGCTGCGCGATTTCACCAATCCGCGACAACGGTTGCTCGAGCGAGATCTCGAGTATCTTGAGGGAGTTGGTCAGCCGCTCGAGATGCTCATCTAATCGAAACAGCGTCCCCCGAAACGTCCGTAAACGTTCGCTCACGCACGCCCCTTGCACAAAGCCAAGATCGTCAACCGAGAGTGCCAACGCAGACACCGGTAAAAACGTGCCACTGAGATAGGCGAGCTGCTCACTCATGGAACCTTGCACCGATCATCGGTCCGAAAAAGTTATGGAAGCGGTCAACGGGCAACCGAAAGCAGGGGCCACGCGTATCGCATGGGTGGCGGCCACCGATGCGGGATCGACCAACCCGTGGCATCGACCGCGACCCGTTGCTCATCGTCGCTGCGATCATCGTAGCGTCCAGGTGCCGATTCGGCCATGGAGGAGACGCTGACAGCAGATGAAGTCGATCGCGGGGAAATCCGAACCCGTTCACCCTTCTTTCAACGACGGCTGGCGGGCTTTTCCAACAAACTGCTCGCCGTCGATTGCGTGCCAGAAGAGAATCTGCTGCATGCGCTGCCGGAGTCCACTGTTGGCAAAGTAATGGATGGCGGCATGCGATCGCTCAACAACGCTGCAGACATCGCGTTGTTCAATCGCTTGAGCAACGTCGCCCGAGGCCTCCCGTATACATACCGGAAAACCCCAACGCCTGAGTATGGGAACGCTTGTACAACTTGGGATACCACTTGAGCACCGGATCACAGCAATCGTACAGGTTCAGCAGGTAATCGGTGTGGGCCAAGGCATGCTCGTGGTAGCAACCTGGGCGGAGCCAATTGTTGTGTAACGCGGCCGCCAACAAGACGACACGCGCATGATGTGTCCCGCCATCGTGAGGAGGCAGCGAGCGCCCGGCAATCTGACCACCTCCAATCAAGTGCAGGGCACCCGTAGCGATGCGTGCGCCAAAGCTGTAACCGAGCAAACTCACACGTTGCTGTTCCGGGAACTGCGTCAGGAACCAACCCAGACAGTAGCCTCCCAGATCCGTTCGCTGAGCCTTGACGCGCACATCGCGCAATTGACCTTGCACCTGAGCACTAGGCCATGACCAGATGACAAAACGGAGGGAAACCGGATCGTCGACCTGCGCTGTGAGCAGCCGATAGACGTAACGGCCTTCACAACCAGCCACTTCATTGCTGGCTACACGATTCCCGTGCACGTAGACCACGACGATCTGATCCGGCGCCGCAGGTTGATAAATCTCCCCCACCTCAACTGCTTCCCAACCCGTCTCGCTGCGATATCGCTGCGCTTGCAGCGGTGGAGCTTCGCCAGATTGAACACAGCCGACTTGCCTGGCCGAGACCAGCCAAATCTCGTCTTGCAGGCGATCGCCACAGGAATCTGCCGCCACGACGGGCGCCGCCATTATCCACCAGGCCAGGGCGGCAAATACGGCGGCACAAACTCGCGCACCACCGGTTCGCGTGGCCGGAAGTCGCAGGGCCCCTCCGGAAAGATCACGATTAATCGAACCCGCACATCCCGCGGATACGCTGCCGTCACGCGTCAGAACTTTCATCGGTAAGCAGTACATGGGGGGTGTTGACTGGTTGTATTGGTTGTATTGGTTGAGAAGAGGCACCGTGCCGCGTAACCGGGCTGGGGCCACGCGGATCTCCTGCGCCGCGGGACCGCCAACCACCTACGTAGCGACCGCACGGCATCCACGCGACGTTCCCGAGGGTCGTCTTCATGGGCCCGTGGCAAAACAAACGGCCACTGACCGACTGTGAAAATGTACCACCTTTTCAACGTAGTGTGGTGAGGCAAGGCAGGATAAATGTGGAAAAAAATCAACAGTTGAATTTGCACATCGTAACACGTGGTGTAGAGTTTTCAGGCCCACAGTCCCCGTGGTTAATGCATGTTGCCCGTGCGGAGAAGTATGCGATGAAGAGGCTGCACGATTGTCACATGTGTATTAGTTCTGACGGCGGTAGCTGTCGGCGGATGCCGGGGACCTTCCAGTTGGTGCCTGCGGAACCGTGGAGTCGAATGTGAGCCGTGCGCTCCTCCCTGCGCACCGATGTACGATTCGGATTGCGGTTCGGCCATGATGCCCGGCATGACGATGGACGCTTCCGGCATGGAACCTATCCCGAATATCATTCCGGGAACACAGTAATCTCACCCCCGCTTCGCCCTCCCGGCAAAGCGAGTCCGCCGCCGGGACGACGTGCCATCCTGAAGCGTCGTCCCGCGGCGGTCTTGGATTTCGATGTGGTTTGCGTCTCGTCACCGGCGGAGGCCCTGACCTCTTCGTGGGTCAGTTCGACTCGATTTCACCCTCGGCGGCCGGACAAGCAGTTCAGTTCACGGTCGCGGTACAACAACACCTGCGCCGACGTGCGCGGTCCAGAGCTGCCAAATTGCCTGGTCCGCGTGAACTGCTCCAGGAAACTGAGTATCCACCTGATATTCGCTTCCGTACTCAGACGTTCGACGAGCTGGTCCATCTCCACCCACACATCCACGCGATTACGACCGACGGCGCGTTCTTGCCCAACAGCACGTTCCTTTGCCGGCCCAAGATCGATTCGGATAAGTTGCTCACGACGTGGCAGACCAAGGTCTTCGAGCTGTTGGTGGCGGTGGGCAAGATCGATCAGCAGACCGTGGACCACATGCGGTCCTGGCCCCACTCAGGGTTCAGCGTGGACAACAGCGTCTACCTCGCGCCGCGCGACACCGAGGGTCTGGAACGGTTGGCCCAGTACATGATGCGCTGTCCTTTCCGCTTGGCCCGAGTCGTGCGACTGACCGACGACGGCTCGGTGGTCTACCACGCGGAGAAGGACCAGTGCGGCCGTTTCCCCGGCCCGGCCAGTGCGGACTTGCGGGGCGGCCCGCGCCGCAACTTCCACGCAGAAGGGGAAGACACCCAGAAATTGATTCAGAAATTGATTGGTCAGCGGGGGCGGCATGGCGGGAGATTTGCCCAACTAGCGGCGCAAGTAGGGACTCGCAGACGGCGGAGGGGGCGAAAATGGGGCGAACGAGGCGGTGGGATGCGTTGCGGGAGGTGACTGGACGCAGACGCTGATCGCAGAGGGTGCTGATCGAGGGGGAAAAAGCCGCTCGGCCCGCTGCAGTCCGGTGTGCGGACTCAGCGACGCGAGGTCAGCTCTGCTGGTACGTCACGTGAACTCGTCTGAACGCGCACCGGGTGGAGTCGTATCGGTATCGGTAAAGATCTCGCGGCAGAGTCTGATCCCCTGCAGCCAGCGGTGGGCCATGTCCGCCGCTCGCTCAGCCATCCGGTGCGCCGCGCCCAGGGCACGCGTGCAGCGGTTGTCGAAGAGTTCGAGCTGCCCGAGCCACGCCTGGGGATTCACACCCCAACGCGTCAACGTCTCTTCGAGCTGCTCTCCGGCGGTCATAGCGGTAGCGGCGGAGCTCTGCTGGTTCGTGCTGGTGAGCGCGGCCACCGCGTTCACCACACGCAGATACTCGGGCCAGGGAATATCCATTATTGCCGCGTCCGACGCTCGTGGCGGTCGCGGTCGACCTGACGACGCAAAGCTGCGAGGGAGCTTCGCCTTCATTCGCCTGGGTTAGGCTTGACCGCCCGCCCATTGCTGCCCCGAACAGCAGGGCACTGGCTCCCATGAGGACCGCCATCGATACCGTGAAAATGGGGAGTGGTACATTTACTGTGGCAAAGCACAGAAGATAGACAATGAGGTCAGCAGCTAGCGCAGTGACCATGAGTGGTACACCACAGCGGGTAGAATTCGGAGATGATCTTGTTGCCTAATCTGCCCAGCCATTCGGCAAAAATGTACTACTCCCCATTTCCGAATTCAGTGACGATACTCCGCAACTCGGCCTTGTTCTCGGCAGAAAACGCCGTTCAAGTGGGACGGTTTTTGGCCGACGGCTCTGATCACAGCACGGCCTCTGCGACTTCCTTGTGGCGAAGCATTGGCTGCATTCTCCAGTACGTCAGACTGCGCCACATCCACTCCAACGGTCCACATTGGAAGATGCTCAACCAGATCGGGCTGACGATCAGCTGCAGGATCCAGATCGATAAGACTACGTAATAGAGCTGGTGACGTTGCAGTTGGGCATACATGCCAAAACCAAATCCGGAGAAGAACGTCACGCAGATCAATGTGTGCATAATGTAGTTGGTCAAGGCCATGCGACCGACAGCGGCCAGCGACATTCGCAACCACGATAGCACTTGACCTTTGCAGATCAACATGACGACACCGATGTGACCAGCGGTCATCGCCAACCGTCCCAGATCGTAAGTATAGTGGGCCCTATTGAACGCCATCATATCGAACCCGCTATCGATAATGTACTTCGTCTCGAGAATGTTCACCGTCAAGCCGATTCCGTAGCCAATCAACACCATCGAGACGTAGAGCGCGTAGGGACGCTCGACCGAAAAGACGCCGAATTTGAACAAGGCCAATCCAACAAACATCGCACCCAGGCAGTCCCAGAAGTTCCACAGGTAGTAGTAATTCGCCTGAACCAAAACATTGATAGAAGCCAGTCCGGTAAGATTCGTCCAATAGTCGGACAAGTGCAGGTCAATCTCTTGTTTGACGTCATCCGGCGTCGGCCTGAAAAGGACCTCCTCCGCCCGCCATGCCGATATGGCGTCCAGCTGTTGTGGCGTAGGTACTTGTCCGCGTTCCATTGCAGCTTGAGCCACAACGTATTTGTCGTAGGTCTCGGAGACTTTCTGGGCGTGATGAATTCGTTTTGGCACCAATACGGCGAGCACGAGCAGCCCCGCGATGAGCAGCTTGCGAGGGCCCATGTTGCGAAATGCGAACAGAACCAGCGCTGTGACCCCGTATCCATACAGGATCTCGCCGATCCAGAGCAGTAAGTACGCGTGGATCACTCCAAAGACGATCAACCAGACGTTGCGTCGAAAGTAAAGGTCTGCTGCCTTGACCGTGTTGCATTTCTTCTCGGCACGCGTCATAAACAGTAACACACCGGCACCGAACAGCATCGAGAAGATGGTCCGAAACGTTCCTTCGAAGCACGTTTCGGTCACCACCCACGACGCCAGATCCACTCCCTCAGCACCCCCACTCACCGCCGGATTGCTGTAGGCGCCCAACGGCAGTCCAAACGCTGTGATGTTCATCAACAGTATGCCGAGCAACGCGACACCGCGCAGTACGTCGATCGACGCGATACGTTCTGAAAGGCTGATGGGGGCAAAGACCGGAACCCTTTCGGGGACAGATTCGGACTCTGCGACGGGAGCGGACACGTCACTCATGCAGGCTCTCCTCATTGGAAACACGTATGGGAAACACGGTATGCGAATAACGTTACTAAGTGACGCTGAAAGCGTCCCCATGGTACCAATATCACACGCCGCAAGAAAGCAGGGCGGCCGGTGTTGCCGACATCGGCGGATCGTTGTTCTTCGACCGGTGCGGGCGTTCCTATTGATAAGCTTCGACCCGATCTTTACATGCTTGTTCCGTTCCTTCTCGGTCACGCTGATGCGGCTGGCACCAAGGGGACACCAAGGGACACCAGACACCAAGGGGAAGACACCCAGAAATTGATTGGCCAGCGGGCGCCAAGGGGAAGACACCCAGAAATTGATTGGCCAGCGGGGCCGGCACGGCGGGGGATTTGCTCAGCTAGCGGCGCAGAGAGGGGCTCGGAGACGGCGGATGGGGCGAAAATGGGGCGAACGAGGCGGTGGGATGCGTTGCGGGAGGTGACTCGGCGCAGACGGTGATCGCAGAGGCTGCTGATCGAGGGGAAAAAAGTCACTCGACCCGCTGCAGTCCCGTGTGCGGACTCAGCGAAGCGGGGTCAGCTCTGCTGGTACGTCACGTGAACTCGTCTGAACTCGCGCCGGGTGGATTCGTATCGGTATCGGTATCGGTAAAGATCTCGCGGCAGAGTCTGATCCCCTGCAGCCAGCGCTGGGCCACTTCCGCCGCTCGCTCAGCCATCCGGTGCGCCGCGCCCAGGGCGCGCGTGCAGCGGTTGTCCAAGTGTTCGAGCTGCACCAGCCACGCCTGCGGATTCACACCCCAACGCGTCAGCACCTCTTCGAGCTGCTCGCCGGCGGTCAGTAGCGGTAGCGGCGGAGCTGCTGCTGGTCCGTGCTGGTGAGCGCGGCCACCGCCTTCACCACCCGCAGATACTCGGGCCAGGGAATGTCCATAATCGCCGCGTCCGACGCTCGTCGCCGCGTCAGTCGGCGTGACGGCGACAGGCGCACTCGGAGGGTTTTCGATCCGGTGCGTCACCCGCCGCGGCGGGTGCCATCCGGTCCGTGAGCGATGGCCAACCTCTTCCTTTCCCTCGTCGACCTTCGTGTCTTGCTCGACCACAGCTTGCTGCGAGGACTCTGGCCGCACGTCCAGCGCACGACTCGGTTCCAACGACGGCAGCCTCAGCGAATCGGCGGTCAGCAGCGGGCCGTCGGCGGTAATCGGAGAGAGCCAGCAATCGGCGTACAGCGTCTCGGCCTCGGCCTGCGAGAACGCATACAGACCGTCCGGATCATCCTCCGCGAACTCTTCCCGCGACGCTTCCGCCTCCCGCTGCTTGGCCGCCAGGATCCGTCGGCAGATGGCCGAATACTGCGATTCTTCCAGCGAGTCGGCCAGACCCGCCCGCAGTTGGTTCAGATCCACATAGACGCTGCAGCTGGCCACCGCCGCGTCATCGAGCAATTCACGGCAGCCGAATCGCGCCTCCCAAAAATGGCCCGGAAGTTTCCATCTCCTTATTACAGATTTTGGCGATCGGCTCCTTCCAGCGGGCCATGAACCAGGAGAGGGAACTCAAGTTGCGGCGGATCCATTCCAGTTTCTCCGGCTGGCCCAGCAGCTCCTCGATTTCCTGGTCCTTCGGTTCGCGGACCCACTGGCCGTCGCGGAATTCCGGCCAGGCCAGTTTCCAGCGCAGGGCCAGCTCTTCGTGCGACCAGGTGGCGGCAATATCGGGGCGTGTGCGGAGGATGTTATGCGCGTGATTGCTCAGCAGATTGTAGTTGCCCACGTCGACCGCAAACACGCCGGCCTGGTAAGCCAGCAAATCTTCCGCCCAGCCACGGCGATAGCTGAAGTCCCGTCCGGTGAACGGATCGAAGCCGCAGAGAAAGGACCGTTGGACACAGCGGGACCAGCAGTGATAGGTGGCGACTTCCCCTTCCCGCACCAGATCCTTGCGCGCATGGCCAGGCATCGGCTACTCCTTTGTGCCTGCCACACGCTTGGTATTGTCATATCCGTGCTCATCATCAGAGGGCCGAGTTCCCCTGGGCAAGGGAATTCTAGGGGCAACTTGCGCCGAGACGAGTCATTTTGTCGCAAAAGCCTGTTTGCGGTGACAGACGTATGTCACCGATACCCCGCTGTGGAGGTGCTACGACCGGTGTACTGCCGTCCCTCATACCCCCGCGCCGCTGGCCGTGACCAAGTGTCCACCAAATTCTGCACCAAATCCTGGGTGTCTGCAACTCGCCTCGTGGGTGTCTGCAACTCGCCTCGCAACTCGCCTCTTAGGGTGTCTGCAACTCGCCTCTTGCAACTCGCCTGCAACTACTCGCCGCACTCGCTGGGTGTCTGCAACTCTGTCCTGGGTGTCTGCAACTCTGTCTTTGTTGCACTGTCTTGTGCACGCTGGGTGTCTGCAACTCTGTTGCAACTCTGTCTGCTGTCTTGTGCACGCTGGGTGTCTGCAACTCTGTCTGGCAACTCTGTCGGTCGGCAACTCTGTCTGTGGGTGTCGACCACCGTCCGTAGCGGGTGTCGACCACCGTCCGTGAAGGTGACTTGAAAAAAACGCTGACTTTTCGTTAATGATGTAGCCTTGTTGCGTTCCTTCGCTTCTGGATTTCGATCCGAGACTATTCCCGAAGGAGCGCAACATTCTTTCTATTTCCAAGCAACCCCAATTTACCCAGGTTCCGGCAATTCCATCAGCCTACGCCGGGACCGCCTACGTCGTCATGGCGCTGCACGCCTGCGGGGGGATACCTTGAGCCTCTTCTTGGCTCAAACTCACCAGTTCCCGGCGGTATTGGCGCAGCTCTTGACAGCAAATCCAGAGAACTCGCATTCCTGCGGAAACCTCCTCATGCCAGCGAACCGACGACATTTGGTGGGCCAGAATGGGACGGAGCCGAAGATCGTTCCGCTGAATCTGATCCTGGACTATCCCGTCGCCTGGAGCCGCTACAAAGCGCTCCGCGACCTGGTGCAGAATTTCTATGACGCGGTGGGCTGCCGGGCGTGGCAAGAGCGTTTTTCCCACTCGCTCGAAGACGGCGTCCTCTATCTGCGGGCAAGGGACGTCGGGTTCAGCTACGACTGGCTGGTGCCGATCGGAGCTTCCACCAAACGCGAGCACCGGGTGAATTTGCGGGCTTTTTCGGCGAGGGGTTCAAAATCGCATCCCTGTGCGCGATCCGCGACCACAACTGGGAAATCGAGATGGCGTCGCGTGATTGGGAACTGCAGGTTGTGGTCAGCGACATGACCATCGACGGACGCAAGGTGCCGTCGTTGGCTTACCATCTGTGGAAACAACCCGCGCCGCGCGAAGATACGGTGCTCGCACTGCACCCGTTCTCGGATCCGGCGATTCTGGAATCCGCGTTGGCAAGTTTCTTCTACCCGGAAAACCCGTTGTTGGGCGAGGAGATTTGGAGCGATGCGTCGACCGCGGTGTACCATCGCTCTTCGCGGCCCAAACCGTATTCGTTTCCCCAAACCTATGACGATTGCGGGGCTGGGATCATCTTCGCGGGCTACCAGGCCCTCGGTTCCTTTTCCTTTCCGCTGGTCATCGCGCAGCACGACCATCGCCTCAACGACCGCGAACGAAACTCCTTCTACCGAATGGATGTGGTGAAGGTGATCGAGCGAGTGAGCCGGCGGGTTCCGGCACCCTGCGCGTTTGAGATCCTGGAAGTCTTCAAGAGCCGTTGGTATTCCTATCCGCGAAAGCAACACGATTTCGACTGCTGGTATCCGATCATCCGGGCCTTGACCAAACGGCTTTCCGAGGATTCTGAGCAGGAGCGGCGTTGGCGGAACAAATATCCGAAGCTGCTGGTGGCCGAGCAAGTCAAACGCAGCGAACTGGCCGCGTTTAACCGCCGTCGGCAGGCGCTCGACTGGTTGCGGGACCAGCCGCCCGGATATCGGTTGGTGCAGGACGGTTTCGCGCGGCTGGGGTATCCGCGGTTGGAAGATGCCTGCGAGCGGGACGGCGGTTTCGTCCGGGTCCGCGAGCCGGACCGCCGCGAGGCCATGCGGATCGGTCTACTCGAATCGTTGGTCGAGCAAATCCTACCGGGCTTTTTCGGCGAAGGCCCATTGCCGCCGTGCCGCGTGATCACCAGCGAACGGAGCGTCTGGCGCGGCATGGCAAATTGCATCCGCCTCTCCAACCCGCAGCCGACGCCGTGGGGGCTGAGGATCTATTACCGTTTGCCCTACGTCGCGTTGAAACGGTGGCTGCTGGCCGAAGGCAGTTTTCATGAGGCTTTCAGCACCTACCTGCACGAACTGGCCCACATCTTCGGCGGCGACCAGTCGTGGCGATTCTCGAAAGCCATGACGGAGGTTCTGCAATGCACGCTCCGCCATCACGACGAGATTCAGCGCACAGCGGCGAAATGGGAGAAACGGAAGAATGGGAAACCCGAGACGAGGATGAGCTAAGCGTAGCTTGGCCGAATTGCGTCCAGTGATACCAGTGGGGGTCATGCCCGTCCGTGCTCTACACGGCGTTGTGACGCATGAAAGAGCAACAAGAGGAATCATTGTTACAGCAAGCCACTTCACGTCGCCAGCGCAAAAGTTTATCGAAGAAGAGCAATGGACGCTTGATGGCCGCGACTTTGACGGGCTTCTTGAGTGGCTGAAAGCATACCAGGAGGAGAGGAGTACGAAACATGAGAATTGCCCCGATAGCGGACGTGAAGGCGCGTTTGAGCGCCTATGTGGACGAGTGCGGTGCCGAGGAGCCCGTGGTCATTACTCGCAATGGCAAGGCCGTAGCGGTACTGCTAACACCCTACGACGATGACGATTTGGAGCGGCTCATGCTGGGGAGTTCGCCGCGATTTCCGGCTTTACTCAATCGTTCCAGGCAAAGTATCCAGGAAGGGAAGTAAGTTGCGGTGAAAGTCGGCCTTCGCCGTTCATTGTTGATAGGCGTTTTAATTCCCGGCCGTCCCTGGCTGCAAACTCAGCGCCCCCGTTATGCCCCTTTCGGCGATTTCTGTGGGGAGCGGACCATGGGAAAACAACTTTCGGACCACTCCTGGCACGGTGTTTCGTCGCCGCCCGCTGTCCGATTGTAGGGGTCATGCGGGTGATTCTCTCTCCGCTCCGGCAGGCCGACGTCGTGAAGTCGACCTGATTCACGGGCAGCCGGCTTCCGGCGAGTTACAATAATAGTGAGCGCAAACTGCAATTCACGCGGAACGTAGGGAGTCCGATGAAGAAACATTTACTACCCTTCTGCTTTATGTGCGGTGTCGTTTTCCCCACGGCATCCGCCTGGTCTCAATTCGGCGTACCGGTTCCTTTGCAGAGTGACCGACTGGAAACCGAGCGTACGCAACAGTGGAAAGCAGGCATTGTCGTGTCCGCCGCCCGGGGACCCTGCGCAGGGGTCTACGGCACGTTTTCCGTCCCCGTCGACTGGCCCGAGCAAGACGTGAAAGTTGTCGAAGAAAATATTTCCGACACGGTGCAGAGAACCCAATATCGTAATTTGGCTGACGGCGTGCGACAGATGGTCCTCGTTGTCTCTCAACTGCAGGGTGGTGAGAAGGCGGAAGCGCTGGTGACGTTCGAAGTTACGCGGCGCGTCCAACCCGTCCCCTCGGACACCCTCAGCTACCGCCTTCCCGAACAGATCCCCCGCGACACCCGCAAGTTCCTGGCCAACAGCCCCTCGATTGACTGCCGCAATACCAAGATTCGTAATCTGGCCAAGCAATTGACTGCCGACAAGCAGTCGGCCTGGGAAAAAGTGCAAGCGATGCACGACTGGGTGCAGGAGAACGTCAAGCATACGAACGATCCGTTGAGAGGATCGGTCGAGACGCTCAGCGACAAGAAGGGAAATCACCAGGATCTGTCGGGCCTCTTCATTGCTCTTTGTCGAGCCAGCAAGATACCGGCACGCACGGTATGGGTGCCCAGTTATTGCTACGCCGAATTCTATCTGGAGGATGACAAAGGCAAAGGCGAGTGGTTTCCGTGCGAGTTCAAGGAAAAGACGGTCTTCGGGACGGTGTCGCAGCCATACTTGATCCTGCAAAAAGGCGAAAACGTGAGAGTACCTGAAGAGAAGGAACCGCAACGTTTCGTGCCGGAGCATCTGAAGGTCAAATCGGGACAGAAGCCGGACGTCACGTTCGTCCGTGAAATCCTGGCGAAATCCTGAGTCGACATTGGCCTTCAACATGGGATTGCGTGACGATGGGAACCGCTCGGTGCTCCAAATCCGAAATCCGAATATCGAAATCCGAAACAAGCACGAGATTCAAAATCCACATGACAAAAACGGGTCAAACTGATCTGCCCCGGCATTTCCCGCTGCTTGCGCGATTTCCTATTTCTGTCATTCTGCTCAGATGGCTATTGGCGGGCCTGCTGATAGTCCTCGGTGGCCCTTCTTCCGCTGAAGATCCCCAGACGAGAACAGGAGAAACTCCCAGCGTCTCGCAACCGGCTCTCCGTTTGACCAAACCCCAGACCGAGCGTTGGCAGTTCGGTGTCGTCGTGCGTGCTCAAGGGTTGGTGACAGGCATTGTCGCCACGCTCCCTGTCCCCATGCCTTGGCCGGAACAGGACGTGAAGATCATTGATCAGCAGTCATCACGCCAGGTTCGTTCCGTCCGTTTTAAGGTGCTGGAGGATGGAGTCAAACAGATGAGTGTCAGCATTCCTCGGCTGGCAGCCGGCGACGAAGCCGCCGCAGTGGTGACGATGGAAATTGTCAAGCGCGACATGGTAGCGCCGCTCAGTACGCCAGGGTCTACGTATTCCCGCCAATGTACCGCGTGACATGAAGAAGTACCTGAAGCCCAGCCCATATATCGACAGTGAAGATCCGGTCATCGTGGAGGCAGCCAGACAGGTGACCGAAGGGAAGCCGGGCGGGTGGGAACAAGCTGAAGCGATCTTCGACTGGGTGCGCGACAAGATCGAATACCGTTTCGACCGGAAAATCAAGAGCGCTCGACAGGCATTGGACGACGGATTCGGAGATTGCGAGGAGTTGACGTCACTGTTCATTGCGATGTGCCGTGCGCGCGGAATTCCGGCTCGCGCCGTGTGGGTGCCAAGTCACTGCTATCCGGAGTTTTATCTGGAGGATTCGAGCGGCGCAGGACACTGGTACCCGTGTCAGGCAGCCGGGACACGGATTTTTGGAGCCATGGCGGAGACGCGGCCCATCTTGCAGAAGGGGGACAACTTCCGAGTGCCCGGTGCCCGCGAGCCGCAGCGGTATGTCCAGGAGACTCTGGAGGCCAGACATGCCGAGGCCGACCCGTCCGTGAAATTCGAACAAAAGAAGCTCGACTAGAAGCCGTTTCAAACGGGAAGGGCGCGGTTCCGGTCCGCCCCTTTCAAGGGTTGCGGCGCAGGTTCACGTTCGGATCGAACTGCTGCTGAGCCCACCAGTTCTTCCAGGACGGTTCGTCATAGCCGAAGTTGGTCCCTGGCGGAGTCAACCCGATCAAGGCCGTCAGCACCTGGCTATTCTGCATGTCCTGCTCGACAATCCGCGGACGTTGTCCCCCGGGGCTGAACTGCATGCCGCCGGTCGGAGAGAAGCCGGCACTCATGGCGCCGGGGTTGCCGCCGACAATCTTGAAACGATGTTTCGTGACAACCGCGTTAAGGAGTGCCGGTATGGCGGACGGAGCGCCGAGTTTGCCCAGCGCCCAGCCCGCCTGGTTGACGACTTGATTGTCTTTGTCCAGCAGCGCTTTCGAAAGTACCGCTACCGCTTGGTTGGCACCGTGATTCCTCAACGCTTCAATCGAGCGTTCTCGCACCTCCAGGTCAGGGTCCTTCATGACGCGTTCCAGCAGCGCGGCGGCGGCATTGGAGTTGTTGAATCTCCCCAGCACCTCGATGTACACGAGCTTGAGCTGATTCACTTCATCTTTGTCGCCGAGCAATTCTGCCAGGCCCGTAATGGCGAAGGCGCTGTCCACGGACTTGATCTGAGCCAGTGCTTCGGCACCATCATTACGTCCTCGTACAACGGCATTGCGCCAAACGCGCAGCCGCTTGCGCCATTCCTTTTCTTCGAGCGATTGGCGATCACTTTGCGCGTCGAGTTCCACCTCCTGGGGCAGACGCCAAGAGCCCTTGTGGCGGACGAATCCTTGCTCTTGGAGCCATTCATCTGCCTTGATCCACTCGCCGCTCACCAGGCTGAAACCCAAGGCGTGACGCGCCTCGGCATGTCCCGGGTCGAACTCGAGGACTTTTCGCAGATGGAATTCGCGTTGTGGCTTCAAGCCGGCTTTGCGGCATCGCTCCGCCATGGCCCAATGGCCTTCCAACGTATTGGGAACCTTCGGGAGTGCCGCCTCGTAGGCCAGCACCGCATCCGACTTCACAACCACGTGGTCCACCTGCTCCGCGGCGAGCGTAACGTGACCTCCGTCCACCATTTCGATCTCGTACATCGCCGGTGGCTCGGTGCCTCGATTAACCCACTCCCCTTCAATGCGCCCGCCGTTGGTCAGCAGGAAGACCTCCCCTCGCACCGCGGGGGCGGTGAGCCAAACGGTCAGCGCGATGGCGGTTGGCAGAATGAATTTGTTCATGGAAATCCTCCCCGTCCACGGCCCCGGGGGCTCAATTAATGGATAAGAAAACTGGGTGACAAAAAACTGGTCCGCAGTGAAGATCTTTTTGTCAGCCTATTTTTTTGTCCTCCCCCGCCCCTTCCTCTGCGCCGCGACACGATTCGTTCCGAGCTTGGCACACAGGTCGGCGGCCCACGAGGGACGAGGTGCAGCCGCGAGAATCGAAAGGGGCTGCAGCCACTTTCCCTTGCTCCAGTATATTACCGAGGCGGTACAGCTGGCAAATCAACCGCCGGGCCGGCGGGGGGAGTCGCCATCGGCCGATGCATGATGACGATTATGGCGAAAGGACTGGCGGATGTGGCGGTTTGCGGGGCGTGGCAGAAGTTCCCCCGAACGACAAGAGCCCCGCCCAGCGCGGCTGGACAGGGCTCAATTTTCCCAGAGTCACTGGACCAAAAGTGGCTCAATACATGTCCTGCTCGCCACCATGGCCGGACTTTGGCCTTGTCGTCCTTCGGCTTTTCGGCGATGAGTGCATCGCTCGTGAGCAGCAAGGTGGCGACACTGGCGGCATTGCCCAAGGCGGTGCGGACGACCTTCGTGGGATCGATCACGCCAGCCTTGACCAGATCCTCATAAACGTCGGTCAGGGCGTTGAAACCGAAGTTGCCTTTCCCTTCCACCACCCTTTCGCAGACGATGCCACCGTCCTGGCCGGCGTTGCTCGCAATCATGCTCAGCGGAGCACGACAGGCACGCAGCACGATGCGGTAGCCGATCGCAGCGCCTTCGCTCAGGTCGTCGCCCGGCTTGACCTGTGCAGCAGCTCGCAAGAGCGCGACGCCACCACCGGGGAGAATGCCTTCCTCGACCGCCGCACGCGTGGCATGCAAAGCGTCCTCGACGCGTGCTTTCTTCTCCTTCATTTCGCTTTCGGTGGCAGCTCCCACGTTCACCTTGGCAACCCCACCAGCCAGCTTCGCCAATCGCTCTTCCAACTTCTCTCGATCATAGTCGCTGGTCGCATTCTCGATCTCTCGACGCAGCTGGTCGATGCGGCCTTTGATGTCCGCGCTCTTGCCAGCGCCTTCGATGATCGTCGTGTTGTCCTTGTCGATGATGACCTTCTTGGCTCGTCCCAAGTCACCCAAGGTAACCGAGTCGAGTTTGACGCCCAGCGCCTCGAAGATGGCTGTACCACCGGTCAGGATGGCAATATCCTCCATCATGGCCTTGCGGCGGTCACCGTAACCCGGGGCCTTCACCGCACAGCACTGCATGGTGCCACGGAGTCGGTTGATGACCAGCGTGGCCAGTGCTTCACCCTCGACGTCCTCAGCCACGATCAACAGAGGCTTGCCCTGTTGCACCACGGCCTCGAGCAGGGGGACCATATCCTTGATGCTGCTGACCTTCTTCTCAAACACCAGCACATAGGCGTCTTCGAGGACCGCTTCCATCGAATTCGGATCGGTGACGAAGTAGGGGGAAAGGTAGCCACGATCAAATTGCATCCCTTCGACCCACTCGACTTCCGTCTGCAGGCTCTTCCCCTCGTCGACCGTGATGACGCCATCTTTTCCCACCTTCTCCATGGCGGTGGCCAGGAGATCACCGATCTCGCGATCGTTGTTCGAAGCGATCGTGGCCACGTTGGCCATCGCCGCCTTGTCTTTCACCTTGATCGACATGCTGTGCAACTTCTCGCACATGTCCGCCACGGCTTTCTCGATCCCCTGCTTCAATTGCACCGGGTTGACCCCAGACACGACGGCCCGCAGTCCTTCGTTGAAGATGGCTTCGGCCAGCACGGTGGCCGTGGTGGTGCCGTCACCGGCGACGTCGCTGGTCTTGCTCGCCACTTCGCGGACCATGCGAGCACCCATGTTTTCGTAGACATCCTCCAGGTCGATCTCTTTCGCGACCGTCACACCGTCCTTCGTGACGGTGGGGGAACCGAAACTCTTCTGCAGGATCACGTTGCGGCCTTTGGGGCCGAGCGTTACTTTGACCGCCCGTGCCAGCTTCGAAACACCGCGTCGGATGGCATCGCGCGCTTCCTGATCGAAAGCAATGATTTTCGCCATGAGTGACTATCTCCCATTTGTTTGTTAATGCAAGCGAGACGTGCCTACTGCCTCACCTGCCAATGCGATTGACTGATTTTCTGCCGGATGCCTCGCGGGGCTGACCGAGCAACGACTTGTTCCGACGACGATCATCTCAGCCCTCGATGATGGCGAGAATGTCGTCTTCGCGCATCAGCAACAGCTCTTGGTCGTTGACCTTGAAGACCTCGCCCGCATAGCTGCTGAAGATCACTCGATCGCCAACCTTCACTTGCATGACGCTGCGGCGACCGTCGTCGAGCAGTTTGCCGTCGCCGACGCTGATGACGGTGCCTCGAGCCGGTTTGTCCTTGGCGGAGTCGGGCAGAACGATTCCGCCGGCCGTTCGCTCCTCGGAAGCCTCACGCTCGACGACCACACGGTCACCGAGCGGTTGGAGCTGGATTTTGTTCGAGGACTTCTTTTTCGTCGCAGTCGACATGTGCTGTTCACCTCCGATTAATGATTCGCATATCCGCCAGTTTCCGCTCCCGGACCACAAACGGCCCGCACGCGGCTGCCAAATTGGTCTACGGGTACCGCATGGGCTACTCATTTAGGCAATTTCTGCGCAAATCCGCCACGAAATCGCTCGGCCAGCCATTTCGGCCGGTTTCTGCCGAGCGCCACCGCCGCTCCTGGAGCTTCTCGCACACCGCCTGGCCCCGGCCTGGACGGCGCGGCCCGCCGGTCGACGCTGCCATTTTGGCAGTTGCCGGGGACCGCCCTGCCGGTCTCCCCAGCCCCGTGCCCCAGCGTTCCTCCGCCCAATGCTCCTTGTCGCTCCTTGTCGAGCCGTACGGCTCGGCGCAAAATAGGCGAATGGTCGGTATTGAGCTGTCCAGAGGCCGCTGCCGCTGCGACATGCCGCCTCGAAGGCCTGCAGTCAGTTAAGCTACCCCTGTGGTGGTGGGTATCGCGGATGTCGAGCTTTCGCCGCGAGCTAAGGTTTCACACTGTCAGTTGAGCGCACAGGTAGTCGGCTAAGCCACATCCTGCAGCCCGGTTTTCCGCTCTCAGGGATGTGCGCTTCGTGCGGTGGCTGCCTTGGCGAGCAGATAGGCTTTCCGGCCCGGCATCGGTTGGCAGGGACTGCGCGGGCGGGCACTTTGAGTTAGAATGCCAACCCCTTGGCGGCCCGACCGCCCTGGGATGCTCGCCAAGCCGTTGATTTGTCCAGAACCAGGTGATCCATGCCCATACAAGTAACGTGCCAGTGCGGTCAACAACTGAAGGCCAAAGACGAGTTCGCGGGGAAACGCGTCAAATGCCCGAAGTGCGGTGGACCGTTGCTGATTGCTCCGGCGAAGCCCGCCGCGGGCGAGGCGGGCAAGTGCATTTCCGATCTGTTGGATGACGTGGGAATGCGGGCCAACTTGATTCGTTGTCCTGGTTGCGGGGCCGAGATGACCGAAGAGACAGTGCTCTGCGTGATGTGCGGATACGACATGCGCAGAGGGCATCGCCTGAAGACGCGCGTCGGATCCGCGGCAGACATGGATGACGAAGAACTGGGTGAACTCCCCGTGCATGGCAACCCGCTTCTTGACTTTGCCGAACGGCAAATTGCGCGGGACAAGCTGGAACAGAAACGCCTCGGTAAAGGAGCACCGTGGTGGACGATCCTGCTGGCATTCCTGGGCGTGGTTGGCTTTGCGGTCGGAATGATTTCCATGCCGCAGGATATGGTGGTCCGCAATTCGGGCTGGATCCTCGCCGGGTTCGGCGGATTGATGAGCTTCTACTTTAGCTTGCGACTGTTAATTGCGGCGTTTAAAGAGTCCGTGCTGCAGGGCGTGCTCGTCTGGCTGTGCCCGTTCTACGTGCTCTATTACGTCGCTTCCCGCTGGGATCGCGTGGGCCCGTACTTTATCCTCTCGCTGGTTGGCAGCTTCATGATCGGTTTCGGCTATGTCATGGTGTTCTTCCTGGTTCCGTTTTTCGAAGGTCTGATGGAAGAAGAAAGAAGAGAAAGAGAAGAAATACGGCTTGCTACCGTGGGAGAATCGACCGGTTGCCGTGTGCCACTGCCCTGATCTGTCACGCATTTGAACGAAACGCCCCTCGCCAGAGCCTCGCCCTCCCACAACGTGGTTTCGAAATGCGTTTTGGTCATTAGTCATTGGTCATTAGTCATTAGTCATTGGTCATTGGTCATTGGTCCGGGAACGTCGAAGGCGCCGGACGATGACGAGGTGTCCCCTGTCAGGAGATGAATCAAGATGCGACATCGTGCACGAATGAGTGTCTGTTTTGCCGCCGCAGTGCTACTGGCGGCGAGTCTGGCTTCAACTCATCTGCTGGCAGCCGAGCCGGTACGGCTGATCTTTGACACGGACATTGGCAACGACGTGGACGACGTGCTTGCGTTGGGGGTGATCCATGCCTTGCAGAGCCGGGGGCAATGCCAGTTACTGGCCGTGACCATCACGAAAGACAATCCTCTGGCGGCAGAGTTCGTGGACGCCGTGAATACATTTTACGGGCGAGGGGATATCCCGGTGGGGATCGTCCATGACGGGGTCGACGAAAGAAGAGGGAAAGTTCCTGAAACTCGCCCGCCAGGAAGACGACCATCAACTCCGCTATCCGCACGATCTGCAGGGAGACAAGGCCCCCGACGCCGTGAAGCTGCTCCGCCAGATCCTGCCAGTTCAGCCAGATCAATCGGTGGTTATCGCGCAGGTCGGTTTCTCCACCAACCTGGCTCGACTACTCGACACGCCGCCAGACGACATCTGTGAACTGTCCGGAGTTGACCTTGTCAAGCGAAAGGTGCGTCTGCTGTCCATGATGGCCGGCGACTTCCGCGCAGAATGTCGGTCGGGATCGCTTTGTGGAATACAACATCAAGATGGATATCCCGTCCGGCAAGAAGCTGGTGCAGCGGCTGGCCAACGCCGATTGTGTTCAGCGGTTTCGAGATTGGCATCGCCGTGCCCTATCCCGCGGTCAGTATCGAACAGGATTATGGTTACGTGGCGCATCATCCGTTGGCGGAAGCCTATCGGTTGTACGAACCGCCACCTCACAATCGGCCCACCTGGGATTTGACCAGCGTCCTGTATGCGGTATTTCCCGAGCGCGGATACTTTGACGTATCAGCCGCCGGGACCGTCACGGTGGAAGATGATGCCTTCAGTCGCTTTGACGCCGCCGCCGAGGGCCAGCACCGATTTCTTCAGCTCAACGACGTGCAGATCGCGCGCGTGACCGAGGCGTTGGTGCAGTTGTCCAGTCAGCCACCGGGTACATCGTTCGAGCGCGGTGAGCCTCAGATCCGTTGTTCGACTCGACGGCTCTGGCGAGCGTGGCGACGGACGTTCGGCCGCCGGTACCTGCGTCACCCGGTCAAACCGTGATCACCTTGGAGGCTTTGCCGAGCAGCTGGAAGATCTCGACGAGGCCACCTCGTTCTCCCGCCACAATCTCCGGCACCTGGTAATAGTCCAGGCACGTCTGGCAGGCGACGATGCGAATGCCCACCCGCTCGAGTAATCGAATACTCAAAGCCAGCGGCGAGTCGGGTGCCAGCAGCTTCACACCTTCCGTGTAGAAGCAGACAACGGCTGGCTTCTCCGCCATCTTCTCCAGTGTATGAAAGAGTTTGTCGAGCATCTCCACGCCAAACGGAGCGTCCTCCGCGGAGGTCGTCCCTAGCCCGGTCTTGGTGACCAATATCGCCGTGCCCTGCATATGCTGTCGAGAACCTCATTGGCGTTTGTGGTAGTGTGCCATACTCGGCCGCATCGATACGCTCAACTCCCCCCAGGATCGTCTCGCGCCAGAGCTGGCCATGTGCGTGCGATAGCGTTTAGTCATCGTCTTCCAGCGCGAAGCCGATCTTGACCGTGACCTGCCACTCGGCCACCTTAGCGTCATCGAGTCGACCGCGTGTTTCGATCACTTCAAACCACCGCATCTTACGCACGGTCTTGGCAGCGCGGGCAATGGCGTTCTCAATTGCCTCTTCCAACGAAGTCGTGGACGTACCAGTCAACTCGATCTTCTTGTATACTCGATCCGGCATGAGTGTTCTCCTTCAGGCTCAATCGAAAATGGTCAGCAGCACAGCGGCATTGCTGTCGCACCGGTATTGTTGTCGCAAGGGCATTGTGATCGCAAGGGCAAGCGTCCTGCGAACGATCGTCTGGCGGGTATCGATCCGAACCCGACAGCCCTTCGTCGGAAGGGGCCAACCAGCCGAGCGGATGTGGAGCCACGTCGTCGTGACACAACGCGGCGGCCCACGCACCAAGTACGAGCCATGATACCCTTGGCCAGCGAGTTGGGCGAGCGGGGGACCGCCGATAGCTTGGTTGCCGCCACGGGAAAGCCGTCGAGCGGGCTAGCGGCAGAGTGATTTAGTCCGCCGGCTCGGAGTCAATCGGATAGGAGGTTTGGTGAGCACCATGAACGCCCCCCACCACGAAGACGGAAGTGCTGTTCGAGTTACCCGGGGGCTGGACTCACCGCACGCTGACGCTCGCAGGCCACACTTTCCAGCTGATCCTGCCCGCCGCAACCCGACTCCGTGCTCGATGCGCAATTGGAGGCCGACCAGGGCCGATCGGCGGAAGCCGACCCAGCCGCTCCCGATCCCTATTGGGCGGCCCTGTGGTCCTCGGCCATACCAACTGCCGAAACGGTGCTGCGGGCGGACTGGCGGGGGGACGAGTCGGTGTTGGAACTCGGGTGCGGTGTGGGGCTGGTGGGGCTGGCCGCCCTCGCATGCGGGTTGCAGGTGACGTTGTCAGACTACGTGCCACAGGCCGTTGAATTGGCCCTGCACAACGCGCAGCGCAATGGGTATCCAACCGTTTGCCACCTGCTGCTCAACTGGCATCATCCCCCGCAGTCTGTCGCCTTCGGAGCGATACTCCACACTCCTGGCGTCCGATGTCCTCTACAATCAAGCCAATCATGTCCCGCTTCTCAATACCATCGACCAGCTGCTGACGCCCCACGGTGTCTGTTGGATTGGCGATCCGGGTCGCTTCCATGCGCGGGCGTTCCACCAATTGGCCAGCGATCGGTTTCACGTGCAACTGCGCGATCACCAGGGCCGCACGTTCAACGTTCCCGTCGCCGGCGAGTTCCAAATGTTCGTCTTGCGCCGCCGAGCGAATGAGGAGGTTCGTGGCTGAGGCATCTCGGGCGCAGTTGCTGCGACGAGCCGTTGCGGCCACAGGCCGCGTTGGAACAACAGAATACACGGTGTGGCACAAGGTCTTCTTGTCCCCTCTTCCTTTCACGCCATCCACAGGGCGTTCCCTTGCGCCTCAGCGGCCGCTATCGGCAGTACGGGTCCAGTAATCGGGCAGTTGTGGCTTGGTGTCGATCAGGATCTCCCGGATGGCCAGGCGATCCTCGGGCGAAAGGTGCTGGAATTTAGCCGACGTGTCGGCTGAGGTGAGTACCATCCACAGCCGACGGAGGACGCGGTCGCGCACGGCGGGGGGCAAGCCGTCAAAGGTGGCGGAGTAAATCAAGTAGCTGCAGGGGTACTTGAAAAGTCGCGTTTGCAGGTCGAACGTCCGCAAGGAGCGTCCTTGTCGATCGCCGGGGCCTCGCGCTGCGAACTGCTCGGCGAAAGAGCTGGTGCCCATGATTTCGGCGGTGAGGCGGTACTCGCCAACCAGGAGCAGGGCATCGAGGACCTTCTCCGCCGCGGAAGCGTAGCGTCGCTCAGTCGAATCGGACTCGTAGTCCGCGTCACGTTCGAGTGCCTCATTCATGATCCGGGCGTCACGTTGCGTGATCCGCGCACTGTAATTGGCTGCCGTGATCGCATTGTGTATGGCCGTCTGGTGTTCGAGCACCATCAACGCGACAATATCGCTGTGTGGTGTCAGGTAAGGAGCGACGTCGACGAGTGGCTTCAGATCGGTCACATTCGCGCCGGCTTCCACGTCCAGCTTCTCCGATTGATTCTTGTTCTGGACGGTAACATTCCCCATGTGACGCTGCCCCCCATGTGTGCCCGTCACATACCATCCGCCCCAGCGCTCGCTCAGGGGACTGGTGAAATCGGTGCGAAAGGTCCCCTCGCTCAGCACAGGCTGGCCGCCACGGTCTGGATAGATGGAGCGTACGAAGTTCCCGGGTATGCCACCGGTGTGTGACGAACCGTGACACACGAGGCAGTTGTGCGTCTGACGGTCAAAGTGCGGCCGATCGGTCTGTTGCTGGTCAAGCGTGTAAAACACGGCGCCTTGCTGAGCATCGATCGAAGAGATCTCGATCACATCGCCTCGTTGAACCCAACCGACGTAGGTGTCGTCATTGAAGTAGATGGCTCGTGGGCGGTGCGGAGATATGCGTGTCTGTTGAAAGCTGGTTTTGGAGAACACCAATACCTGAGAAGAGGGCGGGATATGGAGCGTTTGCAGGAGGCTGGACAGATAACCTGACTTCTCGTCGAAAGTCAGCACGACTTGCCCCGCATCCAACTGTGCCTGCAATCGGGCGGCGACATCATCCACCGGTGCACTGAGATAATTGATCGGCGGGTGCTCGTAGTCGACCTGTCCCCAGGCCATACCGCTGGACATCAGGCAGACAGCCAGCAGCGGCAGCGGTCGGAGCCAGCTCGACGATCTTGCGGCGTCAAGGGGAATGTGTCGGCTCATCATCATGCTTCGCTCCCGCCCGCTGCACAGTGTATTGATAGCCATTGATGGCCTTGATAGTCATTGTTGCTTTGCCGGCACCGGATTGCGAGCCATGCCGGCGGCGACCCCGCGTCGTCGATTATACCCTGCCCCAGCGACTCAGCACCCCCGTTACCTGGGGATCAAAATCCGAGCACATCAAAATGTGCGTATTTTGTATCCCGTGCCGCAGCAAACCCCTGCTCACCACCTCCCAGGGCGTCTGGCTCTGCCAATCCCGGCCACCTCAGGGGTTGGCGTGCTCTGGGCTGTCGTACCGGGACGATTTACAATCGGTGGCGAGGAGTGTGGTCGTCCAACCGTGACGTGACGAGGCCGTCGGGGTCCCCGTTGCGACTACCGCCGACGAGAAGCCGAGGAGGAGCCTGTGTTGCGCGAGCATGAAATCCAGATTCGAGTCCGCTATCAAGATGCTGACCCCATGGGACTGCTTCACCATGCCAACTACTTCACGTACTTTGAAATCGGCCGGACGGAACTGCTGCGGGCTTCGGGAGGCAATTACCGGCGGATGGAAGAGGACGGCATGTACGCGGTGGTCGTCAAAGCTGAGTGTACCTACCACAAAGTGGCCCGCTACGACGACCTGTTGACGATTCGCACGATGATCCAGCGGATCACACCTGCCAAGATCGAACATGAGTATCAGGTGTGGCGGGACAGCGATCGATTGGCGACGGCCCACATTACGCTGGCCCTGGTCGATCGTCAGGGTCAAGTCATGCGAGTTCCCGATTGGCTGCAAGAGAGTATGTCCCGTCAACACTAGCTGGTATCCCAGCACGGTTCTGTGCCGCCGGCGCCGGAAGCCAGCGGTGACGTGATGTGTGGTTGCCACGCGCTCCGCCCGAAATCGGGGAGGTGAATGTGTCGGCAATGCGGGCCGTCCTTTTTCGTGCCGGCTTTTCTTCCCAGATGAGCTAATCGATACAATCGTATTTGCCGGCAACTCCAAGGTCCTGCCCAGCCAGGGAACTGGCTTGCAATACACGGATGTAATCAGCGAAAATGTCGCATCGTCATTCGCATGGCCAATGACCTGCGTCGTCCCACTCTGGTGGGACGGCGGGCGTGAGAAAGCCACTGGCGGCCCTCCAGCCCAATTCCAATACTCCAATACTCCAATACTCCAATACTCCATTACTCCATACTCCACATCACCTCTCGGACAGGGGATCACGCGTGTCAGGGGCTGGCGAACAGGTCGTACTTACGCTCTCGCAGGTCGCGTCAGCGTTAGAGCATGCGGGGCTAACGCTCGGCTTGCTGCTGGGTGCTGCGCTGTTGGGTGGGATGGTGGCCGAGCGACTGCGGCTGCCGAAGGTAACGGCATACCTGGTCGTGGGGTTATTGATGGGGCCGCACACGGTCGCGTCGTTACCGGCGTGGTTGCTGCAATACATCCCGCCACGATTGCAGACGCTGGCCATCATCCCGGAAGTGCATCTCACGTTTCTCGACCCGATGGCGAAGTTTGCCATGGCGTTGGTCCTGTTCAATATGGGGTGCAGTTTCGCGGTGCGACACATCCGCACGCATTGGAAATCGATTGTTCGATTGTCTGCCGGCGAGTTGTCGCTGACGTTTCTGTTGGTGGGAGCGGGGTTGATGCTATTGGGGGAATCTTGGTCGTCCGCCATCTTGTTTGGTGCCCTGGCGCTGGCCACTGCTCCGGCGACCACGGTACTGGTGTTCAAAGAGAGCCAGTCGGAGGGTCCGATAACGCGTTATGCCAATACGCTGGTCGCTTTGAACAACGTCGTGGCAATCGTATTGTTCGAAGTATTACTGGTCGCCGTTCTGGCGCTGCACGGTCGATCCGAGAGTCCTGTGATGGTCAGCCTAGCGCGGCTGCTGCTGGACTTATTCAGTTCCGTGGCCCTGGGGGTCCTGGCCGGCTTGGTGGTGGCGTTGGCCAGTGCTTTCCTGTCCCGCAGTCGTTGGCTGGTCATGCTGGTGTCCGTGAGCACGGTCGTGCTGGGGATCTGCCATCAAGTGGAACTCCCCTATCTACTGACGTTCCTGATCATGGGGACGACGGTGGCGAACACTTCGAGTCGAGCGAAAGACATTGTGGCTCAGATGGATCAATTCACGGGGCTGTTGTGTGTCGTTTTCTTCGTCATTCATGGCACGGAAATGGATGTGACAGCGCTGTTGGCGGCCGGCACGATCGGGTTGGGTTACATCATGCTGCGAACGGCCGGCAAGTACTTCGGCATTTATCTGGTCGCGACGGCCAGCGAAGGGGAGGCAGTCAAGCATTGGCTTGGTGCGACCATTCTGTCGCAAGCCGGGGCGGCAATTGCGCTGGCGGCCATTGCGGCTGAGCGGTATCCGGAGCTGGGGGGTCACTTGCAGGTTATTATCCTGGGAACGGTGATCGTGTTCGAGATCGGTGGTCCGATCATGATTCGCCAGGCCGTGATGCGCACGGGTGAAGTCCCGCTGGATGTGGCGATCCACCACAGCGACACAACCCTGAGCGACGAACTGAATTCGCTCTGGACTCGTCTGATGATGGCCGTTGGCGTGGATTCCTGGCGCAGTTGCGCCCTGGAGTCCATTACCGTTGAGGAGTTGATGAGGAGAGATGTGCGAGGGATACCGGCATCGGCAACCTATCGGCGCGTGGTCGATTTCATTGAACGGAGTCATGACAACATGTTGCCAGTGATCGACGAGGACGGCAGCGTCGTAGGCATGATCAGCTACAGTGATCTCCGCGACGAACACTTCGATCCGGGACTGGGGCCGTTGGTTCGCGCCACCGACCTGGTCATGACCTCGTTCCCCCTGTTGCATCCGGACGAGTCAGCGATGCACGCCTGGCGGGAATTCAAACAGAGCAACGCCGACTGCCTGCCGGTCGTGACGCGTGACCGGCCCTATCGTTTGCTCGGTATTCTCCGCCGCCGCGATCTGCAACAGCTCACGACCAGCGGCTCGTAGGACGAGACCCTGCGGCGTCCGAGTGGAACCTTGGATCGCGGGCTATTATCGTACCACGAGATCGGCACGGACGCCGCAGGGTCCCGTCCTACGCCACCGCGGAAACTCGGCTTTCCTGGTCCCGCTCATTCTCCGGGCACTCGCCAACGGCTATGATGAAGTTCGTGAGGTGGCACGAACTGGCGTTTCGATCTTCTGGAGGGGGGACATTTCAATGAGAAATCGACGTTTCCTGAGCACGGTACTGGCCCTGCTCGTCTTGCTGACCGCTGCCCTGCGTGTCGAAGCAGATGACGTCACTCATCAGATACCGGACAACGCGTTGGCGTACGTGGTCGTCAAGAACATGCAACAGGCCAGTGGCGCCATCGGCCAGGTGGCGGAGCGGATGCAGCTGCCGGCCATCGATCTTCTGCGGATGGTCAAGCAGCGTCTGAAACTATTGAAGGGCGTGGCCGAAACCGGGGACATGGCGATCGTGCTCGTCGGTCGGCCGGCGGGGAGCCCTTTCCCCGTCATTTTCCTGCGGACCAGCAACTACGAGGAGTTGCTTAGCCAGCTGAGTCCGAGCGAGCCAGAAGAGCGCATCAGTGGCGCGACCGTGGGTGGCGGGGCGGCGCTTGTTGCCAAGAAGAGTGAGTACGCGGTGATTACCGCGCCGATGTTTCGTGACGGTCTGAAACAGGTCGTCGAATCCACAGAGAGCGTTAAGCCTGACGATCACATTCAGGCATTCACGCAGAAGTCGCAATTCTACGCGGTGGTTACCAGCGCCGGAGTGAAGCTGCTCACACAACAAGCACTTGGCGGGCTGCAGATGTTGAAGCAGAACTTTTCGCAGGCGGGACCGCAAGCTGAAACGATCGTGGCGGGTCTGGGCATATACGAAGAGTTGTTCAAGTGGGCTTCGAAAGAAGTCGGGCAAGTCGTCCTGACGTTACAGGCGGACGACAACGGTGCCGTAACGTTGATGAAACGTGTCGACTTCCAGCATCCCGTTGAGTACGCCGTGCAAGGTTCGGCAGCCAACGCCACGAAGCAACTCGCGGATTTGCCCAACTGGCCCTACGTCATGGCGATGGCGGGAGAGATCGGTGATTCCAAGGCCATGGAGAAGTGGATTCAATTGTCGATGGATTTGATGCGCGCCATGCCGGCGACACAGAAGTTGACCGATGAGCAGATCGAGAAGCTCGTCGAGGTTTCACGCAAGAGCCTGACGGACGTGCGTGGAATGTCTTTCAGCTTTGGCGTGCCTCGGTCAGGAAGTTCGATCTACAGTCGCATGGCGATGGTCATGCAGGTGAAGGACGCGGACGCGTATATCCATGATTACCTACAAACCATGGAGCAAATGCGGGAGATCTTCGCCGACAATCAGGGCATGCCCTATCGGATTGTGAAGGCGGAGAAGATCCAGGTCGCCGGCGTGCAGGGGATGAAAGCCGTGATGCAGATCTTGCCGGAGGCTTTTGGCCCTGGCGGAGAACAGAGTAAGGAAATGTTCAGCAAGCTGCTGGGGGAAGGCGGCAACCTCGAGATTTACGTTGCGCCGGTGGACGCCAATCGTGTCGCGCTGGCGTACTTCTCCGAGGAAAACTTGCGAGAGGTGATGCAAGCCGCCAAATCGGCGGAGCAAGGACTTGGGACCGCGGAAGGGGTCCAGACCACCGCCCGGTTGCTGCCGGACAAGGCACAGTGGGTAGGCTACATCAGCCCCCAAGGCATACTGCAGTACGTTCAACGGATGATTGAAACGCTGGTGCCCGAGCAGCAACGACAGCAGATTCCGCGGATCCCCGACTTCCCGTCGTCCCCGCCGCTGGGATTCTCGCTGTATTACGACGGCAAAGCGTTAGAAGCTGGACTGGTCGCTCCTGCCGAGAGCCTGACGGCACTGGGCAAGTACATCCAGGAAATGCAGCAGTCGGCGTCTCACTGAGTCCGCTGGTGCGTGTCGACCCGTGCCCGTGAGGGGACACTCCGAAACGAGGAGTCTGGCCCCCACAAGAAAAAGCCTGTCGCCGCGTACCCGGCAGGAGCAGGGGCTTGTTTCTCCGCCGGTTTCGCCAGGATGGCTCGACCACTCGCATTATCCCGTGAACCTCCTCAAGCGGCCGGTAGCCGCAGCCAGAACGGGCATCAACATGTCTGGTTTTGGGGACTTGGACGTCCGGAACGACTACCAGGGAGTGCGGAATGTTGTTTGCCGATAGCGGCGACTGGGCGAGGCAGACAGAACCGCGCAATGACGTGCGCAGCGGTGGGATGCTCCAACACGACAAGCAGGCGACTTCACGCTGCCCTTGGGCAGTTCGGTATTCCGCACTCCGCATTCGTTCCCAGAACAGGGCCTCGACCTGGCGGCTCCACGCTCGGAGTACCCGGATGGTCGGCCGTGGATCAAACGATTAGGGAATGCGGAATGCGGAATGCGGAGTGCGGAATGTTGTTTGCCGATAGCGGCGACCGGGCGAGGCAGACAGGACCGCGCAATACGTGCGCGGGTGGGATGCTCCAACACGACAAGCAGGCGACTTCACGCTGCCCTTGGGCAGTTCGGTATTCCGCACTCCGCATTCGTTCCCAGAACAGGGCCTCGACCTGGCGGCTCCACGCTCGGAGTACCCGGATGGTCGGCCGTGGACCAAACGATTAGTTTGTACTTCCGCATTCCGCATTCCGCATTCCGCACTCCGCATTCGTTCCCAGAACAGGGCCTCGACCTGGCGGCTCCACGCTCGGAGTACCCGGATGGTCGGCCGTGGATCGAACGATTAGGGAATGCGGAATGCGGAATGCGGAGTGCGGAATGTTGTTTGCCGATAGCGGCGACTGGGCGAGGCAGACAGAGACCGCGATACGTGCGCGGGTGGGATGCTCCAACACGACAAGCAGGCGACTTCACGCTGCCCTTGGGCAGCTCGGTATTCCGCACTCCGCATTGCGCATTCGCGATTCGTTTTCCATCGAGAAGTCAGCATCACAAACACCCGCGCCGTGTCCGCACATTTTCGACTAAGGAGCTCCAACAAAACCGCTCATGCAACACGGTGCTGCAGCTGATTTCGCCGCTTCGGCCGGGATCCACAATCACGTTTTGTGAGAGCTCCTAACACTCCAACGCCCCTTGTCTTTCTTCAGGGTTTTGGTGGAGTCGGTGGATCGGCGGAGGTATCGAGGACGACCTTCTTGAAGGCTCCAAAGTCGTTTCGGCCGTGGTCGGTCTTCGCGACTGAATCGAAGTCGTCTTGTTCGCTTTGAATCTCGCTATTGGCGTCGGCGACCGCTTGGGGAGCGAGGGTCACGTCCAAGCCGGTCAGCTTCTTCACCAGTTTCTTGGCACCACGATAGGAAATCGCGACGTGTTCTTCCTCGTGCTTCTTCAACAGCGCGATCATGTCGTCCCACGCCTTCTTCTGGGCAGCGAGCATCGAATCGTAGTCTTTCCACTTGACGAGATTCAAGATGAACGTGCCCTTCAGCGCCACCGTGTAGCTCTTGCCGTCGTCGGAAGGCTCCGCGATAATTTGCCCACCGGCCCCGGTGCCGTTGATGGTCCCACCCCCTTCCCCCCACTCGGTGAGCTTCTTGAGTTCGACCAGGACCGCTTTCAACGATTTCCCCGCAACTTCCGGTGTGAAGGTGGGGGTCACCGAGGGTGGATCGCTCCAGTCCTTCGTCACTTTTGATATGCGCTTGGTGGTGTCCAGTTCGGTTGCATCCCCCGTACCCACGCCGACCGGGTGAGCGCTTGCGAAGCTGCCTACCGCGGGATTCGATCGCGCACCTGCCGCCAAGGGGTCACGCCCCAATGGACCCGGGACTCGTTCTCCGGCCATGAGCTACTCCTCTTTACTTCTTTTTTCAGCAGCGTCGGGAAGATACTACCATGCAGAGAAGCATTGTACACGCAAAGAAATCAGATGACAAAAAGACAAGTGGTCCAAGACTAGGTCTATCCCACTCTTCCTATTCGTGAATAATCCGGCTTCGTTGATAAGCCAACTTCCAATCGAGCGAATTCCGGATCTTGGCCGGCACGGTACACCAAGCTATGCAGTTTCATCAATGCAATGCTGGCTGCAACGATCGCCCAAGCGGAGACGCTCGAGGTATTCTCTGATCGACTTCGAGACCTTGACCAAACCTCGCTCGAGCGACGCGTGATGAAGTTTATGGAGCCGTCACGTTCCGGTCACGAACCGTCGCATGCTGAAATCGAGAGAGCGATTCAAGGCAAGCAACTCGTCCGTCCCAAACGACGTGACTGAGGTCGCTTTTCCAAGGGATTGGAGCGATGAAGGCATCGAGTCGCTGCAGTTGCCTCTCCCACCCGGATTCTAATCCACCAATCGGCGGCGGCGTTCCAGTCTTGGTGACCGCACGACGCGTCTGGCGGCAGTGCATCCGCGACTGGAGACTTCCCCGGCCAATCCCCTTGTGGCAGGCAAGTCGCCGAAATGACGCAAACCCGTGCGACTGGCCGCTTGTCTCCCCCCTCACCCCTCGCTTTCCCCTTCTGATGACCCCTGTTTGCAGGTGGCAATACGGGCCGAATTCACCGACATCCCGTCCCCCTGGATCGCTGTCTCTTGTATAATGATTTTTATCAAACGCACCCAATGCCGTTCGTTGTTTGAGTGCGGATCCCTCCTTTGGATGTGTCCCCGGCAAACGGCGTGAGAGTTGGATAGCCGTCGCCGTCGCGGCTTGATGGCGGCCGTTGGTGGGACGCTGATGCTTTCTTCTGGCCTTCCGCGTTCCAATTCCTCGGGGAAATTGAGCGGTAGCTCGCAAATGGTTGGCGGCCCGGCCGCCTGGAGTCGGATGTGGATTGGCGAAACACAGACACGATCATCCCTGCCTGTGTGGCGGTCGTGGGTGCCGTGCTGATCGGATGGTGGGTCAGCGGTGGAGTGACGAACGATCTTGCGCTGCGCGAACCGGGCCTGGATCGTCGCGCCGGGCAGGAGGAAGAGTCCGCTGCGCCACGAGTGGCGCCGGTCGCTGGCGAGCCGGTGACCGGGGAGGGCAAGCCCTCGGCACTGACGGCCAGTTGGCCCTGGTTTCGCGGGCCTCAGCTGGACGGGATCAGCCGCGAAGAGGTATCGTTGTCACGCAGTTGGCCCGCGGCGGGACCACCGGTACTCTGGACGCTCACGCTGGGCGAGGGCTATGCGGGGGCGGCCATTGCTCACGGGTGCGCCTACGTGTTGGACTACGACGAGGTCGCGCAGGCCGATACGCTGCGGTGTCTTTCCTTGGACGACGGGAAAGAAATCTGGCACAACAGTTACCCGGTGGAGGTGACCCGCAATCACGGCATGTCGCGGACGACGCCGGCGATCGTCGGGGATCGAGTCATTACGTTGGGGCCGCGGTGCCAAGTGGCATGTTGGGATGCCCACACGGGAAAATGCCATTGGCTGATCGATATGGTGCTCCAATACGGTACCGAAGAGCCACGATGGTATGCCGGCCAATGTCCCTTGATCGATGGTGACCGGTTGATCCTGGCGCCGGTGGCACAGCGCTGCTGGTGGCGATCGATATTCAGACTGGCGAACCTCTCTGGCAGACGCCCAACCCGCTGGGCTGGGAAATGACGCACGCGTCGGTAGTCCCCATGGAACTAGCGGGCCACCGCCTGTATGTCTACTGTGCGACGGGTGGCGTGGTGGGTGTGTCCGCCGACGACGGCGCGCTCCTCTGGCAATCGACGGCCTGGACGATGCAATTCGCCACGGCACCCTCGCCCGTCGTGCTGCCGGAGGGACGATTGTTCTTATCCAGCGGATACGACAACAAGGTGGGGAGCATGGTGCTGCAACTGATCCCTGGCCCCGGGCCATGGCAGGCCAGTACGCTCCTGCAGTTGGCTCCCAAACAATTCAATTCCGAGCAGCAGACGCCGATCCTCTATGATGGCCATCTGTTTGGTGTGCGCAAACAGGGGGGCGGCAAGCTGGCATGTCTGGATTTGGATGGCAAACAGATTTGGGAGAGTGGCAAGGACCGCTTCGGGCTCGGTCCGTACATGATTGCTGATGGTGCTATTTTGGCCATGAGTAATGATGGGCTGTTGGTGATGGCGGAAGCGAACACCGTCGAGTATCGTCCGCTCTCAAGATGCCAGGTATTTGAAAACGGGACCGATGCGTGGGGCCCGATGGCTTTAGCGGGCGGCCGCTTGATCGTGCGAGATATGACGCGAATGACCTGTTTGGACCTGAATGGACCGTCGAAATAATCGAGTGCGTATGGACGAGCAAGTAGCAGAACGATCGGTGGAGGCGGGCCGTGAAACAGCACCGCCGGAAAAGGGTCCGCCGGAATTTAGGGGACGCGGCGGGCGAAATCCTCTTACCACACCTGGCGGCGCGATCACCACTCTATTGATGGTCGTGGCGCTGGTTGGGGGAACGTATGCGCTGTATCGTCTGGACCGTTCAGGAGAAGGCAAGTCAGACCAGCCGCAGCGGTTCCAGCTCGACCTGGCGGATCAACTGGTGGTGCCTGCCGAGCTGTTGGGGTATGCCGAGCGATCACGGATTCCGGTTTCGCTGCAGGAACCGACCGCCATCGCACTGGGACCGCAAGGCAAGATCTATGTGGCCGGAGACCAGGCGATTGAGGTGTTGGATTCCGCAGGCGTGGCGGTGGATACGATTCGCTTGGACGGCCGGCCGGCCGGCCTGGCGGTGGCGGGCCAGCACGATACCGATGCGGGTCGCGTGTACGTGGCGATAGAACGGCATGTGTCGGTGCTGAGCCCGCAGGGCGAGTTAATTCAACAGTGGCCGGATCTGGATGCGAAGTCGACATTGACGGCCATTGTCGTCGCTGGTGACAACGTGTTTGTAGCCGACGCGGGACAACGCGTTGTATGGCGATACGATAGCACGGGAGAACTGCTCGGGAAGATCGGACAAGCCGATCCGGATCGCCAGATGCCGGGCTTCGTGATTCCCAGTCCCTACTTCGACATGGTGGTGGACAGCGACGAAGTCCTGCACGTGGTCAATCCTGGGATGAGCCGCATCGAAGCGTACAGTTTTGAAGGGGAACTGCAGTCGTACTGGGGCCATGCCGGCTCGGGGCTGGCTGACTTTTTTGGCTGCTGCAACCCGGCTCATCTGGCACTGCTTCCCGATGGCCGATTCGCGACCTCCGAGAAAGGGATTACCGCGAGTCAAGGTCTATTCATCCGCGGGGGATATGGAGCAGGTGGTGGCTGGGTCGCAACAGCTGGGTGTCAATGCGGCGGCTTTGAGTGACGCCCGAGGCAATCAAAAAGAGCGGGTGTTTGACGTCGCTGTGGATGCCTCCGGGAACGTTCTGGTGCTGGATGCCCACAAACGGTGCGTGATTGTGTTTCAACCACAAGCTCAACAGTCGGAGACGAAGGCATGAGACAGGGAGAGCCGTTGGTGACAGATCGTCGTGCCTGGCTTAACGGGGCGATCCGCAACAGCACACTTGGTGTCCTGGTGGTCGTGTCGGGCTTTCTGGCTACTCGCCGCTCCGGGCGTTCGTGTCCGGGACTATCGACCCCCTGCGACACCTGCGGGTTGTTCCGTGGCTGTGAACTGCCTCGGCGCAGGGGGTGCGGGATCCTCGAATCACGAAGGGGCAAGGGTAATGGCTGACAAACCAACCGTGGATCGCCGTCGTTTTCTGGTCGACTCGATGCGCGTGGCCGGTGTCGTGACGCTGGGAACCGCTGCCGGCTTCCTCGCGGGACGGCATGGCCGAGCGGCGGAGACGCGTTGGCAGATCGATCCGGACAAGTGTATTGGCTGTGGCAACTGCGCCACCTACTGTGTGCTGGACGAGTCGGCGGTGAAGTGTGTGCAGTGTTTCGACATGTGCGGCTATTGCGATATCTGCACCGGCTACTTCGATACGAACTACCTGGATATCAACACCGCTGCCGAGAACCAGCTCTGCCCGACCGGCGCCGTGATCCGGATGTTCGTCGAGGAGAAGGCGGGACAGCGGTTCTACGAGTACACGATTGACGTGGCGAAGTGCATCGGCTGCGGAGTGTGCGTCAAGGGTTGCGCGCTGATGAACGGTTCGCTCTATCTGCAGGTCATGCAGGATCGCTGTGTGGACTGCAACGAGTGTGCGATCGGCGTGGCCTGTCCGAGCCGGGCGTTTGAGCGGATTCCGCTGGAGACTCCCTATCGCATGAAGCGACAGGCACTGGCGTTGATCCAGCAGAAAGCCCTTGATCCGGCGAATGTGAAGGCCCAAGAGATTCTCAGCCAGGTGTATCAGTCATGATGAGATTCTGGAGGATGGCATTCGCGGGATTCGTCTTGATCGCGCTGGCAACCGACGTGGCCGGCGAGTTGATACCGACCCCCACGTTTTCGAATCACGATGTTCCGACGACGGAAGTCCCGCACACCGACGCTGCCGCGTGGGATGTGGTGCACGTCGGGCTACTGGTCGTGGCGCTCGTCGCTGGCCAGTTACTTCGCCCTGGTATCTCGCTCGCGCAAGTACTTGCTGGTGCTGGCCGTTGTCTCGCTGATCTGGTTTGGCTTTGTGCGCGACGGCTGTGTCTGTTCGATCGGAGCGACACAGAATGTTGCGTTGGCACTGGGTGACACCGGTTATGCCATACCGCTGGGAATCGTGGCGTTCTTCGTGCTGCCGCTGATTTTCACATTATTTTTCGGCCGTACTTTTTGCGCGGCGGTCTGCCCGCTGGGTGCCGCTCAGGAACTGGTGGCCGTGCGCAGCCTGAAAGTCCCGCGCTGGCTCGACCATGCGTTGGGCATTTTCCCCTACATCTATCTCGGTGCAGCCATCCTTTTCGCGGTTTCGGGAACGGCGTTCATCATCTGTCGCTACGACCCGTTCGTGGCGTTTTTTCGCCTGGGCGGCAACGAGAACATGCTGATCTTTGGCAGCTGCGTGTTGTTGATCGGCGTGTTCGTCGGACGCCCATACTGCCGTTATCTCTGTCCGTACGGAGCCGTGCTGGCCCTCCTCTCCCGCGTCTCCAAATGGCATTTGCGAATCGTCCCCGGTGATTGCATTAAGTGCCGCTTGTGCGAAGACGCCTGCCCGTATGGGGCCATTCAGCCCCCCACGGTCCCGCAGCCTGCCGAGCATGTCGCGGCGGGTAAACGCCATCTCGGCTATCTGCTGCTCGCCATTCCCGTGCTGATTGCCGTACCGGCCTGGGTGGGCACGAGTTGGTCCACGCCACTCTCGCGGCTCGATCCTCAAGTGCGACTGGCCGAACAGGTGCGACTGGAGGAACTTGGTCAAGCCGAGCAGACGACGGACGCCAGTGATGCTTTTCGCAATACCGGTCAGGCTCCGGCACAGCTTTACCGCGAAGCGCTGCAGCTCCAACATCGCTACTCGCGACTGGGTGGCTGGCTGGGTGCCTGGATTGGCCTCGTTTTGTCGGTCAAGCTTGTGCAACTGTCGGTGCGCCGGCGGCGCGTCGAGTACCATCCGGACCAATCTGGCTGCGTGTCGTGCGGGCGTTGCTTCAAGTCGTGCCCGGTGGAACTGGTACGGCTGGGCTTGATCCAGGATGTGTCGGAGATGGTTGAGGAGACGCCGGCATGAAGTTTGAGGTCCGATATCCGGCTGTCCTGTGGACTTCGATCGTAGCCGGCACGTTCTCCTTGATTGTCTGCCTGCTGTTGGCAATCGACTTCGTGGGTCGAGGCAAATACGAGCTGTTTGACACGCCTCAGTATCTGTCGCTCAAAGACCAGTTGCGTGACAAGCCGACCGACCAACAGCTCGAGCAGTCGATACGGCAGCTGGATCTTGAGTTGCGGGCAGACTATTTTCGGCGGCGCCAGTTCATGGTGACTGGCGTCTATCTGTTATTGGGCGGGGTCATCGTGACGCTCGTTACCGCCCGCTGGGCTTCCTCTTTGCGAGCGAAAACGCCGCGCCCTCCGACGGCCGGCGAACCAGTCGATATGCTGCAACACGAGCAACGGTGGGGTCGTTGGGGAGTTGCGGGATTGGTCGCGACTTTGCTGATTCTGCTCGGCGGTTTCGCGTGGCTGGCCGATCGTATGCTGCCGGTATCCTGGCAGGAGTTGGCTGATCAGCCGGCGGGGCAGACGCCGGCCAACGGCGTTCCCGTCTCGGTCGCCCATGGCAGTGGATCCGGTGCCGTGCCGAAGCCGACCGACAGTCCTTCCCAGCACAGCGGCCAGGATGCGAGCCAGCACGGCGGTAAGACGGCCCCAGATTCGCCAGCACCACAGCCGACGACGGAAGAATTGCCCTCGCACGACACGTATCTGGCCCAATGGCCTCGATTTCGCGGCCCGACCGGATCGGGCATATCAAGCTTGACCGATATTCCCACTCAGTGGAACGCGGCGGATGGAGCCGGCGTGTTGTGGAAAGTTGCCATCCCGCTGCCCGGTCACAACTCGCCGGTCGTCTGGCAAGATCGGGTGTTTATCTCCGGCGCCACGGCAGAAGAACAGGGAGTGTTCTGTTTTGATGCGAACAAAGGAGACTTGCTCTGGCGGTTGGACGTACCGCCGGACCTGGCCGGTGCCGAAGAGTTTGAAGTGATGGAATCGACCGGCTATGCCGCTCCCACAATGGCCACGGACGGTCTCCGCGCCTATGCCATATTCGCGTCGGGAAACGTGGTTGCGGCCGACTGGGCAGGCAGGCAGCTGTGGCGCAAGAGCCTCGGCGTTCCCAAGAATCCCTACGGCCATGCCAGCTCGTTGGCGACCTACAAAGACCTGTTGATCGTACAGTTTGATCAGGGGACCGCGGAGGCCGGCAAGTCCAAGTTGATCGCCCTGCACGGTGCGTCGGGCGACGTGGCTTGGGAAGTCCCGCGACAAGTCTCTAGCAGCTGGGCCACACCCATCGTTGTGGAGCACGGGGGGCGCACCATGGTGATCACGTGCGTGGCGCCCTGGGTGATCGCCTATGCTGCCGAGGATGGTAGCGAACTATGGCGGGCCAAATGTTTGGGCGGCGAGGTTGGGCCGTCACCGGCCTTCGCCGACGGAGTGGTGTACGCCGCCAATGAATCAGGCGGGATGTTCGCCATCCGCACCGACGGCAGCGGCGATGTGACGGAGTCCCATATCGAGTGGATGACGGATATCGATGTCCCGGATGTCTGCAGCCCGTTGGTGACGGACAAATACGTGCTGTTGCTATCGCATGGCTTGTTGGCCTGTTTCGATCGAGCCAAAGGTGAGGAGGGGAGCAGCGCCGAAGAACCGCGAGAACCTCTGTGGGAAGAAGACCTGGTCGAAGAGGTTTCAGCCTCTCCGAGCCTGGTAAGTGAATTCGTCTATCTCTTCGCGGACGAGGGGAAGGTCTTCATTCTGAAACCAGAGGCCGACAAGTGTGAGCGGGTTGGGGAACTGGAAATGGGAGAACCCTGCCGTGCCAGCCCGGCCTTTCAGCCCGGCCGGATCTACATGCGCGGGGAAGAGCATCTGTTTTGTATTGGCAAGTAGAGAGGATTGACACCGATATTACATGAAGTCGCAACTGGAACTTTCTGAGGTTGACGCGATCGTCGCGAGACTTGGGACTCGTCGCGAAGCGGTGATTCCGATCCTGCAGGCGATCCAAGAGCGGTATCGCTATCTGCCATCCGAGTGCGTTGAAGCGGGTTTGCCAGCTGACCGAGATCACACCGGCCGATATTACCGGAGTCTCGACCTTCTACACGCACTTCCGGCACCAGCCGGTCGGCCGGCACATCATCCACGTCTGCCAAGGAACGGCCTGCCACGTGAAGGGATCGGAGCTGGTACAGGACGCGATCGCGCAGCACTTGGGGTTAGCCGAGGGGCAGGACACGGATCGCACATGGAGAGTATACCGTCGAGTCGGTAGCCTGTCTGGGATGCTGCACGTTGGCGCCGGTCATGCAAATCGACCAAACCACTTTCGGCCGCGTGACGCCGCGGAGCGTGCCGCAGGTGATGGCCGAGTCGCAGCGGGCTCCTCGCAAACGGCGCAAGCCGGCCGCATTCTCCGCGAATTCCCACTCGAGCACATTGGGAGAGATCCGTATCGGTTTGGGGTCCTGCTGTCAGGCTCAGGGAAGTGCCCACGTACACGAGGAGATTCTGTCTGTTATCCAAGAAGCGGGCGTACCGGCGAGTGTCAAATCGGTCGGTTGCATCGGCATGTGCCACCAGACGCCGTTGATGGAGCTGGTGATACCTGGAGGCGAACCGAAGTTCTTCTCGCACGTGCAGCCGGAAGATGTGCGGAATATTGTCCTGCGGCATTTTCAGCCGCGTAGCTTGCTGCGGCGAGTCGGCCACAGGTTCTCTCGCTGGCTCGACGTGTTGTACTCGAACGAAGAGGAAGACGCGGCAGAGAGCCACGCACTGGACGTGCGGGAGCAGCCGGTCTGTGCATTTCTGGGGCCCCAGAAGCACATAGCCACGGAGTTTTGTGGTGACATCGATCCGTTGGATCTGGACGAATACCTTCGCCACCACGGTTTCCAAGGGCTGCAGCACTGCTTGAATGAGCTGAGCGCCGACCGGATCATCGACGAAGTGCGGGTGAGCGGGTTGCGAGGTCGTGGCGGTGCCGGGTTTCCCACGCACATCAAGTGGCAGAAAGCACGAGAAGCGTCGGCAGATATCAAATACGTGATCTGCAACGGGGACGAAGGCGATCCCGGCGCGTTCATGGATCGCATGCTGCTCGAATCGTTTCCGTATCGAGTCATCGAGGGGATGGCGATTGCCGCGCGGGCTGTCGGAGCGCGGGAGGCGATCTTCTACATCCGCGCGGAATATCCGTTGGCGGTAAAGCGCATTCGCGAGGCCATCCGTCGGTGCGAGGCAGCACGGTTTTGCAGGCAAGGGATTGTTCGGTACCGACTTCGAACTGAACTTCCGCGTCATGGAAGGGGCTGGAGCGTTCATCTGCGGGGAAGAAACGGCGCTGATCAACTCCATGGAAGGACGGCGCGGTACACCGAACCTGCGGCCGCCGTATCCAGTGGAGAGCGGACTGTGGGACCGTCCCACGTTGATCAATAACGTCGAGACGCTGGCCTGCCTCCCCTGGATCTTTCGCCATAGCGGAGAGACCTTTGCCCAACTCGGGACGCACCAGAGCAAGGGAACGAAGGTTTTTGCGCTGGCCGGCAAGGTCCGACGCGGTGGTTTGATTGAAGTGCCGATGGGCGTCACGCTGCGGGAGATTGTCGAGGAGATTGGTGGTGGCGTGATGCCCGGTCGGCAGTTCAAAGCGGTGCAGGTCGGAGGTCCTTCGGGAGGCTGTGTACCGGCCGCGTTGGCCGACACGCCGGTCGACTACGAAGCGCTGGTCAAGGTCGGTGCCATTATGGGTAGTGGTGGACTGGTTGTGCTGGACAACACCGACTGCATGGTCGACATCGCTCGCTATTTTCTGCGATTTACGCAAGACCAGTCGTGTGGCAAGTGCACGTTCTGTCGTATTGGCACCAAGCGTATGCTGGAGATCCTGGACCGCATTTGCACGGGCGAGGGGCGCAAGGGAGATCTCGAGGAACTGGAGTCGCTGTCGCGATCGGTGGTCGCTGGCAGTATCTGCGGGCTCGGCAAAACGGCGCCCAACCCGGTGCTTTCGACGCTGACGTATTTCCGCGAAGAATACGAAGCTCATCTCGAGCGGAAAATGCCCGGCTGGCAAATGTACGCAGCTGATTCGCTACGAGATTACCAACTCGTGCATCGGCTGCACCTTGTGTGCCCAGCATTGTCCGGTCGACTGCGATTCCCATGACTCCCTACCGGCGTCACACCGTGGACATGGATCTGTGCACCCGTTGCGACACGTGTCGCCAGGTCTGTCCGGAGGAGGCGGTACAAGTGGTTTCTTGACGATGCGCCGCGACGCCCGTGTTGACGCTGTGACCTCTGCCTAGAGATAGTAGTTATGCCCAAACTGACGATTGACGACAAACCGGTCGAAGTGCAGCTAGGTGCGACGATTCTCGACGCGGCCGAGCGGCTTGGCATCGAAATCCCTGCGCTCTGTTTTCTCCAGGGATACGAGCCGTCGACTTCGTGCCTGGTCTGTGTGGTCAAGAACCGCCAAACGGGGCAGTATGTGCCGGCATGCGCAACGCGGGTGGTCGAGGGCATGCAGATCGACAATGCGACGGAGGAAGTCAGCCGTATGCGGCGCACGGCATTGGAACTGTTGCTGAGCGAGCATGTCGGCGATTGCCTGGCTCCCTGTTTCTTCGCCTGTCCCGCACACATGGATATCCCCCTGATGCTGCGGCAGATCGGCACGCAAAACGTGCGCGAGGCGATTGCCACGATCAAGCAGGATATTGCTCTGCCAGCGGTCCTGGGACGCGTTTGTCCCAAGCCGTGCGAGAAAGGTTGTCGCCGCAAGGGAGCGGACGATCCGGTCGCAGTATGCGAGTTGAAGCGATTTGTCGCGGATGCGGATCTAGGGAGCGATGACCCGTACCTGCCGAATTGCCAGCCGGCTACCGGGAAGCGAATTGCGGTCGTTGGTGCGGGGCTCTACGGGACTGGCGGCCGCTTACTATCTCCGCCGTTTGGGACACGACTGCGTGTTGTTCGAGAAGGCGTCGCAGGCGGGGGGGCGTTTGCGTCACGAAACGACTCCCGAGCAACTGCCACGCGACATTCTCGATGCGGAGATCGCCCAAATCTTGCGGCTGGGGGTCGAGGTGCGGTGGGAGACTCCGATTCTCACCAAGGTGGCGTTGGATGAACTCTGCGAACGTTTTGACGCGGTCCTGATGGCCTGCGGAGACGTGGAATCGCCGCAAGTCGAAGCGTGGGGACTGACTCCGTCGCGGCGCGGTATCGAGTTTCATCGCGACACCTATCAAACGGATCGCGCAGGCGTGTTTGCCGCCGGGAATGCGGTGCGTGGGAAAGCGCTGATCGTGCGGAGCACCGCCGACGGAAAAGAAGCCGCCCAGACGATCGATCAATTCGTGTCGGGACGTGAAGTGCGCGGTCCCTCGCGCCCGTTTTCATCCCGCATCCATAAAGTCACCGAGGAGGAGATGGCGGAGTTCCTGGCCGGAGCCGGTTCGGCCTGCCGGACAACACCCGAATCTGCCGAGCCGATTTCCGGTACGGGTGCCGCCGAGCAAGCGGACCGCTGCTTGGCCTGTGGCTGCGTGGCCCACGGTAGCTGCAAACTCGAACGGTACGCGATCATGTATCAAGCGGACGCCAGTCGCTACGACGGCCAGCGCCGGCCGTACGAACTTCTTGGCCGACTGGGATCGGTGTTGTTTGAACCGGGCAAGTGCATCAAATGCGAACTGTGCGTAAAGATCGCCGCGGCGGCCAAGGAGCCGCTGGGGCTCTCTTTCGTCGGCCGCGGATTTGACGTCGCATTGCAGGTGCCGTTCGACGGCCAGATCGACGCCGCCTTGACGCGTGTGGCCGCGGAGTGTGTGGCCGCCTGTCCAACCGCCGCGCTGCAATGGGCGCGCCACCACGTCCACAGCCACGGCGACGGCTGCCAACACGAGTCGTGAGCCGCTGACCAATTACCGGTGCACATTTCAAAACGGCGTCTTGGAACGGCCTCTAGTGGGACAGTGCCACTTCATGCTCGACCGCGCACCGTAGCGGTCAGTAGCGACATCGTTTAACTCGCAGCCGCAGGTTTTGAAGTTGCGCTGTTTGATCGCGAATAGTCGCCTTGTCGTGGAATTCCCTACGCCGAATGGCGTTTCACACCACAGCAACTATAAGGGTCGCCGCGCTTCGCGGCGCACCCTGGGGACGCGTTGGAGAAGGGAGGGGGCATCCTGAAGGGATGCGACAGGACCGAGTTTGCCCGGTCGTCGCACGTGGTGTCACGTACATCCGCCGAATTAATGGATCGAGTTTGACGCGGCTGTGCTTTGGGATACCGCATTTTGTCCGACCCCGTTGGGGTCGCGGGAGATTCCATGTGGTCGCCCCAGGGTTGGCATCCACGGCGGTAGCCGCGGATGCCAACTCTGGGCTGTGGAGTTGAACCGCGTTGCAGTTCATCAAACTGCGCAACCTCAAAAGCCGCAGGCGAGGACGCGGCTCGTACCGATTCAGGCCAGTCCCAGCTTCGTCCTCGCCTGCGGGCTAAACGACAAAGGGTGCGGAATGTCACTCGAGGGCAGACTCCGGTACGTAGCCGAGCGACGTCTGCAGGGGATACCCGCAGGTGCAACCGGAACTGGCTTCCGGGATGAGCAGTATCCCGCCGGCCGGGATCATGTTGATGAAGCAGCCGGGACGGTTCACCGTGTTGATGCGATGCGGCTGCTTATCGGCCTGCAGATCCCACTGCCACGGGTTGCCACCCCGCCAGAAGATGCAATGGGCCGAAGCGGACATATTTCCGCATCCGTGTCCGATGCGATCGAATTTCCATCCTTCAATGCGCTCACCCGTGTGCAGGCGATAGGCCAATGGATAGGTATAGACGACGTCTCCTACAATCGTCGGGTGCCGATTCTGTTCTCCGTGCTCGCCGCCGGGGGTATACCCCGAGTCTTGGCTGGCGTCCCACACGTCTTCTCCTGTTTTCGCATCGACTGCCTGGAAAAAGTACCAGAGGCTGCGATTGACATATCTATTTCCGCTAACGATTAGCTTCTCTTGAGCGTAGTTGATGTACACGATGTGCTGACAATTCGAGAGATCAAAAGGGCGTTTCCAGATTGTCTGACCAGTTGCCAGATCTAGCGCCACGAGGAAATTGTCTCCTGCCACCAGCGTCGACATCGGCATTCTGCCCAGTTTGTTCTCGACCGCTTTAGCACTGTGGCTTTCCAGGAAATAAACACGCTGTCCGCCAATGGTGATTGTTGAGTTGACAATGGTCCCGGACTGATAGGTCCAAGCAGGATTGCTCGCTTGCGGCTCCATGGCGAAGAGATAATCGCTGGTGACGAGCGACATATTGTCGAACCACAAGGCCGTGTCGTCCTCACGACTTTGGCGATAATACGCGCTTGCAGGCTTGCGGCCACTGCCGACCAGCAGTTGGCCGACACGTGCGATGTAACCCCAGTGATGCGTTTGTTCGGCGTCCAACTGTGGTAACGATATTTCCTGCAGGACCGATCCCGTGGCGGATTGAAGAACGTGACAAGTGTTTTCCGCCACGATGTACAGCGCTCGGTCATCGACAACCATGTTGCTGCAATCGAGAAACGCTCCCAGACGAAGCGACCTGGGAATATCACGTTGCCATAACTGAGTACCGTTGTACGCATCGACGGCGATCACAAGGTTGTCGCCCGGCACAAACAGACGTCCATCCTTGGCTAGTGGAGGGACGTTGCGATGATGACGATCGGCCATCACGTGCGGGCCAGGCCGCCCGAACCACTGGACGCGGACAGGTCCGTGCACCAATTGATCCAGGGTGCAGGCGGTGTTGCCGGGATCCGCCAGTCCATGAGTCCACTCACCGCCACCCTCAAGTGGCCCTCGCTGGAGGAAGAGCCAGGGTCGTTCGAGCAACTGCCTGGCAGCCGCCGTAAATCCCTGGGCCTGCGACAGGGTGTCTGCCAAGGTTTCATCACTGACCTCGGCTGCGTTGGCTACCTCGATCCAGGCGACGCCGCCGTTGGGGTGGAGCAACCGCAGGACTTCCTGGCGGAAGTTCGGCGCACTGGCTGGGCCCCCTGACATACCGCCCTGTGATGTGGCGTGCTGTGATGTGGCAATGATGACGTTCGCGAAATAGGGCGGGTAGGGGAACGCCGTTTCGGCTGGCTCGTGGACCACCACACGCGTGCCGTAAAGGCCCTTGTGCGCTAGTTGCCGCCGGGTTGCGGCGGCGTCCGCCGGGTCCCGCTGCACGACAATCACCTCCATCCGCGACTGTTGGGCAACGGCGATCGCCAATTCGCCCGCCGACTCGCCGATGATCAGGCAGAAACCCTGGTCGGTGGGCGACGATCGCAGAACACACTCCGCCAGCCGCCTGTGCGTTTCTTGCGCGGAAGGGCTCGCTGGCGGTGCCAACTTCTCCACGGATTCAGCTTCCACCACGGACCCGCTCGTCGCGGCGGGCGAGAAACAGTGAATGGCCCCCCGGTCAGTACTGACCAGCAACTGGCCGTGAGCCGCCGCTAATCCACACGCTCGCCCCGTGACGTTCCCGCGCCAGACTTCCTGGCCCGATTGTGTGTCGTAAGCGGCCACCGACTCATTGCCGCCCGCAACCAGCTTGTCTCCCACCAGAATCAGTGACTCAATGTTGTCGCAAGGTGATTTCCACAGCCAGCAAGGTTGCATCTCGGCATTGAGCTTCGCGAGTTCCACTTTCAGCCGGGCGGCATCGGCTTTCGCACGCACGCCCTCAATCTTACTCGCGGCTTCCCATTGGCGTTGCAGAACCGCGTGACGATGAGCCAGCGGCAGGAATCTCGCGCGATCGAGTGCGGCCAGTTCCTCGCGTCCGTGCACATAGATCCGGCTGTCGTGAGCGATCAAGTGCAGGCCGCGCAGCGAAATGAGCTGTTCTTGTGATACCGGGTCAGCCAGCGAGAGTTCACCTTGCGTGTCACCTTGTCCGGCGACGACCAGATCGCTGGAAACAACCGTGTAGACTCCTCCCGGGCCGGCAATTTCGCCCAGCATCGTGCCGTCGCCGCGGCGATACGCGATGGGAGAGGTACGGCCCGACGGAAAGATCAATTGGTCGCTGGTCAATGACAGGTAACCCTGTACCGATTGCTGAATCTGTCGTTGGAGGATCGGAGTCCCGCTGGCCGCGTCCAGACCTGCGAGGAAAACACCTTCGGTCGTGGGAAACATCCCGGCAGCGCAGTAGGCGATTCCTTCATCTACCAGAATTCCCGACCGGATTGGCCAGCGCGAAATCATGCGCTCGTTGCCAATGCAGCGCAGATCGCGTGGGCCCAGCAGTCGCTTCCAGACCAGCTGTCCGCTGCCGGCGTCCAGGCAGTATACGTATCCATCGTCGGATCCCGCGTAGAGTTTTCCGTGGGCGACGGTCGGGGCCAATCGCACCGGCGCTTCGGTATAAAATGTCCAGCGAATCTGGCCCGTGAGGGCATCGAGACAGACGAGCGAATCGTCGGTCGACGAGCCGTAGTAGACGGACCCCTGCGCCGCGGCCACGTGATATGCATGGTCGTAGGTAACGCGTGGGTTCAGATCTTTCTTATAGTGCCAGTAGTCAAAACGCGCCGGAGGTGGCCAGGCGGGCGTCGGGGGGTGCGCGGCCTGATGCACCCAGGACGCCGAGAGTGGGAGGCTGAGCGGCATGTCGGTGGCCGCACTGCGATACTGGTCGTGGGCATAGGTGGGCCAATCCTGCCCCATCGCTGCCTCGGCACCATTGACGAGCCAGCCGACTGCAGCAAGTGCGATCAGCGCCCACAAACGAAGCCAGCCGCCGCCAACCACAACCTGTTTAACCGCAACGGCCGCAGGCCTGCGCGCTGGCAAGTAGCGGCCGCCGACATCCAGCACCGCAACGGCCGCAGGCCTGCGCGCTGGGAGGAGGCGTCCACTCCAAAATCCCCGCCGGCCAGTGGTACGCGCCCCACATAGCGGCCCGGGAAACGAACGCGGAAGACCGCTCATTCGCGGCCAGGTAAAGGCCTGCCAACGGCTGTATGTCATAAGGACCGATCCGATCCATTGGTTTTCGAGGATTTGCCATGGTCAACCACACGTGGCGCCAGCGGGTCGTTGTATAATACGGCAGAGATGGGGCACCGAACAACTCATTTACCAAGCACAAATGGGACCTTCGCTGAAAAATGATTATCTCGCAAAGAAACAGCTGGCTGCTCACGCGGAGAGTGGTACTGCTTTGTCTCTGGGGTACGCTCTTTCTCACGACGGTCCGTCTGATGGCAGGGGCCGAGGGGGATTCCGGCTCCGAGCTGAAGATCTGGTTCACCGCCCCGGCCTCCAATTGGGAGAGCGAGGCTCTTCCGCTGGGCAACGGCCGATTGGGCTGTATGGTATTTGGCTCGGTCAGCGACGAGCGTATCCAGCTGAACGAGGATAGTCTCTGGACCGGCGATGAAAACCCTTCCGGCCAATACGAGTCGATGGGAGCCTATCAGGACCTGGGGACACTGAGGCTGATGTTGCCGCGGGATGCGGAATCCCAGGTCCCCACCATTCGCTGCGACAGTGGACACTCGGCATTCTACCCCTATGAAGAAGTTGTATCGGCGTCCGACGGAGATCCCGGGACCAAGTGGTGTGTTGAGCACCATGACCGGCCCGTGGTTGGGACGATGGCAGTGGCTCCGGCCGCCGCCCGGCTGGTGGACTCCTACTGCTTGACGTCGGCCAATGACGTGCCCAGTCGTGATCCGCGGTCATGGGTGCTCGACGGATCGATGGACGGGGAAACCTGGGTCGAACTTGATCGTCGCAGCGACGAGCCGACATTCGAGAACCGAGGCCAGCAACGCACGTACGAGATCACGAAGCCGGGATCCTACACACATTATCGCTTCACTTTCAGCCAAGTTCACGGTGAAACGCGGTTCCAACTGGCCGAGATCGCCTTGCAGGGTTTACCTACGAAAGCGCCCGCTCCGCAATCGTACCGGCGTCAGCTCGATCTCGCCAACGCGGTGCAGCGAGTGAGCTATGTGACCGATGGTGTGACCTGGACGCGCGAGTACTTCTGCAGTCATCCGGCGCAAGTGATCGTGGTGCGTCTCACAGCCGACCGGCACGCGGCCTACAGTGGAAAGCTGTCATTACAGGATGCTCATCAAGCTCCCACCACGGTATCGGGGGATCGCTTGACGGCCAGCGGAGAGTTAGCCAACGGGTTGAAATACGAGACGCAGGCACGTGTGGTCAACCAAGGCGGAACACTGCGTTGCGTGGGCAGTGAAATTGAGTTTTCTGAGTGTGACAGCCTGACGATTCTCCTGGCGGCGGGTACGGACTATCGGATGGATGCGAGCCAAGCGTGGCGCGGCACCGATCCGCACGCACGCGTGACCGCCAGCGTCGATGAGGCAACTGCGACGGACTTTGCGCAGCTCAAACGCGCGCACGTCGAAGACTATCAGTCGCTGTTCGGCCGCCTGTCGCTCAGTTTGCTTCCGCAGGCGGACGACGGCGCTACACTACCGACTGACCAGCGGCTGTCGCGTTACCGCGATGGGCAAGCCGATCCTGGATTAGCCGCGCTGCTGTTCCAATACGGTCGCTACCTGCTGATCAGCAGTACGCGGCCGGGCAGTTTGCCGGCGAATCTGCAGGGGTTGTGGAATAATAGCAACGATCCGCCGTGGCACTGCGACTATCACTCGAACATCAACCTACAGATGAACTATTGGCTGGCCGAGCCGGCCAATTTGGCCGAGTGTCAGCAGCCGCTGCTCGACCTGATATGGGCCATGCGCGAACCAAGCCGCCGAGCGACGCAGGCTGAGTTCGGGAACGTACGCGGCTGGACGGCCCGCACATCCCACAACATTTTCGGTGGGCACGGCTGGAAATGGAATGTGCCTTCGAGCGCCTGGTATGCGCAGCATTTCTACGAGCATTTTGCGTTTGGGCTAGATGAAAAATATCTGCGCGAACAAGCTTATCCGATGCTCAAGGAGATTTGTGAGTTCTGGGAAGATCAACTGAAGTCCCTGCCCGACGGAACGCTGGTTGTGCCCAACGGATGGTCGCCCGAACACGGGCCGGTGGAGGATGGCTGGCGCTCACGACCAGCAGATTGTGTGGGATCTGCTGACCAACACCATCGAGTTGGCGCAAAGCCTGGCTGAAGATCCGGCGTTTCGCGAGCGGATGGCCGGGCTGCGCGACAAGTTGGCTCCGCCCAAAATCGGACGCTGGGGACAGTTGCAGGAGTGGATGGTCGATCGAGACGATCCCCAGGACCAGCATCGACATACGTCGCACCTGTTTGCCATCTACCCAGGGCGGCAGATCTCACGGACGAAGACGCCTGAACTGGCGCGGGCCGCCGAGGTTTCGCTCGAGGCCCGTGGTCAGACCGGAGACAGTCGGCGATCCTGGACATGGCCGTGGCGGTGTGCCATGTGGGCGCGACTGGGAAATGCCGAGAAAGCGCATGACATGGTAGCCGGTCTGCTGAGCTATAACACCTTGCCGAATTTGCTGGCAACGCACCCGCCCATGCAGATGGATGGCAACTTCGGCTTCACCGCCGCGGTGTGCGAAATGCTGTTGCAGTCGCACGCCGGCGCAGTACATCTACTGCCGGCGTTGCCCCAGGCGTGGCCCGCGGGAAGCGTTACCGGTCTACGGGCACGCGGCGGCTTCACCGTCGACATGTCCTGGCAGGATGGTCGGTTGGTCGAAGCACGGGTGCACGCCAGCCAGGATGGTCCCTGCCAACTGCATTATGGCGACACGCAAGTCACACGCGACATGCAAGCCGGCACGACTTGGGTGTTTAAGTAGAAGCCACTCGAACTCCACGCAGTCGCTCAGTCCAGACAGTCTCTCCTGACGCAGCCGGTAGCCGCAACCAAAATGGGCCCCAGAGCGTTTGGTCTTGCTGACTTGGAGGACCTGAATGATGAGGGAATGCGCGAGTGCGGAATATTGTTTGCAGATAGAGGCGCGTGGGCGAGGCAGAAAGAAGCGATTGTTATGTGTGCGGAGGCGAGATGCGCCAACACGACAAGCAGGCAACTTCACACTGCCCTTGTGCAGCACGGTATTCCGCATTCCGCATTCGTTCCCAGAACAGGCCTCCACCTCGCGACTCCACGCGCGGAGTACACGGATGGTCGGCCGTGGATCGAACGATTAGGGAATGCGGAATGCGGAGTGCGGAATGCGGAATGTTGTTTGCAGATAGAGGCGACTGCGCGAGGCAGAAAGAAGCGATTGTTATGTGTGCGGAGGCGAGATGCGCCAACACGACAAGCAGGCGATGTCACACTGCCCTTTTGCAGCTCGGTATTCCGCATCCTCCGCATTCGTTCCCAGAACAGGCCTCCACCTCGCGGCTCCACGCGCGGAGTACACGGATGGTCGGCCGTGGATCGAACGATTAGGGAATGCGGAATGCGGAATGCGTTGTTTGCAGATAGAGGCGACTGCGCGAGGCAGAAAGAAACGATTGTTATGTGTGCGGAGGCGAGATGCGCCAACACGACAAGCAGGCGATGTCACACTGCCCTTTTGCAGCTCGGTATTCCGCATTCCGCATTCCGCACTCCGCTTGTTCCCAGAACAGGCCTCCACCTCGCGACTTCACGCTCGGAGTACACGGATGGTCGGCCGACGCTGAAACGATTAGGCGACTTCACGCTGCCCTTGTGCAGCACGGCATTCCGCATTCCGCATTCGTTCTCCATCCCACAGTTGGCGTCACAAACATGCGCTCACCTTGCGCCATGATACCGAGTAAGGCTCTACCTCGGGCCGTCAAAGCTTGTCAGCTAATGGTCAACTTGCTCGATCACGACGTGCTGCCCCTTCGCATTTGGTTTTCCCACACGAGCGTATTTCAACAACAGGCCGATCAGGATCAGGGTCCCGCCGACATATGTCCACCACTGCGGTGCCTGGTAGGTGGATTCGTGGTGCCAGGCCAGGAAAACCCAGACCGGAACCAGGATCGGTTCCAGCAGCGCGATTCCCGACGCTTCGTGGCCGGCGATGGATCGAACGCCTCGCGCAAAGAGGAAATAAGGAAGTCCCAACTGCAGCATGCCGAAAGCCGCCAGGTAGCCCCATTGTTTTCCGGTCGGAAAAATATCTTGTCGCAGTACGAACGGAGCCAGCACGATACTGGTGATCAGTAAATTCAACATGATCAGCCAGGCCGCATCCTGGCCTCTCAATTGCCGAATCGCCAGAATGACGCCGGCATAGGTGATCCCCCCCAACAAACCGAAGACGATTCCTTCGAGCTGTTGTCCCTGTGCTTCAAAGCAGAGGATGAAACCGACGCCGAGGACTCCGAACAGGACGAGCAACCAATCACCACGATGCACTTTCTCACCAAACACGAACACACCGATCAGAAAGACCCAGGCGGGTGCAACGTTCTGGAGCCAGATCGCATTGGCCGCGGTCGTCATCGTCATGGCGGTCATATAGGTGTAGTTCATGGCGGCAAAAATGAGCACCATGGGAATCAGGCCGAGCGTCCATCGGGGCCGACGTACCATGGGGATCAATAACAGGCAGGCGAACAGAGCACGCCAGAATGCGAGCAGCAACCCGCGTTGCGCCAAGGGCCAATCTTCAAATAGCGGGGCTTTGGCGAAGAAACCGCTGGTGCTCCAGAGTACGGCAGCTGCGATCACCAGCAGCCGACCACGAGTTCTATGCGCTGCGGATAGCTCGGAAGACGTGTCGGTCGCAGGCATAGACTAGTTTCCGTAGGAATATCGCTGTTCACATTAGCTGGTCGAGCTATGGCGGACATTGTAGTGGACGAAGAGGGCGGCGGTGAGCCGCCCGAGGACATGCCCGGCTTTGTCCCTTGCGACGAGTACCAGCAAACACAGGCCAAACACGAAGCATGGCTCCGTCTGGAACGCGCGGTGCGAGAGGAATTGAAGGGACAATGAACGGCGCCCTTGCCGCCCGTCTGGCAGTGCGTTCGTGTGGCCGTGCATGATTACGTTCGCTACGTGCAGCGAACGAAGCTTACAGAGTGTTTGGTTGACGCCCCGGTAGGATGACAACAGACCCGCTACAGACCAGTACACCCCATCCGTTTCTACCGAGCCCGTCTCGGTAGGACGACAACTGACCAGCTACAGACCCGCTACAGACCAGTACGCCCCATCCGTTTCTACCGAGCCCGTCTCGGTAGGACGACAACTGACCCGCTACAGACCCGCTACAGACCAGTACGCCCCATCCGTTTCTACCGAGCCCGTCTCGGTAGGACGACGACTGACCAGCTACAGACCCGCTACAGACCAATACGCCCCTCCGTTGTACTACCGAGCCGGGCTCGGTAATCGGATGAGGTCGGCATCGTGGGGCCAGTCGTGATCAGACGCTGGTGACAGAGATGGCGGTAGCGGACCAGTTGTGATCCCACCGAGACGGGCTCGGTGGAAATCGGATGAGAGTGTGGCGCAGGTAGCGGACCAGTTGTGATCCCACCGAGACGGGCTCGGTGGAAATCGGATGAGAGTGCGGCGCCGGGTAGCGGACCAGTTGTGATCCCACCGAGACGGGCTCGGTGGAAATCGGATGAGAGTGCGGCGTGGGTAGCGGGCCAGTTGTGATCCCACCGAGACGGGCTCGGTGGAAATCGGATGAGAGTGCGGCGCTGGGTAGCGGGCCAGTTGTGATCCCACCGAGACGGGCTCGGTGGAAATCGGATGAGAGTGCGGCGCCGGGTAGCGGGCCAGTTGCCGCACGATCGAATCGCGAGGCACGGCGCGATCGGGCATGGATCGAATGGCGGGGATTGCGCCGGGTAGCGGACCAGTTGTGATCCCACCGAGGCGGGCTCGGTGGAAATCGGCCCAATTAGGCTGGCACGTTCATGAAACGCCAGCCACGATCGAGTCGCGGTCATTGCTTTGCCCCATCGTGTCAAGGTCTGAGTGGGGTACAATAACGCGCTGCTTTCACCCTCCCGAACGGCGCGTTTAGCAAGGAAGATTCCTGCCATGACAGAACACAAATCGTACGACTGCATTGTGATCGGAGGAGGTCACAACGGACTGGTCACCGCAGCCTACCTGGCCAAGGCGGGCAAGTCGGTCTGCGTGCTGGAGCGTCGAGCCGTCTTGGGGGGCTGCGCTGCGACCGAGTCGTTGTGGCCCGGCTACCGTGTGTCGACGGCCGCCTACGTGATCAGCCTCTTGCTGCCGGAGATCATCCGCGAGCTGCGTCTGAAGCAGTACGGCCTGACGATCTTGCCGCGCAATCCCTCCTCCTTCACGCCGCTGCTGGATGGACGTTCGTTGTTGATGGGGCCCGACGAAGCCGCCACGCGGCAGGAAATCGCCAAGTTCAGTGCCCGGGATGCGGAGGCCTATCCGCGTTACACGGCACTGTTGGAGCGGATTGCCGAGCGGTTAGAACCGATTCTGTCCCAAGCGGCGCCCGATCCGCTGCCGCTGCCGAAAGAGCGGCGCAAGATCGGTGTGGTCAAACGCATGCGCGACGCACGGCGGCTCTGGGAAATGTATCAGGCGGCAGGTGAATTGGGGGACGATCTGCCCAGAGCGATCGAGCTGCTGACCGGTGCCGCTCGCCCGATTCTCGAGCGCTGGTTCGAAGCCGAGGTACTGCGTGCCACGCTGGCCACCGATGCGATCATCGGCGCGTTTGCCTCGATTGCTTCGCCCGGCACGGCCTACGTACTACTGCATCATGTGATGGGGACCGCCGGGGGTGCGCGCGGCATCTGGGGATATGTGCAAGGCGGCATGGGGCGGCTGTCGGATGCCCTGGAAGCGGCCTGCCGTGACCTGAAGGTGGATGTGTTTCGCGAGACGGAAGTGACGCGTATCTTCACGGCGAACGGTTCTGTCCAGAGCGTGGGGTTGGCCAGCGGCGGCACGATTGAGGCGCCCGTGGTGGCCTCGAGCGTGGACGCGCACTGGACCTTTGAGCGTTTTCTGGAAGCCGACCAGTTGCCGGCCGAATTTCGCGCGGCGGTCGCCCAGATCGACTACTCCTCCGCCTCGGCCAAAATCAATCTGGGTCTGTCGGCGCTGCCGAATTTCACTACCGCACCCGCCTCCGAAATTGCGCCGCATCATCGTGGCACGATTCACATCTCGCCGACCCTGGACTACATCGAACGGGCCTACGACGACGCCAAGTACGGTCGGCCCAGCGAAGAGCCCGTGCTGGAAATCACGCTGCCGTCAAGCGTTGACCGATCGATCGTGCCGGAGGGAAAGCACTTGATGTCGATCTTTGTGCAATTCGCTCCCTACACACTCGCCGCTGGCAAGTCGTGGGACGATCTGAAAGAGGGCTTTGCGGATCGCTGCCTCGACCTGCTGGCCCGCTATGCCCCGAACATGCCGCAGATCGTGGAACACCGCCAGGTGCTCAGCCCGCTGGACCTGGAACGGACCTTTCGCATTACGGGCGGCAACATCATGCAAGGAGCCATGCACCTGCATCAGCTCTTCTTCATGCGCCCGGTGGCGGGTTGGGCGGATCATCGGACACCCATCAAGGGACTCTACCTGTGCGGCGCGGCGAGCCATCCGGGCGGCGGCGTGATGGGGGCGTGCGGCAGGAATGCCGCTGGAGAGATCCTGCGCGATGCCTGAGCGCGGGGAACAGATCAGTTCGGGCGTGTGGCCTGCTGGAAGCAATAATCGAAGAGCAACTGCCATTCCACGTGTGCAATGTCGCGGCACAATTCTTCGGCCGGAGTCCCACTGCCAGCCATGGCGTCACACAGGTCGATGAACAGCATCGGGTCCCACCGTGGCGGCTGAGGAACCGGCACGTTGCCGCTCTCTAGTTGGGCGGCCTTGGCGATCGCCGCGGCTTCCAGCCTCAAGCGATCAAAGATGGGGTGGTCCCCGACCCGGCGAAACCAGTACTTGGCGTTGGTATAATCGGGTTCGCGGCGATGCATGAGAGCATGCCAGTAGCTGCCGGAGGGAGTGGGGATTTGCTGGCTGATCGCATGCGATTCATCGAGGAAATCGTGCAGCAGCCACAATCCGGCGATGCAGCCGAGAGCCATTTCGTCGTCGACCACTTTCCGACGTCCCGCCAGGGTGGCAATATCGAGGGACTCGAGGTCCGCCCGCCGTGCATCACACGGTGAGCCTGGCCCCAAGGAGCAGACCTCAGTCACGCCGCAGCAACCTGTGCGCACGCTGGTCCGTACGCGTCGGGTTCGAACTGAAACACGGTCACATACCTCCAAAAGACCCTCGAAATTGTGGCTGCTCAGATGGCCAATTATGACGGAAATGCGGGACTCGTGTCGAGCACGGTTCGGACTTCAATCCCTATCTTTGCCCGCCGGTCAGTGCTACACTGAAACGTTCCAGGGATGGCATGGTGAAAGGTTGGCCGCAGCACGCTCGGTAGTTCGCAAGGGGTGCTGGTCAATCGTGGTTGCGGGGCACGCCATCGCTCGGTGATTGTCTGGACGATGTCCCGCGGTGGAAGAGGTTGCTGCGCGAAAACGCCGTCGGGCCGCCACGAGCTATCATCCTTGTGTACCGCTTGCGAGCCCGTGATTTCTGGTTGACAGACCCCGGATCTGGATGTGATGAACAACGAAACCTCTGAGGCATCGCCTCACAGCAGCCTGAGGCTGTTGCCCGTGACAAGTCAACGGACACTTCGTCCCCCCTGCCCTCCTCAGAAGACCAGGCGTCGGCCACGCAAGCTGGCAGCACGCCCGTGGCGGGGCCGGCAGATCCGCCCGCGACCGGGGTGTCAACCGCCAGCTGTGAGCTGGCCGCGCCGGAAGATCCGACGGATGACGCGGGAAAGAAGGGTGAGTCGGTCGCGGACAGCGGGAGCCCTGAGCCATCGGTATCCGAGTCCGACGCGTCCCCTGCTGCTCGGGCCGCGAGCCCGCATCCAAGTCGGCTCGCGCCGCGAAGGATCGGCCACGCCCGCCCAGTCGGCGAAGCCGAATATCGCCGGGCCGGACAGGCCGATCAAAATCGAAACGGCTCAGCCACCCGCCACCCCTGACGTGCCACCCCCGGTCGTCCCGCCTCCCCCTGTGCCACTCCCCTCCATCCGGCAGCCACTGTCCGACGATCTGGAACAGCAGTTTGCGGCTGCCATGGCCAACACCTCGCTGGACGATATCCTCGCCAGTGGAATGGTTGATTCGGCAGCGGCACCGATTGAGCTCGAGTCGCGTCATCGCACGGCGGTCACGCGGATCCACGGTGATAACGTCTTCTTCAACTTGGGCGGACGTAACGAAGGAGTGGCTTCGTTGCGGCAATTCCCGGAGCCTCCGCAACTTGGTGCCGAATTGGAGGTGATCGTCAAATCGTATAGTGCGGATGATGGGCTGTACGAGTTGGTGGTTCCCGGCGCCTCGGCTCACGTCGAAGACTGGTCCGACGTGGCGGAGGGAACAGTCGTCGAGGCACGCATTACGGGCGCCAACACGGGTGGGCTGGAATGCAAAGTGGGAACTCTCCGCGGCTTCATTCCCGCCAGCCAGATTGCCATCTTTCGGGTGGAAGACTACGCAGAATTCCTGGACCAGAAGTTGCTGTGCGTGGTGACAGAAGCGAACCCGCAACGCAAAAATCTGGTGCTCAGCCGTCGCGCGATCCTGGAACGCGAAAAAGAGGAAACGCGCCGGCAGATGCTGGAAAGTCTGGAAGTGGGGCAGATCGTCGACGGCGTCGTCCGCAAGGTCCTGGACTTCGGGGCGTTCGTGGATATCGGCGGCATCGATGGTCTGGTGCACGTCAGCCAGTTGAGCTGGGATCGTGTAAGTCATCCCAACGAGGTGCTGCAAGAAGGTCAGAAAGTCCGCGTGAAGATCGAGAAGGTGGACCAGCAAACGGGGAAAATCGGCTTGTCCTACCGTGACCTGCTGGAACACCCCTGGGTCAATATCCAGGAGAAGTTTTCGGTCGACACAATCGTGAAAGGCAAGGTCTCCCGCATCGCGAAGTTCGGTGCGTTTGTGAAATTGGCCCCCGGCATCGAGGGGCTCGTACATATCTCCGAACTGTCGTACAACCGCGTACCGAGCGTGGGCAGCGTGGTGGCGGAAGGGCAAGATGTCGACGTGAAAATCTTGTCCGTCGACACCGACGCTCAGCGCATCGCGCTGTCGCTGAAAGCCGTATTACCAGAGCCAGCGGCACCGGAGGTTGAGGAGCTACCAGACGAAGCGGCGGATGCCAAGCGAGAAGCTGTGGTGGCCCGTCGGTCCAAACCGCTCAAAGGTGGTACTAGTCGCGATTCGGGTGGCGAACAGTTCGGACTCCGGTGGTAGTTGGGGTCCAGACTCATTTGCCTTGAGTTGCCTGCGGGAGTCGCGAGAGGACTGGAGGTACGTGGGTAACGGGCACGAAGATATTTCTGGTCCATCCAGGTTATGTCTCGTTCGTTAGGAGGTTGGGCGGTATCCCCACCACTCCACCACTCCACCACTCCACCACTCCACCACTCCACCACTCCACCACTCCACCACTCCACCACTCCATCACTCCACCACTCCATCACTCCACCACTCCATCACTCCACCACTCCACCACTCCACCACTCCACCACTCCACCACTCCACCACTCCACCACTCCAGGCCAAGGGCCCCACGCTCGAGCAACTCTATCTGGCAGGGGCCCTGGCGGGTGCCCCCTTAACGGCCCGTCGGGGTAACCACTCCGCGGAGCGGCCGTTCATTGACATGGGAGGTGGACGACCTATACAATTCTGACCGCCCGTTGAGGCATGTCTTGTGTGCCGTGCCGCACGTACGTCTCAGTGCGACCGAGCTTGGCAACCCAGGATTGGGATGGCAGCCTGAGAGATTTTTGGACAATCGAGGAGTCTTTGACGATGAGTGATGTTCCCGAATTCACGGATGATAATTTTGCGGCAGAGGTATTGAATTCGGATCAGCCGGTACTGGTTGACTTCTGGGCGACCTGGTGTGGGCCGTGCCGACAGATTGCTCCCATGATCTCGGAATTATCGGCCGAGAACTCCGGCACGATCAAAGTAGGCAAGTTGAATATCGACAACAGTCCTGGAATTGCGCAGCAGTACAAGGTCTTCAGCATTCCGACGCTGGTCCTGTTCAAGGGAGGCGAGGACGTACAGCGTTTTGTCGGCGTTCAGCCGAAGGCCAAGATCCAGGATGCGATGGACGCGCTCAAGTAAGCCCACGTCGGTGTCCGCCAACTTCAGTGACCGCCCGCCACAGTGACCTCGGCCCCGCTGGGCCGCGTCATCAGGTCGAGTCCCACAGGCTCAGGCTCGGAGCGATACGCTTCAGTTGTTGTCGCATATAGAGCTTCACGCGCGCTGTGGTCTTGAGCCCCAGCGCATGATGGAGAATATCTCGTGCCTGTTGAGTCGTGATGTGGCTGGCGAGGTCTTTCATGGAGGGAATGAAGGCGGGGCTCATACTGAAGCTCCGTAGGCCCATGCCGATCAGCAGCACGAAGGAGGTGGGCTGGCCCGCCATTTCCCCACAGAGCGTGAGCGGCTTTTCGGCGGTGCGACAGGCCTGGACCACCTGTGCCAAGACGCGCAGCACTGGGGGGGCCAAGGGTTGGCAGAGGTGGCTGACCTTGGGATTATCACGGTCAGCCGCCATCAAATACTGAATGAGGTCGTTGGAGCCGATCGATACGAAGTCGACCGCATGCAGCAGCGAGTCAATCGAGATAGCGGCGGCCGGCACTTCAAGCATCATGCCGAGGGGCACGGCGCAATAGGCTTTCTTCTGCAGCGTCAGTTGCCGTTCCGCGCGGCGCACCATCTGTCGCACACGGTGGATTTCTTCCAACGCGGTGATCATCGGAAACATGATGCGCACGAGCCCGCCGAGTGATTGGGCGTACGCCGCGGCACGGAGGATGGCCCGTAGCTGAACCGTGAAGAACTCGGGGTGCTCGAACGACAGGCGAATACTGCGCCAGCCCATGAACGGATTGGCTTCCTTGTGATGATGCCCGAGGTAGGGAACCGTTTTGTCTCCGCCGATATCGAGTGTTCGAATCGTCACCTGATGGTTGGGAGTCGCGGCGACGATATCCCGATAGGTGGTCAGCTGCTCTTCTTCGTCGGGAATGTCGGGGTGTGTCAGGTAGATGTACTCGGTGCGAAACAGACCCACTCCCGCCGCTCCCATCGCTTCGGCGGCCCGCGCGTCGGCCACGCCGTTGATGTTGGCCAGCAGCTGCAGTGTCACGCCGTCCGCCGTGACCGCCGGCTGATTGCGATTCTCTGCCAATTCATCCTTGAGATGGAAGTACTCTCGTTCCAGTTTGCGGTAGGCGGAACGCGTCTCGGGGTCCGGATTGACCGTGACATGACCATCGCGGCCGTCGACCACAATCGTGTCGCCGGTACTGACAAGTCGCAGGATCCCACGGATACCGGACACGGCCGGAATGCCGCGGCTACGGGCGATGATCGCCGCATGGCTCGTCTGGCTGCCCGCCTGCGTCACAATCCCCTTCACGTCAATGTTTCCCAGGGCCACGACTTGGGACGGGAGCAATTCGTCCGCCACGATGATCAGGGGGCCGCTGAGCGGATGCTTCCCCTTGACTGAGGGGTGCGGCACGTCGGTCAGGTGGGAACTGATCCGGACCACGACATCCCGCACGTCGTTCAGGCGATCCCGCAGATACTCGTCCTTGGTACGGGCAAACAGCGAAGTGTATTCGTTGAGCAAGCGATGCAATGCGGCGCGAGCGGTCAGTCGTTCTTTGGTGACCCACTGGCGGATCTTATCGGTGAATGCAGCGTCCCGCAGAATGGACTCGTGAACGCCGAAAATGGCCCCCTCGTTGCGACCGACCTGCGATTCCACTTTGTGGCGCAACGCTTGCAGATCGGCGGCCGCGGAGTTCCGTGCCGTCTCGTACTGCGCCAGCTCGGCGGTGACATCTTGGTCTTCCAGACGTTTGGTATCGGGATCGACGAAGATTTCGTGAATGCAGTACGCCGTTCCGACCGCCACGCCCGGGGAAACGGGGATTCCTTTTCGCATGTTTCGCAATGTAACAACCTCAGTCGCCCCTTGACAAATAGCAGAAGGTGGTCGCCGAGGGGTTTTTCAAAATAACTTAAAGTGTTGTTTGAGTGGGATTTGCGACGAAGGGGGCAAGTCCCAGGGATCGGTTGTGGTGGTGGTGGCAGACGAGTATACTGGTGTGCTTTGCGTAATATGACAGCGTCACGATGGCGGCGCTGCTGAGAAGCTTTGGTTAGGGTGCTCCAGCCGTGGGGCTGGCGGTACCCCCTGAAATGCGGCAGGCACGCTGTGCGATTCTCGCTTGTGGACCGAATCACCGAACTGAGCGAAGGCAAGCACATTGAGGCCATCAAGGTGTTGACGCTAGCAGAGGAGTATCTGGCGGATCACTTTCCCCGTTTCCCCGTCATGCCCGGTGTGATGATGCTGGAGGCAATGTACCAGTCGAGTGCTTGGCTGGTTCGCAAGAGCGAAGATTTTGCCCACACCATCGTGGTCTTGCGCGAGGCGCGGAATGTGAAGTTCTCCAATTTTGTCGAGCCGGGCCAGGTGCTGGTGGTGAGAGCAGCGATTTTGAAGCAGGACGAAAGCACCACCACACTCAAGAGCGAGGCGACGGTGGAGGGGAAAACTGCGGTCACGGCGCGGTTGGTACTGGAGCGATACAACCTGGCCGACCGATATCCCACGCGGGCGGCCACCGATGCGTTCACCCGCCGTGAACTGCGTGAGCGGTTCGGACTTCTGTTCAACCCCTCTCCGGTAGAGAGCGTTTGAGAAGTCCTGGCCACCGCGCCGGTCGAATTAGGTGGAGATGATTAGTCCGTGAAGTGCTACGCGGCGAGACAACCTCGACAGTGTGGTGGCAAACCACCTTGGGGGGAGCGAGGCCGCGCGGCCATTGCCCAGACAGGCGTTTCGTGAAGTCAGGGAGCGGAGTGAACCGGCCAACACGGTCACTCGTTTCGTTGACCTTGAACCATTTTGGAGATGATGCGAATGGCACCCACCAAAGACGAAGTGTTTGAGAAGGTACAGGAAGCATTGGTTGATGCGCTGGGGGTAGACGACGATGAAGTGACCCCAGCAGCCACGATGGTCGGAGACTTGGGTGCCGAGTCGATTGACTTTCTGGATATCGTGTTTCGGCTGGAGAAGGCTTTTGACATAGAGATCCCCCGTTCAGAGCTGTTTCCAGAAGACATTCTCACCAGTGCCGAGTACGTCCACGACGGTCGTGTGACGGCCGAAGGGATTGAGGAGCTGAGGAAACGCATGCCGTTCGTCGACATGTCGCGCTTTGAAGAGAACCCTGCGGTGCAGGAGTTCAGCAATCTGCTGACGGTCAGCGATTTGTGCCGCTACGTTGAGACCAAGGTTGGCGCCACGGAGTAACACGCGTGCGGTGGTTCTGGATCGATCGCTTCGTGGAATTTGAGAGTGGAAGGCGGGCTGCCGCGGTCAAGGCGGTCTCGCTGGCGGAAGAGCAGTTGGACAACTACATCCCTGGTTTTCCGATCATGCCCGCGTCGCTGATTATAGAAGGGTTTGCCCAGACTGGCGGCTTGCTGGTTGGTGAATTCCGAGGCTTTCGCGAGCGCACGGTCCTCGCCAAGGTCGGCAAGTCAACGTTTCACCGGGAGACACTGCCAGGGGACGTCTTGCATTTTGAAGTGACGATCGACGATCTCCGTGACGACGGGGCGATTGTGCATGGCACCGCCACCGTGGACGGCAGGCTGCAGGCAGAGGTGGAGTTGGTATTCGCCCATCTGGATGATCGATTTCGTGGCGTTGACCTGTTCTACCCGGCTGATCTGCTGGCCATTCTTCGCTTGTTGGGTGTCTACGATGTGGGCCGCCAGCCGGACGGTACTCCCTTAGACGTTCCATCCCATTTGTTAGAAGCGGAAATGCGGGCGAACGGCGATGGTTGAAGATGAAGGGGGCTGGTCGACCGATGCTGGCTTGTCTGGCGAGCAGCGGAGACAAGTGAGCGACGGGTGCGGCGCTGGTGCCGACCGTCTCGGCTGAAACCAGGTTTCGCAAAGGTGCAAAGGTGTGAACGAGGTATGAGACGACGCGTCGTGATCACAGGCATTGGCTGCGTCAATCCGATGGGACATGACGTGGAGACGGTATGGTCCGGGCTCAAAGAAGGCAAGTCGGGCGTGGGCTACACGACAATCTTTGACGCGAGTTCATTTCCCACGCGGATCTCGGCTGAAGTCAAGAACTGGGACGTCTCCCAGATCGGAGAAGATCCCGAAGTCTGGAAAAACCGCGGACGACACACTCGTTTCGCCGGTGGCGCCGCGCGTCAGGCCATGGATTGCTCCGGTGTGCTGGATAGCGACCTGGATCCCGAACGCTTTGGAGTGTACCTGGGCAGCGGTGAGGGGAGCCAGGACTTTCTTTCCTTTGCCAACATGATGGCGGCCGCGCTGGAAAACGATGCGTTCGACCTGAATCGTTTCATCAAATGCGGACTCGACACGCTCAATCCAGTGGCCGAATTGGAGCAGGAACCGAACATGCCTGCCGGACATATGGCCAGTTTGTTCGGCGCTTGTGGCCCGAATTTCAATTGCCTGACCGCCTGTGCGGCGAGCAGTCAGGCCGTGGGGGAAGCGACCGAGATCATTCGTCGCGGCGATGCGGATGTCATGCTGTCAGGCGGTACGCACAGCATGATTCACCCGCTGGGAGTGACCGGATTCAGCTTGTTGACTGCCCTCTCAACTCGCAATGACGAACCGACCAGGGCCTCCCGGCCATTTGATCGACTCCGCGATGGATTTGTCATTGGCGAAGGAGCCGCCATGGTCGTGCTGGAAGATCTCGAGCGCGCCTTGAAACGTGATGCGCCCATCTTCGGCGAAATCGTGGGGTATGGAGCCACGGCAGATGCCTATCGCATCACCGACATCCACCCGCAGGGACGCGGCGCCATTGCCTGCATGCGGATGGCACTCAAAGATGCCGGCATCTCGCCCGACCAGGTCGACTATGTGAATGCCCACGGGACCAGCACCTCGGTCAACGATCGTGTCGAATCCTTGGCGTGCAAGGAAGTCTTCGGAGCACGTGCCCACGACGTCCCCATCTCCAGCACGAAAAGCATGATGGGGCATCTGATTGCCGCCGCCGGCGTCACCGAACTGATCGTCTGCATGCTCGCCATTCGCGACCATGTCCTGCCCCCCACGATCAACTACGAGAATCCGGATCCCGATTGCGATTTGGACTATATTCCCAACCAGGCCCGTGAGAGGCCGTGTGATATCGCGCTGAACAACAGCTTCGGCTTCGGCGGTCAGAATATCACCTTGATCGTGCGCCGCTTCGCCAGCTAGGCCGCCCATTCTTGCTGAATTCGGCTCTCTCCATGGAGATCGAGCTGAGTGCAGCCTGTTGACTCAGCCGTGGGACACGCTGATTGAATTCTGCCTCCGTGGCAACTAAGCTAGGCAGTCTAGAGAGAGTGGCGGCCAATCGGGCAGCCTGCGGCCTGGAGAAACGTCAAGCTGCGTATCGCCTTACGACACCAAGTCCCTCCCACCCAACGGGGCATCCATGACTCGCTGCCGCTATGGCCTGCTCGTCAGAACGCGCTGCCGATTCGCTGGAACATGGCCAGCGTTGACCCTCCTTGCAGCGGTCTTCGCAGGGGGCCTGACGACGGGGGAGTCGGTTTTCGCTCAGTTGCTTTCGCGGCCCACGGCGCTGCAGGGCGGCCGTCTGCTGACGATGGATGGAGCGACCGTGCAGGAAGGCACGGTCGTGATCGCAGGCACCCAAATTCGGGCTGTCGGGCCCGACGTCCGCGTGCCGTTGCTGGCCAAGACAATCGACACCCAGGGGACCACCATCACGCCGGGGTTGATCGATGCCTACAGTCGGCTGGGACGCGGCGAAACGCGGGGTTCGGGCGTGGCGAGTCCGACCCGACGTGCCGAGGATGCCTTTGATCGTTACGACACGCTCACCATTGTGGAAGCGTTGCAGCAGGGAGTCACGGCGGTATACGTATCGCCACAGGGTCCGGCCGGCCTGTGTGGGATGGGCGCCGTGATACGACTGGTGCACGATCCAAGTGGTGGCGGAGCGTACGGGAAAGTCCTCAAAAGCCAATCCGCACTGTGTGTTGATCTGACGTCGAGCGGAAGTTCCGTCGCACGACTGAAAACATTGGAAGGGGTGCGCAAGGCCTTCCGGGATGCCATCGAGTATCGGCGCAGCATGGAAGGCTATCAGGAAGATGTGGCCGAGTACACCAAGAAGCTGGCAGAAGAGGCATCGCAGAAAACTCCTGCCAAGAAACCCGCACCGGCTCCAACACCGCCTGGCGCCGACGCGGCTGGGCAGGAGTCGACCGCGGCAAAACCGGCTGCCAAGCCTGACGAAAGCGCCAAGACCCAGAAACCTCGCCGCCCGCCCCGCGATCCTCGATCCGAGCTGATTCTGCGGGCGCTGGACCGGGAGATACCGGTGCGGGTTGCCGCTCACAATTCCAGCGACATCCTCAACGCCTTGGAGTTGGCCGCAGAGTTCTCCCTCGATGTGATTCTCGAAGGGGCCACGGAGTCCTACCTGGTGGCCCAGGAGATTGCCGACGCCAAGGCTGCGGTCATCCTGGGACAGTTGGATCTGCCCGGCATGGCGCAGCGACGTCCATCGGCGCGCCACGCTGTATCCCGGAAAACGGCTCGATACCGCACAGGTGCCCTGGGGGGTCGGAAGTGGAGCAGTCAGCTCCGAACGAACACGCTTCATTGCCTTCAACGCGCAGCTGGCAACGGCTTATTCACCGAGTCGCGATCCCTTACGAGTGATCACAGCGGATGCGGCGAAACTGCTGAACGTCGAGCAGCAGATCGGACGGCTACGCCCCGGTATGCTGGCAGACCTGGTGGTCTGGTCGGGCGATCCGTTGGATCCGGCGACCAAAGTGCTGCGCGTGTTTATCAATGGCCAGCAGGTTTACTCGTCCATTGATTGAATCTGAGCGGCGTAGTCCGCAATCTTATCGTCCTCGATCTTGTCATCCTCGAACAACGAACAACCATGACCAGAGCAACACGCTCAGACGAATACGGGAAAGGACAAGCCAGGTGACCATGGTGCGAAATACCTTGATTGTCCTGCTTAGCAGTCTGGGATGTGTGGTACCGGCATTCACTCTGCAGGCTGGGGAAACGGCGGAACCTGACCAGGGGACAGTGCTCTTGGCCGGCCAGTTGCTGCAACCCGACGGGACGCTGCTGGACCACGCGACAGTCGTAGTGCGAGCCGGGCAGATCACACGGGTCAGCCAGGAGGCCGAGGGAGAGGGCTTGCCGCCGCACCAGTTGCCACCCGAGAGCGTCATCTGTCCGGGCTTGGTGGAGCTGTTTGCTTTGCCAAGCGTTGTCGAGCAGACGATCGAAGACGCCAAGACGATTGATCCGGACGCCAGCCCGGCCAGGGGACTTGATCCGAGCCATCGCGATTTTCGCGCGGCCTTGGAAGCGGGCATCACAGCGGTCATGGTGGGACCGGCGGCCACCAATCTGGTCAGCGGCGTCTGCGTGACGACACGCACCCATGTGGCGCACGGGCAGCTGGATATTCTCCGCGAAGAGGGGCCACTGGTCCTGGCGGTTGGCGAAGGAGTATGGCGAGCCGACCGCGCTCCCACATCGCGCAGTGGCGCGATGCACGACCTGCGCAAGCTCTTGGCTCAAGCTCGCGCAGGCGCGGCCCATCCTCGCCTCAATGCCGTTGTCCGCGGGGAACTCGACGCTTGGATTGCCTGCTCCACGGGGCAAGACGTAACGGCAACACGACGGGCCCTGGGAGATCTGAGCAAGTACTTTGGCGTGGTCGTTTCGCAGGACGCGATCGATGTGGTGGGCTCACTGCGGGACGTGCGTCCGCCCGTGGTCTTGGGGCCCTATTCCATGGAGACCAGCCGCCGTGAAATGTTGGGAGCCGCAGCGCTGACCGAGGCGGGGATCGAGGTGGCCTTTCGCGCCGGTTTCCCCGTGACGGGCCGCGACGCTCTCCGGTTGACTGCGGCCTTGGCCGTTCGCCACGGAATGGACCCCGCCGCAGCCCGAAGAGCGATCACGATCGCGCCGGCCGAAGTTGCTGGCGTGGCCGATCGTATGGGCAGCGTGGCGCCCGGCAAGGATGGCGACCTGGTAGTTTTCTCGGGGGATCCGTTGCGGATGGATGCGCGCGTGCTGGAGGTCTACGTGCGGGGCCAGCGCGTATATGCGCCCGCGACCAGAAGGCGACTTTGGCAGGAGGACAACCGTGAAGTACTCAGCAGCCCAATTCCTGCCGTGGCCTGCGGCCATCTCTAGAACGGGCGTCAACGTGTCTGTTTCTGCATCTGTTTCTGCTGACTTGGACGACGGGAACGATTCGGGAGTGCGGAATGCGGAATGCGGAATGCGGAATTGGATTTATTCTTGGCTCGAGGTTTATCATCACGCATTGCGCATTGCGTATTCCGCTCTCCCGATTCGTTCCCCCACGAAGTGGCCTGCTTCAGAAAGATGCGCGACCGCGCAGTGGCATTACGGCGTCGAGGTTTGACGCACGCGGTCCCCGTGCTATTGTTGGCCGCACTGCTGCTCGGCCTGTCGAGCCTGGCCGATCTGCAGGCTGCAAGTCCCGTGCTGGCCGTGAAAGCGGCCAAAGTGTACGTCGGGGACGGGAGTGTTGTCGAACCGGGCGTCGTGTTGATTCAAGACGGCCGAATCACGGATATCGGAACCGAACTTGCCGTTCCCGACGGGGCGACGATCCTCGACATGGGGCAAGCGAGTGTGACACCAGGGCTGATCGATGCGAATGCGCGCATTGGTTCGACCAACCTCATTGCACCTAGCCGCAAAGGACCGACACGAGATGCGTTGAAAGGGGGAATGGCAGAAGGCGTGGCCAGCGTGGAGGAAGAACGACAGGTCGATGCAGATCCCGCTTCCGCAGCCGATCCCACGCACACGCATGCTGCTTCTGACAGAGGTCTGCCATGGCATGTTGGCGAGGAGTTTCCTGACGCGGACGACGCCCCCGCGGCCATGGGAATTCGACCGACCGAGATGGTGAATGAACAAAGCTCGGAAGTGGTCCCGCATACAAACGTGCTTGACAGCCTGAATTTCGACTCGGACGATTTCCACCGTCTGGTGCGGGGCGGAGTGACGACCGTGTACGCCTCACCCGATGCTTCCGCCGTGATTGCGGCGCGGGGGGCGGTGGTGCATACGGCGGGACCGGTCGACAAGCGAGTCTTGGTGGCGGCGGCGGCTGTCAAGGCGACCGTGGGATCCGAACCGAGCTACTTCGGCTCCAGAAACACTACGCCGTCTCGGAATGCCGTCACCATGTTTGCGCGGCGGCCGAACTCCCGCATGGGCCTGGTGTGGGTATTTCGCAAGGCGTTTTACGATGCTCGGCGCCGCCAACAGGGAGAGACGGCCTACGGAGCGGACACGGCTGGCCCGGAAGCGACTGCGGTACTCATGGACGTGCTCGACGGCAAGACACCGCTGCGGATCCAGGCGCGCATTCAGCGTGATATTCTGACGGCGCTCCGTTTGACCGACGAGTTCGGCTTGCGTTTCACCCTGGAAGAAGCGACCGAGGCATACCTGTGCATCGATGAATTGAAGGCCCGCCAGGTTCCCGTGATTTTCGGACCCATCTACGAGTCGGCGACGGGTCGCCGGTCGCGCGGCGACGTCGCCCGCGCCCGCTACTTCACTTTTCGAGCACTGCTGGCCGCCGGGATTCCCACGGCGCTCAGCGCCCAGGAATATCGCGAGGAGGAGGGACTTGCTCGGCAGGCGATGTATGCCGTGCGGTTTGGCGTAACTTTCGACGATGCGCTGCGGTGCGTGACGCAGTGGCCCGCCCAGATGCTCGGTTTGGACAGCGAGATGGGCACACTGGAAACAGGCAAGCGAGCCGATTTGGTGGTCTGGAGCGAGCAACCTCTGGCGGCCACTTCTCGCATCGTGGCGGTGATGGTCGATGGAGAGATGGTTGTCGATGGCCGGTAGGTCGGGATCCTATCCCGACCAAACGAACACTGTAGGCCGGGATCCTATCCCGACCAATCCGGGATACCGTGATATGGGAGACGAACGGGTGAACGCGAGGCGAGCCTTGATGATGGCAGCCCTGGTCGGGTTGATCGGTGTTCATGGCCAGGCAGCTCCACCGGCAAAAGTGGCGCTGCAGGGCGGTCGTATCATCCCGGTTGTGGGTCCCGAAATCGATGCGGGGACCGTGCTGATGGAAAATGGTCAGATCACCGCCGTCGGGAAGGATGTGGAGATCCCGTACGACGCGATCGTAATCGATGTGAGCGGGAAGGTGCTGTTTCCCGGGTTTCTGTCCCCACACAGTTCGCAAGGGCTCGATCGCCCCAATGAAAACCTGCCGGTCACGCCCTATCTGGATGTTTATGACGCGATGGATCCGTCCAGCCAGAGCTTCGAGGAGGCGTTGCGCGACGGAGTGCTTGGCATCCATCTGATCCAAGGCAACAGCTGCGCGATCGGAGCACTCAGTCGGTTCGTTCATCCCATCGGCCGCACGCCCGACGAAATGACGATCCGCCCGGCGCTGGCGTTGAAGATGAGCACCAGTCCGCAATCACAACTGGATCGCATGAGTCAGTTGGCCACGCTCCGCGAAACGTTTCTCGAACTAGACGAGTACCTTGGCGGCTTGGCCGAAACGCGGTACGAAGCCAACCTCAAACAGGAGCAGAAGGAAGTCACCGTTGGCCCCGACAAAGCGCGGGAGCTCGGGCGCAAGCTGATTCGAGATCCGGACTGCGACGACAAACATCGCAACCTCTTCAAGCTTACCCAGGGGCGTTTGGCTGCCTGGATCTATTGCGGTGCGGCTACCGATGTAGCTCCGGCCATCCAGATCGCCAAGGAGAACGGCTTTCTCGACCAAACGGTGTTCGTGTTGGGGACGGAAGCGTATCGCGCCGTCAGCGAACTCAAGGCGGCCGGGCGGCCCGTCGTGCTATCTGAAGATCTGATGCATCAGGAGCGGGATCCGATCACGGGCGAGCTGCGTGAGACGTTTGCTCCGAAGGCGATTTATGATGCTGGGCTGCTGTTCGCCCTGCAGCCGAGCAGCAGTGATTCGCTGGGCGAACGATACTTGGGATATCAGGCGGCCCGCTGCCTGCGGCACGGCATCCCGCGGCAAGCGGCGTTGGAGGCCATCACGCTCAATCCCGCTCGCATGTTGGGCGTGGCCGATCAACTGGGGTCGTTGGAAGTGGGCAAAGCGGCCTACATCCTTGTCATGAGCGGTGATCCGCTCGATTTCAACAGCTGGGTGGAGAAGGCGTACATTCGGGGCATTCTGGCATACGACCGTAGCCTCGACGTGCGTCTCGAGAAACTGTTGGGTCTGGAGCAGAAGCAGGCCGAGGCCGCTCAGCAAGCAGCCGCCCAGGAAGCGGCACCCGCCAAGAAACCGCCGGGGGAAGAGCAGCCGGAAGCCAAGGAGCAGCCCGCAGCCAAAGAACCCGCGACAGAGACACCAGACGAGAAGCCGGCACCCGAGCCGCCCAAGAAAGACGAACCCGAGAAGAAGTCGCCGCCATCAGGCGCCGGCGGGGAGGAGTCATGATGCGCGGCCGGTCGATTCATTCAGAGTGGCCCGTGGCCTCCGTCACAGTAGCTCGGGATCGGATCCCGAGCGCGGTCGGGATCGGATCCCGACCTGCAACCTGCGGGTTTCGGCGTTGCATCCAAGAGTCGAGGACGCTGCTGTGCGTCGCGCTGCTCTCGCTCTGCATGGGTTCTGGGGTCCAGGCCGAGAGCGGCTCGTTCGTCCTCCGCGCTCGGTGTATCATGCCTGTCGCGCGCGACCTGCCCTGGGAAATCGAGAACGGCGTGATGGTCGTGCGCGAGGGTCGCATCGTGGCTGTCGGAGTGGACATCGACATTCCGCCTGACTTGCCCATCATCGATTTGCCGCATGCCACGGTGGTGCCGGGATTTGTGGCGGCAGCGTCCGATTTGGCGGCAGCGCACCGAGGTGACGAATCGATCGCCGCCGGCTATCGGGCCGCCGATGCATTCGATCGGTACGGCAACTATGCGCGAGCCCTCGCCGATGGCATCACGACCGTGCATCTCAGCCCCGGCAATCATCGGTTGCTCACCGGGCAGGGGGCGGTGGTGAAATTGGGAGGCGATGCGGCGGAGCAGATACTGCGCGGAGCGGCCGATCTGTCGGTGAATCTGGGAGCTCCCAAGCCACCGTTGGACGTAACGTACTCCTTTCCCGCTTCGGCCGATGTGCCAATTCCCGAGCCGGAGCGTCAGCGACCAACTTCGCGGATGGGACAGTTTCTGGCCTTGGAAGAAGCGGTTCGCGCCGCCGTGGATCACCAAGCTGGGGATCACCAAGAAGCGGAACCACTGAACTTCCATCGCGCGGCCTTGGCCCAAGCCTGGGGCAATAAGTTACCGCTGCGAGTGCATGCCGATCGAGCGGCTGATCTGTTGGGTACGGTCCGGTTTCTGCACGATTGGCAGCGGAGCGGATACGTGGTGGGAGGGGCAGAGGCCGATCGCGTGGCCGATGCGTTACGCGAAGCGGAACTGCCGTTGGTTCTTCAGCCGCGGGATTTGTTCGCAGTGCCTGGGGGAGACGTGGGTGTCGACCCGGCTGCTTTGCTGGTTGATCGCCGCGATTTCGCCGCTCTGCAGGGCGTGAAGATTGCCCTGGCACCCGGTCCCGGTTATCCGCTGCGCGATCTTCGGCTGCTTGCCGTGCGCGCCAGTCGCCTGGGGCTGGGCTCGCGTCGGGCGTTCGAAGCAATCACCCGCTTGCCGGCGGAGATACTGGGAGTTGAGCAGCGTGTGGGGAGTCTGGAGCCGGGCAAAGATGCGGATTTCCTCGTCCTCACCGGCCAGCCACTCGATGTCACCACGCACGTCCGTCGTGTTTTTGTCAACGGCCAATCGGTCTTTCAGCCCCCGGACAACGCCAGCCTCGTGATCAAAGCGGGAGTCATCTGGGCGAAACCAGACGTGCAGATTCAAGACGGTGAGATCTTGATCGAGAACGGCAAGATCGTGGCCGTCGGGACGAGCGTTCCGCACCCGCGTTTTGCCCGCGTCATCGATGCCGGCCCGCACGGGTTTGTCTCACCCGGGTTCATCGATGGATTCGGCCATGTGGGTCTCGGCGGTGATCGCACCGCGGTAGACAATTCCCTGCGTCTTTCCAAGCTCTTTGGCGCAGCGGATGTGACCGATTTACGTTTGTGCCGAGCCGGTATTACCACGGTCCTCGTCGCGCCGTATGCCGCCGCACCGAACGGATCACCGTTGGCGGCCGTCAAAACGGCCGGCAATACGCGCGTTGACCGTGTCGTGGGAGACCCGGTCTCCGTGTGGCTGGACGTCAGTGGCAGCGATCCGCTCACGATCGCCGAAACGCTCGGCAAGACGCTCGCCCTGGGCCAGAAATATCTCGATGCCTGGACCAATTACGAGAAGCAGCTGAAGGAATTTCTTGAGAAAGCGAAGAGTGGCGAGCAAACGAAAGCGGCTGACCAGCAGAAGCAAGAGGAAATCAAGGAAACCAAGGGTCCCGACCCCATTACCGGTACGTGGGAAGTCATTGTGCGCGGCACCCCGGTGGGCGACGAGGTGAAAATCACGATGCAAATGCAGCTCGTCAACGCCACGATCAACGGGCGCATCATCGCGTCGAGCATGGGGGTCACCGGCACTGTGTCGGGAACGTTGGCCGGCAAACACGCGTCGTTGGTAGCCGAAATCAATCATCCCCAAGCGCCCGGACCGCTGGCGATCGAGGTCGATTTGACCGAGGAGGACCACTTCCGGGGTACCGTCTCGGTGCAGCAACTCGTCTTCCCCCTGGAAGGGCGCCGCACCGACAAGAATCCGGTGGAAATCAAGGTGGCTCAGCGCCGTTTGCGCGGCAAGGATGGGCGTCCCTTGCCCCCGAAAGTTGACCCTGCGCTCGAGCCTCTCAAAGCGCTGCTGGAAAAGAAGATTCCGGTCGTCGTGAAAGTCTCCAGCCCGGCTCAAATTCGTGAGGTGCTGGATCTGCTTGTCGACAAGCACCAGTTGACCGTCACGTTGTTGGATGCCCCAGGGGCCGCGGTGCACGCGGTCCGGCTGGCCGACAAGAAAGTGGCCGTGATTCTGCCCCCTGCGATCGTCCGTTCGCGCAACTACCAGGACTACTTGCAGGCGGATGATCTCGCTCGCCAAGGTGTGCCCATTGTGTTTCAGAGTAACGTCGAAGACGGTGCCAGATATCTACCCGCCGTCGTCCTGTATGCCGTGGAGCAAGGGCTGGATGCCGAGAAGGCACTGGCCGCGCTGACCATCGATGCAGCGCGGGCTTTCAAGATCGACAGTCGTGTAGGATCGATTGAACCGGGCAAGGATGCGGATGTGGTGATCTTCAACGGCCACCCCTTCAAGGATGCGGGCCAGGTCATGGGAGTTGTGGTTTGCGGACAGGAGGTGACGCCATGATGGTGGCAAGAGATGGCAGGATACCCGGCGCGGAGCGAACGGCGCGAACGATCCTGTGCGCGGCGATCTTCCTGGCAGGAGCGGGATGCGCCACGTGCCTGGCACAACAGCTTCCCGCGCCGCGGCAGCCGGTCGGTTATGACGCTCAGGCAGGACCATGTGCCTTGCGGGTCGGCAAGGTCATCACGATGGATGACCAGAATCGCGTGCTCAACAATGCCGTGGTCCTGGTTGCCCACGGCAAAATCGAACAGGTCGGTGTGGCCCGCGACGTGCCGATCCCAGCCGGATATCGACTGATCGAGAAGCCTGACCTGTGGCTCGTGCCCGGTTTGATTGATCCCCACAATCACAGCGCGGGAGCGATGCCCGACCTGCACGATTATGTGTACCTGACAAATCCCGGCCTGCGCACGGTTGAAGCATTGGAACCGGAAAGTGAAAACAACCGCGCGCCAGGGCCGGTGGTGTGACGACCGTCCTGATGTTGTCGGGAAGCGGCAACAACTTGAGCGGTTTTGGCACGCTCACCAAGCTGGGTGGGAAGAACGTGGACGAGATGGTGATCCGGATGCTGGGCTGTCTGAAGATCGCCCAGGCGGGAAACCCGGAACGTTATTGGTATGGCGTCGGTCGCGCCTTCATGTACTACAATCTGCGCCAGACGTTGCAGAAAGCACTTGCCTACCATCAAGCCTGGGAGCGATACGAGTCAGGTGAGACGCGGCAGCAGCCCGAGTTCGACCTGTTCTGGCACGACTTCCGGGACGTGTTTCGCCGGAAAATGATTGCGCTGGTGCATACCCAGATGTACCAGGTGGTCATGTCAACCTTGGATATGCTGTCGAGTAAACTCCAGCTGCGCGTGGTCCTCGGGCACAGCACGTTCGACGGCTACAAAACAGCGCCCCTGGTGGTCCAGCACGAGGACGTCTACACGTCGAATGGTCCCCGTGAGATTTACTTTGACCGACAGCAGCGAAAGATCATGGGTAACGCGGCCCGCTGGTGGCACGGCGGCGTGCACAAGCTGGGTGTGAACACGGACGCGGGCGTCTTGCCGCAGGAGGAGGTTTCCTACCAGGCGGCCATGGCCTGCTACTTTGGCTGGCAGCCCTATGCAGCGCTGCGCGGCCTGACACACATGGCGGCCGAGACCTTAATGATCGAAGATCGCGTTGGTTCGATCGAACCAGGCAAGGACGCCGATCTGGGACTCTGGACCGGTGATCCCGTCGACCCCAGATCGTCCTGCGAGATAACCATGATCAACGGTCGCATCGAATACGATGCCAGCGCGGAAAGAAGATTTTAGAGTGTTCCTCGGTAACATGAGCACGCAGGTGCGTGCATGTTTGTGGATGCGGCATCTTGGCGCAGCAACTGCGGCGAGACGCAGCAGTCACGTTTTGGCCGCGGACCGCGTTAGGACTCCAGCGAAGGTGATGAGGTTTTAACATGCTCAGATCTTTGCGCGGACCGGCCTTGCTGGTCAGCCTGCTACTCTCCGTTTCCGGCCCATCCACCGTGTGTGCACAAGGCCCCGAGGAAGAAGTGTTTGTCGTGGTCCGCACCGGGCGTGTGCTGACGATGGCCGGTCCCGAACTGGACAACGTCGACATCGTCCTGGTCAATGGCAAGATTCGGCTGGTCGGAAAAGATCTGTCGTACCCCAAGACGGCCAAGATCATCGATGCGCGGCGGGAAGTGGTGATGCCGGCACTGATTCATCCCCGCACGCGGTGGCAGTTGCCTGGCTATACACGCGCCGGCATGCACGGGGACTGGTCCGCCGCCAAAGAAATCTATCTCAGCGAGATTGATTTCGAGCCCTTTTTATCGGCGGGGTTCACGACCGTTTGCTTTATCCCCGAAGGGACCGGCGTGCCGGGCGTGGGAACGATCTACCGTGTCGCCGGACCCGCTGACCAACGTGAGTTGGGACCAGGTTACTTGCGAGTCACGATGACCAGCCCGGGGCGGGACAAGAAAGTTCTCCGCGACGCCCTCACCAAGGCTCGGCAAGAAATCGAAAAGGTCGAGAAGGCACGCAAGGAATGGGAGGCGAAGAAGGCCCAATCCTCGGAAGACAAGGCCAAGGAAGAGGCGGCCAAAAAGGAGGAGGCGAAGAAGGGAGCGTCCGCCGCGAGCGACCAGGACCAGGCGAAAGAAGGCGACGAGCCGGCTGAAGAAAAGAAAGAGGAGACGCCGCCGCCAGACAAGCAGGATGAGAAGACTCCAGCAGCGGGCAAGCCGGAGGAGTTCACTCCACCCCCCATTGATCCGACGGTCATGCCGTTGGTGGAGTGGATTCGCGATAAGAAGGGGTTACCGCTTGTTGTACGAATTGAATTCCGCGTCCGATTACCTGCATCTCGAAGACGTGCTCGACCAAGCGCAGGAACTCCCCTGCTCGACGTTTTTCCTGGCTGGCAGCAACCCTTCCGATTGGAACCATGTCCTGTCCGATCTCGGCGAGAGGAAGCCGTTGGTGCTGCTGTCGACCGGAGTCGGCACGTTGCCCTACACGGCCACCCGTTTTAACCTGGCCGGCGAACTCGCTCTGGCCGGCTGCCAGATCGCGATCTTGCCGCGGAGCGATTCGCGATCCGGGCTACAGCAACATCGAGTGCACGTGGCGGATCTCGTGCCGCACCGGATTACCACGTGAGGAGGCGCTGAAGGCACTGACGTTGCGACCGGCGGAGGTACTGGGCATCGACCAACGCCTGGGCTCGATCGAGAAAGGCAAAGAAGCTGATTTGATTTTTCTCGATGGTGATCCGCTGGCCCCTGCCACAGAGGTCACCCGAGTCATGACGCTGGGCCAGATCGTATGGGAGTCCGGGCGATGAGCACAACGCGTCGATCCATTCTCGTGTTGCTCGGTATCTGTGTGACGTGCACCTGGCTGGCATCCTTACCGGAAACGGCACGGGGGCAAGGGCAGCCACCCAACCCGTCGCGCCGCCGGGGTCGACGGACTGAGTCCAACCCGGCTGCGGCGCAGCCGCAGGAGGTCCCGGGCGTGCAGGCCGATAAGCCGGACGACCGGTACTTTGCCGTCACGGGAGCCACGGTACACACCGTCACCGGTCCGACGCTCGAGGGCCCCACCCTGCTCTGCAAGAATGGCAAAATCATCGCACTGGGCCACGATGTCGTCGTGCCCGAGCAAGCGGAGACGCTGGACGCCCGGGGATTTCATCTCTATCCGGGACTCGTGGCGGTGCAGAGTGGAGGGATCGTTGGTGCCGAGCCGCCGGAAGACAATACAGACGTGTTTGGCCTCTCGCTGACGCTGGGGCTCGCCGGCGGCGTCACAACCGTCGTCTCGGGCAACACCGCAGTAAAACTCACCTACGGGACGCTGGAAGAGCACGTCCTCAAACGCAACTTGTTCTATTCGATCAGCTACGGCCGGCAGAACCTGAGCGAACGCCAGAAACTGCGCGGCACGCTCGACCGTGTACGGCAATACCTACGTCAACTCGAGGACTATGAACTCGAGAAAACACGCAATCCCGCGGCCAAGGAGCCGGACAAGGCTTGGATCAAAGGCGATTTTGAAAATGCGCTGAAACTCCTCCGGCATGAGACGACCGCCGTGGCCAGTGCCAACACGGTGGACCAACTGCGGGATCTGGCGGACCTGGCCCAGCAGTACGGTTTCCAGCTGGTGTTGCGCGGGGCTAATGAAGGATGGATTGTGGCGCCTGAATTAGCACGCGCCGGTGTCCGTGCGGTGGTCACGCCTCGCACTCGTGTGGATCGTGACGAGGAGCTGAATCGTCCCAATGGTTCTTCCATTGAAAATGCCCGCATTCTTCATCAGCACGGCGTGCCCCTGGCCATCCTGCCGCTGGGCACAGGGATCTCATTGGGTGGCATCGCCGGAAGAGATCTGATGCATCTGCCGATGGAAGCAGCCTTCGCGGTGCGAGGTGGTCTGCCCGAGGACGCGGCCCTGCGCGCGATCACCATCGATGCCGCTCGGATTCTTGGGGTGGATCATCGAGTCGGTTCGATTGAAGAGGGAAAGGATGCCGACTTCGCGATCGTCGATGGAGATATCCTGCATTACATGACGCTCGTCCGCTGGACGATTGTCAATGGACTCATTGCGTACGACAAGCAGAAAGAAGGACTGCTCGACCATATCCGACCCGACGGCAAGCAGGATGCACCGCCACCTCCCGACTACTGGCCGCGTTCACTCGGCGATCCCGTATCGGGCACCACCGGCGCACCGGCGGCAGGCAGCCAATGACCGTTCCGGCCTCCCCGCTCCTATTCTCTTACTCTTACTCCCGGCGCCGCGATTTCGCAGCCACCTCAGCCAACGGCCGCGTCGAGATAGGTAAGAGTAAGAGTAAGAGTAAGATTGAAGTAAGCTCATCCCGCGCAGTCAATCGGGGACGAGCATCCGCTTTAATCGCTCCAGCGCTGCTGGCTCTTCCTTGAGTTGCAGGAGTGGTTCGACTTCCTGGAGGATCAACTTTCGATCGAGGGCCTTGGCCTGCCTGGTGATCACGTGGCTGACATCAACCCAGTCCTGATCTCTTCCGGCGAAGGCCTTCAAGACGATCAAGTCCGCAGCCGAACAGGTGCGTAGCGCACGGGTATGGTCAATCGGCCAGACCGAAGCGCGGTCGATCATACGTGACTCGAAAGGCAGCGCTCCAAGGGACACGTCCACTCCGACGCCCTGGTCGGTTTTTGCCAAGAGCACCCGACTCTGCTGAGCGAAATTGGCGGCGTCCGGAATGCGTGGCTGCAACCCCGCCAAGAGCGTTGCGATGACGGACCCTTCGTGGCCGAATCGGGTCATCACCGTGACGTCGACGTCTAACGTGGTACGCGGCGTGCCCCATCGCTGGAGGGCGATGCCTCCAATCAGGCAATCGCGCAGACCCGTTTGTTGTAGAAACTGGTCGACTTGGACCGCGGCATCTAGGATCCCGTTCATGGGGTAGCGGGGCGCTTTCTGGTGTCCGGATGTTCTTCCCCGGTCCTCTCCTGCTGAACCATCGTCGCGCGCAACAAGCCGAACCATCGCTGTTGCTCGACAAGCCCCGACGTCGGTCGCAACTCGTAGGGTCGAGCGGGATCAAGCTGGGCAAAAATGCGAGCGGCATCCGCCTCGGTCATGGCACGCAACTCCTGCCGGCGCAGTTCCTCCAATCGAGCGGCGGCCGTGCGCCACTGCGTCAACCATTGTGGTGCGAAAGCAGGGAGGTATTGGGTGCCGTCGGGATTGGGCATGGGAAATAGAAACGATGGAGATTGGTCCAAGACATCACTGCAACTATTGTAGTTCCGCCCATGCGGCGCATACAACGGCGTGACAGGTCTTTGATGGCGTGCGAATTCACTCCCGTCTCCGCCGCCGCCATTGCGACTGTCATGCCCGGTCCATCAACGGTCAGGCCCGGAACACAATTTGGTGCGACGCGTCGCGTCGGAGCACCAGAACGATGTTTCGGGCCTGGACTGGCGTGGCGGATGGAGGATCAGTAGCCGATGGTCGATGGATTGTCCAGGAAGAAGTCACGTGGACCGCGTGAGGTGTAGTAGGGATAGCCGCAAGTGCCGGTGGCTGGTCCGGCTGGCGGGGCTTGTCGGGCGTAGTTGTGCGGAATCTGGGGGACGTAATCCGCAGATCGTTGTGCGCCGCAGCCATTGGCGCCGCATGCCGCATACTGGCCATGACCACCTGGGCCACAGTGCTGGCAACCCTGTTTGGCCAGTCGACTATGGGTTTGGCAGCCAATGCTCGCCATGCTTACAAACGCCAGGAGAAGCAACACACGTTTCATCGGAATCATTCCTTCTGTTGCGATGTCTGGGCCGGACTCGGTATCTGCCAGGGGTGATGGTGCGGAAACCGACCACCCGGCTGCGGGTTTGCGAAATGGCAGGGCGCAAACACAACCGATGCTGTTAAAAAGATCATCGGCGTCAAAACCGGGAAAATTGAAGGAATCGCTCAGCTCGAGACCATATCCGCGGTGTCCCCAAAAAGGGGACGGAGATTGGGCTATCACCCGCGTCCATAGACTTTCACTAACCGCTAGAATTTGCCAAGCTGACTGAGTACTTTTGCCGCGCCCCTCCTTCCCCCGGCTCGATACGAGGCAAGACGTTGAAGGATCCTCCGCTTTCGCATTCACCGGACCATCAGGATGATACACCACCGGAAAGGCCGACACCGTCGCGGCAGCCCCTTCAGTTTCCGCTCGCCAGACTAATGCTGGTGTTCACGGTCATGGCGGCCGTCGGAGCCCCCTTGGCCTATCTGGCGCGAGCGTTGCGAGGAGATCGCGGGGCACACTTTGTGTTCATCCTCCTGTGCCTGGCAGTCCCCACGCTGCTGCTCGTCTTGATCAGTCTGCTCAGCGGCTTGCTGGCTTGGTGGAAAAAGTCGCGTAGGGTGTGAAATCTGCCCAGGACTCCGTGATAGGCCATTCTTGTTCGGCCATTTTGCTGCTCGAGAGGGTGGGATGCGGAATTCTCGCGCGGTTCGAAGGGGGCTTGTCCGCGACAAAAGGGGCGTTCTCCGCAGTTTTCCCGGCCATCGGGGGACAACTCCGACGAGGTCGACCGTCGCGCTGGGTGACGCTGCCTGGCGGCGGCATGGAGAAGAGGCCCGAACCGAGCCTCGCGGACACCCGGAGAAGGGGTGCCGGCTGACGGGGCTTTTTTTGGACGATTTTTGCCCATTTTGGGCTATTCCCCCTACGCATCCGCGCTATTTACCTCGCTAGACTAGCTTGCGTTACCGATGTAACCCGCAAACTCGACCCGACCGCATTGCGTAGGATGAGCCGGTTTTCGCTTGTGATGGCCGCTGACGGCGTGTGCGAACACTTGGAGTAACCGTCAAAGTCGCGCTGGCAAGAAATTCCGGATCATGGTGGGGTGACAAAATCAGGGATATATAATGTTTGGTTAAGCGAGGCAACATCGGTAGACGATACGTCTCCAAGCAATCAGCAAGTTGGGCTTGCTGACATCTTTGCCAAGTCCTTCGCCAGGCCGCCGACCACAACAGAAAATGCGGGGCCGGCGGCTGGGTGCAGAGAGAGTTGCGATTTAACACGTGTTTGTTGGACCCTAGGAGCCCTCCCAATGAAGAGTCGTATTTTTCTCCCCGCCGCGTTGGCGGTCGGCCTGTTCTGTTTGCTCAGTACTTCGAGTGCACAGGCCGGATTGTTTGGTCACAACGGAAATGGTTGTGAGCCAGCTTGTGGCTGCGAGCCCGCATGCGGATGTGAAGTCGCCTGTGATCCCTGCTGCGCACCGCGCGTAGGATTGTTGGCGAAGCTGCGCGCCAAGTGCGCCGCCAAGAAGTGCTGCGAGCCCTGCTGTGAGCCCGCCTGCGAGCCCACCTGCGGCGCCGAGCCGGCTTGTGGTTGCGAAGCGGCCTGTGATCCCTGCTGTGCACCGCGCATGGGCCTGTTGGCTCGTCTGCGCGCCAAGTGCGCCGCCAAGAAGTGCTGTGAGCCCTGCTGCGAGCCCGCATGCGAACCAGCTTGTGGTGCCGAGCCCACCTGCGGCGCCGAGCCGGCTTGTGGTTGCGAAGCAGCCTGTGATCCCTGCTGTGCACCTCGCGTGGGCCTGTTGGCTCGCCTGCGAGCCAAGTGCGCCGCCAAGAAGTGCTGCGAGCCCGTTTGTGGTTGCGAGCCGACCTGCGGTGCTGAGCCCAGCTGTGGCTGCAACTAAGTGCCAGTGACCGGGAACTGTCAAGAACTCCACTGGCAGTGACCGTAACGCGAAGTTTGCTCATAGCCCCCGATCCGTGAAACGGTCGGGGGCTGTGTGTTTCTTGCCACTGTGTGTTTCTTGCCCTGGGATCCGTGCTGAGCGATCACGGAGTTCCGACAACAGGCCATGGACCACCCTTGCTCCTAACGCGGCCGGTAGCCGCAGCCAAAAAGGGCCCCAGAGCATTTGGCCCCGGCTGACTTGGACGACCGGGACGATTAGGGACTGCGGAATGCGGACTGCGGAACGCGGAGTGCGGAGTGCGGAATCAGCCGTAGCATGTTCGCTGTGCACACTGTCGAAGTGTTCGCCACCCCTTCGCACTCTTAACGCCAGCTCTCATTCCGCATTCCGCATTCCGCATTCCCGATTCGTTCTACATCCAACGTTAAGATTAAGATTATGATTAAGAACAACCAGGAACGGTTATGAGGCGTGACAGCGGTGGGCGGCGGAGGAGCCGCCCATGACCGTCACACTATCGCAATCAGTTCCAGCCGGCGCCATCCTTCTTCGTGCCGCACAGAGCCACGTCCATCCCCATCGCCTGGGCCATGGCAGCTTTGGCCAACACGGCTCGGTCAGCATCTTCGGCTGTCTTGGCATAAGCGACCTGAATATGGTTACTCTTGTGCTTGGCCATGAACTGGTCGCGTGAGACGCCGTAGGTCACCGCGTGCATGATCGGCCATTGGGGAGTGGTCGCTTCCCAGCGCCGTTGCGTTTCGCTGTCCGGCAGCTTGATGACCCCCGCTCGGCCCAGATCCATTTTCAGTTTATTGTCCTCGACGAAGACACGGGACCAGACGATTTCGCCCGGCTTGGAAATGCCTTTCAGCGTGCCGCCGCCGTTGGGGAAGTACATCGCCGGCTGTCGTTCGCTCGAAGCACCCTTCCAGCCGCCGACGAAATGAGCCGGCGGAGCGGAACCGCTGATGAGGAATACCCAGACGTAATCGCTGGTCGTTCCGGAAGCGTCCCAGTCACCCCAGCGCACGTCATGCAGGGTATTCTCAACGGGCTGTCCCATGGCACCATGCACGCGGACGGTCATCAGGGCGTCGAGTCCCGCACATTCGTCCACTTCGTTGAAATGTGGCAGCGGCTGCCCTCGATGCAACACCCGTTTGCCATCGCGACTTTTCACCGGCGGTCGCTGGGAATTGTTCAAGGTTCCTTCCACCAGGTCACTAGCCGGCATCAAATCCTTGAGACCCTGCTGGTACTGAATGCCAATCAGATCGCAACCGAAATCATCGGCGATCCGCATCGCCGCGATGTACATCTTGCACTGTGTCAGAATCTGCGCGTCGGTCAAGTCTGTGACGTGATTCGGTCCGGTATGGAACGTCATGCCCCGTTGTTCCATCCACTGGCGCACTTCCTGCGCCTCCGCGTCACTCACCTGCAGCGACTCGTAATACAAAGCGGATTGACTCAGCCGCTCCTTGTACACGCCGACGCTCTGGAGCAGTTCATCCGGGATGATCGCGTTGTACATCCCCATACACCCCTCGTCGAACACCCCCATAATGGCTTTCTCGCGCCGCAGTTGCTCGGCCAACATGCTTCCCAGTTTCTGTTCGGATGCGCCAAGCTTCACTTGCGACAGGGGAGTGACGTGGTTGGTCCGATGCTGGACACGCCCCTTGGTGAGCCATTGATCGAGTTTCTTACGGAAGTCAGGGGCGGAAAAATCCTCGCTCCAGAGCGAAGAGTATTTCCTGCCGGCCTTGGTGAGTGACCCATTCAGGTTGAGCATACCGACCAGCCCAGGCCAGGTCCCCGACCAGTTGGCCACCGTCAGCACGGGACCCTGGTGGCTGAGGAGACCGGCCAGGACGTGGTGCGAGTATTGCCAGACGGCTTCCGCCACAATCAAAGGCGCCGTCGGGTCGAGCTTGGAGAAGACCTCCATCCCCTGGTGCTGGGAACAGATGAACCCGTGTTTTGTCGTCGGGTCGTACTTGTGCCCACGGACCAACTTGTAGCCGCTCGCCGACGACGGCATCCGACAACGCCGCTTCCATCTCCGACTGGGCGGCCCAGCATTGCTGGTTGGCAGACAACCGCAAATCGCCGCTGGCCACCAACAGTACTTCGTTCTTGCGTGCTTTCACGACCGGTGAAATCTTCGGCATTTTGTAAGTAGGCATGGCTCAACTATCACAATCGCATAAGTGGGGTGGAATGAACGACCGAGAGACGTGGCACTTCACTGACGTGCCCCGGATCTCAGCGTCCGATCATACGCTCGTCTCGGCTAACCGACCGTCAACTCTGCCATCAGTCGGCCGATCGAACGAGCTTAAACCGTCAAGCACGCCGTGTAAATCAGGCGTTCGAAACGATAGAGCGATTTCTCCGGCAAGAGCTCACGTGGTCCAGCACAGGCACTCTTCGACAGTTGCCGGTAGGCTGCGCGGAATGACCGTCGCATCGGCGGCGGTCGCTCGACTCGCCGACGTCTGCCTTGCGGGAGTCGCATCACCCCTCGCATGGTGAAACCCTGCCGGGCCATCGCAACGCCTGGCCGCCCAGCGATCCTATCCTAGCGACGAGAGTCGGCATCCGTTTATTGACAGCGATGGTGTCGGCGAGACAGAATTGGAGAGAGTGTGCGCGGCAGGCGAATGACGTTAGTGGATCGTGGACTGTGAGCAACCGTGGGCCAGCAGAGCGGCCATTTCACTTTCAGCAGAACAGAGGATGTCGTCCCCGTGAATTCCTGGAAACATGTGCCTGATGGTCTAGGTTTGCCAAGCTCCAGTCTGCGCGGCGGGCGATGGCATCGGCCGATCTGCCTGTTGCTTGTCAGTACAGTCTGTGTGGCGTGTGGCGGTTGCTTTGGCGGCGAGTACCATCGCCGCATGGAACAGACGCTCAAATCGCTCAAGAGCAGGGGGAGAAAGCCGAGGCCGTCTTCGCGCAATCCTCGGTCGTTTACACCGCGACGGGGGAAACGACGGGCATTTCCCTGCGTTTCCCCGTGTTTGTCGATGACAAAGCCAAGTCGCTCAAGAGCGGGGACACCAATGCTCAGCCTCCTTTTGCCGACATCCCCGGGTACGCGTACGCGTACGAGGTGTCGTTTGGTGACGACCCGGCTTACGTTTACTTCGCCGCCGTGAAAGTCGACGAGAAAGCGGTTGACGCGCTGGAGCAGGAAGTACAGGCCGCCGTCGGCAAGGTATTTTCCGGCGCCGCCTGGCAAGACGTGACGATCGAGAAGTTCCAAGGGCGGCTCCCTGAAGATCAAGCGACTGAGTGTGGCGGGGAACCAGAAGTTCGGGAGCCAGGTTACCGATGGTCGCTTCGATCTGTATCTCGTCAGTTCTGCGACCCATCACGTACTGATCGGCTGGCGCGCATCGAGTGCGGGCGGCGGTAGCCAGGGGTTCTTTGAAAAAGCCGCCATTTCGATGGGGACGGTGGAAGGAAATATCTAGTCCCGGAAGGCTCCGGCCGTGCTCCGCTGGGCGACGGACGCGGGCAGTGAAAAACAGGTGGATTTCGGGCAATTGTTGAGCAATACGTCCCCAAGTGTTGCTCGACACCGTCGGTGAGAAGTGGCATAATGACGGCTGTCGGCGTTCCGCGTCGAAACCGCACTAATCCGCGAGGTGCTTCCCCATGCAGTCGATTTCTGGCGATCAGCGTTGGCGTTCTGCTTGTCTGTCGTCTCTCTTGGGCTGCAGTGACGACACGTCCTCCGAGCGTGGCGATGTCCGGAAGCGGATCGTCGGCCAGCGGCGGGCCTCCCGCTCCGCCAACAAGAGCGCCGGCCGCCCCCACCGCCGCGACAAATGACGTCGGCCAGTTCCTCCGACAACAGTGCGGCACACTGGCAGCCCCGACGGCAGTGGTGGCTATCCGGCGGGAGCGGCGGTCCGCCGATGATGGGACTGGCGCCGGGTATGGGCCCCATGGGAGGCGGATCACCCGGCATGGGCCGTTCGCCGACGATGGGAACTGGAGCACCGGGGATGGGCGGCATGGGAAGTCGACCACCGGGCATGGGCCGTTCGCCGACCATGGGGACTGGGGCGCCGGGAATGGCGGCCGGAGGTGGGAACCCAAATGGCAGCAGTTATCCTGGCATGCCTGGCGGCGCGGCCGGCATGCCCGGCGGTGGCCCTCCGGAATGCCCGGCGGCAACGTGGCGCTCCCGGAATGATGCCCGGCGGCGGCTATCCCGGTGATGCCCGGCGGTACCGGCCCTCAGGTGATGCCGCCGGGTAACAGTGGTGCTCCCGGCATGCCCGGCGGCAGCGGCGGCTATCCCGGCATGCCCGGCATGCCGGGCAGCGGCGGCCCGCCCGGTATGGTGCCCGGCGCCAGTGGCTCTCCTGGTATGGCACCGCCTGGCACCAGTGGTGCTCCCGGTATGATGCCGGGCGGCAGCGGCTATCCCGGAATGCCCGGCGGCGGCTACCCCGGTATGCCCGGCGGCAGCGGCTACCCCGGTATGCCCGGCGGCGGCGGCTACCCCGGCAGTATGGCTCCTGGTGCCATGGGTACACCGGGAGCTGCCGTCGCACCTCCCGAGCCGAAGCCGGAGACGTTGACGGAGAAAGCTGAGCGGGTAGTGCGCGAGGGCAAAGAGAAGGAGGCCTTTGACTACTTGTATGCAGCGGCGTTGGCGGAGGATTCGAGTGAGGTGCTGGGCAAGTACCGGTGGGCCAACGTACTGAAGCGGCCGGCGATGGCAGTCCGCTGGGGCATCGGCGTCGAGGTCACTTTGTCGCCCAAAAACTATGAGGGCAGTTACTACCCGCTGGGTACCAGTCAGAATTTGCCTGAGCGGTCGCGCCGCGGTGGCAACACGGGCAACCGTCGTGGTGGGTCGACCGGACCTGGTAGTGGGATGCCAGGCGGGGGACGGCCTGCGGGCCAGCCCGGGCCAGTGGTCCGGGTTCGCCCATGGGCTACGGTATCGGCTGGCGGCTTTCCGGGGCAACTTGGCGGAGCAGCCGGTGGAGCTGATTCCGAGCTGTTGAAACAGACTGCTGGTGAGCTGGGTGATGAGTTTGTCAGCGCGTCTGCGCGAGGGCATCGACGCGGGGGACTATGGCGAGATACTCCAGCAGCTTGCTGAGGCCGCGCGCCGTCCTGCCTCGCCGGTGGGCAGAGGCGTCGGGAGGGTTTCCTGCCAGTGGTTATCCAGGGGTGGTTACCCGGGTGCTCCGGGCATGCCGGCAGCGGGCCGTCCAGGTTCACCCGGTCCGGGCAGCTATCCCGGCGGCTATCCCGGCGGCCTGCCGTCGTCGGGCGGTCCGTCACTGGTTCACCCGGTCCCGGCAGCTATCCCGGCGGCCATGCCGTCGTCGGGCAGTCCGCTCCAGGTTCGCCCGGTCCCGGCAGCTATCCGGGCGGCCTGCCATCGTCGGGCAGTCCTCCTGGTTCGCCAGGTCCCGGCAGCCCGATGCCATCGTCGGGCAGTCCTCCAGGTTCGCCCGGTCCCGGCAGACTATCCGGGCATGCCGCAAGCGGTGCTCCGGCATGCTCGACACCAGGTGCTCCGGGAATGCCAGGTATCCGGAGGCCATCCAGGCATGCCGGCGGCGGGTGCTCCAGGGGCTGCCGGGTGGAGGTCCCGGCTATCCAGGTGCGATGCCGGGTGGCTATCCGGGCATGCCCGGCGCTCGGCAATCTGGCGGGTAGCCAAAACGCTGCGGGGGGTCTCGTAACGGGCCTCACCGTGCTGGGCAAAGGTGACAGCAAGGAGTTGCTGGAAAAGGCACAGGATCAAGGGTTGGACATCCTGGTGGTGTTCGAAGTGGAAGTGGCGGAAAATCGTCAAGACCGGTTTGATCGTCAATGAAACGAACCTGGTCCTGTGGGATGTCAAGAAAGGCGTCGAATTCGCCAAGACCAAGCCGCTCAACAACGTATTGGTCCAGAAGAAGCGTGACGAGGAGAAGGACGAGAAGCCCATCGAGGAGACTTTGGACTCGCTCTTCAAGGACCTGGGGGCGGACGCGGAGAAGGGTGTCAAGCTCCGCGATTTTCCGGCCGAGATTCGTGCTGAGCACGTGAAGGATCGAGTCTTGGCGATCCTGTCGGTGATCAATCGGATCGCTTGGCGGTCCTGGCCGAGATCAAGTTCTATCATTCGCGCGGACTGATTGACGACGCGACACTAACGAAGAGTTTCCAGAAAGTACTGGGTGAACTCGACGGTGCCAAGTTGGCACAAGGCAAAGAGAAAGAGCGTCTGGAGGTCGTCGAGGGACTTCTTCCTCGCCAATCATAAGCATCCCGAAGTAACGCGCCGAGCACACCTGCTTCGGCGCGTTTGGCTGGCGTATGCGGTCTGCGGTACCGACGGCTGCGCCGCGACATTCCTGCCACCTGCAATCCGGCGACACCTGTTCGTCCGCCGGTCCGATCCCACCGCGGTTCGCTCAGTCCACTGAGAGCACCGGCATTCGCGATTCCCGCACTCAGAAAGAACTTTCCCATGCGTCGCATCATCAAAAGTCTCTGGCAATTCTCGTGCGCCGTTTTCATCGTGACGTTGTTAAGCCCTATGTTGGGGGCGGCGGAAAGCGATGCCGGTTTTGGATATTGGCCTCAGTGGCGTGGGGTGCACCGTGATGGAGTGTCGGAGGACAAAGGTTTGATCCAGGACTGGAATGCCACCCCGCCTCGGCTGTTGTGGATGGCGGATGGGCTGGGAAGCGGGTATTCGAATATTTCGCTGGTGGGTGACCGGATTTACGTGACTGGAGATCTGGAGCAAGGACAGGCCGTACTGGCGCTCCATGCCGCCGATGGGAAGATTGTCTGGAGCAGCGTGATTACCGACGGAGCTCCTGACCATCCCTATCCGGAGGCTCGCTGCACGCCCACGGTCGACGGCGACCGGTTGTACGTGGTGACCTCGGACGAGAAGAAGGGCGGCCTGGTCTGCTTGCGGGCGAAGGACGGGAGCGTGCTGTGGAAGAAGGGATTTCACGAAACGTGGGGCGGCAAGATGATGTCCGAGTGGGGATATGCCGAGTCGCCATTGGTCGACGGTGATCGAGTCCTCTGCACACCCGGCGGCCAGGACGCCATGATCGTGGCCTTGAACAAAATGACGGGCGAAGAAATCTGGCGTTCGGCACTGCCTGATGATGGTTCGTTGCAAGACGGCGCAGGGTACTCTTCAATCGTCATGTCGGAAGGGGCGGGAGTGAAGCAGTACGTACAGTTGGTGGGCTGCGGTGTGATCGGCGTGCGCGCCAGCGACGGCAAGTTGCTGTGGAGCTACACGGCAGTGGCCAACGACACAGCGAATATTCCCACCTGTATCACTCGCGGCGACTACGTTTTCGCCGCCTCCGGGTACAACCAGGGAGCGGGCCTCGTCAAGCTCGTGCCCGACGCCGATGGAGTCAAGGCCCGGGAGGTCTATTTCCTTCCTGGGGACAAGCTGCAAAACAAACACGGCGGCATGATCCTGATCGGAGATTACGTCTATTTGGGGCACGGAAATGATCGGGGGTATCCGACTTGCGTGGAGTTCGCTTCGGGCAAGATCGAGTGGGGAGCAACGCGTCAGAAAGGAGTCGGCCGAGGCGAAGCGGGAGTGGTCTATGCGGACGGCAATATCATCTTCCGGTCTTCCGACGGAACCGTCGCCATGTTTGCGGCGTCACCCGACGGCTTCCAGCTGAAAGGGACGATGAAACCCGAGTTTCAGCAAGGCAAGAGCTGGGCTCATCCGATCGTGACCGGAGGAAGACTCTATTTGCGTGAACAAGAGAAACTGATGTGCTACGACCTGCGCGCGGAGTGAGGGAGTGGGAGTGGGAGTGATGGAGTGGTGGAGTGGTGGAGTGATGGAGTGGGGGAGTGATGAGGGGCCTCCACCGTGTCCTTACCCACATCTGGAGACTCTCCACCGGTTTCATCCCGCTGGTGGACTTATGGGTCAAGACGAAGGGCTCCTCTGCTTGGCGAACAATCGTCCCCAATATCTGCTGGTGGACACCCTTCAGGAGCTGGGAAGTCGCCGCACGACGGCCAGCAGGGCGTGCAGGATGGTGAGTGGATGTGGCGGGCAACCCGGCACAAAAACGTCCACTGGTAGCACGGCGGCCACGCCGTTGTGAATCTCGGGATGATCAACATACGGCCCGCCAGAGATGGCACAGCTCCCGACGGCAATGACGATCTTCGGGTGGGGAACTGCCTCGTATGTTTTCTCCAAGGCAAGACGCATATTTTCGGTCACCGGCCCGGTGACCAGCAAGCCATCGGCGTGACGGGGCGAGGCCACAAACTGGATGCCGAACCGGCTCAGGTCCCAGCCGATTGTGTTGAGCACGTTCGTGTCGGCCTCGCACGCATTGCAGCCTCCCGCGCTCACTTGGCGAAGTTTCAAGGAACGGCCCAGGATTCGATACAGGCTGTCATCGATCTCGATGCTCGACGGTACCTGGCGGTCATCAACGATGAGGGCATCGCGTCGCGAGGATGCCAAGCGGAATTCACGCGAGAACTTGATCGCCTGTGTTGGGCAGGTTTCTTCACAGGCTCGGCAGAAGATGCATCGGCCCATGTCGAGGCGCAGTGGAACGTCAGCGGAATCAGTCAGCAGGGCTTGGGTGGGGCACACTTCGACGGCACTGCTGGCAAGTCTCACCGCATCGGCCGCTATCGAGTTGCGGAAATCCGCAGAATCGCTCTGGCAACGTGGGGGGCGGGCCCTCTGGGAAACGGGTTGTGTGGTACCCTTGTTGCCACCGCGTTTTAAGTGTCTTCAACATGACGTCCTCGTTTCTACAGATCGTGGCCACAATACGACAGGTTGAAACTCTTGTTGCACAGCGGGAAATCCGAGATCTGCTGATCGCGCAGCGCCATGGCCAGCCCGAACCAATTATGAAATGACGGATCCACGACTTTGTAGTGCGCGATCTTTCCCGCGGCGTCGGTAGTCAAGGTATGGCATATCTCACCGCGCCAACCTTCCGTCAAGGTGACGACCATCGACCGCGGCGCAAGCGATCCGACGCTCTCGAGCAGTGTGCCGGTGGGGAGTGCCGCGAGTTGCTCGAGGATGAACGCGATCGAGCGTTGAACCTCTAACCACCGGACGAAAGCGCGGGCGAAAACATCCCCCGAGTGCCAAGTCGAGAGGGGGATTTGGGCGAAGCGATAGATGCCGTACGAGAAGTCCTGACGCACGTCGCGCGGGATGCCGCACGCGCGGGCGGCGACGCCGACGAGGCCGATTTGTTCGCAGGTTGCCCGCGACAGTGTGCCGGTTTGTTCGAACCTGGCCATGACCGATGGACTGTTCCACAACAGTTCCACCGCCCCTTGCGCGTCTCGCGCCACGCCGTGCAGGCGACTCGTCAACTGAGTGACGAGAGACGCGTCGAGGTCGAAAGCGACTCCGCCGGGCCGAATCAGCCCGCGTCCGAAGCGATTACCGCACAGGAGGGCGGTCATATTGAGCACATCTCCGCGAATTCTGCCACAGTACGACATGGTTGGAAGAAATCCCACATCGCCGGCCAACGCTCCAAGGTCGCCGAGGTGGTTGGCCATCCGCTCCAACTCCAAAGCGACGCCGCGGATCACTTGCGCCCGGGGTGACACGTGCGTCTGGGAGAGTCCCTCCAAGACTCGACAGTAGGCCATCGCATGGCCGACCGACGTGTCCCCTGAGAGCGTCTCCATGTAGTGTAGAGTCCGCCGATTCGGGCCGCCGATCAGCATCGGTTCCACACCGCGGTGTTGATACCCCAACGAGATCTCCAGGTGATAGACCGTCTCGCCGTGACACTGAAATCGGAAGTGTCCTGGTTCGATGATGCCGGCATGCACGGGGCCAACGGCCACTTCGTGGATTTCATCGCCCACCATGCGAAAGTAATCGGCGACTCCACAAGCCGCGTGGGTGGGCGTTGAGCCGATCAGGTCGTCACCCGCTCCCTTCCGCTGCGGAAACCGCACCGGCTTGAGCCAGGGATGCCCCACGGGAAGAATGCTTCGTTGCTCAAAGATCTCTCGCTCAAACAAGTGAACTTGTGGGCAATCAGGCGTCAGCGCCGGAAACTCCTGTTCCACTTCGGTCGCCAGAATCTCCAGCATGGACTCCGCGTCGTGCGCGATCACGGCCGTCAAGTGGGGTAAGGCAGGGGATTCTTCGCGGGCGAATAGGGCGGCAATCCTGCCGCCGCCGCCGACTTGACTCAAGACATCGTGACGAAAACGATCGACGGAGACAACTGGCACATTGGCCAGGGAAAAAACCTGTCCATTGTGGACTCGACAGCGCGACGCGTCAGGCATTAGGGGGCTCCCACCGAGGCGGCGGCGCTCTGCAGCAGCGCGGAAAGCTGCGGCGGCACGTAGAGTCCGAGTAACAGCGCCACCAAAGCCAATATGAAAGGAGGTGCCAGCGACCAAAACGGTTCGGCACGGCGACTCACCGGCGACTCGGCCTGTTCGATAGCCGAATCCGCTCCACCCGCCGCCGGCCCACTGGTGTGGCTTGGCTCGCCATAGACCATCGGCACGACGATCGCCGACATGCCGACGAAAATGACACTCAGACTGGCCAGGTAGAGCACGCCCACCCAGGGACGACCGGCATCCAGAATCCCCTTGAGGATGGTGAATTCACTCAGGAACGATCCAAAAGGAGGCGACCCGGAGATCGCCAACAGACCGACGATCCAGACGATGCCCGTCACGGGGAGCACTCGCCGGAGGCCGCGCGACTGCAGCGTCGACTTGGTGTGAAAACAGGCCAGCGTATTGCCGGCCGCCAGAAACAACAGGGATTTGGCTACCGAATGGTTCAGGGCGTGTAACAGGCTGCCGAAACCGGCGATGCCACCGATGCCCGCCCCCAAGGCCAGGATGCCCATGTGCTCCACGCTCGAATATGCCAGCATCCGCTTGTAATCACGCTGATTGATGATGAACACCGCCGCGACCACGAGCGAGAACAATCCGAATAGCACCAGCAGCTGCCCGCTGAAATCTCCCATCTTGGCCTTGACCAGCAAGCTGTGCCCACGCAACACGGCCAGAAATGCGCAGTTCAGCAACACGCCGGACAGCAATGCCGATACCATCGAAGGTGCTTCACTGTGCGCATCCGGAAGCCAAGTGTGCAGTGGTGCCAGGCCCATCTTCGTTCCATAGCCAACCAGTAGCAGCAGGAAGGCAGCTCGTAGCCACAGCGGATCCAATTCGCGTGCGTGCGTCTCCAAATAACCCACGGACAAGTGCATGGGCCCGGCCGGCAGACCGTGGAGAGCGACCGCGAGGAAGAAGTTGCCCAGCAGTGCCAAGGCAATGCCGACGGAACAGATGAGCAGATATTTCCACGTTGCCTCGAGTGAGCGCGCGTGGCGATGGTAGTAAATCAGTGGCGCGCTGGCCAACGTGGTGGCCTCGACCGCAACCCACATCAGTCCCCAGTGCTGACTGACGATAACACCGGTCATAGCACCCAGGAACAACAGATAGCAGCCCGTGAAAATCGCCTCGGGAGCATCGGCGAAAGGGAGGTCACGTGAGAGCGCTTGCCGGTTCACGGTACTCTCGCGAGCCAAGTACTCGACGGTGTACAGCGTGACTGCCAAAAACAGAAAACTGGTGATGGCCAGAAACACTTTGGCCAACGGATCGAGCGCGATCCAGCCTCCAAAAACGGGGGGAGGTGTTTCTGCCAGACTCGCCGCCACAATTCCCGCATGCGCCGCCGAGGTGGCCAATAACAGCAGACGCCGCGGCCAATTCCAGGGCATGGCAAATGCCATGAGGCCTGAGACGATGGGGAGCAGGAGCAGCAGCCAGAGCATGGAGTCAATCTTTCAGCGAAGTCAGTTGGTCCGTTTCAATGCTGTCGAACTCGCGACTCAAATGGTGAATCGCAATCCCCATCACGAAGACGGCCGCAAACACGTCGAGCAACACCCCTAATTCGACCAGCAACGGTTCTTCGATGGCAAATGCCCAGCCGAAGGCATAAATGCCGTTCTCCATCACGATGTAACCGATCACTTGCATGATGGCTGTGTTGCGGCTGACGATCAGCAACAGCCCGCAGAGCACCGTGAAGACGGCGACCGGGACGAGTAGTGCCGACACGTGGGAGATGTCGACCGGCAGTCGATTTGCGATATGCACTGCCAGGCCCCACAATCCGATCCCCAGGAGGATCGAAGTCGTGAAACCGATCAGCGGTTCAACCTCTCGCCTGATATCGGCTGTCCGGACCGCTCGCCGCAGCAGGATGGGGAAGACCGCGGCTTTCAGCAGCAGCGAGATGGATGCCACCGCGGCCAGATGAAAGGAAATGTGCGGCCAAACGGATGCGACCGGAATCACGGCCAGCAGCAGTCCCTGCAAAGCGATGGCCTGGATACAAGCCAGTAAGCGACTGGAACCGAGCAGCCACAGGCCGGAGAGTACGATTAACACCAAGACGGAGTCGAACCACATGGTTGCGTGCCTACCTCATCACCAGAACCAACGCGAAAATCGCCAAAACGGAAGCTGCGATCAGGAACTGCGGGACCCGCAGCAACCGGAGTCGAGCCATGCTCGATTCAATGAGTCCGGTGACCAGACCGAGAACGGCCATCCCACCCATCCCCACGACCAGGTCGACGACAATCCAACCGCTGCGCAGCGGCATGAGAAGGCCCACCAGCAACATGCCCAGTACCCACAGCTTCAGGGCCGCTCCGTACTGAATCATCGCATAGTCGGGTCCACTGTGATCGAGCACCATGACTTCGTGGATCATGGTCAATTCCAGGTGGGTGTTGGGATCATCCACCGGAATGCGGGCGTTTTCCGCCAGGAATACGATCAGCGCCGCCAGCGCCACCAGCAGCAGAGCGGGACCCTCAGACGCCATCAACACGGTCCATCCTAGACCTTGATAGATGCCCGTCAGAGACGATTGCTGCGTGATCACGGCCAGCGTGGTTATGGCCAGCAGCAGGGCCGGTTCGCCAAGCGCCGAGAAAAACATTTCTCGGCTCGCCCCCATGCCCTCAAAACTCGAACCGGTGTCAAGTGCCGCACAGGCCGTGAAGAACCGGGCCAGTCCCAACAAATAGGCCACGAACAGAAAATCGCCGGGAAACGATATCAGTGCTGCCGAACCGGCGACGGGGAGAAACAACAAAGCCACCATGCCGGCGGCACATGCGACGAGCGGCCCGGCGACGAACAGTGGCGTGGTGGTGCGACTGTAGACGGCCGACTTGAATACCAGTTTCCTGAGTTCGTGGTAGGGTTGCAGCCAGGGTGGCCCATGCCGTCCCGCCACAACCGCCTTCGTGCGATTGATGATGCTCAGCATCAGCGGCGCGAAGATCAACGCCACGGCAATTTGAACACACCCGGAGAGAGTCACCATCACCTAGCCCATTTTCCAGATCAAGAGCGTCAAGATCGTCAACGCAATGTACAAAACGTAGAGCTGAATGCGGCCCTGATTGAGCCATCGCAGTTGGGTGGCAATCCAGGCGACGGCCAGAAAGGCGGGGCGATAGATGCGATCTCGAAATACATCACCGACCTGCGATTCAAAACTGGCGGTCGTCGGAAACAGTTCCTGCGGCGCCTCGAGGGTATCGGCCGGTCGCAGCAACAATCGCAACAGCACCACCAGTGGCCTGACGAACGATGAAGGAGTGTATTGCGCTCGCTCCGCACTCCCCGCATAACCACAGTCCCAGGTTGGACCGCGTCCCACACGCCGGCTGGAGAGTAGCCCCTTTCGAAAGATGGCCAAGGCGGCCATGACCAACAGCAGGATCCCCAGGCCGACACTCACGATGGACAAGGGAAATACGGCTTCCGCGACGATGGCTGGCGAGATATCAATAACCGCGGCCGGGAACGTGCAGCCGACCGCCGACCGCAGTACCCACGGCCAGATCGGTGCCGTCGCCGCGACAAGCACACACAGGAGGGCCAGCAACACCATGGGAAGATACATCAGCCAACCGACTTCCTGCGTCCGCTCGGCATCCTGCGAGCGAGGTGTGCCGAGAAATACGCTCCCAAACGCCTTGCTGAAGCAGACCGCGGCCAGGCCGCCGATGAGTGCCAGTCCGCCTATGGCAAACACGCCCAACGGAGCGCGGGAAAGACCGCTCGTCGGCTCACGACCAGCAATCCCCGCCAGAACGCCCAGGCAAATCAACAGCTCACTCACAAACCCGTTTAGTGGCGGCAACCCGGAAATCGCACAGGCGCCGGTCAGGAAGGTCGCGCCGGTAATCGGCATGCGCTCTGAAAAGGCCCCCTAGCCGATTCATGTCACGCGTGCCCGTACGATACTGCACGCTACCGGCGCCGAGGAACAGCAGACTCTTGAACAACGCATGATTGATCACGTGCAACAGTGCGCCAAGGAATCCAAAAAAGGCCATCGCCCCGTTGTGGTAACTCACTCCCAGCATGCCGATTCCCATAGCCAACACGATGACGCCGATGTTCTCGACACTGCAGTACGCAAGCAACCTCTTGAGATCGTGTTGCGCCGTGGCAAACGCTACGCCGAGGATACCCGACACGATGCCGACCGCAATGAATGTCCAGCCCCACCAGACCGGCATCTCGCCGAAAAAGGAAAGCGTGCGGAAAAGACCATAAATGCCCGTTTTGATCATCACGCCACTCATCACCGCCGACACGTGCGACGGCGCCGCCGGATGGGCTTCCGGCAGCCAAACGTGAAGTGGGACCAGGCCCGCTTTCGTGCCAAAGCCGATCAGCGCCAGGAGAAACAGAATCCCGCTGGGCGTCGTCCCGCTCGATAAGGTAGCGAACTCCAGACTCCCCGCATCTTGCCCCAACAGCAGGAAAAGGACCCAGAGACAGGCTGTCCCCAGATGCATGGCGACCAGATATGTCCAACCCGCCCGCCGCACGGTGGCTCGTTCATGCTCGCTCATGACCAAGAAGAACGATGCCAACGACATCCCTTCCCAAACCATGAGGAAAAACAGACCGTTGCGGGCCGTGACCACCAGCAACATCGACGCCGCTAACGCGTTGAAGAAGAAGCACATCGGGCCGCGCCGCGATGCGTAATGCGACCCGCCTAAATACTGCACGCCATAAAGCGCCGCGGCCGAGACAACAATCACGATCGGCAAAATGAAAATGGCGGAAAGCGGGTCGATTCCTACCGACAAGCCTCCCAAGGGAATGGCCGACGGGAGTGTTGCCTCCACGGTCACTCCGGTGGTGAGTACCTGCAGGGCATTGAGCAATGCGAGGAAACAACCGGCAATCGCCAACAGGCTCGACGTGACCAGCGCCAGCCGCGAGCCACGGCCCAACAAGCCCACACATCCGCCACCAAATATCAGGCCAAGGCCCGTGCCAAAAAACCACATGTTGAGAGTCTCGCTGAGCCGTCGGTGGCCAGACTGGATATCCGACCGTCGATTTTTTCGCAGGCCAGCAGGATCTCTTCACGCGATCCTTGTCCTTCTATGACTGCCGCGAATTCCTCTTGCTGTAGTGCAAACGAAAGCCGAGCCAGAACGTGAAGATGCGCGCGCACCGAAGGACTCAGTAGCGTAAACAGAATCCTCACCGGTTGGCCATCCAGAGCGCCAAACTCCACGGGATGATCGAGAAAAGCTAACGTAATCATCGGACGGGAAACGTGCATCACCACCGGGCTCCGCACATGAGGGATGGCAATCCCCTTCCCTACCGCCGTCGATCCCAGAGACTCGCGAGCCAGTAATAATTGAAAGAGAAACTCGCGATCAACTTGCTCCGGAATCGGCATCAATACGACTGCCGACCGCAAGACCGCCTCCTTGCTCGTCCCTTCGACGCGGTAATAGATCCCCCCCTCGCTCAGCGATTGCGAGAGCCCCACGGGGGTGAATCCGTTAGCCGGCTCGTGAAATATCTCCGGCGAGACATTCAGGCGCTGTGATGCGGCCCACTCCAGCAACTCCGCTCGGTTAAAGCGGTACTGGTCGTTGATGCGGCAAACCGGGAGTTTGCCCTGCTTGATCCACCGATATATCGTCTTCTCGGACACGTTGAGCAACCGCGCCGAGTCGCGTACGCCGAGTTCCATGCGTTGTGTTGAGCCACTCGAATCGTCTGGACATTTATAGACAACGACCGCATGGTATCCTCAGATGTCCAATCGCACAACGCCGGATTTCGGGGATTTCTCCCTCCAGCGACCGGACGCCGCCAAGCCTGCGGGCCGTTGTTTAATCTGCCGAGAGCACGTAGGACGCTCTGGAACCCTCTCCTGCGACGTACAGCCCAGGGAGGCCTGTTTCTTGCCGGAAGTCCTTGTTCAAGCAGCTAATGGCGGGGCCACCCCCTTGTATCGGAGCGGCGTTTTCGCCATGATGGTCGGTTTGCCTGCGACAAAAATCAGGCGTCGGTAACTCGCAATGAGCCCCCAGGCTGCAGTCCTGTGCATGGGGTGCGCGAGGTGTCTGCCGGCGTGAGCATAGCGAAATCGGCATAGGAGAAATGACCGCATGGCACGTTACACCGGTCCCAAGGCACGTATCAATCGTCGTCTGGGCACACTGATCTACGAAAACGGGGGTGCTGCTCGAGCCATGGAGCGGCGTGATAATCCTCCGGGCATGCACACGCGTCCACGGCGAACGTCCAACTATGGTAACGCGTTGCGTGAGAAGCAGAAGATCAAGCACTATTACGGTCTTGGCGAGTGTCAGCTGCGCCGGTATTTCGACACCGTATCGCGGAAAGCGGGTAACACGGGCCAGCAGTTGCTGATGCTCTGCGAACGCCGGTTGGACAACGTGATTCGTCGCTCCGGTTTCACGCGGACGCGTCCCCAGGCTCGCCAGGGTGTGACACACGGTCATTTCCAGGTCAACGGTGTGAAGGTGACGAAGCCGTCGTACATGCTGCGAGCCGGTGACGTGATCACCGTTCGACGCCGAGAGAGCTTGTTGAATCTTTACCGGCACTTGTCCGATGAGTCGAACACGCAAACTCCCGACTGGGTGACCTTTGATTCCGAAACGCTGCGTGCCACCGTGCAAGGGGTGCCCGGCCCGGAAGATGTCAGCCTGCCGGTCGACGTGAACATGGTGATCGAATTCTTGTCGCGTTAGCCTGGCTTTCGGGTATACCGGGCCTGCTCGGGTGTACCGGGCCGCGACTTGCGTTGCATCGGACGTACCTCGCACACGCGTAGATCTGAGACGCCATGCATTCACAACTGGTTGTGCTCGGCGGTGGTCCCGGTGGGTATGCCGCCGCCTTTCTGGCTGCCGATCAAGGGATGGAAGTAACGCTGGTCGAGTCTGAGCCACGGCTCGGCGGAACCTGTCTGTTGCGCGGTTGCATCCCTTCTAAAGCTCTGCTGCACGTAGCCCGCGTGATGGCCGAAGCGGAGGAGTTGAGTGCGGATTGGGGCATCCAGTTTGCCCGACCCGAAATCCGCTTGGATTTATTGCGGGAGCGGAAGGACAAGCTGATTGCCACGCTCTCAGGCGGACTGGGGCAGTTGGCCAAGCGTCGCCACGTGCGTGTGATTCACGCGCGCGGTGTCCTGGCCGATGCGAGAACGCTGCGACTCGAGAACTGTACGTCGCCGGACGTCAGCGAAGATCGGTTGACGTTTGAGCAGGCCATTCTGGCCACCGGATCGGTCCCCGCCTCATTGCCTGCCTTCAGCATTGGCTCTTCTCGCGTACTCAATTCAACGACGGCGCTGCAGCTCCCGCAGATCCCTGATTCCCTGCTCGTGATTGGTGGCGGGTATATCGGCCTGGAGCTGGGTACCGTGTATGCTCAATTGGGTGCGCAGGTAAGCGTCGTGGAACTAACCGACGGGCTGCTGCCGGGGGCCGATCGAGATCTTGTCAAGCCGCTGCAACGACGGCTCGACGCGCTGTTATCCCAACGCATTTTTCTCAGCACGCGTGTTACGCGGCTCGCTGATCTGCGCGATGCGATCGAGGTGGAGTTCGAGGGGGCGGAAGGAGTGCGTGTCGATCGCTATTCGCACGTGCTGGTGTCGGTCGGTCGTCATCCGGCGAGCGGGCAGCTGGGTCTGGAAAACACGGCGATCCGCCTGGACGCGCGTGGGTTCATTGTGACCGACGCGCTGCAGCGGACGGACGAGCCGCACATCCTGGCCATCGGCGACGTCGCGGGCGAGCCCATGCTGGCCCACAAGGCGACACATCAGGCCAAGGTGGCCGTGGATGTGCTGCTGGGAAAAACGCCGGAGCCGACCGGGGCCACGATTCCCGCGGTCGTCTTCACGGACCCGGAGATTGCCTGGGCCGGCTTGACGGAAACCGAGGCCCAAGCGGAAGGGCGTGCCTGCCAGGTGGCGCTCTATCCGTGGGCGGCCAGTGGGCGAGCGCATTCCTTGGGGAGGCCGGACGGCCTGACCAAATGGCTCGTCGAACCGGACACGGATCGGCTGCTTGGCTGTGGCATTTGCGGCCCAGGTGCGGGCGAATTGATTGGGGAAGCCGTAGTGGCCATCGATAAGAATTGTACGGTGGCCGATATGGCGCAGGCGATTCATCCGCATCCCACCCTCAGTGAAACGCTCATGAATGCCGCCGACGTCCATCTCGGCTCGGCCATCGAAATCTACAAGCCGCGACGCCGGTGAGTCCGGCGATCACAGCGTCCAGCCATCGCGGAGCGTCGCATCCTTGACGACCACCGGGATGCCGTCGCGAATCACGCAGTCTTCCGCATCTTCGCCGTTTTCGATGCCTTTTTCATTGAAGACACGAACGTTCTTGCCAATGCGGCAATTCTTGTCGACGATCGCGCCCTGGATCACACTGCCGTCCCCGATCCCCACCACGGGACGATGCGGGCCACAAGGTCGCTGCGCGTCGTCCTGCTCGTAGAAGTCCGCTCCCATAATGATCGAATTGCGGATTGTCACTCCCTCGCCAATCATGCAGCGCAGCCCAATCACGCTGTTTTCGATCACGGCGTTCTTGCCGATCCGACAGCCGTCGGCGATCAGGCTTTTCTCGATGTGAGCTCCTTCCATCAACGACGGAGGAAGGTAGCGGGCACGCGAGTAGACGGGGGCTGTCGGCGATGCCAGATAGAAGGGTGGATCAGCACTTGTCAGGCTCAGGTTGGCCTCGTAAAAAGCGCGGATGGTCCCGATATCTTCCCAATAACCGTCAAACAAGTGCACCTGCACGCGACGGCTTCGAAACGCGGCGGGGAACACTTCCTTGCCGAAATCCTGGTAGTTCGTCTTGCGCAGCACGTCGACCAGAAAATCGCGATTGAAGACGTAAATCCCCATGCTGGCCAGGCAGTCGCGGCCCTGGCTGACAATCCCCTGCGCGTCGATCCAGGCGGGGTCCATCTTGACGAGGTTCACATCGGCCTCGGTTTGCGGCTTCTCGAGGAATCCCACCACCCGGCCGGTATTGTCGACACGCATAATGCCCAATGAGCCAGCCGCTTCCCGTGTGACCGGTATGGCGGCAATGGTCACCTCGGCCTGCGACTGCTGGTGCGTCTTGAGCATCTCTCGGTAGTCCATGCGATAGAGCTGATCCCCCGACAGAATCAGCACGTAGTCCGTCCCCGGCTGTTCGATGTACCGGATGTTCTTGCGCACGGCATCGGCGGTTCCCTGGTACCAGTCGGTGCCTTGGTCGGCGGTCTGCTGAGCGGCCAGCAATTCGACAAAGCCGCCTGAGAACTGATCGAAGCGATATGCCAGGCGAATGTGGCGGTGCAAGCTGACCGACAGGAACTGCGTCAGCACGTAGACGCGATTGAGTCCACTGTGGATGCAGTTCGACAAAGGAATATCGATCAAACGATATTTGGCCCCCAAGGGAACCGCCGGTTTCGCGCGGACCTTTGTCAGGGGATACAGTCGGGATCCACGTCCACCACCCAATACCAGGGTAATCACGTTGTTCATGATGACAATTGCCTTTCCTGTGCGCTGAGAGCGCAGGATCATTTGACTTTGAAATTCACCAGCCGTCCGGGAACTACAATGACATTCAAGATCTCCGTTGCGGCCAGAATCGCCGCGATCTTTTCATTGGCTCGCGCCGCTTGCTCCAATTGCTCGCTCGTGGCGTCGGCGGGAACCGTGATCTTGGCACGAACCTTCTTCCCCACCTGGACGGGGACTTCAATCGTGTCGGCTCGAGTCATTTCCTCGTCGTACGTTGGCCAGGGCTCGTAGGCCAGTGTATCAGTGTGCCCCAACGCCTGCCACAATTCCTCTCCGAGATGAGGCGCGAAAGGGGACAGCAACAGTACGAACTGCTGCATGGCTTGCCGCGGGCGCGTGGCCTGTTTGGTGAAGAAGTTGACGAACTCCATCATGCGGGCGATGGCCGTGTTGAATTGAAGGTTCTCGATGTCGCGCGTCACGTCCATGATCGTCCGGTGGAGGATGCGATTCTGCTGTGGCGTGGCCGCCACTTCTTGCACGGCCGCGCAGCAAGTGAGCGTTTCCGCGCGGTCGTCGATCATCATGCGCCAGGCGCGGTCCAGGAATTTGGCCACGCCACGCACTCCGTCCATGCTCCAAGGCTTGGTCGCTTCGAGCGGACCCATGAACATTTCGTACAACCGCAAAGCGTCGGCGCCGTAATCGTGGACGATCTGATCCGGATTCATGACGTTGCCGCGACTTTTCGACATTTTGTACGCACGACTGTCCACCCGGATCTCCGGCTGCTCCACCAAGACGAACGTTTCCCCGCTTTTCTCCACCGCTTCCGCCGGCACGGAGACTTCCGTGACCGTCCGCCCGGTCTGTTTGTCGACCAGGACGCCCTCGCTATTCTTACCGCACTGCGCCCCGCTGACCCAACGGCCGTCTTCGTGTTGGAAAGCGGTGTATTCCACTTCACCCAGGATCATGCCCTGGTTCACCAGGCGGCGAAAAGGCTCGGGAGTGCTGACGTGACCGCGATCGTACAGCACCTTGTGCCAAAATCTGGCGTAAAGCAGATGCAGCACCGCGTGCTCAGCACCGCCGACATACAAGTCGACCGGCATCCAGGCCCGCTCTTTGGCCGGATCGACCAGGCATTGATCATTCTGGGGATCGATGAATCGCAGGTAGTACCAACAGGAGCCGGCCCACTGCGGCATCGTGTTGGTTTCGCGCAGATATCGCCGGCCGTCGATGATCGGATACAACCACTCGTCGGGCGCCTTCATCAAGGGGGGCTCCGGCCGACCGTGCGGCCGATAGTCTTCCAGGTGAGGCAAATCGACCGGTAGATCCTCGGCCGCGACAGGGCGCAGTAGCCCGGTCGGATGGCCGTCCGCATCCAGCTCGTGCAGGATGGGAAACGGTTCGCCCCAGAATCGTTGCCGGCTGAATAACCAGTCTCGCAGTTTGTAGTTGACCGCTTCCCGGCCCAGTCCCGCGGTCGTTAGGTCGTCCGTAATCCGCCGCTTGAACTCGGCCGTCGGGAGACCGCCATAGGGGCCCGAATTCACCGCCGTGCCGAGTCCGGCAAAGCAGGCAGTGCCAGAGAGTACGGCGGCACGGTCCACATCGCCAGCCGGTGGAGAAGGGGCCGGGCCCGGATCGACCACGGCAATAATATTCAGGTCATACTGCTGCGCGAACTCGAAGTCGCGGGTGTCATGAGCCGGTACCGCCATGATGGCACCGGTGCCATAGCTGATCAGCACGTAATCGGCGACCCAGACCGGAATCGGCTGACCGTTGACCGGATTCACGGCAAAAGAACCGGTGAACACGCCCGACTTGTCTTTTACCAAATCGGTTCGTTCGCGGTCGCTCTTGGCCGTCGCTTTGGCACAGTATTGCTGTACCGCGGCTATCTGTTGCGGCGTCGTCAGCCGCTCGACAAACGGATGTTCCGGGGCAATCACCATGTACGTGGCGCCGAAGAGTGTATCGGGACGCGTGGTGTAAATCCGCAGTACGTCGTCGCCTGGCTTGCGAGGGTAACCGCTCGCTTGCCGTACCTCTTTCCAGGCCGCAAAACGCGACTCAGGACCAATGAAGAAGTCGACTTCGGCTCCGCTGCTGCGCCCAATCCAATCGCACTGCAGCTTCTTGATGCCGTCGGACCAATCGAGTTGTTCCAGGTCCTTCTCCAGGCGATCAGCGTACGCGGTGATGCGCAGCATCCATTGGCGCAGCGGACGCCGCTCGACCGGATGTCCCCCGCGTTCACTCTTGCCGTCCACGACCTCCTCGTTGGCCAGCACGGTACCCAACGCAGGACACCAGTTCACCAAGGCCTCGCCCTGGTACGCCAGACGGTGATCATCCTGGTAGCGTCGCACCGCCTCAGGACCTTCCGCGGCGACATCTGGAGGAATGGGCAGTTCGGCAATCGGTCGCCCCATTCCCCGTGTGGAATCAAACCAGGTATCAAACAGCTCCAGAAAAATCCACTGGGTCCAGCGGAAGTATTCGACATCGGTGGTGGCCAGTTGCCGCTGCCAGTCGTAGCTGAAACCGAGCATTTTCAGCTGGCGACAGAAGTTGGCAATGTTGCGCTCGGTCGACTCGCGCGGAGGCGTGTTGGTGCGGATCGCGTGCTCCTCGGCCGGGAGCCCAAACGCATCAAACCCCATCGGGTGTAGTACTGCTTTGCCCCGCATGCGGGAGAAGCGGCAGACGATGTCGGTGGCGGTGTAGCCTTCAGGGTGGCCGACGTGTAGTCCATCGCCACTCGGGTAGGGGAACATGTCGAGCACGTATATTTTGTCGCCCCGCGGCAACTCAGGCGTCCGAAACGTCTGATGCTCTTGCCAATAGGATTGCCATTTGGGTTCAATCTGAGCAGGATTATATACAGGCATGGGAGATCAGATAACACACCGGGGACAAACCAGCTGCGGGTGGTGATGAGCCTCGAGCCGGATACGATAAGGCGTTCAACGACAACCACTTGCGTTGACAACGCTGCATCGGCAGTTAGACCTCGGATTGTACTTTTTTCACCTCGTTCTGCATAGCACGGACACGAGTCTGTGACCGTGAATCGCCGCGGTCAGACAGGGACTTGTCCACGGGTAGCACGTCTCGCCGACCGGTAGCGGGCTGCTGCGGTGGTCGCCGGGGAGGTCGGCTGATGCCTCCGTTTGTCGCCGGATTCGGTCAACTTATCGGGGGGACCAGTGGGTGGGGTGTGGAGAACCGACTGCTGTTACCCCGCTCCGGACGTCGATTCTGCTGCGATTTGCCATGTTGTGCCGGCCAGCCACGTGCTAAACTCGCAATAACAAGCCCATTCGCGGCAGCTTTCGCAGGAGTCTTCTCTAATGTTGCACGGAAGAAGGTCATTGCGACTTCACAAGGTCGAACGAGACGCGATGCGCGATGCCTGTCGGTTCAACGCGCAACTGCTGGACTATGTACGCCCCGTCGTTAAGGAGGGGATTTCGACTCAAGAAATCGACCGCCTGGTACACGACTATACGATCAAGCATGGACACGTTCCCGCCCCGCTCAATTATCAGGGGTTTCCCAAGAGCTGCTGTACCAGTGTCAACGACGTGATTTGTCACGGGATTCCCGATGGCTTACGTGCTGCAAGCCGGGGACATCGTCAACGTCGATATCACGACGATCGTCGATGGCTGGCACGGAGATCAATCAGAAACGTTCCTCATCGGCGAAGTCAGCCAGCAGGCTCGGGCGGTGACGCAGTGTGCCGCTGATTGCCTGTGGGCGGCCATTCGTGTCATCACGCCCGGCTGCTTGATTTCTGAAATCGGTGACACCATCGTCGGGATTGCCGAACAGCAACAGTTCTCGGTTGTGCGTGAATACGTGGGGCACGGCCTGGGACGCCGATTCCACCAGGAACCGTCCATTCCTCACTATCCCACACGCCAGTCGCGTCAAGAACGACTCTATCCCGGCGTCTGCTTTACGATCGAGCCGATGATCAACGTCGGCAAACGCTATACGGTACTCGACAAACAGGATGGATGGACGGTGCGCACGCGAGATGGTGAGCTCTCGGCTCAGTTCGAACACACGATTCTGATGACCGAAGATGGGCCTGAGGTGCTCTCCTTGACCCAGGACGGGCCGCAAGACGGGCACCGGTTCTAAAACCGAGGTGACTCTTCCCGGTTCTTCATGGCAGGCATTACCAGCATGACCAAGTGGCATCCATATTGCCCCCCGACTGGGTCGCTCGCAAAAAGAACGCTCACGCCCGCTTGAAAACGAATCGGGATTGCGGAATGCGGAATGTGAGAACCAAGGCGGACTTGCTTGCCGGCGCGAGTGCAAAGGAGCCTCGTTGGCGATGAATCACCGTCACCAGGGGAAGGAGCTCATAGTCGCAACAGATAGGTCACCCGGACGTTCACGAAACCGGGGTGGCTGATACTGACCTCAGAGATCATCTGCGGACGCACCGTAGTTGGCATCCCGCCGGCAATTCCATCTTCGTCATTCCGCATTCCGCATTCCGCATTCGTTCGCGGGGACGACTCGCCAAGCGGAAGGAAAGTGCCCGCGAGCTAACGCCACGGGTGTGCACATATTGCTGCCTTGAATATGGTCGCGCGTCGGTGTTTAGCCACGAGAAATCCTGAGCCCCCTCTTGGTCATCGATTATTCCGCCCCACCGTCTTCGCAACATTCGAGACCGCCGTGGACCACTCGTTCACGGAACGATCACGGCAACTCAGGTTTCTATCGCGCGACACGCCGAGTCTTTATCCCGTCGCCCGGTCGCTGGCCTGCTGAGCACCGGCATGACTCCTAATCTGTCTTGAATCCCCACGGCGATTCCGCTACAAGACCTCGCGCGAAATTCTCCTTGCGCGGGCATCCACCCCGCAGGAGTCCGAGCTGCCAACCCACAGGGGAAATTCGCTCTTGCCAGTGGGATCGCGCCCGATGAGATCGTGTCGTGGCACCAAGTCCGCGACTCAAAGTACGGTATGTGAAAAACAAATTGTCACCCATAAGTTGACTTACAACGCGAGGCTGTGATGCGTGGATCAGCTTGGATCGTCATGCTGTGTGCCTGGTTGGCGGTACCCGCACTCGGTGCAGAACCGTCGTTTCCCTACACGGCAGACGTTTCGGTGGATGAAGTGGAGGTGCGTTGCGGCCCGGGCTGGGATTACTACGCCACGCAGCACCTCCGGCGTGGAACGAAGGTCGATGTCTATCGTCACGAACCGGGTGGTTGGCTGGCTATTCGGCCGCCGGAAGGGAGCTTCAGCTGGATTCCCGCGCGGCAGGTCAAACGAGGAGCCGACCCGCGCGTGGGGGAAGTGGCCATCGACGGTGCCGTAGCTTGGGTTGGATCCGCTGTCGCCGATGTCGCGCAGCACAAGTGGCAGGTGAGGCTGGAACAGGGTGAGTTGGTGGAAATCTTGGGCGAGAAGCCTTTGTCCGTCGGGCCGGGGTTCGCCACCGAAACCTATTTGCAGATCGCACCAGCGGCCGGCGAGTTTCGCTGGATCCATGCCGAAAACGCTTTTGCACCGGGTGCCGTCGCGCACCGATCCGCAACCAAGACTATTGAGCTGACCAACTACGCCGGTGGAGCCGGTCGGGCGGCCGCGCCTGGTAGTGACAAGTCCGCGGCAGCGGACCGCATCGGTCCCTCCCCAATCGCCGGCCGCGGAAGCGTCACCCACGGGACAACTGCCGCCAAAGATGAGAAGGAACTTGCGCAGTTGGCCCGGCAAGTCGAGCAGCTCAAAGTCGATTTGTCGTTACTCGTGACCAGGCAGATCGATCAATGGGATCTCGACGCCTTGCGCGCGCGCCGATGCACTCGCGGAGGCTACCAACCAAACGCCGCTCGCGCAGGACGTGCGTCTGATCTCGTATCGCATCAACGAATTCGAAGCTTTGCGAAAACGTTCCCAACGCCTCTCCGAGCAGGAAGCCACGCAAGTCGATCCGCAAGTGGAAAAACATGGCGTGTCGCCCGCCCCGGCCGTGCAGCGCACAAGCTGGCAGCAGGATATCGAGGCGGCGTTGACTGGCGATACTCCGGTCGGATCCGGCGTCGATCCCGCCGCCACGTCAGATCTCCACCCCAGTTTCGACGCGGAAGGATGGCTCATGCCCGTCCACTCGACGCGCCAAGTGGCTCCCCCCTTCGCCCTGTTGGACGATGACGGCCGCGTCCTCTGTTATGTCACACCCGCACCGGGACTCAATCTGCGACGCTACACGAAAAAACACGTGGGCGTCTTTGGCCAGCGACAATTCGTCACCGATTTGCGGGCCTCACTGATCACCGTCTCACGCGTCGTGAAACAGAAGTAGAAGTCACCGGACGGGACGGGGCGGGACCGGAGTATTGGAGTGGTGGAGTATTGGTAACACTTCAGCCGTGTGCAGTGCACGGTGCCTTTCTTTTCGCCGGGTAAGGCGTGCCAGGGGGTAAGCAGACCGGAATAGCGAATGGTGAATGGTGAATGGTGAATGGTTGATGAGGGGAAGGTGGATGAGAAAGCCAATCATCGTGGCGTTCCACTGCGGTGCAAGAACAGAAAAAGGGCGAACCACGAACCGTCAATTATTCACCATTCACCATTAATTATTGACTTGGGATCCATGCATCGTGCATCCGGTACTGTCAGCTCAGAAATCTCCCTCGGTTTCTTTGCTGTCCTTACTGCCCACGGCTAAACAATTACGAGTATTGGGGTATTGGGGAGAACCGCCCAATCTCCCAACGAGATAGAACGTCGACTCACTAAATCCATCTCCATGCCCATCCCTCCACCCCTCCAATCCTCCACCACTCCACCCCTCCACCCCGCTACCGACGCAGTGTCGTTCGATCGTCCCACTGCCGCAGCGACTCACGCACTCCCGTGTCGACTTCCGTGGTGAGCATCTCACGCAACCGACGTTCGAGTCGAGGATCGTGTGAGGTGGCCATGATCGAGACGACTTGCTGACGTACCGACGGGTCAGGGTCGTAGCTGAGCCAGAACAACCAACGACTCGGGGATCGGGTGAGGCGATCCAGCGACGCGGCCAATTCTCTGCGCTGGTGCGGATCGGGACTGGCCAACAATCGGGCCAGATTCAACTCCTTTTCGCGGAAGCCCCGTTTTTCCAACTGGCTCTCGACTGCGGCGCCCATCCAGGATCGTGGGTCGCTCAGACGACGGATCAGGTCCAGGTCGGGCAGGCGTTCCAACTCGTCGTCCAGCCGGTTAATGGCCGCCGAGGACAGTTTTGTCGCCTCGGGGCTGTCCTGCAATTCGGGGTCCAATTGACGCGGTACGGGCGAAGCTGGCGCGGCAGGAACCGGGTCTTCCACTGGCTCTTCGTTCTCGGGGAACAGGACGTAGGGCAACTGTTTGCCGATCGCCGGCATCAGGTCAGGTTCGTCGCCGGCCACCGGGCGCGGCACAACGGCGTCGGCCAGCGAAGGTGGGAAGGGAGGAATTTCGACTTCCTGAATGGGCAATCCACCGCCCGGTTCGCCCGCCAACGGCAGACGCAACACTCCCCGCGGATCGAGGGTGTCGATACTGGTGTGCGATGTCGCCACGGCTGTGCCGCGGGCCAGTTCTGCGGGACGGGGAACCTCGCTGCGGGGTGTCGGTCCGACTTCCGCGAAGCTGCGCAATACCTGCTCACAATGCGCTATCACCTCCACGCGACGAACACGCTGCGAACGCATCGGCCACCTGAGAATTCGGCTGGCAAGGTCCGCGGCAACACTACGGGCCGGCGCATCCCAATGTGCGACGTGCGATGAGAGTAGTTCGGCCATCCGCGCCACTTTCGGACTCGACTCGGCTGACGACTGCGCCGCCCATCGATCCAGCTGACGATGCAGCTCACTTCCCGCGGCACTGGACAAGACGACGCGTTCGCTTCCTAATGCCTCGACCATCACGGACGTGCCAGCGTCACCCAGATCGGCTATTTGCTGTAACTGAGCGACCACGAGTTCGTCAGGGATCGACGGTAATTGACCACTCAAATACCGCGCCATCAGTGCGGCGGGACGCAGGGCCGGTACGAAGGCCAAGCCGAGCACTGGCGCGACCATTAGCACGACCAGCGCTACGCGGAAAATATTCGAATGACGGAAGTACTTGCTCATCAGCACTTTCTCATCGGCACGCCGGTGCTGTAGGAGTTGGTTACGAGAGACCGGTCAAACCAGAGTTCTCGAACCGGTTGAACCCTGGCGGCGGAGCGATCGGATATTGCCGGCCTGGATCAGCCGCTGCTTCGCACAGGAATCGATGCCGGCACGATGCATGTTCCGGGAGGCCTTTCCACTGCCAGTACCAAACGCGGGGGGATTGTCCCGCATCGGCCCACTCAGGACAAGGTCAGTCGTGCTCGGCTGGGAGTTATGTGGTCTTGGTAACACGGTAGTGGATGGCAGACTCCCTGGGCTTGTCCCAGGGGTGAACATGACTGGCCAGCTACAGTGGATCGCAGACCCCCCTGGGCCTGTCCCAGGGGTGAACATGACTGGCCAGCTACAGTGGATCGCAGACCCCCCTGGGCCTGTCCCAGGGGTGAACATGACTGGCCAGCTACAGGCGATATTCATGTCCGACGCGCTGTGGATGGCAGACCCCCCTGGGCCTGTCCCAGGGGTGAACATGACTGGCCAGCTACAGGCGTATTCATTTCCGACGCGCTGTGGATGGCAGACCCCCCTGGGCCTGTCCCAGGGGTGAACATGACTGGCCAGCTACAGGCGATATTCATTTCCGACGCGCTGTGGATTGCAGACTCCCCTGGGCTTGTCCCAGGGGTGAACATGACTGGCCAGCTACAAGCGATATTCATGTCCGACGAGTTGTCCACCGCAGCCAAGCACGTGTACGGGCTTGTTGTTAGCTCAGCAGTGCTGGCAAGTGGAACTGTTCGTGCCGGGGGATTTTTGCTGGGCTTGCACGCCTGATATGACCGAACAATCAGTATGACCGGCAGATCTTGCCATGGGACCGACTGCGTGCTGGGACGGTGCGCGGAGTTGGGCCGTGGAGGGCGCGACTTATGCACGACGTATCAGGGCGTGATGCGTGCGGCGCGACTGGGACGAGGCAAAATGGGGCGAGGGCGAGAGCCGATTGCCGGCCCATGCGAAGGGGGGACAATGCGGAGCAAGGGAGTGCTAGCGTCTGTCGACAGCCTGGAGCTGTCCGAGTTCATACCGGCTCGGTCGGGACGCCACAGCCGGCGGTCCTTCTTGCAGTGGAGTACTGGGCTCCTTGCCTGGGCAACCGTGGCCGGACACGCGCGTCCGGGTTGCGCCGAAGCACCCAATCGGCCCAGCACCAGTCGAGCGTCGCAGGAACAGGCTGTGCGCGACATGCCGATCAACAGCCTGCCAGAACCGCTCCATTCGAAGATCAAGCAGATTGTGGTCAAGCCAACGATCTATCGGCGTCTTCCCGTGGAGGTGATTCCGTGCGATCCGGAACTCTATGTGTTTCTGGTTCGCTATCCGGAAGTCATCGTCAACATGTGGCAACTCATGGAAGTGACCAAGGTGGTGATCAAACGAACCGGCGCCTACACGTACGATGCGGTGGATGGCGCTGGCACGGTCAGCCAGGTCGAACTGGTATACGGAACGAGGGAAAAGCACTTGTTCATGGCGGAGGGGTACTACGACGGACCCCTCTTGCCGCGGCGGGTCACGGGGCGGTGCGTCCTGTTGCTCACTTCCGCTTTCTCTCTGGACGCTCAGCGGCAACCTTTCATTTCGAACCGGCTGGACGTGTTCGTCCAATTGGACAATGTGGGTGCGGAAATCGTCGCCAAGACGCTCCATCCCCTCATGGGCCGGACGATCGATAATAACTTCGCGGAATCGGCACGATTCGTTGGTCAAGTCTCGCACGTCGCCGAAACCAACGGCCCGGGAGTACAACGTCTTGTGTCGCGACTCGACAACATTGATCCGAGCGTTCGTACGCAATTCGCCCAGATCACATCGAACATGAACCAACGGGCGGCCTTGCGGAACATGGGCAGCCCCGAAGAGGAGTCGGCCGAGCGATTGAGCGATCGTCGCAATGACGCGGCGGTCCGCGCGAGGGCGGAAAAATAGGCACGGCGCTTGCGGACGCGGTGGAGCCACAACTGGTCCGCTACCGCGATGCGATCTGCCCGACAGGCTTCCACCGGGTATATCCCGGTGGAGCCACAACTGGTCAGCTACCGCGATGCGATCTGCCTTACAGGCTTCCACCGGGTATATCCCGGTGGAGCCACAACTGGTCAGCTACCTCCCCACAATGACACACCGCGGGTCGCGTCCTCAACGTACCATCCCACCGGCACGCTCTCGCGTCCAGTCTAGCCGCGGCCTGTTTCGGCCTTGGAGAGCGGCCGTTTTGTCTCCCCACACTTGGCATGCCCGACACACTACGTGTCTCACTTGCAGTAGTCGGACAGTCCTCGGTCCGGCGGATTGAACCCGGCGGGACTGCCGAACCGAGCGGAACAGAAATGGAATGATTCCTGCATGCACACCACGGCGAGTATTTATCGCTCCCGGACGCGGCCGAGTCGATGGGCGGTCCGAGCGTTTTGCTCCAAGTGCAAATCCGGCTGCAGGTACCAACAGCCTGGACGCTTGACGACCAGTTTGAGATTTTGATTCTATTTGGAGAAACGTTCGCGGGCCATTTCTCGCACACGTTTCAGGTCGAGCTTGCCGGTCCCCAGAATCGGCAACTCGTCCACCTCCATGAAGCTCTCGGGCGACGGGATGAAGATATTGGGCAACCCCGCCTCGGAAAGTCCTTTGCAGAGCTCTTCGGGCGACTTGTCCAGGTGCGTGTGAACCACAATCAGACGTTCGCCTTTCTTCGCATCGGCAACCGCCGTGACCGTGGCCCGGAAACCATCTTCGGCGTGACCGATAAGCGTGGCCAGCGTTTCTTCGATGCGGATGTGAGGGACCATCTCACCGCCGATTTTCGAGAAACGACTCTCCCGCCCCGTGATGCGAATGAACCCGTCCTCATCCATCACGGCCACATCCCCCGTGACGTACCAGCCGTCACGAATCACTTCGGCCGTCAGTTCGGGCATGCCGAGATAGCCCTGCATTATATTGGGGCCTTTGATCCACAGCATGCCGGCCTGACCGACCCCCAGATCCTGCGCCGGTCTCCAGGTGCACGATCTTGGCCGAGACGCCTGGGATCGGCACGCCCCACCGTCCCCTCACGGCGATTGAGCTGTCCATCGTCCTGGCCGTGCCGAATGGGAATATTGACGGCGGCCAGCGGAGCCGTCTCGGTGCACCCGTAACCCTCCAGTGGCCGGACGCCAAAACGGTCCGCGAACGCGTCCGCCACATCGGGCGGGAGCCGTTCCGCCCCAGTCACCACCACGTCCATCTTCGCGAAGTCGTCTGGTTCGCAGCGGCGGAGGTAGGAACGCAGGAACGTGGGAGTGGCCAGCAGGATCGTGACGCCGTGCTCGCGACACATCTTGCCAATCTGGCGGGCGTCGAGCGGATTGAAGTGGTAGACTCCCTTCACATCGATACTCATAACGGTCCACATCGTGATCGTGTAACCGAACGAGTGGAAGAAAGGAAGGATCCCGATCAGTACGTCGTCAGGATCGATCCGGACGAGATTCTGAACCGCTTCCACGTTCGATCCGATGTTGCCGTATGTCAACATCGCCCCTTTCGGTTTTCCCGTCGACCCCGACGTGAAGATGATGGTCACCAAATCATCGCTGGAGACTTTTTGCAGGCCCAGCCGGCGGGAGAGAATCCGTGTGGGAATGACGTAGCTCCCCAGCAGCCCCGCCAGCTTGTCGCGAGTCGTCACCTTCTCGGCGAAGTCCTCCAGCATGACCAGGTTCGCCTTGAGCTGGAGCCCCAGCTTGTCGATCACCTTGCGGCTGGTCAGCACGTGGCGGATCCCCGCTTGATCGATGCAGTCCTGCATCACATCTTGCGACACCGTGTAGTTCAGGTTGACCGCCACCCGCCGATCAAGACTCACCGCCGCATTGGCGACCATGGCGGGTACGGTGGGCGGGAGCAGGATGCCGATGTTCTGCTCATCGTCTGAGAGGACCTCGCGCCGCAGCAGACGGCGCAGGATCAGTGTGCGCATGAGCAAGGAGCCGCCGGTCAGTTCCACGCCGGTCGAATCGGCCGCCTTAGGACGCCGCCATTGCTTCTTGCAGGACCTGATGAAGTCGACCGTGATGGGAGGCATTTTTTCGGTTCGTTGTTGCACCGCTTGGGCTCCAAGATCCTGGACCGCTTGACGCACCTGAAAGATCTCATGAGAACCTTTTACAGGAGGACCGAAGTGTATGGAAATAGGATAAGGCCATTTTTTGGGCCATTTCCAGAAGAATCGTCCGCCCTGGAAGCTGAAAACGCTCCCCCACAGCTCATCCAGATAGACCGGGACCACCGGGACGTGCGTTCCTTCCAACACCCGCAAGATACCCGGCCGAAATGCCTGCATGGCGCCCGAGCGGGTCATCCCCCCCTCGGGAAACACGCCCACGATCTCGCCGTCCAGCAACGCTTGACGGGCGGACTTGAGAGCCGCTCGGATCTCTTGCCATCCGGGAGCGACCAGGATGACGCCCGCCAGGCTGGCCAGCCAGCGGATCGGCCGACTCCGCAGCGTGTTGACGAAGGCCAGAATGTGGACCGGTCGCGAGCTGGTCAGCAGCAGGAGGATCCCGTCGAGCCACGAAACGTGGTTGGCCACCAGCAGCACTCCGCCTCGTTCCGGCAGATTCCCCAGGCCGGCCACGCGGATCCGGTAAGCCGTGTGACTGGCCAGCCAGACCACGAATCGCACCGATGCCTGCGGGATCAAGAAGATGATATAGAAGAACACCGGCAACGTGCAAATGCCGGCTACCAGGAAAATCTGCCGAGCGGTCAGCAGAGGTAGATCCGAGGCCTGGTCGAACACCTCTTTCGCCAGTTGCTTCTCCCCTTCATCTGTCAGCAATTGGAAATACTGGTCCTTGTTGAGGAACTCGCCACGCTGTTGGCGCTGCTTGATGTCCGCCCACAACAGCTCGGCCAACGCCACGTCACGCACGCTCGGCTGCGGCGCGACTCACGTACTGTCGGAAATCGGGCGTTACGGCCGGTGCGACCGCTGGGGCGGCTGCCGGCGGTTCGTTTTCGAACGGAGCAGAGGCCTCGCCCGAACCCGCTGCCTCACCCTCCCAGGCCTGCTGGAACTCGGATACCAACGCGGCAATTTCGGCGGTCTGGTCGGGTGATAGCTGCCCCACTCGCGCACTCAGTTGAGCAACATTGTCGAGCGAACCGGGGAAGGTGGGACGCCGCAGACCGGCAAACAGCAAGGCCGAGAGCAAAATGCCCGCGAACACCAGAAAGTTCGCGGCCGCCAACACGGAACCTCGTTCCTTGGGAGAACTGCGATGTTGGATGTATGCTTCCAGCGGTACCGAAAACATGCCAGCACTGGTCCCCAACAAGAACAACAACAGCAAGGCCCAGATCATGCCCGCGTGAAGACCGGGCGAAGGCGCAATCAGCGTGTCGGCGGTGGTGAACAACAGCATCGAGCAGACGGCGACCCCAAATGCCCCCAGCGGCAGGATCCCCAGCTCAATACGTCCGCCAGACCAGATACCTGCCAGGACACTGCCAAACCCGACTCCCATGACCAAGGCCAACAGTAAGGGGATCTTGTCCGTTTCGTACAATGCCCCGCTCTCGAAGGCAAATTGATCGACATTCAGTTGAGCCAGTGCACCGACGGACCAGAAGAAAACCACCCCCAACGCCACGCGAAACAAGGCCCGGTTCGAAGCCAAGGTGCGCAGATCACGCCAGGTTTGACTCACCGCATCCCAGGGAAAGGTCCGCTGCGGATTGGCAACGGGTAGCTTGCGGATCAACAGGCTGATCAGAAACCCGACCGTGGCAATCGAGAGCAGGACGACCGCCGACAACCACCAATGCTCCTTGCCGCGGTAGCCCGAAGCCTGACTCAGCCAACTCCCTGCCGCCATCCCGATCACCGTGGCCGACACGGTTGCCAGACCGAACAGGCCGTTGGCCACCGAGATCTTCTCGGGCCGCAACAGCTCGGGAATGCTCCCCATCTTGGACGGCGAAAAGAGTGCACTCTGCGCCCCCATCAGAGCGACCGCCGTAAACAACAGGACCAGACTGACCATCGGGGAAGCGTCGATCGCGATCGCCATCACGCCCAGTGCCATGATCACGATCTCAGCGATCTTGCAGCCGACGATAACATTGCGTTTGCTGAATCGATCGGCCAGGTAACCGGCCGGTGCCGCCAGCACCAGGTAAGGAAGGACAAAACAAGCGGTGCCCGCCATCAAGATGATGCCGATCTGCGACTGTTCCACGTAGTCTTTGCCAATGCCGATCGCCAACCAGCGAAATACGTTGTCGTTGATCGCCGTCAGCAGTTGGGTGACCAGCAATGCGATGAAGCTGATCGAACCGATGCCGCGGGCCCGCGGCGACTCAGTCGGCGGCGGGCCGGACACGGATGCCGATGAATCGGATGGGGACATATTGTTTCCATTCGCATGGCGTGGCAGATGTCTCGTGGGAACCAGGCAGCACGAGCCCACAATTCGATTCGTCTTGTAACACGATCGGACGGAGCAGTATAGCATCGCCCCCCAGGAAAGTGCATGGCGCAGTACTGGCATTACTCACTCGTACCTTGTCATACTCTTACTCGTGCTCGGAGCCCGTCCACTGCACTTCGGACCTGCACTCAGCCCATGACCGCACTCTGGGCCAGGGCATCGTCGTCTTGGGCCCCTCCGGCGAGTACGCAACCTGACGAACCTGGGCAGTCTTGCACCGGAGGCTGTCCGGTTACTGCGGCCAAGTCCTGGCAAGACGATTCCCGGAAATACGAGTCGCACCAAGGTCGTATTGTCGCCTTCCCCGGCTTCGAGGTACAGTTTTTCCCACTCACAACGGTATGTCAACTTGGGGACCGACAATGAAACGCGTGACCAGCTTTCTGATGGGGGTCATCGTCGGGGCCGTGGGCCTTTACGGTGCGATGACGTACCACGTGGTGCGTGCCGAGGACGGAGTGCACTTTGTCCGGCGAGTATCGAACGGCGTGGCGGACACATATGTGGACATCCGGCAGTTTGACGCGGCCCAGTGGAATGAGCACAAGAGTATGGCGGTCGCTCTGATCAACGCGGACAAGGGAGATCTACTGCGGGACTCCGCCATGTCCAATCTGCGGCGGGACGCCCAGAACGTGCTCGAGTCCCTCGGCCTGAAGTAGCTCGGCTGCTCCCCGGGCTTGAGTCTCGGCTGCTGAGTCTTGGCCGGGTGGGCCGTGATTTCGCCTCAGAGTCAGCGCAAGCAGCCAATCACCCAATCCAATCACGCCCTACAGAAGTGAGACATTCACCAGCCCCGCGACTATCCGGGTCTCGGCATGGCCAGGCTGTGGAGGATCAGCACGGCACCAACGCTCAACATCATGAACCCGAGCCAGCGTGGTGGTTTGACAATGCGGTGACTCACGGGCGCGGCCGAGTCGAACGAGGGTACAAACGTCGTTGCGACCGTTTCGGCTTTTTTGAGTCGTTTGGCGATGATTTCGGTGGTCTTCTGGTTGAGTACAAACGAATCGACCATCCGGAATTGAATGCCCAGTGCCAATACGACCAAGCCGATCATGAGCCACTGGTTACGGTTGATCTCCATCTTTGCCGTCTCCCTCAAGAAAATGCGCATACCCAGCGCGGCATAGGCTGATATCGAGCGGGACGGTGTGCTGGCTTGACAGATGCTCGTATAGCGACGGATGTACGTTCCTTGGCGACGACGCACGTTATGTTGGTTGTGCTGCCCCCTCGACTCACGTCGGTAGGTCGGGACCCTGTCCCGACCATTTCGCCTCCACGGCTCCTCAACCGAAGGCAATGATGCTGGGCGCGGGTTGAGTCGTTTTGGCCATTTGAACCTCTGAACCTCGGACCAGCGTGCTTGTTCCACAATCCGCAATCCGAACATCCGCATTCCGCAATTGGTTCCGATTACGCGTGAAAAATTGAATAAACGAGCGTCGGTCGACCACTGCCCACTCGGGTCGCGGCCGCAGACCACGTTCGACACGCCCTCGGTGATCGATCGGTTTGCCGCTTGCTACTGGCCACACCGCGCACCCGCCCCTTGCCGCACGGATGGCGTATGTTTAGAGGGTGACGTTCACGGGCCGTGAGCTGCCGGTATCTTGACGAGAGAGGGCTGTGACTGATGAACGGAGCAATACGAAAGGCCGCGGGGGTGATCGCCACGATTATGGCGGTCCTGACGCTTTGGGAATTCGTGCCGATGGTGGGAGCGCAGCAGATCTCCGGCCGAGGTGTGCGGGGGGCGGCTGCCGTGGATGCAGCTCTGACGGACCCCGACCCCGAGCCGGTGCACCGATTGCGAGAGGGTTCGATGCTGAGCGATAAGCCGGGGATTTTCAAAGTCAATGGCGACCGGATCGAATTCTCTCCGGCGGAGCAAGAGGACTCGCTGCAAGTGCTGGAGAATCTGGCATTGGAGCGGGTCTGGAAAATGCTCGACGAGGCACGTGGGCGGCAGTGGCGAGTGAACGGTGTCGGTCACGGAATATCGCGGACGCAACTATTTATTGATCGATCGAGTGGTGCTGTCGGCCAATTTGGATGACTCGGTCGCCTCTCCCTGAGTCCCTGCTGATCCGAGAGTATCTGACGCCTGTGGGATGCGAAGTTCTGTCGAGATGCGGATATCTTCTCGCGACGTGGGCCGTACGGCGCGGAGGTGGAAGGAGTCTCGCCGGCAAGAGTAGCGAGCTGCCGCTGCCTGCCGACCTGACAGGGATCACATACACGCCCCAAACACTCCAGCACGCCAAATCCGAGTCCTCTCAGCCCAGTATTCCCTCTGCCCAGCGAGGGACAGCTGGGGGATGGCCCCGGAGGCTGGCACGAGCGTCGGCCGGGCTCGCGAAAAAAGAGCACTGTTGACATGGCCGAACCGTGGCGAATATCATCGGTGGTAAGAACTTACGTCAAGCTAGCAGTCGGCACCAAAGGGGAGATTCGATGCCCGTGCACCGGCGAGTGGAAGTTTCGGAAATCGGCGACGTCACGGTCGTCCGTTTTGTGGACCGCAAGATTCTTGATACGGCGAACATTCAAGAGCTGGGCGACGAGTTGTTCTCCTTGGTCGAGAGCGACAATCGCAAGAGCCTGTTGTTGAATTTTTCGCGCGTCGAGTTTCTCTCTAGCGCGGCGCTGAACAAGCTGATTCTGCTGGATCGAGCGGTGAAGAAACATGGCGGGCGTCTGAAGTTGTGCAGCTTGCGTCCGGAAATACAGGAAGTATTCGTCATCACGCGACTGAATCAAATGTTCGATATTCACGAAGAGGAGGCCGACGCCCTGGCCACGTTCTGATTCGCCGGGGTCGCGGGGGCGGTGATGTGAGCTTCCTGATGTCTGGGGATACCATCCGTGGATAGGAGCGGCGAGCCGGTCGTCCTGGTAGCATTTCCCGGTATTCAGGGACTCCTGTTCAGGGATCCTCAACGGGCGGGGTGGAGACAGGCATAGCAGGCCCGCATGAACTCTTTTCGAGCGAGTTTCCTGGCACCCGGATGGTGAGGATGCCGAAAACGACAGTGGGTAGATAGGTCGCTCACGCGGAGCGCGACTCGAACCGAGGATTCGCCGTGTACGGCGGCGGAACTGGCGGATTGGTGTAATGCGATTGGCGAGATTTGTCCTCCGTGGGATAGGCTTCCAGCCTGTCATTTTGGTGGAGCAGTGACAGGCTGGAAGCCTATCCCACGCGACAATTTCACCGGCCGATCTCGTGAAAGTCGCTGCGTCATGCTGTCGAGATCGAGCGACAGGGTGATCGACAGCGGATTTGGCAAGTTGATCGGGGCCATTTTGCGGGGCTGCCTGCGCGACGTGGCGGGGATCGGGACAGCGAGCCGAGCGGTTTTGTGGTGCCGCGCCGAGCGTCGTGACGAACCACGTGAAGTCGAGCGTTTCAGATGCCCGCAGACAGCTGGACATGGTGCTTTGAGCAGCGCATTGCGAGCGACCCCACCGAGGGACGTATGGTGGTGTCTCGACTTCTCGAAGAGCTCGAGCAGCAGGCGTGGGCGGACCACGACGTGTTCGCGGTCCATTTGGCCGTGGAGGAGGCGCTGGTCAACGCGATCAAGCACGGGAACCGGAAGGATCCGGCGAAGAGCGTCGACGTGCACTGCCGCATGGCGCAGGATCGGATTGAGATCCAGATTACGGACGAGGGGGACGGTTTCGATCCCGACACGGTTCCCGATCCGACGGACGAGGAGAATCTGGAGATCCCTTCAGGGCGTGGCCTGATGCTGATGCGGTGCTACATGACGTCGGTGGAGTTCAACTCGAAGGGGAACTCGGTGACGATGGTCAAGGTCCGCACCCCTGTCGACGTCAGCACCCCTGACGACGATGAGTAATACTGGGCCACTGGCACCGTCCGCCCACACCACACCTCGGTGGCTCGTTTCTCCGCCGTTGCCGGCGTGTGAGCCGAAGCACCCCGGGGCCCAGAGCGCCGGCTCCAGACGCAGTCCGAACGGTGGTACATGGATCATCGATTCCGCTGCGCACAATTGGCAGTAAGCAGCTAACAATTAGTGGTCGGTGGTTGCGTGGTCGTTGTATGAGCAGCGGAGCGCGACCTGCCCTGTGGGCGGTCAGGAGGGGCGAAACAGCTCGCCGCTGGTGACAGGCTACCAGTACCACCAGGGGATCCTGGTCAGCACATTGACGGGGGCGGGATTGTAGGATTTGGTCCGATCCGCCCGCGGCCCGAACGGATCCAAAAACGCGGAAAACGCCCACTTCTCACGCATTGCGAGAAACGGGACGATAGAATACAGTAATTCCCGAACGATCCCCTGTAGCTCAGTTGGTAGAGCAGGCGGCTGTTAACCGCCTTGTCGTAGGTTCGAGTCCTACCGGGGGAGCTTCATAAACGGCGTCGAACTCGACGCCTCCACGGGTTTACACTCGCGGCCGAGAGTCCTGACTCCCGGCCGTCGGCGTTTCTTGCCTTTGGGCCAAGGACTTACGGCAATTCCGCCGCTGGGCCCAAATGTCTCTGGTTCGACAGAGATAACCAAGGGGGTCCGTCAAACCTTAGCACTTTAGCGCACTACCGTTCATCTTCGGTCGGAAAAGTCTCTCCCGCCGAGAGACTCGGACCCAAACGGGTTAACGCAACGGTTTGGCTCACCCCCTTCGTGATCCAAGTTTGACCGTCCAAGTCGGCGACACCCCGACGCCATATGGCAGACTCTTGTTCCCTCTCTACCGTCATGTGTTGCGAAGTTGAATCCTCCAGTTCGTCACAGGTTGATCGCAACAAGTGATGGGGGAGAGGGCCAGGGTGGGCCGAAAAAAGTCACCTCCCTTCCTGCCCCCTCGCCCCCAGCATGTGTTGCGCGCGCAGGTCTCCAATTCGACCGACTTGGCCGCAACACATGTTGGGGGAGAGGGACGGGGTGAGGGGGTCGAAGCGGTGCACGAGCCTCCCCTGCGCAACCGCCCTTCCTCCGCCGTTTCGCGTTTCACGCCGACTTCTTATCAGCCCAGTCGGGCCAGGGGGCGAAATGGTGAACGAGCGTCCTTGCCGGACGGCCACTGCGCCGCGCTGACGCCATCCCGCACGGCTCCTATTGTCGGCCGAGTCGGCCAGAATCGCGGGGTTCAAGCCCATCTGCTCGGCATGTCCTGGCACGCCGCATGGGCCATCGGGGTTGCCATTCGGTGATGGCCTCGACGACTTGGTGTCTTTGAAGGTAAAAACAGAGGCCATGCGAGGTCACGAATTTAGGGGGAAACGCCACTATGACGAAGGGAAAACCCAGACCAGAGTTCCCCGACAGGAAGATCTCCGAGACGTTTCTGCACTTTGCAGAACCTCTCCTCGAGCCGCTGGGTCCACACGCGACCGAAGAGCAAGAGAACCAAGCCCTGCAGATCGCCTTCACGGTTTGGAATGCGGTGGTCTACGAGTCCGCCATAGGCGACAGGCGTTTCATGACAACGCTCCGGAATTCGACGGGCTCTCAGCCGGAAGTGGCTGCTCTTGTCGCCTATATGATCTCCCGAAAACAGGCCCTTTTCGGTGACGACCATCGGCTGGTCGGTGAATTCAAATTCGTCCACAGAGACGGCGAGCGCCGCCTCCGAGTGGAAGCACGTTCGCCCTATCGCATTGACTCCGCGCATCCTGTTCCCCAGCCATCCACCGATTCCGCGTCCGGGAGCAACGTGAACCGAGCGCATTAGCGCAGCGGAGCAATTCCGCGTCGTCGAAGAACTGAAATCGACGTGTTGCCTGGCCCAATCTGGTTGGGCCGGCTGAAGTCGGGTACCTTGACGCCTATGGAAGGTACTGACGACCTGCGCCACTCGCCGAAGCTGATACGCCGCTGGACGCGGCGCTGGGGAGTCCCCGCACTGGCCCGCGAGATTGCGTGCCAATGGAGCCCGCGTCTGCGTCGGTCATTGGGGCGTGCCTACCCAGCAGCGGAAGCTGATTCGTCTCAGCCGATTGCTCCAAGAGCCGCAATATGTCTCGCTGTTCGAGGAGGTGTTGTGCCACGAGGCCGCGCACATTGCGGCATTCCATCTTCATGGCTCCCGCGTGGCAGACCACGGCCCCGCCTGGGAAGAACTGGTGCGTCTTGCGGGCCATGAACCGCGGCGGTGCTGCGAGACCGATTCGCTGCCTCAGCGGCAGGATCAGGATTCGGTGCGCTACGTCCATATCTGCCCGGTCTGCCACGCTACGCGCACTGCCAAACGCCCTCAGCCGCGCTGGCGCTGTGTTGCCTGCCAGATAGCTGGACTGGATGGCAAGTTGATCATCCAGAGTCGCCCGATGAGGCGGGAGGCTGTGGATGTCTGAAACGTGCCCTTTCTGCAACGTGGATGAATCGCAAGTCGTCTTTCGCGACGACCTGGTGTTTGCCATCTGGGATCGTTACCCGGTCTCCGACGGGCATCTGTTGGTGATCACAAAGCGGCATTTCGCCGACTGGTTTGAGGCCACGGAGGAAGAACAGCGTGCCGTGCTGCGCGCTCTGGAGCGCGGCCGGCAGATCATATTGGAGCGGTACGCCGCGGACGGATTCAACGTTGGGGTCAACATTGGGACGGCTGCCGGCCAGACGATTCCCCATCTGCACGTGCACTTGATTCCCAGGTTCGTAGGCGACGTGCCCGACCCGACCGGCGGTGTTCGCTTCGTCATTCCCAACCGGGCCAACTATCTGAAGTCGCGCCCGTCAGGAATGGATCTGCTACAAGGGCCATCCAGCCAAAGCCTGCTCGTTCGCGGAGCCGACGATCCGCTGCTGCCCCATGTACGGGCGTGCCTGGATCGAGCCGCCAGTGCCGACTTTGCGGTTGCATTCATCTTGAAGAGTGGTGTCGCCTTGGTTCGCGAGCATCTTCGCGACCTGCTCAACAAGGGCGGACGCGTGCGCATCGTCACGGGCGACTATCTCGACGCGACGGACCCGGATGCTCTGATCGACTTGATGGACCTTGGAGGCAACCTCCAACTCCGCGTGTTCGAGGCGGGCGACACTTCCTTCCATCCGAAGGCCTACATTTTCTACGACTCCGACGGACAAGGCACGGCTTTCGTCGGCAGCTCGAATCTGACTTGGCCAGCGCTGCAAGGCGGCGTGGAATGGAACTACCGTGTCCTCCGTGCGGATGCCGATCGCGGCTTCGCCGAGGTTGCCGCTGCGTTCGAAGACTTGTTTGTTCATCCAAAGACACGCCCTGTCGACGTCGACTGGATTGACGCATATCGCGAACGACGTGGCCCCGTATCGCCCCAGCGCGTTGTGGAAGTGATTGAGGAATCACCCGAGCCACCTCCGGCGCCGCACTTCATCCAGCAAGAGGCGCTCGCGGCGCTCAAAGCAACGCGCGAAGCGGGGAACGAGGCTGGGCTGGTCGTCCTGGCGACCGGCCTGGGCAAGACGTGGTTGGCCGCGTTCGATTCGGCAAATGAGGATTTTCGCCGAGTCCTGTTCGTTGCCCATCGAGAAGAGATCCTCACGCATCTTCGTCGTCGACCTCTACAATGAAGGTGTCGACAT
>CAVOXY010000049.1:0-85094 GCA_963700515.1 uncultured Planctomycetota bacterium | reverse complement strand
TTGGTGGACGAGAATTCGGTGTTGATTACAACGCAGTTGCGGGCGAACGCCGTGAAAGAGACGCGTGTTTACCGGCTCGGTGCACTGAGCGAGATGCCACCTGAATTGCTGGAGCGCGTGATCACTCATTCGGTGCGACCTTGGAGCTGGCGGAATCAGGCCAATGAAATCGCCCAGCAGCTGGCATCGCGCTGGCCCAAGACCTCGATTCCGCTCCCAGGGATCGAGATGAACGCGATCGAGGGCATCAAGCTGAAGTCGGCTGAGGAGGGTTCTGTCGCCGCCCCTTCGGCTGACGCGAATCCCAACGTGTCGGAGGAAACGATCGCGGCGACCGGTCAGCTGGTGGCCGGTGGTGCCGTGGCCATGGTGCACTCGATCGTGGCCGCCCTGGAGATCGTGCATCACGGCGATCCCCCCACGGGCGTCATCGAGTCGCTGCCGGGGATGCTGATCATCACCCAATCCCAAGCCGCTCATCGTGAAATCAAGGAGCTGCTCGATGAATTGAGCGAGGGGAATTAGCCCCGCGGTGGTCATGACCAATACGAGCGGTTTGTGCGGCGGGGATCCGAAACCTGCCTGAGACCTCCTGGCAGGTTCATGTCACCCGCCGCCATACGACCTCCCCTCTCGCGTCACTCTCCGATAGCCTTCAGCTCGCACAGGCAGGTCAACCCACCTTCTTCCGAAGCGAAGCAGTATCGCAAATTGCGATGAGTCTGCCGACGTGTCTCGCCGGCTTCTTGGTGCTCGCGTCACTGTGACTTCGGTGTCGCGCTGGCGCGACCTCTCGGTGGCTCAAAAGCTGTGCTGGCCAATCCTCCTGGTGACAGCTGCCATCCTGGGTTGTCTCCTGGTACTCGGGCCCGGGCTGTCGGTCGTCCCGTCCGGCCGTTTCCCTCGATTCGCGGACGTGGGACCGTGGAGACTTTTTGGCGAAAACTTTACCGATTCGGATCGCACGCCGATGCGGACGCCATATTGGTTGAGAGTCTGCGACGTGGGGGTACCTACTTCAGCGGCCAGCAGGAACCAACTAACCGCCAAGTTCGTCTCATTTCATGGTCCATCGTCCTCACCGCAGAGCAGTCAAATGAAAGTGGAGGGTCTCCTGTCCTGACGCGACATAAGGTGATCGGAATGTGAACATATCCCGTGGGATAGGCTTCCAGCCTGTCATTTTCGTGGAGCAGCGATAGTCTGGAAGCCTATTCCACGGGTAGACGAATCTTTCCGAGACAGGTTTTTCAGGCTCATGCGTTTATATTGTAGGAGTCTTGGACTTGCACGATTTACCGGAAACGAACGACAGTTTACTCGCCAGGATCGTGGATTCAGAGAATCGCGATGCGTGGTACCAATTCGTCTCGATCTATCGCCCGCTCATTTATCGCATCGCTCGGCGGCAGGGACTGCAGGACGCTGACGCCCAGAATTTGATCCAGGATGTGCTGGCGAAAGTCGAGCGGGAAATTGGGAAGCTTGAGTCGGGCAAGGCCACCGGCAAGTTCCGGTATTGGCTGAGCTCGCGTCGCTCGCAATGCGGCCATTGATTCGCTGCGTCGCATTCGGCCTGATTCCCCGCGAGGTGGTTCAAGCGTGCTGCGAAAGTTGGAAGCAGTGGAACAGTCAGGCGATTCCATCGAATCCCGCTTGGACGTCGAACTCAGGCGTGAAAGGTTCCGCTGGGCGGCGCATCGCGTGCGCGACGAGTTCACAGAACCGACGTGGACCGCCTTCTGGGAAACGATGGTCATCGGCCGGCCGGTGGCGGAGGTAGCTCAGCAACTCGGCCGCTCGGTCGGTGCCGTCTATACGGCTCGCAGTCGCATCGTGCAGCGGATCAAAGAAGAAGTCGACCAGTTTGATTGGCAAATAAGAGTAGATCGTTAAGACAGGCCGGAAGCAGCATGAAGACGCAACACCAGCCCTGCGATCCACACATCATCCAGCGGTTTGTCGATCGCAGCTTGAGCGAGAACGACCAGCGCGACTTAGAAACTCATTTGAGCGCGTGCGATGCTTGCCGCAAGCTGCTGCACCGTCGCATTGCGGATAATTCGTTCTGGGACGGACTTAGTGCGAATCTGCGTGACTCAGACTACGAGCTCTCGCCGCTTTCTACCGCGGCTTCGGCTAACGGAGTGGAAGCAGGCCGCAGCGACGTGCAACACGTTCTCGATCTGCTCGCACCAACGGATGACCCCAACATGCTCGGCCGCATCGGGCCTTATGAAATCAGCGGCGTGATCGGTGCGGGCGGGATGGGAATCGTCTTGAAGGGACTCGATCCCTCATTGAACCGCGTCGTCGCAATCAAAGTCATGCGCCACATCTGGCGGGGAGCGGCGCGGCGCGTCAACGATTTGCCCGCGAGGCACAAGCATCCGCCGCGATCGTTCACGAAAACACGATTGACATCTACGCCGTCTCGCAGTTCGCGGGCTTGCCGTACCTTGTGATGCCGTATTCGCGCGGAATGAGTCTGCAGAGACGTATCGTCGATCGCGGCTCCTTGCCCGTCGTGGAAGTACTGCGCATTGGCAGTCAGATTGCCGCGGGGCTTGCCGCCGCGCACGCTCAGGGTCTTGTGCATCGCGACATCAAACCTGCCAACATTCTGGTAAATGACGGCGTCGACCGGTTGGTCATCACCGACTTCGGACTGGCTCGCGCAGTCGACGACGCATCGGTCACGCGGACGGGCGTCATCGCTGGCACACCACAGTACATGTCGCCCGAACAGGCTCGCGGCGAGTCGATCGATCACCGCAGCGATCTATTCAGCCTCGGCAGCGTGCTCTACGCACTCTGTACTGGCCGCCCGCCGTTTCGCCGAGGCGCTTATGGAATCCTGCGCCGCATCACCGACAACGAACCGAGACCCATTCGCGAGATCAACCCCGAGATCCCCGAGTGGTTGTGTTCGATCACTAGGAAATTGATGTCGAAACAAGTCAATGATCGCTATCAGACGGCGGAGGAGGTCAGCAAGCTTCTCGAAGACTGCTTGGCTCATGTGCAGCAACCGACGGTTGTTCCGGTACCCGCTGCTCTTGCGTCTCACGTCACCGGTCGCTCATTCTTCACGTCATATCGCAGAGGAGTCATTGCCATGTTTAGTGTGTTGGGTCTTGCGTTGCTGGGAATGATGCTGTGGCAAGGGACGGAACCACCGGACATTGCGGGCGAGTGGACCGGTGATGAATGGGGCACTGTGGTGCTCGAAGCTGTGAAGCCTACGCAATACACTGGAAGCTTCCAGGGCGTCGACAATTCCAAAGATGGCAGTATCACCTTGAATTGGTCGCGAGTTGAACGCCGTTTCAACGGCTCTTGGCAAGAGGGAAAAGACTCTAAGGGAAGGCTATCGCTACGGCTGGTGGGTGATGACATTCGCGGCGGCTGGACGGCAGACAAGGCCACTGCGAAAGACTCCGGCTGGCCGCGTTTAGGTGACTTTGCATGGCGACGAAGTGTCAGCGAACTGGTTAAGTCAGAAACGCGGACACAAACTGGCGAAGTCGAAGAACCGACTGCACATGACCAACAAACATATCCAGAAACCGTTGATCGTTCCCGAGCATTACAGGGAGAATGGGAGTATCTAAGTTACGAGCAAGACGGCGTTGTTAAAGAGTACAAACCGGAACAACGAATGACGTTGTCGATATCAGGCGACAGGTGGGCCGTAGGACCAATGCCTGGACCAGAGTTATCGCACAAGGTTAGTGTTTCTAAACGAACTCTCGTCTTCCGCGGTGTTCAGAATTTAGGGCCGCCGATCCCCGGCGAAACAACTCCACAGAACATCATCGCGTTCGGTATCTATGCGTTGAACGACGATTCGTTCAGCTACTGCATGACTCCCTTCGTCGCTGAATCGGGAGTCATGCCTGGAACAGCATCACCGATCAAGGAGCCTACTTCGTTTAAGACCAGTGGAACCTCCAATACCCTCTATCGACTTCGTAGAAAGCGCTGAAAGGTCGCGGGCCCGGCGGTCCGAAAGGGAAGATGCCGCTGATCACCCCGTCCAATTCGTCACCACACGACAATAGGTCCGAGGCCAGCCAGCACACCGTGCTGCCGTGATCCGGCTTGTGGCATTCCAGCAGCACGCCAAGCTGGTCCGCCACGACACGGAGCTTGGATGCTGCTGCCGGGTGATCGTAATTTCTGACCGTAGTCGGACTTGGGACTTCGCAAACGGACTGAAGTCCGTTCTACGGAAGGTGCGGCCAGCCGTCAGTGGACCAGGTGAGTGGGACCAGGGCCAGCCGCGAACGGCCTCGCTCAGTCCCGTCATAATAGTGGCAACTGAACCAATACCGCTCACCTTCCTGCAGCACGCTCGCATGCCCCGGACCGATGAACGGACCATCGGTCTCCCAAAACAACGTCCCGCCACCACGCGATAAATCCGCTCCACTCTTGTCCACATACGGTCCCGTCACCGTACGGCTCCGACCGACTCGAATGTTGTACGTGCTGTTGATCCCGCGGCAGCACGTTCCCCAATTGACAAACAGATAGTAGAACTCACCGTGCGCGACTATGCACGGTGCCTCAATCGACTTACTCCACGCCAGCGAGTGCATCGCGGAATCATCACCCATCCGCAATCCCGTCGTCGGATCCAAACGTACCAGCTTGATGCCACTCCAAAACGACCCAAAACTCATCCATAGATCGCCACTGTCCGTCTGGATCACTGCCGGATCAATGGCATTGAAGTCGTTTTCCCGCTTGGATCGCACCACAATACCGTGGTCCTTCCATTCAAAACTCTGAGCCTCGGGGTCGAGCGTTTCGTTGGATGCCAGGCCGATCGCCGAGGTATTCACACCAAATTGCGAGACTGAATAGTAGAGCCAGTAACGCCCGTGGTGAAAGATCACGTCGGGAGCCCAGAAGTAGCCACGCTGCGTGGGCACCACGTCCGTCACCCAACTTGGCATGCTCGTGTAGACACGTGGGCCTGCGCTGCCAATCCTGCAAATCCTTCGACCGCCATGATCCAATCCCATCCCCGGTCGCAAACAGCCAATACTCGCCATTGCATTTTACAATCGAGGAAGGATCGTGGACCCGCGCATTTCGTTTGCCGTGCCGCTCTAAGATGAGCTGATCATCCTGGGATGGACCTGGAGGCTGAGCGGTGGTGGCGTGAGATGTAGAGAGCCCGATGGCGACGACTAGCGCAAGGGAGATCACGAGGTTGTGAGTTGCATATTGTGACATATCGCTTCTGCCTGTAGGACGAGTTGAACTTGATGATAGACGTGGGGAAAGCCGACCGCAACGAATCAGATCCCAATAATCAATGGTGAATAACTGAACAACGCCATTTCGCGTGCGATCAAGTACCAAATCTGCCAGCAATGAGTCGCCCCAGGTTTGGCAGGTGAGGACGTGGCTCGTCCCGATCGTAGCCCATCCTCGCTGCATCTTCGCCTCCGGCTGCGGGTTAAACGATGATAACGCCTGCGATACTCCACACTTGACGCGTCCCGGATGGACCACAGGGAAAGGGTTTGCGACAATGTGGGAACCAATCGGCGAGCAGGCGAAGTATGATCATTCAAGAGCAACGGATCTGTAGACATGCCCATTGCACGGACGTTTCTGGACTGGAGCGAGCCTGCGCTACCGGCGGTGGCTCAGTATCTGGCCAACCGCTTTCTGCACGGCAACACACTCGACCTCGACAATGTCGTCCTGGTGCTGCCCGGCGGCCGCGCCGCACGCCGCTTAACTGAACTGCTCGTCCTGCTCTGCGAACAGAAATCGCTCGTCCTGCTCCCGCCGGAACACTGTACGGTCGGCACATTGCCGGAGTATCTCTACCAGTCCAAACGCCCGTTCGCCAACGATCTGGTCCAGCAACTGGCCTGGGTCCAGGCGCTCAAACAAACCGATCGCGACAGTTGCCGGCGGTTTATTCCACGTCTGCCGGACGAAGATGACTATGCCAACTGGATGGACCTGGGCTCTCTGCTGCAGCGGCAACACCGCGAACTGGCCGCCGACGCTTTGGATTTCGCGCAGGTGGCCGAGCGTGGCAGGCAGATGGCCGGTTTTCAGGAAGAGACTCGCTGGCGGCTGTTAGGTGCCGTGCAGCAGCGATACTTGCAGATTCTCGACGATCTGCAACTGTGGGATCTCCAGACCGCTCGGCTATTCGCCATTGATCATCACCTCTGCCGCACCGACAAACAGATCATCCTGGTTGCCACGACCGACATGAATGTGGCCATGCGCCGCATGCTCGACCAGGTGGCAGATCTGCGTCACCGCCTTGATCCACGCCCCAGAGACGCTGGCGGACCGTTTCGACGAACATGGTTGCTTGCAGCCCGATCGCTGGCAAGACGTACAGATCGACGTCGCCACGCACCAGATCCACACGGTGGAGGGCCCCGCCGACCAGGCCGATGAAGTCGTGCGTTGTATCGCCGCCTATGACGGCCGGTATCGAGCCGACCAGATTGTGGTCGGTGTTCTGGACGAGATGCTGGTCCCGCAGCTGCTGCGCCGCCTGGAGCAGGCCAAGCTGCCGGCCCGCTGGGTCGTGGGCAAAACGGTGGGCGAAACGGCTCCCTACCGGCTGCTGGACGCCGTGGCCAACTACTTAGACCGCGGGCGGTATATCGACTTCGCTGCTCTCGCTCGTCACTGCGATCTGGCCACCTGGTTGGCGACTCAGGGGATCGCCAACGACTGGCTCACGGCGCTGGACGACTACTTCAATCAGCACCTGCAGCCACGCCTGGGACAATGGCTGGGCGACGACCGACGGCACCGTTTTGTTGCAGCGCGTGGTCACTGCCGTATCGAGCGTGCTGGAACCGCTGCGGGGCGAGCCGCGTCCGCTCCCTCAATGGGCCTCCGCCATCGCCCGGCTGTTGCAGGAATTCTACACCGGGCGGGTTTTCGATATCGACCTCGATCAGACGACCGAGCTTTACACGCTTCAGGCGCTGGAGCAGCTGCGGGAAGGATTGCTCGTGCAGCAACAAATCCCGCTGGAAATCGCTCCGCATCTATCGGCTGCCGAGACCATTCGACAGTTGCTCGCGCAAGTCCAAAGCGGCCAGCTTCCCGCGCCGCGTCAGGACGGTCCGATCGAACTGCTCGGTTGGCTGGAATTGCCGCTGGACGCATCGCCGGCCCTGATTGTCACCGCGCTGAACGAAGGGAATGTGCCGACATCCGTCAACTCGGACTTATTCCTGCCCAACTCGCTCCGCCAGCAGTTGGACCTGGTCGACAACCGCCGGCGTTACGCGCGCGATGCGTACGCCTTGAGCGCTCTGCAGGCGTCACGCGAACAGCTGACGCTCATTGCCGGCCGCTTCACGGCGGACCACGACCCGCTCTCTCCCAGCCGCCTGGCACTGGCCACGGACCTGCCCACGATGGCTGAGCGCGCCATCGCTTTTTTCTCGTCCCAGGATCCGGAGCAGTCGGTACACGGTGTGATTCAAACAATCGGGCGGCGCCGGTGGCTCGTCGAACATTATCGTCCCCAAACCGCTCCCCCTGACCGCACCGATCACGTCTATCAGCATCACGTCGTTTCGCACTTATCTGGAATGCCCATACCGGTACTACTTGCGCCACGTCCTGCACTTGCAGGGGTTGGACGACACGGCCGAGGAACTGGGCCCAGCGGCATTTGGGAACTTGCTGCATGACGTGCTGAAACGTTTCGGCGAAGACCCCATTCACACCTCAACCGACCCGGAGTCGATATCCCGCTTCCTCAACCACACGCTCAGCAAACTGATCGATATGCAATACGGAAAGGAGCATCTGCCGGCTGTCGCCGTGCAGTTGGTACAAGCTCGGCAACGTCTGGCGGCCTTTGCACAATGGCAGGCGCGGCGTGCGGCCTGCGGTTGGGAAATCGTGCACACCGAAACCTCCGGCGGCGACCAACCGATTCGGCTGAACATTGACGCAGAGACATCCGTGATTCTGCGTGGACGGATCGACCGGATCGACCACAAGGCTGGGAAGTGGGCGATTTTTGACTACAAGACGGGCGACAAAGCCCGGTCGCCGCAAGAGACGCACTACAAAGCAAGTAACTGGATCGACCTGCAGTTGCCACTCTACGTCGAACTAGCCCACGGGCTCGGCATCACCGGCCCGTTGCAGCTTGGCTACATCAATCTTCCCAAGGAACTCGACAAAGTCGGAGACTCGATGGCACCTTGGGATGAGGACATGTTGGAGAGCGCAGTGGAAGAGGCACGGGACGTAGCTGGCAAAATCGTGGCCGGCAAGTTCTGGCCCCCAACGCGCCCCGCCTCGGGGACGGTGACCGAATTTGCGGCGATCTGCCAGGAGCACGCGTTTCGCCCGCTGTCTGGAAGGCTCTTCGATGGAGCGACGAGTATGACCCGCTTTCCTCACATTTTGATTCGCGCCTCGGCTGGCACCGGCAAGACGTTTCGGCTCTCGAATCGCTATTTGGAATTGCTACACAGCGGCGTGGCACCCGATCAGATCCTCGCCACCACCTTCACGCGCAAGGCGGCCGGCGAAATCCTCGATCGTGTGGTAGTTCGCCTGGCTGCCGCGGCGCTCGAGCCGGCCCAACTCGCTCAGTTGTCCCAGCAACTGCAGCTCCCTTCCTTGACGCACGAGAAGTGCTTGGAGCTGCTCAAGCAGTTGATTGACCATCTGCATCGACTGCGAGTCTCCACGCTGGATGCCTTCTTTGCTCAACTGGCCGGCAGCTTCAGCCTGGAGCTGGGACTTCCTCCCGGCTGGCGCATCGTGGAGCAGTTGCACGACAAGTACCTGCGGCGCGAAGCCATCACGCTGACGCTACAAGGGGACACGAATCGCGAGATCCAGCGACTGGTCCACCTGATGGCCAAGGGAGAAGCTACGCGGTCCATTAGCGACCTGGTTCAATCGACAGTCGACAACCTGTACGACCTCTACATCGAGACTGACGCGGCCGCGTGGCAGCGCATCCCGCGTCCGCGTTTGCTGGCAAGCGAGTCTCTGGCTGCTACGATCGAGGCGCTCCGCACCGCACCTCTGCCAGCGGATTCGCGGGCCACGAAAGCTCGAGACAGCGATGTGGAGGCGGCAGAGCAGGGGGACTGGGAACGCTTCATCGGCAAGGGACTGACCGCCAAGATCCTGGCGGGCGAAACAACCTACTTCAAGAAGGATATTCCACCCGAGACGATCGATCTCTATAGCCAACTGCTCAACCACGCGCGGGGCGTGTTGCTGCACCAGGTAGCCGATCAGACCGAAGCCACGTATCAGTTGCTCGACAAGTTCCACACGGCGTACGCGTACCTGAAACGCAAGGCGCGGCCCTGCGGTTCGAGGATATCACGCGCACACTGGCCCGTGGTACGGCTCTGGGAAGTATCGACCAGCAGCAATATCGGCTCGACACAGCTGTCGGTCATCTGCTGTTGGACGAGTTCCAGGACACTTCACTCGCCCAATGGTACGTGCTGCGTCCGTTTGCTCAACACATCACGACCGCACCGCCGCCTGAATCGCGAGCGGCGCGGAGCTGCCCCCCGTCCTTCTTCTGTGTCGGGGATACCAAGCAGGCCATCTACGCCTGGCGCGGCGGCCTATCCGAGATCTTCGACGCTTTACAGACGGAGCTTCCTGGACTGACCGACGAGTCGATGAACACGAGCTACCGTTCCTCTCAACCGGTGATTGACACGGTCAATCGCGTGTTTTCCAGCATGACGCGTCACACGAACCTCGGAAAATTCGAAGCAGGGGTGAGCGCCTGGTGCCAGAGCTTCCGTGATGCATAACACCGCCAAGGCAAATATGCGCGGATACGTCGAACTGTGCGCGGCGAGCGCAGCGGGTGAGGAGGAAGGAAAGAACGAAGCGAAGATCCAGTACGTCGCCGCCCGGATCGCGGAGCTGGTGAGGCAAGCCCCCGGATACAGCCTGGGTGTGCTGGTGCGGAGCAACAAGGTGGTCGCGCACATGATTTACGAACTCCGGCAACTGAGCATACCGGCTGAGCGAAGAAGGGGGAAATCCGCTGACCGATTCACCGGCGGTGCAGATCGTTCTGTCGCTCGTGAAGCTGGCCGATCACCCCGGCGATACCGTGGCTCGCTACCACGTGGCTCGTTCGCCACTCGGACCTCAGATGGACTACATCGATCACACGCAACACGATCGGACACTTGCCTTGGCCTACGACGTGCGATCGCAATTACTGCACCAAGGCTACGGCCCGTCGATTCTCAAGTGGTCCCAACTGCTCGAAACAAGCTGCGATCGGCGCGATCAGAATCGGCTGCGGCAACTGGTGCAGTTAGCTTATCGCTACGATCAGATTGCCACGCTGCGCACGTCAGATTTTCTACTCTTCGTGGAAGGGGAACGCGTCGCCGATCCAACGACTGCGGAAGTGCGTGTGATGACCGTCCATCAGGCGAAAGGACTGCAATTCGATATCGTCGTACTGCCCGATCTGGATGTCCTGTTGACCGGGCAAGCGGACAGTCTGCGTCGTCGGCCAGCCGTCGCCGACCGAGCCGGTCGATCGCATTTGCCTCTATCGCAATACAGGATTCCAGGCCTTGCTCCCTCCGGAACTACAAGAGCTGTTTGAAATATCGACTCGCCGCGACGTCAATGAAGCGATGTGCGTACTGTACGTCGCCTTGACGCGCGCCATCCATGCTCTGTACATGATCGTGTCGCCTTCAGCCGCCAACGAGAAGAACCTCCACAAGACCCCGGCCGGTTTGCTGCGCGCGGCGCTGACGGATGCTCAGCGATTGCAGCCGGAAGACAAGGCTTACCAATGTGGTGACCCACTCTGGTACGAGCACGAGCAGCCGCAAGTAATGGCCGCGACCGTCGCCACCGCAGAGCCGCAGGAGGTGGAGATCGAGTTGGCACCGCAGGTCGGTGATGCGCAACTGGATCATACCGCCCCCTCGGCGTTGGAAGGAGGCACGCGTGTGGCCGCCGTCCGAGTACTTGACCTGGCCAGTTCAGTCGCCACGTCTCGCGGTACGCTGATCCACGCTCTGTTTGAACAAATTACCTGGCTGGAAGATGGGATACCCGAGCGGACCGAGTTGCGGCAGGTGGCCGATCGACTTGGCTGTCAGCGGCCTGAATGTGGCGGAACAACTGGATACCTTCCAGCGAATGCTCGCCCTGCCGGAAATCGCCGCGGCACTACAACGTGACTTCTACCAGCCGCCGCGCGAGTCCTCGCCGCGTCACGCGATCGCAGCCGACCTGGCTGACAAACCGTTGCGACTTGAGGTGCACAACGAACGGCGATTCGCCGTGCGTGACCAACGGCGACTGCTGTCGGGAATTATCGACCGCCTGGTGCTGCTCTACGACGGCCCACAGCTGGTGGCGGCCGATATCCTGGACTACAAGACGGATAGCGCCTCGCGGGAAGACACGGCACAACTCGACCGACTGGTCGCGTACTATCAACCGCAGATCGAAGCCTATCGCCGGGCCGTGGCCAGCATGTTCCATCTGCCGGAGAACCGCATTTCCGCTCGCTTGCTGTTCGTCTCGCCCGGAGTCATGCGCGAGCTGTAGAGTGTTCGGGAACCGAGAGGGCGAGGCTCCTGTCGAGCCGACTGTCGGTACGAGGGTCCGGCTCGGCAGGAGCCTCGCTCTCCCGAATGCCTCACCCCGTGCGAAATGTGGCAGCCAAGACAGATGTTCACCTGTTTATTGGGCGAAGCCGAACACGCGGCGCAGTTCGCTGGGGCTGGTGCGGCCCTGAGCCACGACTTCCTGAGCACGTTGCCAGCAGGTAACCATGCCGTTTTGCACCGCCAGCTGCTGGAGTTGACTGGCTTCGCTCCGCGACAGAATCGCGCGCCCCAATTCCGAGTGATCGGCTTTGAGCATTTCCGCAACCACCAGTCGTCCGACATATCCGGTGTGACGACACTTCTCGCAGCCCACCGCTTCCCAGGCCTTATCCACACTCAGGCCCAGCAGCTCCTGTTGGCCGGTCACTTCGCGGGCACACGAACAAAGCTGCCTGACCAGACGTTGGTTCAGAATGGCCAGGATACCGCTGCGCAACAGATACGGTTCGATCCCCATATCCGAAAGGCGACTGACCGCGGTCGCAGCACTAGCCGCATGGAACGTGGTGACAACAATATGTCCTGTGAGCGCGGCCTGGAAAACAATCTCGGCCGCATCCCGGTCGCGAATCTCTCCGACCAGAATGGCTTCCGGGTCTTGCCGCATCAACGACCGCAGTCCGACGCTCAAGTCGAATCCGGCATGGGCGTTCACCTGCGACTGAGCAACCCCGTCGACCGCTACCTCGATCGGATCCTCCAACGAAACCACCGACTTTCCACCTTCGGAGGCCCGCACCAGTTGTCGCAGGCAGGCATAGGCGGTAGTCGTCTTGCCGCAACCCGCCGGCCCCGAGATGATCAGCGCGCCGGACGTCTCGCAGAGCAACTTCTCGAGCGTTTGCTCCATTTCGGAGGGGAATCCCAATTCTTCCAGATATTGAAAACGTTGCTGGGTAGCAAATAGCCGCACCACGGCTCGTTCGCCGTGGAGCGTGGGAAACGTGCTGACCCGCATTTCGATCTCACCACGCCGCTCGCGAATCCGTCCCTCTTGAGGCACTTCCGTCCGATACGTCAGCAACTCGGCGAGCACTTTCAGGCGTGCCACCACGTCAGCCGACTCGCCAAACGCAAACACACCCAACAGCTGCAGCACGCCGTCCAGACGCCAGCGCACGTCGAGCCCTTCCCGGACTGGCTGCAGATGCACATCGCTGGCCTTCGCCACTTTGGCGGCTGATAGCAGCAAATCGACGAAACGGGTGGCATAGTTCGAATCGGCGGCGTCAAGTTCTTGGAGTTGCCGAATGAGCTCGAGAGGACTGGTCATGAGGGTCTTGATTCCTGGGAACGATGGGAGAGCGTGGCTCGTGCACGACAGCCACGCACTGCGTCTGCTTCTATCCTAACACTGTAACAACGACGCTCGGGGCTGTAGCGAGCGCAAGAATGGCCATCTACTCGCTGCGCCTGGGCAGGTTCAGCTGGACGCGCGCGCAGCGAAGTACGTAGTATTGGATCACGCCAATTGTCAACATGGCGATCGTCACGGGAATCGCCTCTCGGAACAGGACGGGGCCCAGGTCCGGTTGATACCACTTGGACGCAAACACGACCAGCGCGTATGACAACATACAGGCGGCGGTCACCAACCAGACCAGGTAGCGGTCGAACGACAGGGCCGCGCCGGCGACCATGCAGAAATAGATCACCAGCAGCGGACTATGCGGATCCTTGACGGACAAGATCAGGAACAGCGTGAAGACCAGGATGTCGGTGCCTATCCAGGCATAAAGGATGTACCGTTTGGCGCGCGGACGCATCAACAGAGCCTGATAGATCCAGGCGTAAACGCACACGAACAACATGGTGCCGGTCGCTTGCCAATGGAACGCGCCCTGCGAACCGGGGTTCCCCATGGCCAGGGAAATCAGGTGATAGACGTAGAAGGCCAACATCGTGACCAGCACACTGGCCAGTCGCGGTCGGTGCCGCGCCCAACGCTGCAAGCGACGGCGGAGACTGGCGGGACGCGCTTGAATCAGCTCTCCGTCCAGGTAACTCTGCAGATCGTTGGCCAACTGCTTCACCGACTCGTAGCGATCCGCCGGGTTCTTGTTCAGACACTTCATGCAGATGAGGTCCAGATCGCGCGGCACGCGGCGGTTCATCGCGCGCGGGGGAACCGGCTCCTGCTCCAAAACACAGACCAGCGCATCAATGGCCGTGCGGAAGGGGGGATGTCCGGTAATCAGATGATAGAGAACCGCACCCAGCGCATAGACATCAACTGCCGGCCCCAGATTCTCGATATCTCCGGCAGCCTGCTCCGGCGCCATGTAGCCCGGCGTGCCGAGAATCTGCCCGTCCATGGTCAGGTCACTGGGCCGATCCGTCCGTTTGGCCAATCCGAAATCGGTGATCTGAGGCTGCCCGTCACTAGGCCAGCAGGATGTTGCCCGGCTTGAGATCTCGATGGACCACGCCATGTTCGTGGGCGTAAGCCACGGCATGGGCCAGTTCCAGGACCAGGCGAGCCGATTCCTGCATGGCGAACCGGCGACGACGCAGCTCACTGGAAAGCGTCGGACCTTCGACGAACCCCATCGAGTAGTAGTGGTGACCGGCATGCGAACCCACGTCGTACACGGGAACGATACCCGGATGATTCAGGCCGGCGGCCGTCTCGGCTTCCGCATAGAATCGCTTCACGGCCTCGGGAGCGGCCAGATTGCGGTCCAGGATCATCTTCAAGGCAACCGTGCGCTGCAACTTGGTGTCATAGGCCTTGAAGACGATCCCCATCCCACCGCGAGCCACTTCGTGCAACAGCTCGTAGTTGCCGCATTGCTTCATATGCGTTTCGCCCGATGAATCCGTTGCCGACTCCCGTACTTCCCGCACGGCCGCATCGACTTGAGAACTCACCCGCTGCGACGCCGCCTCCCAGAATTGCGCCATCACTTCCCGGATCTGGTCGCCGCGATCGGGAAAGCGGGGCAAGTACAAGCCGGTGTCCACAGTCGCCTCGCCACTGCTGTGGAATTCCAGGTCGGACAACAGGAGTTCCGCAAAGAGCTGTGAGCGGAGTGGCTCCTCCACCGCACCCAGATACTCCTCGATCCGCGGCTGCTGGCCTCTTCCGCCAAGCTTCCTCAAACTGGTCGCAAATGCGATCGATCAACGTCGCCGCAGACTCGGCGGACGACGTCGTTGCGTGCTTGGGCTTGTTGGCAGTCATGTCTCGAGAACCTGCGACCACTTCTCACGAATGCGCTGCAGCTTCCGCTCAATGCTGCGTGTTGTCAGTTGGAGCTTGACCGCAATTTCATCGTTCGTATATCCCTCCAACTTCCAGAGGGCGATCTGCCGCAACTTGTCATCCTCCAATGCCTCGAGCAGCCGGTGCCCCTCTTCTTCGATGATCACCATCATCTGCGGCGTCGGGATGGAATCGCCAAACTGCTGCAAGCCCGGTGTCCCCTCATCGCCCGACTTGCGGAAGAAAACCGATTCGCCACGCACCTTGCCGGACCCCCGCTTCTTGCCAGAGAGCCGTCGCTGCTGGTCAATGGCCTTGCGCAACGTCATCGTCACCAGCACGCGCCAGAGATCTCCCCGGTCGGCGATCTCCGCCAATCGACCGTGCTCGGCCCCCGCACATAGACAGCGAAATACGCTGACCGCCACGTCCTCCTCGTCCGCCACCCGCCTGGGCGTGCTCCCCAGCCGCTGGCGCGCTAACTGAACCAGGCGATCGAAATAGCGATTCCATAGGTCCGCTACCGCCGCTTCGTCACCGGCCTTCAAGCCTTCAATCCACAGGGTCACCGGATCATCGTCCATCCCAGTGCTTTCTTTACGTAGTCCAAGTCAGCAAGAGAAAGAAAACGCGTATTCGTAGCTGAAGCTACCCAAGCCACAAATGAGCTGCCAAACGCTTCCGTGGCGGCTGAACCCGGGCGATCTGCCACTACGTATCAGTGGAATCAGCCAAAAAATGAGCAGCGTGAGCCAACCCTGTCCCCTCTGTGAATTCCGGGGCAACGGCGCAACAGCCGTGACCAATTGATTGTATCACGTGACGCTCCTCAGAGCACGTGCTGGCCCCACTGGCGTGGGAGAGAAACCACCGGAACATTTTCCAAATGGACTCGGTGCCGTGTACACTTTGAAGATTCCTGGCGGGTCCAGCTACCGTAGCCGAAGCCGCCCAGGCTTCGGTGGAATCGTCAAACGCTGGCAGGCTGCTGCTGAACCCTGGCGGGTCCAGCTACCGTAGCTGAAGCCGCCCAGGCTTCGGTGGAATCGTCGAACGCTGGCAGGCTGCTGCTGAACCCTGGCGGGTCCAGCTACCGTAGCTGAAGCCGCCCAGGCTTCGGTGGAATCGTCAAACGCTGGCAGGCTGCTGCTGAACCCTGGCGGGTCCAGCTACCGTAGCCGAAGCCGCCCAGGCTTCGGTGGAATCGTCGAACGCTGGCAGGCTGCTGCTGAACCCTGGCGGGTCCAGCTACCGTAGCCGAAGCCGCCCAGGCTTCGGTGGAATCGTCGAACGCTGGCAGGCTGCTGCTGAACCCTGGCGGGTCCAGCTACCGTAGCTGAAGCCGCCCAGGCTTCGGTGGAATCGTCAAACGCTGGCAGGCTGCCCTGAACCCTGGCGGGTCCAGCTACCGTCGAAGCCGCCCAGGCTTCGGTGGAATCGTCAAACGCTGGCCGGCTGCCGCTGAACCCTGGCGGGTCCAGCTACGGCCTGGCGGGTCCAGCTATCAGCATTTACTTGGAAACAGAAACGCACAACATCATGCCGGCCGTATACCACCATCGTCACCAGGTCATCGAGACAGAGATCGATGAGCTGCAGCACGCCAATAATGCCTCCTACGTGAACTGGATGCAGGCAGCCGCGATTGCCCACAGTACCGCTCAAGGCTGGCCATCCCAACGCTACTGGGACGCGTCCTATGCCTGGGTCGCCCGTTCGCACAAAATCGAATACCTGCAACCAGCCCATTGCGGAGATATCCTGATCGTTCGCACCTGGGTGGCTGATATGCAGCGTGTCAGTTCGCTGCGGAGGTACGAGATGGTCCGCGAATCGGATGGCACGATCGTGGCACGAGCCGAAACACGCTGGGCCTTCATTAACCTGCACACGCGCAGGCCCGTCCGTATCCCGCACGAAGTCCAGGATGATTTCGTCATCGTCGCGGATGGCGTGTGACCGGTCTGCTCAAGAACAGGAGAATCGGGATGATGAACTGGGGAGGGGCGTGGAGAAGTCTGCTTTCCAGCAGCAAGAGGTTTCCGGCGTGAGGTCTTTCTGCGGTGGAGTCTTTCCGCCCCCTCCCTTTCCCCGGGGGCGCCGCACCCTTTGCCACACCCTCCCATTTTCACCAGCATTCCAGCCAAGGGGCTCTGGACAGGGGGTCTTTTCGGGAAGCAAAGATGGAAAACCGCATCCAATCTGAATTCTGTTTGTTCCAGAGGCGGTATAATTCGAGGCTGGATGTTTAGTGGTGCAGGCACGAGTGCGCAGTGCGTCAGCATGCAGATTGGAGCGGCCGTTTCGGTTTCGGGCGGCAGCTTGTCGGACGGCGAACCGTGCGGCAGGCCAGTGGCTGTTGTCCACGGCGCCTCGTGGCCTGGTATAATCTCGTGGTTCGCCGGAGAAGACGGCCGATGGGGGAGAAGCCAGACGATTCGGGATCTTTGGTAACGCTGCCGGTCGTGTTGGGCGTGATCGTCGTTATCGGTGGCATTACCGCGCTGGCTGTGTCCGGGCTGCTTGTCTATCGAGCCCACGCGGTCAAGGTCGAGACGGCTCAGATGCAGGCAGACCTTCAGGCCGAGCGTGACCGAGCCGCCCAGGATGCCCAACTATCCCAGCCGGAGTTGGAGGACGATGCGTTGGCAGATGACTTGCCGTCAGACATGCAGGCCCCGTCCGATTCCCACTTTCTCACCACTTCGATTGATCCCGCATTGAAACCGGGCGCACATCTACACGCGCAGCGTCCGGCTCATTGGGACGACGTGGAAGTGATCGACGTGTTGGAAGACAACCGCATCAAAGTACGATGGCTCAGTGGGGAACCGGGCGAAGACGTAATCGCCTCAGAATTAGTGCGTGGCGCAAAAGAGCCTCCCACCAATTGACCGGGTGCATTTGGCGATACGATTCGTAGCTGAGCCCGCCAAGGGCTCAGACGAAGCGCCCCATCACGCACGATTCGTAGCTGAGCCCGCCAAGGGCTCAGACGAAGCACCCCATCACGCATGATTCGTAGCTGAGCCCGCCAAGGGCTCAGACGAAGCGCCCCATCACGCACGATTCGTAGCTGAGCCCGCCAAGGGCTCAGACGTATCGGTTCTAACGCAGCCACTGGTCTGAAGCGTCCAGGCTTCAGCCCCATGGACCATCTCCTCTGGCGGCGGCTGCTGAGCCCTCGGCGGGCTCAGCTACGACCATCTTCGGCGGGGCTGCTGAGCCCTCGGCGGGCTCAGCTACGACCATCTTCGGCGGGGCTGCTGAGCCCTCGGCGGGCTCAGCTACGACCATCTTCGGCGGGGCTGCTGAGCCCTCGGCGGGCTCAGCTACGACCATCTTCGGCGGGGCTGCTGAGCCCTCGGCGGGCTCAGCTACGACAGAATCAACCGTGGCTTGCCTGCCTGTGTTTCGCCGCCGCGGGGATCATTTCGGTTCCCAGATGGTGTGCAGTTCGTCCGACATCTGGTAGCGAATACCTTCATCTTCCAGAATCTGCTCGGTGGAATCGAGCAGTTCTTGCCGGTCGAAGACGAGCGTCTCGTAGGCACCGGCGATTTTGAAGACGATGAACTGTCCTTCGGCTGTGCGAATCGTTTCGACGAGATGGGCAAGGTTATTGATTTTGACGTCATTCACGTGGGTCACCACGCCAAAGCTTTGGGGGTCATAACCTTCCGAGAGAGGGCTGGTGAACATGCGGGCCCCCAGCAGCACGAGTTCTTCACCGGGGCACGTGATGCGATCAAAGCGGCGACTGACCAGCGGGTTTTGCCGCGTGGCGAGGGCAGCCTGGCCTCGCGCCACCGAGGCCGTTGAGCAGTTCTTGGGACGAGTTGGTGAAAACCATGGGACCTACAATGAAGTGCGGCGGATACTCTCCCATGAGATACGGGATCAACAGCTCGTCATCGTACTTCAATGGCAAATCCAGTTTGATCGACTGGCCGTCACGAAAGACCGTCACGGGCACCTTGCCGTCCTTGACCAATTTGGGAATCATGTAGCGGAAAGAAAGCCGCATCTCGTCACCGACGCGAATATTGCCTTGTTTGTCGATCGCCTCGTCACCGATGTGCGTGATGACATCCCACTGCTTCAATGGATACGATTCGTCCTCGGAATAAGTCCGGGTGACCATCAAGCCTCCGGTGGCACTGTCGAGCCCAAGTCGGGATCGCAAAGCAACGTTCTCGACCGTCTGCAGATGATCGGGCAAGCTTGGTTGCCCATCGTACTTGCCATCTTTCATATCGTCCAGAAACATCTGGATTTCATCGGCCGGAATCAGGTAGCCGATATTGTCCGCGTTTTGAATCGTACTGAAGACCAGGCCGACAATCTTGCCCCCGGCAATCGCCGGACCACCACTGTTACCGGGATTCAAGGCCGCATCGACTTGAATGCGCAGGCCGAGCGAGCCGAACGCGAACGGTGTGTACTCGACGCGGGAGATAATCCCCTCCGTCACCGACATCTGATCACCGCCAATCGGGAACCCGTACGCATTCACCGTGTCCTTGATTCTGGGCAAGCCGTCTGCCAGTTGCAGCGGCGGTCGCTTGTCGAACATCGTTTCATCGCTCAATTTGAGCAATGCCAGATCGATTCCCGGAGCGATGGCCTCCACCGTGGCTGGCACCCGTTCGGTCGACTGGTCTGCCTGAACCAGAATGCGGCTCGCATACAACACGACGTGGGCATTGGTCAGAATGCGTTTTCCGTCGATGATCGCTCCCGTTCCCGAGATCTGGGAGGGGTTACCCTTCGTCCAGGGCTGCAGGAAATTGGGGAGTCGTTGCGTGCAGTGAATCTTGACGACACTCTCACGGATGGAGTCCTGAGCCGAGGCCAACTGTGGTACTGCCCCGATGAGGGCCAACAACATGACAAAGCGATACATCCTGATTTCTCCGCACCAGAGGGGCAGTCAGAAAAGTACAATTCGGGCCAGATATCCCAACATCATACCACCGCGGAAGCTCCCGGAGACGGTCATTGTCACTGTCATTGCTGTGGTGTCGGTGCCACCAATGTTCGTCGGATCCGGACGAACGACACACCGGTACGCCAATTAATGACCAATGACCAGTGACTACCCCCGCCAGCACATCTCCCGCAGGTAATCGCCGTAAGGACTTTCCATCGCGGCGGCCAGTTGCGCCACGTCCTCGAGTGCAATGAATCCTTTCCGATAGGCCACCTCTTCGACGCAAGCGATGCGCAGCCCCTGTCGGTGTTGCACGGTTTCCACGAAGTTGGCGGCCTGCAGCAACGCCACTTCGTCCCCGTGTCAAGCCAGGCGAATCCCCGACCAAATGTCTCGACGTGCAGTCGGCCATGCTGCAGGTAGTGACAGTTGACATCGGTAATTTCCAGTTCTCCGCGCTGCGACGGCTTGAGCGCGGCGGCGATGCGCACCACTTCATTGTCGTAGAAATAGATCCCCGTGACCGCGTATCGAGACTTGGGATGCGCGGGCTTTTCGACAATCGCGCGGGGACGGTCCTGAGCGTCCAATTCGATGACGCCATAGCGTTGAGGATCCTTCACGGCGTAACGATAGACGGTGGCGCCCACCTGCGCCCGTCGCCAACTCGAGCTTCTCCTGCAAGCCCTGCCCGTAGAAGATATTATCGCCGAGGATCATCGCCACATGGTCGGTGGCAATGAACTCTCGGCCAATTTGGAGAGCCTGTGCGATCCCCGCGGGACGGGACTGAACCGCATACGCAATGGAGATCCCCAAATGACTTCCGTCGCGCAACAACTCCCGGTAGGCAGGCAAGTCACGCGCCGTGCAGATCAGCAGATATTCACGTATGCCCGCCAACATCAAAGTTGACAGCGGGTAATAAATCATCGGCTTGTCGAACACCGGCAGCAGCTGCTTGCTGATGTGCAGCGTGGCTGGATGCAGGCGGCGGCCAGCCCCGCCAGCCAGGATAATCCCTTTGCGAAAGTAGCTCATTGCGGTCATGTTTCGCACCCAGCCTATGAAATCAATGAAAGCCGTTCCGTACAGATACCAGCTGTTCCGTTGCGGTCCACCGGCACATGCGATCCAGGTGTAACGGTGGTAGTTGCTATCGCGGGCGATCCCCGCAGCAAAACAGTCGACCGAGTCCTCGCGGCATGGACCGCATGACTTACAGTGTGAGATCTTAACACATTTGTGGGGCGTTGGTCACAGACAACCGGCGGGCGGAAATTGTGGCGCGGCAGGTCCGCTGCAGGTGGCCCGCCAAAACCGGCATTGGTACACTGAAGCAAGTTGCGGGAAACAGCATCGCGCTGGACGAAGGAGGCCAGGAACCATGCGACCATCACTTGGACAACTACGCGTCCTGATCGCGACGGCGGTCACGTTGTCAAGTGGCTCGCTGATTCAGGCCGCTCCCCCACCCACCAAGCTGACTGTGGCCACGTGGAATCTGGAGTGGTTTTTCGACGAGTACACAGGCGACAGCTACGCTTCACTGGCTCGCGAGCAGGCAGCTCCCAGCCGCGCCGAATGGGAATGGAAACGCGACGGCGTGGCCGAGGCCGTGGCCAAGATGCGACCTACCATCCTGGCACTGCAGGAAGTCGAGAATCAACGGGTTTTGTTCTATCTGACCACGCGACTCAAGAAAGAATACCATCTCGATTATCGGATTGCCTTCATCCAGGGTACCGACTACTACACCGAGCAAGACGTGGCCTTGCTCTATCAGCACGGACTGGTCGAGTACAGCCGCCGGCAGCAGAGCGAAGAAATGCGGGAGAGCAAGGAGTTCTACGACGTGCAGAAGCATCTGCTGGCAAAATTCGAGTGGGGAGAGGGAGACAACAAACAGACACTGACCCTTCTCACGGCCCACTTTCGCGCCATGCCCAACGCCACTGCCATCCGCCAACGCCAGGCACGCTTGGTGCGCCACTGGATCGGCGAACTGGTCCAGCGGGGCGAAAACGTCATCGTGCTGGGCGATTTCAATACGGATCAGTCGTTTGCTGAAACGACTCCCAACAGCGACATTGGCATTCTCCGAGCACTCGATACCCCCGAGCCGAATGATGATCTGATTGACTTGCACCGTTATCTCCCCGACAATTCCCGAGACACTCACCTGTTGCCCGGAAGACAGTTCGATCGGATCCTCGTCAGTCCCAGCCTGATCGAGGATACCCCCAATCTGCCGGACCTGTCGTTTCGATCGATGGATCTGCGCAAAGATGTGGTGCTGCGAGGCACGCAACCCGATAAAGACCACTGGAATGTGTACTATCAAATCCCACAAGCCGAACGGGACCTGAGCGATCACTATCCACTCCTGGCAACATTTGAGTTGAAATGACTATGCCTGACACACCGCACCAGAATTTTATTCGTCTCGATCAGTTCCTGAAATTGCAGGGTATTTGCGGTACCGGTGGCCAGGCCAAGATGTTGATCCAGGGGGGCGAAGTGGCCGTAAACGGGCAGACGGAAATGCGTCGTGGACGCAAACTGGTTCCCGCCGACGTGGTGACAATCGGGGATAGCCAGTGGATCGTCGCGGCGATCACTCCACGCAGTCATGAATAGGGAAATTCGAACACGCCGATGACGAATCACCACGGCTTGGTTGTTGGTCATTGGTCATTAGTTTTTAGTAACCGCCTGGAGAAGGCCTGCGGACGACCGTATGGCAGTGGAGCGGACGAATGACCAACTCTCTGGAGAACGTCAAGTCGATCAGCATGGGGATCCTGGCGATCGCGGTATGTCTCAGTACGGTCCGCGGTCTACAGGCCGAAAACTGGCCCCAGTGGCGAGGGCCTCAAGGAACCGGCGTCAGCCGCGACCCGTCCGTCCCGTTAGTGTGGAGTGAAGAGCGCGGGATCGCCTGGAAAAGCCCGCTGCCACCGTGGGGAAACAGCTCGCCGATCGTATGGGAGCGTTCCGTATTCGTGACCAGCCAGACGGATGATGGACAACTGCTCCTGCTGCACATCGGCGCTCAAACCGGCCGACTGATCTGGACACAACAGGTGGGCACGGGGACCACGCCGCGCGAAGCGCCGAAGCGGGAGCGGCAGAAATTCCACGAGCTGCACAATCTGGCCACGCCGTCACCGGTGACCAACGGTGAAGTCGTCATCGCTCACTTCGGAAATGGCGATCTGGCGGCCTACGACTTGAATGGCGGGCTGCTGTGGAAACGCAATCTGCAGCAAGACTACGGACCCTACACGATCTGGTGGGGCCATGCGAACAGCCCGGTCATCTTCCAGGACCTGGTAATTTCCGTGTGCATGCAGGATTCATTAGCCGACCTGCAGGACGAGCCGGTTCAGAGCTACGTCGTAGCCCATGACCTGGCCACCGGCAAAATGCGTTGGTTCACACCGCGCCTGACCGGCGCCCACGCCGAAGAGTGTGACGCTTATACGACCCCTTTGCTGGTCGACGTGGAAGGGCAACCGCGTCTGTTTGTCATGGGCGGCAACCAGTTGGATGCCTACGACCCGCGTGACGGCAAGCAAATCTGGTTCCTGAAGGACCTGGTGGGGGGCAGGACAGTTACCAATCCGACCGTCAGTGACGAAATGATTTTCGCCACTCGCGGTAAGCGAGGTGACTTGTTCGCCGTCTCCCTGCAGCAGCATCCGGGAGAACTTGATCGGCGGAAAATTCTCTGGAGTGACAACCAGGGCACACCCGATTCGTGCGGTCTGGTGAGTCATCGACTGCTGTTGTTTACGGTTTCCGACGACGGAATTGCACGATGTTTCGACAACAAGACAGGCCGACGGCGGTGGAAAGAACGACTCGTTGGCCAATACAAGGCCTCCCCCGTTTACGTGCAAGGCCGGGTCATGTTGCTCAATACCGAGGGATGCTGCACCGTCATCTCGGGGGCCAGTAAGTTTGACAAGCTCGTCGAGAATCATCTGCGCGAACGAACGATTGCCTCTCCGGCTATTTCCAATGGCCATATCTATATCCGCGGACGTGAGACGTTGTATTGCATTGGCAGCAGCTTCAACTGACTAAATGACACGCATCGCCTGGCTGACCGATATTCACTTGAACTTCGTCGAATCGACGCGGCTGCACGAATTTGTGGAACGTGTTGTGGACGCGGCGCCAGATATCATCCTGATCGGAGGAGATACGGCGGAATCGAGTGACGTCGTACACTATCTGTCCGTCCTGGACGATCACCTCAACCGCCCCATCTACTTTGTGCTGGGCAACCATGACTTCTATTTCAGCTCTCTCGCGCAGGTGCGCGAGGACATTCGCCGCCTGTGCCGCGAACGAGAAAATTTGGTCTATTTGACCGATGTGCGGGGCGTGGAGCTGACGCAGCAGGTCGGGCTGGTCGGCCACGACGGCTGGGCAGACGCCAGAATTGGAGACTACGAACGGTCGATGGTCATGATGAACGACTATCGGCTGATCGCCGAGTTTCACGGTCTGGGCAAGAAGGATCGCTGGCAGGTGTTGAAAGCCCTGGGAGATGAAGCGGCAGCTGTCGTGCGGCGCACACTCCCCGCCGCGCTGGAGCGCTATGAATTGGTCTACTTCCTGACACATGTGCCGCCCCTGCGAGAGGCGTGCTGGTATAACGGCCGCATCTCCGATGACGAATGGGCTCCCCATTTCACCTGCAAGGCAGTCGGCGATGCTTTGCTCGAAATCATGCGCGATTTCCCGTCACGGGAACTGGTCGTCCTGTGTGGCCACACGCACAGTGCCGGCAAAGCCCGCCCGCTCGAAAACATGCGGATCCTGACCGGGGGAGCTGAATACGGTTTCCCCGCCATCAACCAGGTGTTTCGCGTGAATTGAGCGTTCACGGAGTTCCGACCCTGCATGGCTCGGTAACTGTGCGATCTTACCGCGCAGAATGAGCGGCTGCAGGAAGAGTCACGTCAGATTTCTCGGTTGTTGGCCGTCAGCGCTGCGAAAACGCGTCAATCACCTTGACGCTGAAGTTGGCCAACAGACGCGAGCACGCCACGTCGCCCGGGTGGTATGTCACTTCCCGAGTGTACTGTGCAGCTGGCGTCTCTGACCCCAAGATCGTGATCGTGGAGTCTCGCGGATCGACAATCCAGTATTCCGAGATCCCCGCTTGCGCATATTCTCGTCGTTTGACGACGAAATCACGGTCGGGATCGTCTTCACTGACAACTTCGATAACCAGGTCGGCGCCGCGCCAAAACCTGTCTCCTCGCTGGGAAGCGTTCTTCTCCAACAGGAAAACGACGTCAGGTTCGCGGAATTTCCCTTCCCACAACTGAATCCGCAGGGGTGCGAAAAGGACTTTTCCCAGACCACCAGCAGTGACAAAGGACTTTAGCGCTTCGTAGAGATACGCAACGATCAGCTGATGCTCCTCCGTCGGCATCGCGAGGACCTCCAGCCTGCCCTCGGATAGCTCGATGAGATGGTTCGTATCGAGCGCCAGGTAATCGCCAACCGACCACGATCCCTGGTTGGGAAACAGCAAAGCGACTTCCCAAGTCGGATCGCCCAAACCGCTTCTATTGTCCGGGTTCATGGTCGCTCTCTCTCAATCGTCCACCGTGCGCCGCGTAACCTGATTCTACATCCAGCTGCCAATCACGATCGGCCAACACTAGTGGGAAACAGGACTGTGCGTTGCCTGGCGCACGGCATCGACAATCATTTGCTCCAGACCGGGAGCCCAGGGGGCGGGCAGCCCGTAGTAGACCATCGCATCGGTGCCCTCGTAACCTCGTTCGCGCAGGACGCGTTCCGATGGGATATAGGCCATCACATCATTCGCATAGCCGGCCACCCACGTGCGGGGACCGTCCAGTTCTGACTTCAACCGGATGGCATAATCGACCACCACCTCGCCGCCAAGCAATACAAACTGGATCTGGTCGCCAAACTGCCAGACTTCCGACCGGGTAGGGGTACGTCTGTGCCAGCTTTCCGCCGGCAGCGATCTGGGCCAGCAACATTTCCGCACGTGCGTGAGCGTAGGGATCCTGAGACTGTGCAGCCTGCTTCCATTCCTCTTCGCCGGGCAGCTTATCCAACGCCAACGGCACTTCCTGATAGGAGACCGCCAGTGGTCCGGTCACAGGCTGCAGCTCGCCACTCAAGACGCGTGAGACAGCGTCGGCCAGCTGACGGCCGTATTCTTGAGCCAATTGCAGTTCGCGCCGGGGTAGTGGATTCTGATCCGCTCCGCAACCGGCCCAGAACAGCGCGACGCAGCCTGGATGGCGAGCTTCCAGTTCTGCCGCCGCAAAACCGGGGTAATCGCCGCACCATTTGTAGTCGTCGAGCACCGTCGCATGACAAGCGTAACCGAAGGCCACTGCCCGCAGTTGGCCTTCCTCGCCGCGAACCGCCAACACGGGAACCGCATGATCGTCCGGCCCCTTCAAGGCATTGTTGGCCCGCAACTGAGGCACATCGGCGGCGGCATTGTTCCGGCGATTCACCGCGAACGTGGCTTCGTCCGATCCCCAACTGAGCTCGGCACGGTTTCAGGTCCTCGATCGCGGTCCCCACACTCTGAACGACGTGCTTCTCGAGTTGCTCTGCATATTGATCCACCAACTGCTGTTGCTGCGCGTCGAGCTGCCGGTAGTGGAGCGGTTCGAGGCTCTTTCCCACGACCGGCCCCGAATGAGTATGCGTGAAACAGAGCGCAACTTGAGCACGTTTCAGTCCGTACTGCTGCTGCAACGTTCGGCAAATCGACTCGGACATCGCGCGATCCATTCCCACCAGGTCCAAGGAAACCAGTGCACCGCGGTTCCCTGCCGTGTCTTCCAGCACGAGCGTCCTGGCCCACAGGTCGGCAAACGTGCCGTCCGCCGGATGTTTGCGAGACGCATAACCGGCCATCCACATGTACTGCGTCGGCGTGATCTTCACACTGGCCACTCCCGCCTTCCACGACTCGGCCCGCGCCGAGCCCGTCACGATCAGTCCGCAACTCGTGAAGAGAATAACGAACACGCAGAGACAAAACTTCGACCAGGCTGTCTTCATGTTCATACCTCGCTCTATATCTTGTTTGCTTTCAACTCCGCCAGCGAATAATGCGTGTCTCGCCAACGAATCCCACCACTGTAAAACGTCAACAACATGGCACGCCACTGAATGTAGATCATCAAGAGCACGGCCACCGGGAACAGCACCGCGCTCCAGAGCGACTGCCGCATCTGCCGGGCGGTCTGCAGGGCATGTCCCAGCAGTACCAGAACGGTCGCCAGGTACAAATAGCGCGCTGCACCTCCTAGGATCCAGATCGCGAGGAAGGGCCAGACATCCAGTACGAGCAGCGCGGCCGTGGCCAGCACCACCATTGTGATCCGATAGTCAACGCCCGAAAACGCGTTCTTCTCCATTCCCGACACCAGTTCCCGGACGGACGCGTACCAGGGCACCCGAATCATGCCCGCGCCGGCGAGGATCTGTTGCCGGTAGCCATGCTGCTTGATGATCTTCCCCAACTTAATGTCGTCATCCGGTCGCATGGCAATCGTCTGATGCGTTCCGACCGCGTCGTAGACTTCGCGTCCGACCAGGTTAAACGCGCCGATGCCGATAAACGCGGCACTCTTCGGATCGGACACTTTCCATGGTCGCGTATAGAGCGCAAACAGATTCACAAACAATACGACAAACGCCTGCAATATGAGGCTTGGCATTTCGCAATCCGGACTGGCCGTCAAGTGATCAACGCCGTATCGCCGCATGTAGGCGATGCTGCGCTTGAGCGTCGACTGCTGCATGAAGACGTCGGCGTCCGTAAACAGCAGATACGCCCCTTGAGCGTGTTGAGTACCGAACCAGAGTGCGTGGTTCTTGCCCAGCCAACCCGCCGGCAACTTATCGACGTGCACGACGGTTAACCGCTCGTTGCGCAACGCCATGGCGTCCAGAATCTCGCCTGTTTGATCTGTCGAGCGGTCGTCCACCACAATGATCTCGTAGTGGTCATAATCGAAGTGGAGCAGCGACTGGAGCGCCGCTGCGATATGGGATTGTTCATTTCGAGCCGCCACGACAACCGAGACAAACGGCCACTGGTCCACGCCTTCGGCGTCCTGCTCGATCAGCTTGCCGATGCGGCGGTTCCCCCACGTGACCCGCACGTAGGTCCCCAAGACAAGCACAAAACTGATCGCCGCCAAAATGGTCCACCACGTGTTCATACTAGTCAACGGTGTCGTACCGCGCTCACAGTCGAATCCTCGTACGGTCGGCTCATCAATCCCGCGTGTCGACCACAAGCAGCGATTAGCACGACTGCATTGTCAACGCCAAAAAACGGTTATGCCGCCATTTTCCCGTGCGAGTGGGTTGGGCACAAGGGAATGCAGAAATGCAGCGGGTGACTGACGAGCGCCGAAACGGCGGCGAAATAGGGGGGCGAGGTTGAACTGAAACGTGTTCCTGGTACGATAACGCCGTCGCCGACACGGCCAACGGTCTATGTCCGCCGTCCTCGCGGGCCCCTCCCTGCCGGGTCGGACTCGTCACTGAGAAGGAGCTTTCGCAGCGTGGCACCCAAAATCAACGCGGTTCACAAGCAGGACTGTGTCAAAGCAATGCGGCGCATGGCCCCAGAGAGCGTCGATCTCGCTTTTGCCGACCCCCCGTTCAATATTGGCTACAAGTACGATGTGTACGACGATTCCCGTGATGACAGCGATTACCTGACCTGGTGCCGCCAGTGGCTGAGCGAAGTGTCGCGGGTACTCAAGCCAAACGGCACCTTTTGGCTGGCCATCGGCGATGAATACGCTGCGGAAATGAAAGTCCTCATGCAGCGTGAGCTCCACCTGGTTTGCCGCAGCTGGGTTGTCTGGTATTACACATTTGGAGTGAACTGTAAGAACAAGTATAGCCGCTCGCACGCCCACCTCTTCTACATGGTCAAGGATCCCCGCTGTTTCACCTTTCATGCCGACCAGGTTCGCATCCCCTCTGCGCGGCAACTGGTGTACGGGGACAGAAGAGCCAACCCCGTGGGTCGACTGCCCGATGACACCTGGATTCTCCGTCCGCAGGATCTGCCGGAAGGGTTTGAGCCGTTAGAAGACACGTGGTATTTCCCGCGTGTAGCCGGTACGTTTGCTGAACGGGCGGGCTTTCACGGGTGCCAGATGCCGGAACAGTTGTTGGGGCGTATTATCCGCTCGTGCAGCAACGTGGGCGACCTGGTATTGGATCCGTTTGCCGGCAGCGGCACAACGCTGGCAGTGGCCAAGAAGCTCGAGCGCGACTACATCGGGTTCGAGTTGTCGAGCGAATATGCCAAGTGCATCCGGCAACGGCTCGGCAACATCTCGCCTGGAGATCGACTCAACGGAGCGCCCGAGCCACTGGTGAGTGCTCCCAGCACGCAGGAAGGCTGCACGCTCGAGCAGCGCAATCATCGGGCGCGGCATGCCGCGAGACGCTCAGCGAAGCCTTCTTCCCGGCAGAAACCGCTCCCGGGAATCGAATAATGTCTCTGTCTGTCCGAGGCGCGCACGATGGCGTATGCTTGTGGTTGCGACAGACGAGCGCAGCACGGCGACGCTTGCTTCGCCGTCACGTTTGGCGGTGGCCGAGAGCCACGCCACGGGAGATCGACAACACCGTTTTGCCTGAGACACCTTTCATGAAATTCGCCATTTGCAACGAGACGTTTCAAAATTGGCCACTGGACCAGGCCTTTGCCTTCGCGCGACAGTGCGGTTATACGGGCGTGGAGTTTGCGCCGTTCACCATCAACAAGAACGCCTACGATATTTCCGCTGAGCGTCGCGTGGAAGTGCGTAGCCTGGCCGAGCAAGCCGGCTTGGAAGTGGTGGGACTACACTGGCTGCTGGCTTTCACGCAGGGGTACTACTTGACTTCCCCCGACGCGAGTGTTCGACGAAGCACCAGTGCCTACCTCGGTGAACTGGCTCGGCTGTGCCGCGATTTGGGAGGATCTGTCCTGGTTCTGGGCTCGCCGCAACAGCGAAACGTGCCTGCCCGACGTGACTCATGAACAAGCGATGCGATACGCTGCCGACGTGATCTCTCAAGCGATTCCCACTCTGGAAGAATGTGGCGTGACACTCGCCGTCGAACCGCTGGGCCCCGAAGAAGGCAATTTCCTGCTCACCGCGGAACTGGGATGCGAACTGATCAACATGATCGGATCGCCCCACTGCCGTCTCCATTTGGACGTGAAGGCGATGTCGAGTGAAGGGGAACCGATCGCGGACATCATTCGCCGCTGCGTGCCGCTGCTGGAACATTTCCACGCCAACGACGCCAATCGTCGCGGACCGGGCATGGGGGAAATCGATTTCCTTCCCGATTCTGCAGGCCCTGCAGGATGTGGGCTATGACGGATGGGTCTCTGTCGAAGTCTTCGACTACGCCCCCGGTGTCGAATCGCTGGCCCGCGACAGCCTCAACTACCTGCAGGAGACGCTGCAAGAAGCTACGGAGCTGAATCGAGCGCGGTCCAGGTCCTCGGGGGCGACGCCAAGCTGTCTGTTGAGCCGTTCTGGCATCTGCCAGGCGCCTGTGCCGCGTCGATCAGCCGCTGCCGGTTTTCACGCACGTATTGCGACGGGCCCCCGATCTCGGTCACGGCCTGCGGAAGGTACTCGGTCGGTACCATCTCAATGGCATCCCAAGGACAGATCTTCAGCTCGTACGGATTCGCTCTTGCGATGTGGAACACGTACACATAGCGCACAGCCAATGCACTGCGGCATCTCGACCTCGCACCAGACATGAACCCCTTTCACTCCCAAGTCGGTTTTGATCAGCCTGATGCAGTCGACCGGGCAGACCGCGATACACGCTTCGCACCCCGTACAGTGATCCGCGATGATCACGGCGATTACCTTGGGAATACCCTTGTGTGTCGCGGTCATGTTCCGTTTCGTCCCACCCCGGCGTGCACGACCGACCACGGTATCGACTCGCCCCACATCAGATCCTCGTATGTCTGCCGAGCACGCATCACCTGGGCCGCACCGCCACGCACTAACACCTCAACCGCCAGACCAAGGCCAGAATCCAATCCCGCGGGTGCGGCGCGGTGACGGCACGCAAGCCGTGTCAGTAGTACGGTACGCTATCGACTGTGGTGAGCGAAGTGGTGGATCGCTCGAACTGCGGGGTCGAGCTGACCGGATGGAGACGGTCCGCGGACTCCACGGTGGGTGTTAGTAGATCGTAGCGCCGCAACACGTCGGGCAGGATGGCGCTAATAGGAAGTAGCTGGCCGTTACGCGGTGAGGGGTCTAAACGTCGCATAGAAAGGGGGTTCATCAGCGGGACCTCCATACAGTGGATTTTCCCCAATTCTACCGAGTAGTGTACATTTGTCAACTATACACCTCATTCCCGGAAAAGCCCCCGACAGGCTTTTGCGACGGGGGAACGCTGGGTCGCCGGAGGGCCACACCCCACGTTCTCCAAACGTGGCTACCGTCGCCAGACGGTGGGTGAAGCGGAGAACCGTTTCCATTTATCCCCCACGGTTTTCCAATCCGGACGGCGGGGCTGGCGAGGCAGAAACCTAAGCCATGGCGAGCCAGGTGACGCCTGGGATAACGCCGGGAAGCCGAGGCCGCTTTGCAGTGGTGATCGGGGACAAGAAGTTATGAGGAGACCGGCAAGATTTGTCTTACCCGTGGGATAGGTGAGGGATTAGCGTCCGCCGTTGACCTATTGAGAGACCTTGCCGATCAGTTCCAGGACGCCTTCTTCGATTTCCAAGCGGCAGCCGATGCCGCCATCGATTGGCTGCACCCGTAGCAAGATGCCATCGCCACCTGAAGCCTGCTCGATCACCTCGGCCATCGCACTCTGCTTCAGGTTCTCCTTGTCGACACTTGCCAGGAAGTTCATGATGGGCTTGAGTGCCACGCGCAATTGGACTGGTGCCACCTTCTGCTCGCCATTTTCGGCTGACCGGTCTGCCACTTTTTTCAGCAGTGTGTCACTCCCCTTGCCGAGGGCAAAGTAGAGGCTCTCGGGACCAGTCGCGATGGTGATATCGACGTTCTGGCCCAGTATTTTCCGTGCATCCTTATCGCTCTCGGCGATCGGCAGCACGAGCGTATGCAGGTCCAAGTCACGGTATTTTTCCGCGAAGAAGTTGACTTCCGGCACGTTTGGCTGATGCTTGGCCAACTCGAATAACCGCTGAAACGCGTCCGCCAAAGCGTGCCCATCGGCAACCCGTACGCCGGCGACAAACTTGAACGATTCGGGGGCCAGCAAAAGCGTGGCACCAACATCCGTCTTGCCTTGACGTACGGTCTGATCGACCACATCCAGTACGCTGCTGGCAATCTCCTTAACGGCTTCCGGCGTATTGGGATCAGTATCCATGCCCTTCATCGCCTTCTTACGGACATATTGCAGGAAGGCGTCAATCTGCTGCTGCCCCTGTTCGGAAATTTGCAGCGATCCCTGGAACGCAACTGCGGCATCGTCGAGCAGAAACCCTGTGTATGCCGAGCGGCTCTCGGTGAGGGATTGGAGTTGGTGTGACAGCGAGGAACCGTCTTTGGATTGAGCGTTCAGTTCGATATAGGTGCGGCGACTCTTGCTGTCGACAGCCCAACCGATGGTGATCTGATCCGAGTCGTTGATCAACGTGGAAGCCCATTTCTTGAGGCTCGCGCGCAGCGTTTCGAGAAATGCTGTGTCGATCTCCGGATCCGCCAGGTGACTGGCATTGAGGTCGGCATCAATCTTCGCCTGGACCGAGTAGTCGGCGACGTCCTTCACGGACTGCGGAATATTCCCCACAAAGAATCGCACCGCCATGGCGTACTGCTTGTCGAGTCCACCCAGCATTGCCACGGGATCTGCGGGTAACCGAGCCAGGTGTCGCGGGTGGTCGGTGAAATAGAGCCAATCTCCCTGTTGCTTCAGGTACGTTCCTTTACCGAGGGTGAGCTTCTTCATGCCGCCCCCCAGGTCATCGACTTCGGCACCGAGCTTGTCCTTGATTGTGCGGAACACCTTGTCCGCATCAGGAATGGGCAAGAACCCCACTCCCTTCGGCTGCCCGTCTTCCATCGTGATCAGCACCCCGGCCGGCCTGGTGCGGTCGAAATCCTGAATGAAAGCGCTCACCAGACCCTGTAACTGGCCCCCCATTTCGCCGCGTCCGGCCACCTTCGTCAGATAAGCGAAGTTCTCCATCAGGTGGTCGACGCTGGCGATCGACAGAATCACCACCGGCTTCACCGGTTCATCCGCTCTCAGACGGATCGGCCCGACCAGCGCACCCATCAGCGCGACGGCCCAGACCGGCCCCCAGACACCACGGATCAGCTTCTTCACCACAATATTCTCCTTGACTGGCAGGACGAAAGGGGGCTTCTGCTCATGAGACCTGGGCCCGCTCCCTGGCCCGTGCCGCACCAAAGACTTCTCCTATCAGCGATATACCCGCCGGAAGCCGCCTGAGTTTTGGAATTCCCGCCGGGACCCCACCCAAGGAGGAACGACTCAATGCACGATGAGTTGTTGCGGCGAGGTTCATGAGGCTCAAAGGTCTGCTCGGCGATCCGGCAGATTGCGAGGCCGTCCACGATTCCCGGCAGCCAAGAGGCGGATAGAGCGGGGCTACACACCGCATCCCCCACGTTCTGGCGAACGTGGCTTCGACGGTGGGCGCAGCGGAAAGATGTTGACCTTCACCCCCACGCACCGGCAAACGTGGCTACCGGTCTAGGTGCGACCCCGCGGTCTGGCGACCGTGCCTGCCACGAACGAAAGCCCGGCGCGGCGTACGTGCCCGGAAGAGAGCCATGCCACCAACGGCCAATCTCGCTCGCCGTGACAAGGCTTCGCATTGGGGTGGGACTGATGGAAGACGCCCGCGTTATCGTTCGCGGTACGTGATACGACCCTTGGTCAAGTCGTAGGGCGAGAGTTCCACGCGCACCTTGTCACCGGGCACGATGCGGATGAAGTGTTTTCGCATCTTTCCGGCCACATGTGCCAGCACTTCGGTTCCGCTCTCCAACTGGACGCGAAACCGCGTGTTGGCAAGAGCTTGTGTGACGGTACCCTCTACTTCGAGGGCTTCCTCCCTTTTCACCATAAACACCTCCCGACAAAAAACGAGCAATGACCAAATCAAAGATAACGGGGTGACTCGCTGGCAAGTCTATCGACAACTTCAAAGCTGCCCTGGCAACGATGCGGGTACCGGACAGCTGTAAATCGGTATCGCGTGGAGCTCCGCTCGACCGGTATCCTGGCAGACTCGGCCGAACTGGCCCGCTCATACAGCCAGAGCACGAAAACGCGTGGGGCGGACACGACGGAGTGAGACCGCTTTGCAGGCGGGCGCGGCGCCGGTGCGACAACGTGTTCTGCTTTAGGCCCATGCAGGCCGACAGGACCACCAACCAAATTCGAGCTGCCGCTCGAATTCCGCCGGAGAGTTCCCGTGGGTCGCCACTCCCAGCCAAAAACGCTCGCGCGGAATTGTCATACAGTATACCCGCCTGGGCCTTTGAATCCAGGCCAACTCGCCGACATCGGCGAACACGGGCGACCGGCGATCCGGCCGCCAAGTGCGCGAACCGGCTGCCCTCCGTCAGGGTCTTGGATTCCTGCCGAGGCTCATCAGAGCCACCTGGACCCTCCCGGCAGACCGAATACGATGAGGGTCCCGTGTGCGGCGTGCACACGCACCGGCGGATCGCATGTCTCGCTGGGCCATCGACGAGGACGGACGGCATCAGGGCGTGTTCCCGCGTGCTTGACAGCCCTGCGTCCTGCTGCCTGCGGGGATCCGAGCCCGGGGACTCCCCAGACATCGAGTCCGACTCCCGATTGGTAGCCCCTGGCAGAGACGCTGCCGTACATGACGCGTTTGGAGCCAGCCTCCCAAGCCACAAAACCCAGTCCCCATGTTTTCGACACGTTTTGATGAGATAAACAGTGCAATAGCGCGGGCGATGCAGTCGGATCAGCATCGCCTGCGTCAGCGTTTGCGCTCACTGCGCAACACCGGAGAGGAAGCGGGGGCGATCGAGACGAGACTCGAGCAGATCGCCCAGCAGGTTGAGCAATCGGTGGCGCGACGGCAGCATCGCGAGCAACGACTGCCCAAGATTACGTACGACGAGTCGCTGCCGATTCATGCTCGCCGGGCGGAAATCGCGGCGGCACTGCGCGACCATCCCGTGATCATCGTGTGCGGTGAAACCGGTTCGGGCAAGTCAACTCAGCTGCCCAAGATCTGCTTGGAGATGGGACGGGGAGTGGACGGGATGATCGGTCACACCCAGCCACGTCGACTCGCCGCCCGCTCGATTGCCACGCGACTGGCCGAAGAACTTGGTTCGCCTCTGGGGCAGGATGTCGGCTACAAGATCCGGTTCACCGATCGCACGCGGGGCGAAACGTATGTGAAGTTGATGACGGACGGCATTCTGCTGGCCGAAACACCGCACGATCGTTTCCTGAACCAGTACGACACCATCATTCTGGACGAAGCTCACGAACGATCGCTCAACGTCGACTTCCTGCTGGGATACCTCAAGCGACTGCTACCTCGGCGTCCCGAACTGCGTTTGATCGTCACCTCTGCCACGATTGACGCGGTTCGATTCAGCGAACACTTCCCGAGCGCCAAGGGCGCGGCGCCGATCCTGGAGGTCTCCGGACGCAGCTATCCGGTGGAACTCCGCTATCGTGTGGCAGACGCCAACGAAGAAGGAGAGGAACCGGAACTTTCCGAACAGATCGTGTCGGCCGTGGAAGAACTGACGCGCGACCAGGGGGGCGACATCCTGGTGTTTCTGCCGACCGAACGTGACATTCGCGAGACGGCCACCGTGCTGGCTCGCTACGCGCAGCGGCGTCAGCGGCCCCTCGAATTGCTCCCCCTCTACGCGCGCCTCCCTGCCAACCAGCAAAACATGGTGTTCGCCCCGCATGTACACCAGCGGGTCGTGCTGGCCACGAATGTGGCCGAATCATCGCTCACCGTGCCGGGCATTCGGGCGGTAGTAGATACCGGCACGGTGCGCATCAGCCGCTATTCACCTCGTTCCAAAGTCCAGCGACTGCCCATCGAAGCGGTGTCACAAGCATCGGCCGATCAGCGTAAGGGCCGCTGCGGTCGCATCGGGCCGGGGATCTGTATCCGACTCTATAGTCAGGATGACTACCTCTCACGCGACAAGTACACGACGCCCGAGATTCGTCGCACCAACCTGGCGTCGGTGATTCTACAAACGCTGGCGTTGAGACTGGGTCCCATCGAGGAATTCCCGTTTCTCGATCCGCCTCGGCTCGAGGCGATTCGCGACGGCTACAAGACTTTGTTCGAACTGGGCGCTACCGATCGCCATCGACAACTCACGCCCATCGGGCGAGAACTGAGCCGCTGGCCGGTCGATCCGCGCGTCGGCCGCATGATCCTGGCCGCCGACGACCACGCGTGCCTGGAGGAAATGCTGATCATCGCCTCCGGACTCGAGGTGCAGGACCCGCGAGACCGGCCCGCTGACAAGGCACCGTTGGCAGACCAGTGCCATGCGCAGTTTGCCGACCCCGCGTCGGATTTCTTCAGCAGCCTCAAACTGTGGGACTTCTACCATCACCTGAAGAAAACCCTTTCCAAAAACCAGTTGCGGAAGGCCTGCCAGCAAAACTTCCTCTCGTACAATCGTTTGCGCGAATGGGCGGATATTTATCGCCAACTACGTCAGATCGTAGAAGAAAGCCAACGCCAACTGCATCCGCGCCGCGATGATTACGATGCCGTGCACCAGGCCTTGCTGACCGGTTTGCTGTCGGGGATTGCCTATCGTAGCGACACCTACGAGTACACCGGGGCCGGCGGAAATAAACTGCATCTGTGGCCCGGTTCCGCCCTGTTCCAGGAGCGACCGAAATGGATCGTGGCGGCGGAATTGGTCGAGACCACGCGCCGCTATTGCCGCGTTGTCGCTCGGATCAACCCGGACTGGATCGAGCCCCTCTCCGCACACCTGGTTTCCCGCTCGTACAACGAACCGCACTGGGATCGCCGCTCGGGATCGGCCATGGTCTTCGAGCGAGTCTCGCTCTTCGGACTCCTCATCGTTCCCCGACGCCGTGTGCCACTCGGCCCGGTCGATCCAGACACCGCTCGACAACTCTTCATTCAGCATGCCTTGGTGGAAGGAGATCTGCCGGGACCATTGGCCCTGCTCGACCACAATCGTGAGGTGCTGAAGGAAATCGAAGCCTTGGCGGCCAAGCAACGTCGTAGCGATTGGATCGTCGGCCAGCAGGCGGTCTATCAATACTACGACCGGCACTTGCCCCCGCACGTCTTTGATGTGCGGCGGTTGAAGAGTTGGCTGAAAAGTGGCGGCGGCGATAAACACTCGGTACTCTGCATGCGACGCGAAGATCTGCTCCCCGAAGCCGCGGGGGATGATTCGTTGCGACAATTCCCCGATCACATGGCACTCACCAAAGCCCGCTTCCCACTGCGGTACCAGTTTGTCCCGGGTGATCCCCAGGACGGTGTCACGATGACCGTCCCCAAACACGCCATCAACCAGGTCTCCCGGGAACAAATCGACTGGCTCGTCCCCGGTCGACTGGAAGAAAAAATCACGGCCTTGATTCGATCACTTCCCAAGTCGATTCGTCGCGGCCTGGTCCCCGCGCCGGACACGGCTCGCCGGGCGGCCGAGCAACTGAAGTTTGGCGAAGGTCCCTTTCTCCCCATGTTGGCCAAAACACTGGAGCAAATCAGTGGAGAAACGGTGCCGGTCGATGCTTTCCAACTCGATCGCCTCCCGCCACACCTCGTGATGAAGGTCCGTGTGGTGAACGATGACGGAACCACGCTGGCCGTAGACGATTCACTCGAACGATTACGCGATTCGTTTGGCTCGCAAGCGGATGGAGCCTCCGGGCATATCGACGACTCGGCGTGGGATCGTCCCCCCACGTCGGATTGGGATTTCGGCGAACTGCCCCAGGAAGTCACGGTCCGGCGAGGTGGTGTACGCGTCTCCGCCTATCCCGCCGTGCTGGACCAGCAAGATCGCGTCGTCGTACGACTGCTCGATACGTTGGATCGAGCGGAGCAGGAGTCGCGGGCCGGGATCCGGCGATTGTACTACCTGGCCGAGAAGAAATCGCTGCAAGCACATGTCGCCTGGCTGCCACGACTGCCCGAAATCAAACTGCTGGCCTCCTCGCTCATCACCGGCCGCGATCTGGATACTCAATTGGCATTGTTGATTGCTGATCGAGCATTTCTCGGTGATGAGGCACTGCCTCGCTGCGAAGGAGACTATCGCCAGCGACTGGGAGATGCCGCCCAGCGCGCCGGCCTGGCCGTCCAACAGATCACGTCGCTCGTTTACCCCTTGTTCAAGTCCTATCAGCAGGCACGCCTGGCACTGGAAGAACTTCCCGCCGGCCGATTCCCGGCGGTGGCCGAGGATGTGCAACAGCAACTGGCACTGCTGTTGCCCGCCGGTTTCTTGACGATCACTGCCTGGACGTGGCTCCAACACTTCCCCCGTTACCTCGCGGCCATTGCCTATCGACTCGAGAAGCTCACGCACGGCGGGCAGGCACGTGACGCGCAAGGCATGACGCAGCTGCAAGTGTGGCTGGATCAGTACCTGCGACGTGCCGAGTCACATCGGCAACGCGGAGCCGTCGATACGCAACTGATCACGTTCCGCTGGATGCTCGAGGAGTACCGCGTCTCCCTCTTCGCCCAGCAATTGGGCACCTCGACCACCGTCTCCATCCAACGGCTCGAGAAGCAATGGAAACAGGTGTCGCCGTAAACACCCCCACCTGGCCCACATTCAACTCAATCCACCCATCTCCCGCAAACAACAGGAAACCTCCTGGACCGAACAGATTATGCGTCTGCTGATTATCGAGTTAATGGTTGGATTTCTCGGCCGCCTCGCCGGTCGATCTTGCCGAGGCCTTGTCCGCGACATCGAGTGATGCTGCCAGGACGCCAGCGTTCTAAAATAGGGGGTGCCCGAGCCCTACAACAAAGGAAGGTATTTCGAATAATCTCGAGATGGTGCCAGAGACCTTGGACGGGGCAGATAAGGAAAAAAAATCGGATGACAAAAAAATCTCACTGTGCCAACTCATCTCTTTGTCACCCAGACTTCTTTTCCTTCACACCAGTGGCGATGGAACATCTGTCGCCGCTGCTGCTGAGCCCTTGGCGGTCTCAGCTACGGCGGTCTCAGCTACGGCCGCTGCTGCTGAGCCCTTGGCGGTCTCAGCTACGGCGGTCTCCGCTACGGCCGCTGCTCGCTGAGCCCCTGGCGGCTCCGCTACGGCGGTCTCCGCTACGACTTCCGTACATCTCACGTCCCGCTTCTCTCTGAAGCTGGTTTCCCCTGGGTATATCCCAGGGGGACCACAACTGGCCAGCTACCACCGACCGGCCCCCTCACGTCCCGCTTCTCTCTGAAGCTGGTTTCCCCTGGGTATATCCCAGGGGGACCACAACTGGCCAGCTACCACCGACCGGCCCCACACCGATGAGCGGCCGAGCCCAGCAGCAACCATCACACCGGCGTTGTGCCGAGGCCGCAACGCCACCGCGTCTGGCGTTCGTGCCGCTTGATGGCGCGCGAGGCCAGCCGCCGTCGGTGGTTGCCGAGAAGCGAACGTTTTCGGTGTCCGCCTCGCGGACCAGTGGGTGACGCTCGCTGCCTCCGAAAGCTCCAGGAGAACGCCAGTAATTCGCCTGTCGCGGCAAATTCCCGCGCGACATTCAACCATCACATGCTGCTGAATTCGCGCGGCCCACCTTCGGCCCCTCCCGTTCGCCACTCAACGAACCCGTCCGCGTGGCAAAATAGCGGAGAATTGACCTCGCACACTATGACCATTGTCGTAATAATCGGTGACTATGACGTGCGTCGTAAACGCCGTTAGCCTCCAGTCGACTTGCCGAATCAAGCATCCATGAGCGAAAAAAATCGCAATATTCCCCGCCTCTCCGCTGCGGAGTTGGAGTTACTTCAAATGCTTTGGCGAGCGGGAGGCGTGACGATTCTCGAAGCGCAACAAGCACTGGGGCTGCCAATTGGATATACGACAGTGCAGACGCGGCTGAATCGACTGACAAAGAAAGGGATTGCAGCCAAGTCTAAGGAGCGACCTGCAAAGTACTCTGCTGCGGTGACTCCCGAGGAGGTCGGTTGCAGCGATCTCGACCTACTTGTTGAGCGAGTGAGCAACGGACAGGTTGCGCCCTTGTCGCGCATTTGGCAAATCGGGAATCGATTTCACATGAAGAACTGAGCGAACTCAAGCAGCTCGTCGCTGACGCGGAAAAGCGTTTGGAGCGGCGTGGGAGCAAGAGATGATGACCGACTCAGTAGCTCTGCTGCTTCTCCGGACGACTCTCTGTACCATGTTGGCAGCCGCAATGGCCGGGCTTCTGCTTCGAAGAATGCACTACCGCTCACCGAGATTACAGCGCGTTGCCTCGATCTTGGTGCTCCTCCAGGGATGGATGTTCTTCCCCTTGGTCTGGGAGCTGCCGACTAAGGCCGCTGCTCCAGCCGAATTGCACAATGACATCTTGGTTAGCTGCTTCAGCCCTCGGCGACAATGGGCAGCCACAAACAGGTGGCGTCACATTGGAATTATGTAACGGCCAAGCATGGTTGTTCAGTTGCGACCAGCCGTCCGCAGGAAGGGACAAAAGGGCGTTGAAGTTGACCGACAATTCATTCTCGTGACTGGACACATATCAGCGACCCGCAGGTAGCCAGCATGGAAACGCCGCCGTGTTTTCCCCATCCACTCAAACGTATTCTGCGAGTTGCCAGAAAACGACCGTATTACAAACAGACCCGGCCTAACCCGACAGAGGCGTATGGAGGTCGATGAATCAAATCCTGGGTGTCTTCCTTCTTGCCGCGCAGTAGGGTCGTCCCCAATCCGCCCAGTCATTCGGCGAAAATGTACCAGCCAACCGGAGGAGCTTCGCCACCTGCCTGGTTCCGCAAGGCCTCACTTTGCCGAACAACGAGTGGGCAGCGACCGAGATGCGATCAGGAAAGTCGAAGCCGTCTGGACTTTCGAAAATCGCGACGCTGCTCAGCAGGCCGATCGATCTCCGCTTGGCGAGGCGGCTCGTTGCGCAACGCACCGCGGAACCCCGCCCCATTGTGGTTTTCTAATAGAGCCTTCCATGGCTCGACGCCCGTTGGTTGTTGGTGAAACAACGGTACGCCGAGCCCCTTTTTTGATTTAAGCTGGGGAAACTTTTCCGATTATGCCGATAGGAGAATTCAACTGCAGGAAGCGGTGGGCAACCGAGTTTCAAGCGAGGGACGCGGCACAATGAGTACTGGCTCGGTAGTCGACCCTTCCATCAAGCTGCGTGCCGACCGGCCAGAATTGACACCCGGCGGCACTGGGTTGCGCGGTGAGCCGCACGGAGAAACGCTCCCTGCCGAGCTGGTGCAAGCCACCCGCAGCGAGGTGCGGCAGATCCTGCGCGAGATCGCGGAGTTGTCGCAGCAGGCGTTGCCGAGGGGCGAGTATTTTGCCGAGTTCCTGAGACGGGTCACCACGGCACTTGCCTCGGCGGGCGGGACCATCTGGACCGTTGGTGAACAAGGCCGACTTCAAATCGCGGCCCGCATCAACACGCATCCCATCGACTCACAGACGCCTCAGCCCTCCGCGCCGACCGATGCGCATTTGGCCACTCTCGAGCGCGTCATGGCGACACGGCAGCCGATCGCCGTTCCACCTCACAGCGCCGCATCACCGCCGGAAATCGCCAACCCAACTGGCTATCTCTTGTTATTGGTCCCGTTGCAGGTTGCGGGGAGAGTGGCGGGGTTGATCGAGGTGTTTCAGCGTCCCCATCGCGGTCCGGCGACGGAGCGAGGATTCCTGAGTTACCTGGTGCAGACGGGCGAATTGGCCGAGTCGTACTTGACAAACGAGCATCTTCGTGGCTTGGCGGAGCAGCGCGCATGGTCCGACCAGATGGAACGATTTCTCAGCGAAATCCATCGCCACCTGGGTGTGGACGAAACGGCCTTCGCCGTGGTCAACGAAGCGCGCCGGCTCTGCGGCGTCGAGCGCGTGAGTCTGGGCTTGGGCCAGGGGAGGCAATGCCGACTGAAAGCTGTCAGTGGCCTGGACAACATCGATCGTCGTGCCGAGCAAGTGCGACAACTGGGACGCGTGGCATCCCGTGTCATGAAAGGGCGTGAACCCGTCTGGTTGGAAACGAATCACCACGATCTGCCACCTCAAATCGAGAAGGAGTGGAATCGTTACGTCGACATATCGCACGTCAGGCGTTGTGCGATACTACCACTTTTTCCGTCGCCACGGCACGACGATCAGACGCACGAGAGCGAGCCGTTTGGCGTCTTGATTTTCGAGCAGTTGCTTGAGGCGGTCTCGAGCGAACAACAGAACCGTCGCATCGCGCAGATCTCCCGGCACAGCACCTTGGCGCTGCACAACGCGTTGCAGCATGAGCAGGTCTTTTTGTTGCCGTTATGGCAAGCGTTGGGCAACGTCTGTGAGGCGCTCGGTGGCCGCCATTTCTCCAAGACTTTGGCGGCAGCCGTGCTGCTGGTGGCCAGCGTCATGGCCTTGATCACCGTGGAGACAGACTTCACGATTCCCACGCGAGGAAAAATGCAGCCGGTGCTGCGGCGAACGATCTTTGCCCGCGAGGATGGCGTGGTCACTCAGGTGCCGGTCGAGCACGGCTCGGCGGTCAAGGCGGGCGATATCCTGGCCGAGATGCGCAACACCGATCTGGAAGTCGAGATCACTTCTTTGGTTGGTAAGCAGACCGCCACGCGAGAGCAGATTCTCTCACTGCAACGGACGCTACTGGAAGATCCGCGTCTGGACCGATCGCAGCAGAATCGACTCAGTGGTGAGCTGCTGCAATTGAAGCAATTGTCCCAGAGCATACAGCAGCAACTGGAGCTGGTGCGGCAGAAAGAGGAGCACTTGGTCGTGCGGGCAGATCGTGATGGGCAGGTCGTCACGTGGCACGTCCAGGACAATTTACTCCATCGCCCGGTGCAGAAAGGTCAGGCCTTGATGGCCGTCGTGGATCCGGCAGCGGAATGGGAGCTGGAACTGTACGTTCCCGAACGCTACATCGGGCACGTACTCGACACCGTCTCTCGCGGACCGAGAACCGCTGCCGATCACGTTTGTCTTGTCATCGCATGCCGGAGAGTCGTTTGAGGGCCAGCTGATCGCCATCGACCCGGTCGCAGTGGCTCGGGAGGAGTACGGCAGTTCGGTGCGCATCCGAGTGGCCATCGACAAAGAGACGATGCCGCAGCTGCGGACGGATGCCACGGTGGTCGCCAAAGTTCATTGTGGTCGGCGTTCGCTGGGCTACGCCTGGTTCCACGACCTGATCGACACGCTACAAAGTCGCGTGCTGTTTTGGTTGTAGCAGAAGCGAGGGACAGAAACATGTTCAAAACACCGAGGTTGATCCTGTTGGCCGCGATCATGATGGTACGTGCGGCGTCTGCCGATGCTCAGTCACCTGTGGGGCCAGCCAACTCCGTGGCGGGCCAGGCGCAGAACACCGGCCAGACAACTATTTCGCATTGCCAGGTCTTCTTGATCGACGATGTGCCGGTCCCCGCCATGGAGACCGGTGCACTCGTTTCAATGGGTGTCGGCGAGGGTGACCAGGTGCGTCAAGGGCAACTGTTGGCGAGGATCGATGATCGGCGAAACCAGTTCGAGAAGCTGACGGCTGAACTGAAACGCAATGCCGCTCTGGCCAAGGCGCAGGACGACATCGAAGTACGTTTTGCGCAAGCGTCGCTGGGCGTCGCGGACGCCGAGTTGGCACAGAGCGAGGAGATCAACCGGCGATCGCCAGGCACGGTATCGGCGATGGAATTACGGCGTCTGCAACTAACAAGTCAGCGTGCGGCACTGCAGATCGACCGCAGCCGCCTGGAGACAAAAATTGCCGTCATGACCGCCGATGTGGAAACCACGGCGGTGGCCGCGGCGGAAGACAAAATGGAGCGGTGCAAGATCGTCGCCCCTTTTGATGGAACGGTGCTCGACGTCCTGCGTCACGAAGCGGAGTGGGTGGACGCCGGCGCAGCCGGTGCTGCGGATCATTCGCTTGGATCGGCTCCGGGTCGAAGGGTTCCTGGACGTCCGCCAGTTCAATCCGGAAGAGATCATGAACCAGCCCGTGACGGTCGAGATCGAGCGAGCGCGAGGCCAGACGGTACGGCTGTCGGGGAAAGTGGTTTTCATCAGCCCGCTGGTGCAAGCGGGGGACCGTTACCGAGTGCGGGCGGAAGTCGAAAACCGCCAACAGAACAACCACTGGCTGCTGGGGCCGGGCATGTCCGCATCGATGACGATTCATGTGCAAGCGGCTGCGACCAGTGTCGCCAACGGCAACGTCGGAGAAGGGACGGCCTGGCGGGGTGGCGGACGCTGAAGCTGGCGAGATTCAGTTCACCGCGAAGCCTTTCATGATCACACTGCAAGACATCTTGACCGACAGTTCCGAGCGTCCGCTGCGACTGCGCACGCGGTGCGACCTGGTCGTCGATCAACAGACCTATCTGGGCCGCAACTACTGGATAGTCAAGGACCCGTTGACCTTGGCGTTTTATCGGTTTGAGGCCGAGGAGTATTCGATCCTGCAGATGCTCGACGGTGGCACGAGTCCCGCGGAAATCCAGCGGCGATTCGCCTGCCAGTACGCTCCGCAGCGACTGGCACTCACCGAACTCCAGTCGTTCGTGTCGCGACTGTTTCAGAGTTCCCTCGTGGTGGCCGACGCTGCCGCCCAAGGGGAACAGTTGCTGGAGCGGCAGCGTCGTCGTCGTCGTCAGCAGCGGCAGGAAACCTGGAGCAACATTCTCTGCATTCGTTTCGGCGGCATCAATCCGGACCGTTTACTACAATGGCTCAATCGCTGCTGCGGATGGATTCTCTCCTGGCCTGGTTTCGTGGCTAGTCTCCTACTGATCTGCTCCGCGCTGCTACTGGTCGCGGCGCAATTCGACCTCTTCATGCAACGGCTCCCTGGCTTCCAGAACTTCTTTGCGGCCGAGAACTGGCTGCTGCTGGCACTCGTCTTGGCCGGCACCAAAATACTCCACGAACTCGGGCACGGACTGGCCTGCCGGCGATTTGGGGGCGAGTGCCACGAGATGGGTCTGATGCTGTTGATTCTGACTCCCTGCCTGTACTGCAACGTATCCGACTCGTGGATGGTGCGCAGCAAGTGGCGACGCGCGGCGATTGGAGCGGCTGGCATGTACGTCGAGCTGATCCTGGCCAGCGTCTGCACGCTGCTCTGGTGGCTGAGCGACGTCGGTCTGTTGCACTACTTGTGCCTGGACGTCATGTTCGTCTGTTCGGTCAGCACGCTGTTGTTCAATGCCAACCCGCTCTTACGCTACGATGGCTACTTCATTCTGGCGGACGTGCTCGAGATCCCCAACCTGCGGCAGAAGGCAACCGCCGTCGTGCAGCGCAAGTTGAGCAGCTGGTTTCTCGGACTCACGCCCCAGGCCGATCCGTTCTTGCCTCAGCGGCGGCGGTGGCTGTTCATGCTCTATGCGGTCGCCGCCTCGATCTACCGCTGGATCGTTGTCTTCTCCATCCTCTGGTTTCTGTACACGGTCTTTGAGCCCCGTGGGCTGAAGGTCGTGGGCCAACTGCTGGTGGTGTTCTCGTTGTACGGTCTGCTGTTGGCTCCCTGCTGGCAACTCGTACGTTTCCTGCATGTACCCGGGAGGGTTCGTCAATTGAAGAAACTGCGCATGGCGACCGTTCTGTTGCTGTTCGCCGGCCTGCTGACGGCAATCCTGATGACTCCCTGGCCTTATTACGTCACCTGCGACTTTCAAGTCCAGCCGCGCGGTGCCACCGCAGCTTACGTGGACGTTCCCGGCACGCTCGTGGCAATCCACGCTGTAGAAGGCCAGTTCGTACGTCAAGGTCAACTGCTCGTGATGCTGGAAAACGTCGATGTCGATCTGGCCATCTCGCGACTGCTGGGCGAGCGTGAGCAGTTGACAGCCAGACTGGCCGCACTCCAGCTGCAGGCCTATGACAACGAAGCGGCGCTGCTCGAGACTACGGAAATCTCACAGTCTATCGCATCGCTGGATCGCCGGATCCACAGGCGGCGTCAGGATCGGGAACATTTGGCGATCCGGGCACCGTGCGATGGGTACGTCTTCCCGGCACAGCTGATCGCACCGTCCGACAGCCCTGAGAGACTTCCCACCTGGTCGGGACACCCACTGCAGAGCGCGAACCTGACCGCCTATTTGCAGGAAGGAGCGGCCGTTTGTCAGATTGGTGACGTCGAGCAACTCGAAGCGATCCTGGCTGTCGACGAAGCGACGATTCAGTCGATTCAACCGGGCCAGACGGTGGAGCTTTTTCCGGCTCAATGGCGAGGCCAGCAGCTGACCGGACAAATCGCTCAGATCGCGCACACCGACTGGCACGTGACGGCGGCAAGCTACTCGGCTGCGCGAGAAAGGACACCGCACGACAACCGCCAACCTGGCCACGCGCAGCGACGGCCATCCAACACGTATCAGGCAAATGTTCCACTCGAATTGACGGACGCGACGCTGCTTTCAGGCGGCACAGGCCGAGCCAAGATACGCGCCGGTTCGCGTACCTTGGCCAGTCGGCTGTGGGATTCACTCTGCCGCACGTTTCACTTCCAGCTCTGACCGCGACCGCTTGATCGATCACCCACTGACGCGGCACTTAACGACGACTTTGCAGACCTCCTCGGGTCCCTCGGGCCGCTCGGTCGTCAAGCTGGGCGCGTGGATATCGTGGGGTGTAAAGATCACGAAGCTCCCGGCGGGAACTTCCAACAGATCACCCTGAGCATGGTAGAAAATAATGTCCTTCTGCGCGTCGTACGGTGTTTCCACCACTAGCTCCTTGCGCAGATAGGTGTATCCCATCCGTTCACATCCGTCGACGATATACTGCACATCGATGTATTTCCGATGGGCTTCCCACCTGGCCTCCGCTGCCGGTTTCGGCCGATAGCGCTGCACGATGGCGAAGAGTCGCTCGCCGTCGAGTTCATATCGTCCGTCGGCCAGTTCTCGGAGATCTGTCTCTTGCAGGTAGTCCAAGGCCCTGGCAATGTCGACCGCCACCGGGCGATACATGCGGGCGTGTTCGAGTCGGTCCAGGATCATAATCACTCCTTTCAGGTGCTTGCGTGCCGAGCTCCAGGTGGTCCCATGTCGATACGTGATCGGCGCATATCACAATAACGGCGTTGTCCGTCTCATACCATCACAGGAACTCAATACGACAGGGAATTCCTGCTTATTCCGCGACTCATCTATTGTCTATCCAAGACAGTCGGCGGCGGTTGAGCACGTGGGTCAAACCGCCTCACCAGGAATGCGACTCGGGAAACAACGGATGTGTAGCCGCTTCGCCGCGCGGTAACATCTGTCAGATGGAGACCACATTCTGGTGTGCCGGCGCTTGCCGTGACGTTTGGGGGCGAGACCACATCCTCGCTGGCGAGCTTGTTACACCCGCGACTTCCCCGGATCGATCCGAGACAAGCGGCCCACCCACCCTGTTCGCATTTGCAGTCACGTTCTATGCTGGCGGCAGGTGGCGGCACGGACGCTAAGTGATGCGTGAGGCGGTGCGGTGGCGAAGGATAAGCTGGCCTCGGCCTCCCGACGTGAAATTCACCAGATCAATCCGAGGAGAAGGCTAACACGTAATGGGCGTAACGGCGGTGATATTCGATTTGGACGGTACATTACTTGACTCGCTCGCGGACATCGCGCAGGCGGCGAACACGATTCTCGAATCCCATTCGTTTCCGACTCACGACGTGTCGGCCTACCGCTATTTCGTCGGTGACGGCCTGCGGCGGCTCTTGCAGCGGACCGTGCCGCAGGCCCACTGCGACGATACCGAGCTGATCGAGCAGCTGATGGCTGAGTTCACCGAACGCTATCGGCGCACGTGGAATGTCCAGTCGCGGCTGTACGATGGCGTACCGGAAATGCTCCACGGCCTGATGGAGCGAGACATCGCGATGGCTGTATTGTCGAACAAGCCACAGGAAGCAACGCAGCGTTGTGTGGAGTATTTCCTGGCGACGTACCCCTTCGCCGCCGTACTGGGACAGCAGGAAAACCGTCCTCCCAAACCCGATCTGACCGGCGTACGGGAGATCCTGCGGCGGCTGCGAGCGGAGCCCCCAGACTGTCTGTATCTGGGCGACACGGCGGTCGATATGCAAACCGCTTGTGGAGCTGCCACGGTGCCGATCGGCGCCTCGTGGGGATTTCGTGGACCCGCAGAACTGGAGCGGGCCGGCGCGAAGGTAATTATCGATCATCCGTGCGAGCTGCTCGGGGTAGTCGATCAGCGCGGGAGCAGCTAGTCAGCCCCTACCAGGAACTGCTGGTGCGTCCGGGCCACGGCGAAGAGCGCGGGCATCCCGGCCGCACGGGCCGTGCGGCACATTCCATCAAACACTTCGCCGTATTCGGTTAACGGATGCAGACCGAGATCCCAGCCGGCGCGATAGTAGTACTGATACGCCTGGTGATGGTCAGCGCGGCTCTCCGACTGGCGTGCCAGTCCCAGCCAGTAGGCTTGGACGCGCTGACGCAGCGACGGAGCGTCATTGTCGAGAAAAATGGCGAGGTACGGATGGCTGCGTTGCGCGGCAGACAGGTGCCCGGCCAGCATGGCCAGTCTGGAAGCGGCGAATTTCCCGTAGCCTTCCTCGAACCAGTGCGTGCGAAAACGAACCGTGTCGTCCGAGAACCAGGAGGTCTGGACGCCGGAGAGATAGTGCTGCACGGCCGGAGCCCAATCGCCTCGCCGTTCGGCAGCCCAGCCAGCCACATCAAAAGCCCACCCCAGATCGCTCCGCTGCTGGATCACCAACGTGGCCTCGCGCTCTGCCGCGTCCCAATCCTGGGCCATCAAGTCCTGGCCATCGGCATGGATCTGCTGCTGAAGCTGGCCATGTACGGACGGCGGAACGTGACGCGTATCGAAGAGCCAGCGCACAAAATCAGGCTCCCAAGCAACACCCAACTGTTGTGCCAGCAGCGGGTCGCTCCGTGTTTTCAGCGGACTCTCCAGACTCCGCAGAATACGGTCCCGCCGCACGGCATACTCGGCCACCTGCCAGTCGAGCAACAGATCCAAGACCTCGCCTTGCTGGACGTTTGCAGGAGCGCTCGAGCATCTCCCAGAAAGGTGGCACGATCGCCTGATCGGATGGCAGCTGACGGCTTGTGTTGTGTGTTGCGGAGCGATCTGCCGGCGTGATCCAGGGACGTGCCCACTCGGCCAGCCGAAACACCTGATGATCGGGCAGGTTGGCTCCGGTCAAGTTCGGACGCTGCGGATGCAAAACGCGAATTGCCGCGTCGTAGAGCAACCCTTCAGCCAGACTGCTCCCGTAAGGGATCCAGTCACCACCACAGTGCGACCAGTGCACCAGTTCCGATACCGTTCCATCGGCGGCGATCCGCAGGCAGAGCCAGTCGCCATAATCATTGCCGACGATCGGCAGTGTATCGGGCAGCATGAAACCACCCCAAATCGTTCCCGGTTCCGGGGCCAGCAGTTGTTCGGGGGTCCTGGGCCGGCAGAATTCGGCACCGCCTAATTCCCGCCAAATCTGCTGGTCCAACCAGGCGCGCACGTCGCGGGGAAGCCGCAGACAGTACCGCTGCTCAATGCGTTCGGACCAAGTACCGCTCATGGCGGAAATCGACTCGTGTTGAGGGTGTACACTTCCGACACGAATCTTGCCGATCGCCTAGGACCAAGTAGACATGGCTGGCAGGTTGCCATCTTCGCCAAGGGGAAGCTTACGGGGTTGCGTCAGAATCTCCAAGTCCGATCGACTACTGGCTTCTTCATAAAACACCTCCGAGCACTCTACCTCCGCGATCTTCAGCGTGTTTTCAATCCACATGATCCGGGCGGCGGCGGGTGGGGTCAATCCGATGACCGACAAAACGACATCCAGAATCTCCTTGTCCGTTTCGTAGTCGAGCGGAACCATGGCGGCCGTGGCATGACCACCGGTCAAGCAGTTCGTTCGGGTGGCATGCACGTCCATTTCTCGAACTACCTGACTGCGACAGAACTCGGCCAATCCCAGCCCTGTGGCATTGCCAGCAGTGGCACGACTCAGCCCACGGATCGCCAAATACCGGATCTTTGGGCTCTCGTCATCGCGGGCAGCGTGATCGAGGTACTTACGTCCCACCACGTTGGTATCGAGCCCGGCACCACTTACGTCCTTGCCTATCTCATCAATGAGCAGCAGATCGGCCTGATCGAACGGCAGTCTCGGCATCCCTTGCCGGGCCAGTCGCAAGAGTTCACGTTCCTGGCTCTCGAAGTCCTGCGGGGCGACGGCCACGATCTTCGCCGTTTCGTCGTAGGCGTTTTCCACAATGGCGAGCCCGGCGAGAATGTGGCAGCGATGGACCACTTCCCGCGCCACACTTCGGAGAATCTGCCCGAAGCTGTAATCCTGGATAGCCCGATGATAGACCAGTGCTCCAGCGTGCTTTCCCAATCCAATGAGCATCATTTTCATCAGGCCACTTTCCACATCCCCCACAAATCGCGTGTGCGGCTTGATCCGGCCGCACACCAACACGTGATCTGCTTCGTAGGCAAAGCGGTCAAAATGCACCGGGAACCCTTCGGCAGCATGGCAGACGGTCACTGTTTCCATGCTGGAGCGGATCGGACAGCCGCAAAACGACTCCGTGATGCCATACCTCTCGAGCAGCTGCCGCTGGCCTTCGGCCGTTCCTCCCCCATGACTCCCCATCGCCGGCACAAGAAACGGCGCGGCCCCCAGTTGCTTCAGGTAGCTGACGACACTCCGCAAAATCACGGCAATATTGGCAATACCCCGACTTCCCGCCGTCACGGCCACGCTTTGGCCCGGTTGTATTTGCGAGCCCAGTGGCAAGGCACCGAGCGCCGACCTGACGGCTGCCGCCACATCGTCCAGGCGAGGCCGCGGAAGATGCTGGCGAAGTCGAAACAAACGCGGATACTCTGCCATAGTCATACTCGAGCCCGTGGGGTTACCGATCGGCGAACGAAACAGCACAGCAGGCCACGACTGGGGTCAGGACGGATCCGCCAGGCACAACCCAACTCCCTGCCTCGCACAGGGGAGAGCCTGTCATTATTTCCCGCCTAGGCCGCGCACACAACGGTGCTTCAGGACCTGAAACCAACAAAACCCGGGAGACAATCCGACAGCAGGGGCCTGGCGGAAACCGGATGGGGAACGCAATCGCGAGAGTCGACGGGCGACGCGTTAATCGATAGACGGCAAGATGACGTCGTCGAGCCAGAACTTCTTGAGTTTACGTACCAACGCCAGAAACTTCTCGAAATTGACCGGTTTGGAAACGTACCCATCCACTTTGAGTGAGTCACATTGCAGCCGATCTTCCGCGACGTCAGAGGCGGTCATAACGACGACTGGGATATCTTTCAGCCCGACGTTGGATTTGACCTCACTGAGCACCTCCAGCCCACTTTTCTTGGGAAGCATGAGATCGAGCAGAATCAGGTCGGGACGAGGTGCTTGGGCGAACTTCCCTCGCTGATAGATGAACTCCATCGCCTCGTCGCCATCCCGGACCAACGTCAAACGATGGCGAAATCCACTCTGCTGCAAAGCCCCGATCGTCAGTCGAGCATCCACCAAAGAGTCCTCGACGAGCAGGATTTCCATCGGACGCCCAACTGCCGATTGGTCGCTCATAAGTTCGCCCTACTACCTGGCACGGCCGTGACAATTGCTGCCCCCAAAGTTGTCACTGATCTCCGCGTGTTATTGGTCATTGGTCATTGGTCATTGGTCATGTTGCCTCGGATGTCGGGTTTTTCCGAGTTCCGACATGGCACTGTGTACCGACTCAGCCAATAACCAGTAACAAGTAACAAGTAACAAATGACAAGTGACAAGTGACAAATTCAGGCCTACTGATTCAGTCGCCGACGCCGATGTCCGAATCGTAGGCGTCCAGAATCAATTCGCTCTCGCGATTCTCGTGCTGCTGCAGACGATCGTAATACTCCCCGAAACGCTTGACCACCCGCGCGCCGTTGTGTGCCAGAATCCCGGCCCGGCAGAGCTCGTCCACTTCGTCCGCCAAATCGCGAATCAGCGAGTAGAGCACTTGATGCTCGTCCCGCAACTGACTAGCTGCCACGCTCAATCGCGGAGCCACGCGAATCGGATCATCAAAATAACCGTAGGCTTCCTCCAAGGCGAAATGCATTGCCAACTGGTCACGTAGTTCCGCCATCTGGTCAGCAACCCGCCGGCCGTGCAACTGCACGTGGTGGGAGTCGCTACAGAGATGTTTCACGTCCTCCAGCAGTTTCCAGAGATCCTCATTGACCTCTTTGATCTCCTGCAGAAACGCTGCATTGACCGTAACCGTGGACGTCCTGTTTTCGGCACTCATGGCGGATCTCCGCGAGTCTTGCGATCAGACCGAGTCCCCCGGGCACTAACCTGGCAACACCCTGACCGTGGATGAACTCGACAAGCCTACCACGCCATGGCGCGTCGAGCACCCCACCACAACGGCCTCCGTCGCTTTGGCACACCAGCCGCGTCGCACCACCACAGCGTTCCGCTATCCTCCCTTGCACCCTAAACCATCGCTATGCGGCAGTCAAGCATTCCCAGGGGGATCGAACCCCACTAAGGCACCGCTCATAAATAACTTCCGTGATTCGACGTCTGTTTCAGTCTCCGGCACACTGGCTCCGCTCGCGATTGAAGTCTCTTGAGGATGGCAAAACTCTCTCCGCTCGCTCAGGAAAGTGCCACCCGATTGGAGAAGTGCCGAAGTTATTTTTGAGTCGTCCCTAAAGAGAGTCAACTGGCGCGAACTGCCTGAGCCCCTGACAATCGGTTCGTCCACGGAGAACGTCACCCGAAGAGGGAATACCGGACAATGCACCAGAGTGCCGCCAGGCCATCGCGCCAGCCGATTTTCTTGCCTTCGGCAAACGAACGGCGCGCATAGTGAATCGGTCGTTCGTAGAACCGCACGCCAGGTTTCTTGACCAGCTTGAACGTCAACTCGATCTCAATCCCGAACCGCTTCTCACGCAGAGTCGGAACAATGTCTTCGATCAACTCGCTTCGAAACATCTTGTAACACGTCTCGACATCCGTAAACTTGTACCCCGAGGCGAGCATGGCGAAGAAAGTGATCAGCTGGTTGGCGCCTTGATGCCAGAGCGGCGACACGGGACGGTCGTTGTGGATGAACCGGCTGCCGTACACGACATCGGCCTCATCCTCCATGATGGGCTGCAACAGCAAGCGAAAATCACGCGGGTCGTATTCCATATCCGCGTCTTGAATGACGATCACGTCACCCTTGGCGGCTCCCAGGCCCGACTTGAGCGCTGCTCCCTTGCCGCGATTCTGGTCATGATAGATCACATGACAGTCTGCGCTGTCTTCGAATCGCCGCAGTACATCGCAGGTCCCGTCCGTGCTGCCATCGTCCACCAACACCAATTCGACCGGCAAGCCGGTGTTGCGCACGCGCGCAATGACTTCTTCCACCGTTGTCGCTTCGTTGAACACCGGGATGATCACGGACAACAAAAAACCGGGTGGCAGTCGATAGATGCCCAGCTGCCGGCAAACATCATCCCCCAGCAAGCGATGCAGCAATTCCACACGACCGGAAGTAATTGTCTGCTGATCCGCACTCGATATCTGGTCGACGAGCTGCCTGAGCAGTTCGCCCGCTGTGTCATCGCACATGGTGTCATCGCGCACCGCGTCATCGGGAGCGGACAGAGAAGGTTGGTGATCGGATTTATCGTCCACAGATGCTCTCATGTCACTGGTCGTCAGAAGTGAAGAATCGGCACGGTGCGATTGCGTAGCCGGCCACCAGCAACACGCACGCGGCAAGCTGACTTTCCGCAGCGCCGCGTGCGCCGCCTGCGCAGCCTCACCAGGTCACCACACAATCCGTGCGCAGCCCACCAAGACCCTTTCGCCCCGAGGGAACATCCCAGTGTAACGAGGCAAGGCTCGAAGCAAAAATAAAATCCTGCACGCTGTCAAATATTTTCCCGACTCTGCGCCAGATATTCCTTCATCCACCGTATCAAGAATCGATACAACGGTAGCGCAGTGCAGGCACGAGCGCACGATCCTGCCGGCAGACTACACGACGTAAGAGCAGTCGCAACACGGAATTGTACTACGCCGATCCGTCACACTTCACAAGCGGGTCATCCATCTATTTTCAACAAACTGAAAAACTCGCCGCTAGGTTGCTTGACAATCCGTTGTGACTCGGCACAATGTGTCATTTGTTAGATGAAAGTAAGAGAGTTCGTTAGCCCCCTTCATCACGACCGTGTGGTGAAGATATTCAGCCCTTCCCTGGTCGAACGGTTGGAATAACAGATCGCTCGAATCGAAGATGTCGCGCCAGTCGTGTGCGATGAGCGAAGTGTCGGGCTTCATGAGTTCTCTGCTGGGACTGTCGCGATAAATAGTCCACTATTCACATCGGTGATTTGATCTTGTGCATGGGAGAATTCTTGGGGGGCGGCGATTGATCGGAGCGACTGTCGGCGGCCTTGGTCGTGGTTCGGAGGTCCCCCCCTGATTTTTGTGTTCATCGCATTCAGCGCATGGACTGCGGAGCTGATGCACTGGGCGACGAGGGACGATTGGATGACGTTCCCCCGTCGCCTTTTTTGTTGCCTGTGACGTGGGAAGCACTGTCCCAGATCCGATGGCGCGTGATACGAGTTGCTGCCCTGAGGCGGCTGGCGCAACGGCACGTGCCGGAAACGGACGATGGCAGACCGGACAATGGCAGACTGTCTCATCGGTCTCGGTTCCAATGTGGGTGATCGGGCCGCGCATCTCGACCAATGCGTGGCGCAACTTTGCGGCCACCCGCAAGTTCATTTACAGCGACTCAGTCGCTATTGCGAGACCACTCCCATCGGGGGACCTGCCGGTCAAGGACCGTTTCTCAATGCAGCCGTTCGCGTGACGACGCAGCTATCACCGGACACGCTGCTGAGCATGGACCCGCAGTGTGGAACAAGTTTTGGGTCGGCAGCGCAAGCAACGCTGGGGACCGCGGGTCATCGACATCGATCTCCTGCTCTACGATCAGCTGATCTGCCAGACAAACACGCTGGTACTGCCGCACCCACGCATGGCAGTGCGTCGATTCGTCCTGCAATCGGCCCACGAAATTGCGGCGGACATGATCCACGCTCCGACCGGCTGGACTCTCGCGAAATTGCTCGCTCGCTTGGATGAAGCTCCTTGCTACGTGGCCGTGGCCGGCGTGAACAGTTCGGCCAGAGCCACCTTGGTGGCGGCTGCCGGCGCGCGGACCGAAGCCCTCGTCCTATCGTGTACCGCACCCGTCAAACGGGTCACCGCTGAGCAGCGTGCCTCGGACAAGCGAAGGGAGGAGACGGCAGACGTCGCTTGGCAGCATGAACTGGATTCCCTCTCTCAACAACGGCAGCTGCTCGCGGCCATCCACACGTCTCTGCTGCCATCGCCGCCTCTGATCTTGGGCGACTTCTGGCTGAACCAGGCCTTGGCCGTGGCCAGCACCTGGCCGCTGGGTACCCACCGCACGCAACTTGAGCAAGCCTGTCAGGCGGCGTTGGCAGAAGCACCTCAGCCGAGATTTGTTTTGTTGCTGGACGCCACCGCAGCGGAAGTGTGCGAGAACGGGAGCGGAGATTGCGTCCTCCGCGATTCGGCACCAGCATCGACACGCTGGCGTGGGCGCTGCGGCAACAGGCAGCGAAACCGGGACAAGTGCCGATCCTGCGTGTTAGCGACCGGGACCTGGACCTGGCATTGGTCGAGTTGCTGGCCGCCATAGACGCGATGCGGTGAATATCCGAAAATCAGTGCCGTAGACGCGCGCCTGGACCTGAACGGGACGAGTCTTGTTAGCAGGGAGAACTGGGGGGACTTCGAAGTTGCTGCCACAGACCCTGCTTGGTGTTACTCCACACGGCACGACAAGCTAAACAACATGTCTCACTCCGATTCAGACAAGCCGCGGTTGGTCTGCGAGCGTGAAGCACTCGATGTTGCTCTCCGCGCCGCACGAGCCGCAGGAATGACGATCGGGCTGGTGCCGACGATGGGAGCGTTGCACGAAGGCCATCTGAGTCTGGTACGACGCAGCGTCGCCGAGTGCGACTATACGGTGGCGACCATCTTCGTCAATCCGACTCAATTTGGACCGCAAGAGGATTTTTCCCGTTATCCCCGCACGCTGGAAGCGGACCTGGCGGCACTGGCGGCGGAGGGGACGGATCTGGTGTTCGTTCCGTCGGCCGAGCAGATTTTCCCCCCGGGGTTCTCGACCTTTGTCGAGCCGCCTGACGTAGCAAAGCTGTGGGAAGGTCGTTGTCGCCCCGGCCACTTCCGCGGAGTGGCCACGGTGGTTCTCAAGCTCTTCCACCTCGTTGCGGCCGATGTCGCTTTTTTTGGCCAGAAGGACTATCAGCAGTCGCGCGTGATTCAAGATATGGCGCGAGACCTCGATCTTCGCGTGCACATTGAAATCTGTCCGACGATCCGGGAACAAGACGGACTGGCGATGAGTTCGCGCAACCGGTATTTGAACCCAGCAAGAACGGGCCCGCTCGCTGGGGCTCTTCCGCGCATTGGAACGAGCCACGGAAATGGCTCATCAGGCGTCACTGCAACGCAGTTGTGGTATGCGACATGATGCGCAGCACGCTGCAGGAGAGTGGGATCACCCAGATCGATTATGTGGCACTGGTGGATCCCCAGACACTTGAAAGTGTCAACAGCGTGACCGCCGACACCATGGCCCTCATCGCCGCCCATGTCGGCAACACGCGATTGATCGACAATCGACGGATTGGACTACCAGGCGGTGGAAACTGAAGTTTGGTCATTGGTCATTGGTCATTGGTCATTGGTCATTGGTATTGGCTGACTGGTTGCATGGCGCAATGCCCACAAGTAACAAGTAACAAATGACCAATGACAATGACCAATGACAAATGACCTCTTAAACAGGAAGACTCTGTGCGATCGACGCTGTGTCTACATACCTCATGCTGATCCGTTTCTGCAGATCCCGATCTTCGGATTGGGCTGGGGACTGGCCGTCCTGGTCCTCGTCGGAGTGATCGTACTGGGTTTCCGCATCCGCCAACACGGCTGGAAGGCCGAGTTGTTGGCCGACCTGCCGATGTATCTGATACTGGGGGCAGCTATCTACTGGGTTGTTCCCTTGGTGGAAGAGCAGACAGCGGCCGGGTTGCCACTGGGCATCCCGATCCGGGCCTACGGCATGATGATGTTGCTGGGGATCGTTTTCTGCGCTCTTGTTGCTGGTCCATCAAGCCAGCCAAATGGGGCTGCAGCCCGACCTGATGTATTCGCTGACGTTCTGGATGCTGCTATGCGGTTTCCTCGGCGCTCGGCTGTTTTATGTGATTGAGTATTGGCACCAGTTCTCGGAGCCGTCATGGACGGCCACGCTCGGCAATATCGCGAAGCTGACCGATGGCGGGCTGGTCGTCTACGGCAGTTTCCTGGGCGGCTCGGTAGCCGCTTATTCCTTTCTGCGCCGGCATCGGCTGCCGATACTGGCAATTGCCGATCTGCTGGCGCCAAGCATGATGTTGGGCCTGGCGTTTGGTCGCATCGGTTGTCTCATGAACGGCTGTTGCTGGGGGGCGATCTGCGACGACAGTGCGCTGGGAATCACCTTTCCGCAGGGGAGTCCCCCGTACGTGGAACAACTCAAGATGGGAACGCTGCTGGGCATGCACACCAAGTCGCAGCCCGATGGCACTTATGTCATTGAGCGGGTCGACACGGGCGGCAGAGCGGACCAGCAAGGGCTCAAGGCGGGCGACCGAATCGAACAGTTCGTACTGCCCGTCCGAGGAAGAATTCAATCGCATGCGACATGGCGAGAACGTGAGCACTGCGTTGCTGACGCTCCAATTGAGCGACGGCAGGCGCGTCAGCTGGGAATTCGGTCAGCTCCCTCTCGCGCAGCGCTGCGGTCTATCCGACGCAGATCCTCAGCTCGATCAACGCGGCTCTGATCTGCCTGTTCCTATGGGCGTACTATCCCGTTTCGGCGGCGCGACGGGGAAGTCACGGCACTGATGGTTTCGATCTATCCCGTGACTCGGATTCTGCTGGAAATGATTCGCGACGGACGAATCGAGCCTGTTCGCGATCAGTTTCAAGCTGACGATTTCCCAGAGCGGTGAGCGGCTTGCTACTGGCGGCGGTCCTGGCGCTGTGGTGGTACGTCCTGTCGCGTCCGCCAGGAGGCACTGCCGCTGACCCTGGAAGGCTTCCCAGCAAAGCAGCTCCGGCAGCTTGAGCTGCGGCGGCCAACCGGCCACGGGTGGCCGAATCCCCCACCCATGGGTACTTTCCCGCAGCCACCGTCCTGCCAAAAATAGCCCCGATTCACGCAGCAATAGACGCAAGCCTTGCGGATACAACAGTTTGACAGTGGTGACCGGGATCGGCATGATAGGAGCCCGTGAGGGCCCTGGAAATGCCGATTTCACGTGGCGGTGGAACTTTCTCGAGCGGACAGAGCGTCCGAATAAATGGAGCGGCTGTGAGCGACGACGCCCAGTTGATTGACGAAACACTCGCCGGCGACCGAACGGCATTTGGACAGCTGGTCCAGAAGTACCAGGGCCGACTGTTCAATACCCTGTTGCACGTGGTCGGTTCGCGAGAAGAGGCGGAGGACGTGTGCCAAGAGGCTTTTGTCCAGGCCTTTGTCAAGTTGGAGACCTTTGGAGGCCGAAGCGCCTTCTACACGTGGCTCTACCGCATCGCCTTCAATGTGTCGATCAGCCGGCGACGGCGACAGCACGCCGAAGTGTCGATGGACCAGCATCGCGAGCGGACCGGCGACGAGCCGCAGGACGCGGGTGAAGGGCCCGGTGACCAGTTGCTGAGAGCCGAACAGGTACGGCAGGTCCGCGACGCGATCGACACGCTGAGTGAAGAATACCGAGCCATCCTGGTGTTGCGCGAAATGGAGGGCTGCTGCTACGAGACGATCGCCGAAATCCTGGAGCTGCCGATCGGCACCGTCCGCAGCCGCCTGCATCGAGCTCGGTTGCAGCTCCGCGAGCAATTGCAGGAGATCCTGCAGGAGAACCTGGCGGAGTAGTTGTGGCATGTAAGATGCTAGCCTGGCGAGTGAGCCTTTAGAGTCGACTACTGAGGGAACGGTCGAGACCAGAACGTAGGTCGACTTTAGCTGGTGAAACGATGACATCCCCTTTCTCGGACGAACTGATTAGCGCCTACCTGGACGGTGAATTGACCGCCGAGGAGCAGGCACGTGTCGAGAAACAGCTGCGCGATGATGCGGAGCTGCGGCGGATGTGTGACGAACTGCGGGCCTTGCGTTTCACCCTGCAGGCCATGCCCGCTGCCGAGCCGGCACGGATCTGGCCGATCGCGTGCTGCGGCAAGCCGAACGTCGCATGCTCACCGGAGATGAAGGGGCGGCTGCGGCATAACACCTCGGACAACTGCCCGCCAACACGGCCCGGCAGGGAACCCGCTGCTGCGCAACTGGCGTGCTGTCGCCGTCGCCGTCGCGTCACTAGCGGCCCTCATCCTCTTGGCACTATGGCTCCCCAGCCAGCTGCCCAGGAATCGCACCGTGGCCACGTCGCAGGAAGTCCCGACCGACGCCGCAGCCAAGACAATGCAACCGGATCTCCGCCGGTCTCTCCCGCGCAAGGATATGCTGGCAGAGAGTGTTGCTGATAGTCTCCGCGACCTGCCGGCGACTCCGGAGGACGCCGGCGAGGCCGCCAGAAATGCCACAACTCGTCCCCACACTGCCGACGGCGAGAACGGCCGGTACTTCCGTGAAGGGGAAATGAAACTGAAAGCGGACGGCGACGAGTTGACCGGCGCGACGCCCAGTATGTTTGGCACCGCCGCCAGACCTGTGGATGCGTCCGGACAAGAAACCGCGCCGGCTACCAACGGCTATTCGCTCGGTATGCCAGACTCGGCACCAGGACTGCGAGGCAAGCCGCCCATTGCCGCTCAACCAGAAGCAAATCGACCTGAACCCGCCGGACAGGAGCGGGACGGGGCTGTGCCCATGAGAGCGGGCGCAGCAGCCAACCCTGCGGCGCCTGGCGGTAATCTACAACTTAACGCGGGACCGGAGACGTCCCCGCTCGCCGACAACAAACAGAACGGCGATGCAGGACAGCCCCTGCGGTACCTGAAGGAAAACGAACGGCGTTTCACTGATCGAGCCGTTACCGGCCGCTTACAGCAAGAATCTCGCCAAACTGTCACAGAGCAGCTGATTAGTGAATTCGACAAGAACCAAGTCCTGCTGGTTCAGGTCAGTCTGCCGGCCCAACCACGGGAAGACGCGTCAGCCTCGTTGAGCGAGAGCGTTTTGGGAGCGATTCGCTTGAACGGGAAAGCCGTACGAGTATTGGTGCCACAGTTGCCGAGTCTGGATCTCTATGCCGTTCCCCAAGGGGATTTCGAGTCGCTGGGTAAGCAACTGGCGTATCCCTTGCAGGACGTGATCCTGGTCGAAGGTTCTCCGACCAGATCCGTATGTCATTGGCCAACCTTGTGGCCCAACCCGAGGTCCAGGTCGTGGCCACCAACGCCTCGCAGGAACAATTGCAGTCGCTGAACTTCGCGATGGACAACGTCTCACGTTTCCGTGGAGTTTCGCCGGAATCTGGTGCCCCCATGGGAGGAAGCGGTGCTGCGCATGGGCCCCGCTGGCATGGGCACCAGTGGCATGTATCGCGGTGGTATGGGCTCAGGTGGTGGCATGGGCGGTTACGGCGGGGCTAGTCCTTCCGGCATGATGCCAGGAGCTGGCATGGCGGGTGGCGGCAGCAACAGCGGCAATTCGGCGGGGCAAGGCGGGTACCCGGGAATGGGGTCGGGTGACCCTTCCTCCATGCCGGGCCGCGCTCCCCAAAACGCTCCCCGCAGCGGCGGGGCAAAATCGGGCCCTGACGCGGGCTCAACAGCAAACGGTGTGGCCGCGGACGGTGTGGCCACGCGAGACCAATCCAAGCAGGATTCCCTGGACCTCGAGAAAAAGCGGCCCAAGATGACTGACCCGAGCAAGCCTGCTCAGTACGGGAACGCCAAGGCCGAGGGAGAGTTGACAGACACACTGCGGCAGCAGGAAGCGGCTGAGCGCACCGTGGACAAACCAAGTTCCCCAACCGCAGGCCAATCGTCAGCGGCCACCGAAGGTGCCCACTCTACTCGCGAGGCACTCGGCCGGCGGAGCAAAGCTGGCCTGGATTCCGCCCAGTCTGAAGAAACCCAGTCTGGAGAGGCGGCTTCGACCGACCAACAGCCCGCCGCACGGGAAGTTGTGACCTACCTGTTTCGGCTCAAACCGGACGCCGCCCCCCCCGCACCTGCCGAATCTGCCGCACCTGCCAAACAAGAGTAACGGGGGTCTGGCGCGATAAAGACTCGGCCCTGTTGGCATCCAGGTATAGTCCCGTCTCTGTTCCGCTCGCTGCTCCAGCCCCGTCGGGTTGATCCCGGCGGACTGAGGACGGACCGGCTACTGCCGATGAGATGCGAAGTGTGCCGGCCGAGGTGGATACTCAAAGGCAAAACGGCGCCCCGCCGAGGCCGAAACAGGCCGCGGCTTGACTGGGTCTCGAAGACGTACCGGTGTGATGGCACGTTGGGGACTCGACCGACGGTGTGCCATGTCTGTCGGTAGCGGACCAGTTGTGGCACCGCCGGGATAAACCCGACGGAAGCCGGAAAGGGCGATTGCTCTGCGGTAGCGGACCAGTTGTGCCACCGCCGGGATAAACCCGACGGAAGCCGGAAAGGGCGATTGCTCTGCGGTAGCGGACCAGTTGTGCCACCGCCGGGATAAACCCGACGGAAGCCGGAAAGGCCAATTGCTCTGCGGTAGCGGACCAGTTGTGCCACCGCCGGGATAAACCCGACGGAAGCCGGAAAGGCCAATTGCTCTGCGGTAGCGGACCAGTTGTGCCACCGCCGGGATAAACCCGACGGAAGCCGGAAAGGCCGATTGCTCTGCGGTAGCGGACCAGTTGTGCCACCGCCGGCGCAAGGCCGCGCGGGGAATGAAATTGGTCGCCACTGTACACGGCACAACAGCCGCCAAGGGGCGGCCTTTCAGCAGCCCCAGCGGGCGTTGCATTCTCTGCGAGCGTTGTCATCTGGCGTTCATGGGCTATCATTGCGTCGTTCCCCGGCCGGCAAGACTCCTGGATGGGTAAGGAGCGATGGCTGAGGGAGTGACGAGACAATCGATCCTCAAGTCTACAATCATGGAGAAGCGACGATGTCAGCTGATGTGACGATTCGCGTGCGCGATAATGGTCCCTTGTTGATCGAAGGTCCGGTCAAGATTCTGGATGCCGACGGCAACGAGTTTCCGCGTGATGCGTCCAAGCCGGCCGTGGCCCTCTGTCGTTGCGGCCATTCGAAGAACCTCCCCTTTTGTGACGGTAGTCACAAGTCTTGTGGCTTCCAGTCCAGCGTGCGTGTCGCGAATTGACTCGCTGGTTGCGGCTACGCGAAGTGGCAATCCATTTCGTCGACAAGTTTTCCCCAGCGCAGATGCTGGCCATCGATGCCAGAAAGTGCTTGGCTCACCGAGCTTTCATCGAATCTGAAAAAGACTCTGGTGAACGCTTAGCCCGACCTGCTGAGCTTGGGCGGCCGAGTTCATGCCACTCTACTGCTGGGAGAGAAGGATGTCGTCGATGGATTACGAATCGCGACCGGTTATTTCGGATGCGGAAGTTGACACGGTCGACCCGACGTTGCTGGACGCCGCGAGTCTGCCGTTTGTGGGCCGCTGGAACCAATTGGTCAGCAATACCAATTGGGAGAAGGGGCGCATCATCTTCCAATGGCGTGAGGCCTTGGTCGCCTCGCAGGCCCCGGCTACCGAATACTCTGACGAAGCCTGGAGTCGCCGCGTGGGCGGCGTGACGGGGCAGCACGTGGGCCGCTTGCGGCGTGTCTATCAGCGATTCGCGCAGGTCTACGAAGACTACTCTGGTTTGTATTGGAGCCATTTTCAGGCAGCTCTGGATTGGGACGATGCCGAGATGTGGCTGGAAGGAGCCGTGCAGAACAGTTGGTCCGTCTCGCACATGCGTCACACACGTTGGGACGCGATGGGAGCGGTGGAAGATGAACAGCCCGACGATGAGGACATCGTGAGCAGCGAACTGGATGAGGATTACGAGCCGGCGACGAATCAAGCGCCCGGCGGCCCCGAGGTGAGTACCACATCGGATGTCCAACTCGGCGCTCGCGAGGAAGGTCCTGATTTCGGCGATAGTGATTCCGCGCGGTCCACCGACTCAACGGCCGATCCGGGCGCTGCCGTCTACGCCGACGACCTGGGGGAATCGACCGTCGAGTTTGTCCGTCCTTTTGCCGACCTGAAAGACCTCCCGGATGATTTGGCAGAGGCCTTTGAGACATTCAAGCTGGCCATCTTGCACCACAAGATGAGCGGCTGGGAAGAAATTGCGCGGGAAGACGTGCTGGCCAGCCTGGAAGCGCTGAAGCAGCTGGTCATGGCCCCGTCGGAAGAAGAGTAGTGAGGCTTGAGTGTAAAGTGAGGCTTGAGCAGTGAGGCTTGAGGCTAAGACCTGTGGCCTCAAGGATAGCGACTGAACGTGCGATGCGATCTTACGAGGCTAGTTTACAATTGTCGCAGTCCCCGACATTCTTGCTGGATGACCGTGGCAGATACAAGAACCCGGCCCGTCGCCTCACCCCCTCACTGCCCGAGCCTCAAACTTCACGCGGCGGCTTCCGCAATGCGTAGGGCGGCAGGTTGAATTTCATGCCCGAGCACTTCCTCGGCCAGGCATAGATAGTCTTCGGCGCCGTGCGATTTGGGCGCATACTGCAGGATCGACTGGCCGAAACTCGGGGCCTCGGCCAGGCGGATGTTGCGGCGAACTTTGGTCTGCAGTACTTTTGCACCTGCCCAACTCGTATTGACGCGTGTTTGCGAGGCGAAGAATTCTTCCACGTCGTGACAGACTTCAGCAGCCAGGCGCGTACCCGATTCGTACATGCACATGACGACGCCAGCCAATCGCAGTTGAGGATTGAGGCGCGTGGCAACGAGTTCGATGGTCTGCAACAGTTTACTGAGACCGTGCAGAGCAAGAAAATGCGGCTGCAAAGGGAGGAAGACTTCGTGGACCGTTGTCAGCGCGTTGAGTGTCAGGACCCCTAACGACGGAGGACAGTCCAGGACGAGAAAATCAAACGGCTCCGGATCCTGGCGCAACTGATCTCGCAAGATCACTTCCCGCCCAACCTCGCCGGCCAGTTCCATTTCGGCTGCGGCCAGGTTCAGGTGGGCTGGGACCAACGCCAGATGATCGTCGATATCCCGCCGTACCTGGGCCAGGGTCGCTCGGCCGGTCAGCACGTCGTAGACGGACGGGTCGCTATCCCCCAGCACAACGCCCAGGTGGAGTGAGGCGTGGGCCTGCGGATCGAGATCGATCACACAGACTCGCTGCCCCGTGGCGGCAATGGCCGCCGACAGGTTCACGGCGGTGGTGGTCTTGCCAACTCCACCCTTCTGGTTGATGACGGCGATGGAACGCATCGACGGAACTCCTTTTCCGGTCCTGAACCAAGCGGTGCTGGGGACGTATCTCCCGAGCCCGACCTCGGACTCCGGGGCGAGCCGAAAGACCTGACTCGGCTCAGCATCCGCGGACGGGGATTATAGCGGATGGTCGCGTTGCGAGACCAGACGTTTCTGGCTAAGCCCCTCCAGCAGTTGGTTCGCCACGAAATTTGGGATAAAAAGAGGGACAGCTGAGCACGTGCGCTACTGCTAATTGACCCCCTTCGGCCACCCAGGAGAGTTCAGAATGCGAGTGATCATCGAGCCGGATGCCCCTGGAGTGGCGAGTCGCGCGGCTGCTCTTGTGGCCCAACTCGTACGCCGCAAACCACGTTGTGTGTTGGGTTTGGCGACCGGCAGCACGCCGCAGGGAACGTATGGCGAGCTGATTCGGATGCACCAGCGAGGAGGGGCTCGATTTCTCCCAAGTCGTGACCTTTAACCTGGACGAGTATGTGGGGCTTGGCCCCGACCATCCGCAAAGCTACCGTTACTTTATGCAGGAAAGCCTGTTCAACGGCATCAATATCAAGCGGGAGAACACACACGTGCCCGACGGTCTGGCGACCGATTTCGAGGCCTACTGCGAGCAGTACGAGCAGCAGATTCGGGATGTCGGGGGAATCGATCTGCAGATTCTGGGGATCGGCACGGACGGGCACATAGCGTTCAACGAGCCTGGTTCGTCGTTGGGTAGCCGCACGCGGCTCAAATCGCTCACCAGCGAGACGGTACAGGACAACGCGCGGTTCTTTGGCAGCGCCGAGCGGTGTACCGCGTCTGGCGATCACGGTCGGTGTCGGTACAATCCTGGAGTCTCGTCGTTGCCTGCTATTGGCCATTGGATCCTCCAAGGCGGCGGCGATTCGCAACGCTGTAGAAGGGCCTGTCACGGCTCAAGTGACTGCTTCGGCACTGCAACTGCATCGAGAAGTGCTCGTCATCGTGGATGAAGCGGCGGCGAGCCAATTGCAGCGACACAGTTACTATGAAGAAGTGGAAAACGCTCAGCATCTGCTCGAAACCGGGGATTTGCGGGCGTTGGGAATCCGTCGAACATCGACCGAGCAGTAGTGACCAGGACTGCCTGACACCGCACACGGCGAAACCAACACACAACGACCGGAATATCTATGCGACAGATTGGCAGCCTCCCCAAAGAGCGCGACGCCCAGCGGTTTTCCGCTTACCTCGTCACGCAGGGTATCGAAACGCACGTGGAGCAAATTACTCCCGACTGGGTCATCTGGGTGCGTGATGAAAACGACGTGCAGCGAGCGCGCGAGTTGCTCGAGCTGTTCCGGATCGATCCGCAGGACCGTCGATACCAGGGAGCCGAACGGGAAGCGGAAGCGATTCGCCGCGAGGCGGTGGAACAACGCGTGTCGGCACAGAAGAACGTCATCCTGATGCGAGGCCGATGGGGTGTCGTGGCGGGGCAGCGGATGCCTTTGACCATGACACTCATCGCGCTGTCGATTCTGGTGACGCTGTTCGGTGATTTCGGCAAAGCCACCAAGGGGCTGGGAGGGACGATCAACAGCCAACTCTCCTTTGTGGGAGCTGCCGATTTCCGGGCGACCGGTGGGAATCCGCTGACTTCCCTCAGAAAAGGTGAACTCTGGCGGGCGGTGACTCCCATCTTCATTCACTTGAGTGTGATTCACCTGGCCTTCAACATGATCATGTTCTTCCAATTTGGCCGACTGGTCGAAACCTTGCGGGGAACCGCTCGGTTGGCGATTTTCATCTTGCTCATCGCCATGTTGTCCAACGTCGGCCAGGCCATCGCGCCGAGTGCCTGGGGAGGTACACCGATGTTCGGAGGAATGTCGGGAGTCGTCTACGGCCTGTTTGGCTATGCCTGGATGAAGTCGATCTTTGACACTCAGCCAGGGTTCTATCTGAGTCAGAGCACCGTGATCATCCTGTTGGCCTGGCTGTTCCTCTGCATGACGCCCGCCATGGGCAACGTGGCCAACGTGGCGCACGTTGTCGGTTTGGTCGTCGGCATCGCCTCCGGATATCTCCCCACGTTGCTCAAACAATGACTGGCACATAGGTCTCCTGAGTCGTGTCGGCACCGTGCCCGCTGACATCGCAGAAAACCGAACGAAATCGAGTCCCGCAGGGGGGCATCGACAACACCTCTTCACAGACAGGCAAGGAGTCGGAAAGCCGTGCCAGACAAATTTGATCCGTATCGCGAAGCACTGGTCGTCGAAACGTCAACCGTATGGCCCGCCGAAAGCGGCAATATCGATCCCGCCCGGCGAGCGGAGCTGGAACAGAAACTGCATGCCGATGCGTCCACCTGCACGAACCTGGAATACATCCGCGTATCAACCGGTTTCTGTCGCCGTATTACCGCCACGCCGGAAGATATCGCGCGGGTGACCAGCTGAACCGATGCCAAACGGACGCTGGCGTGAGGGTGTTAGTTCTGGTTCGATTGTCGCTGATGGGCGATGCACGTGACTCGACTCTATCAGCGCATCGCAGACAGCAATAACCAGTACCATAGCACTCTTTGCGAGCAACTGCTAGGTACCAACCGACACATTGAACACCACAGAAACAGTCCACGTGGCACTTGGCTCGCGCAGCTACAACATACTCATCGGGTCGGACGTACTGCGCGCTGCGGCCGCGGAGATGGGCCAGCAACTGGGGCTCTCGCACGCGGTGATCATTACCGACGACAACGTCGAAACGCCCCACGCCATTGCCGTCGCGGAGAGTCTGTCGGATAGCGGAGCGGCAGTCGACCTGATGGTGATTGCGGCAGGTGAAACGAGCAAGTCGGTCGACATGGCGGAATTGCTGTGGCAGCGATTGCTGGAGGCCAATGCGGATCGCCAGACAGTCATCGTGGCTGTCGGAGGTGGCGTGATAGGCGACCTCGCCGGCTTCGTGGCCGCGACTTACACACGGGGGCTCCGCTTCGTCCAGGTGCCGACGACGCTGCTGGCTCAAGTCGACAGCAGCGTCGGGGGAAAAGTCGCGATCAACCTGCCGGCGGCCAAGAACATGGTGGGAGCCTTCTGGCAGCCAGCAAGCGTGCTGATCGACACGCGAGTTCTGTCGACCTTGCCGCAACGCGAGTTTCGCGCTGGGATGGGAGAAGTGGTCAAGTACGGTGTGATCCAGGATGCGGATTTCTTCGCGTATCTGGAACAGCACGTCGACCAGATCCTGACGCGCGACGACGAGGTACTGCGGTATGTTGTCGCACGCTGCTGCCAACTCAAGGCGGACGTCGTCCAGGAAGATGAACGTGAGGAAAGCGGTCGGCGGGCCATCTTGAACTACGGGCACACATTTGGCCACGCCCTGGAGGCCGCGACCCGGTACCAGCAACTGTTGCACGGTGAAGCCGTGTCGATCGGCATGCTGTGTGCCTCGCGGTTAGCGGAATCGCTGGCACTGGTGGACGCGGCATTTACCGCTCGACAGCGGGACCTTCTGACCGCCTTCTCGCTGCCTGTCGAAGTCCCCGCGGTCGATCTCCAAGTCGTCCTGGAAGCCATGCAGCAAGACAAGAAGGTAGCCCACGGCCGCTTGCGCCTCGTGTTGCCGACGCGACTGGGTCACGTGGAACTCAAGGAGCATATCAGCGCCGACCTGCTGCGCGCCGCCATACAAGGGTAGGGGACACTCTTACTCTTACTCTTACTCATACTCCCAAAGCAGCCGGTAGCCACAACCAAAAAGGGACCTAGAGCGTTTGGTCTTGCTGACCTCAACCACCGGAACGAGGGAATGCGGAATGCGGGTGCTGCGGAATGCGGAGTGCGGAATGCGGAATGAGCAGTCGCATGTTCACTGCGCACCTTGTCGAGGTGTTCGCCACCCCATTGCACATTCCAGGCCATCTCTCTTTGCGCACTTCGCGTTCTTATTACGTTCTCCATCCAACAGTGGGCATCACCAACATGCGCGCATGTTACCGAGCGACACTCGAATGCGGCCGTTGGTCGGGGCCAAGCAGGAAATTCGAAATCCGAGTATCGCTGGTCCGAAACTAATTCACAATCCGCATGTCTCAATGACCAAAACGGGGGAGCAGGGAGACGTTGTTCGTTGCCGATAGCCTACGAATCACGGGTTTCTATCATTTGCCTTTCTGTCATTCGCCTTTGTTTCGGATTTGGTGCTTCGGATGTCGGATCTGGATTGCGGATGCGAACTGGGCAAGCGTCGGAGAGTCGGGCACGTCCGAGCCGTCGCACAAGGCCGCCACACGCAGCTTACACAACCCCCTTTAGTGTGGGGCGTTTTGTGGTCCGCACGGAAAGGGTTATATTGGTGGCTGTCGTTCGGTCGGCTCGTCGAGGTGTCGTACTACCCCATCTTCGTTGTTCAACACCTTGAGATCAGCAGCCTTGGCGAGACCGATCCTGGCGGGGTTCCCAGCGTGCCCGTTCCCAGCGCCTTGGTGACTCGGCGTCGTCTGTTTCCAGACGCGATTTTTCTCGATCACAGAGTTCGCAACCGAAGGCTGTCAAGTTGTCATCCGCTGTCGATCCAGATACGATTGTCTACATCGTAGACGACGACCCGGCTGCTCGCGCATCGGTCGCTGCCCTGGTTGAATCTCGGGGCATGCGGACGATGGAATTCGCCTCGGCCGAGTCGTTTCTGGAAGTAGCGCATGAGGATCTGCAGGGATGTCTTGTTGTTGATGTACGCATGAAGGGGATGTCCGGGCTGGAGCTTCAAGACACCTTGGTGAGCCGTAGCATTCCGTTGCCCGTGATCGTCATAACCGGCTACGCCGATGTGCCGATGGCGGTGCGGGCGATGCAGGCCGGTGCCATCAGCTTCTTGACCAAACCCTGCAAGCCGGAACAATTGTGGGAGACGATTACCGAAGCCCTGCAACGCTCGCAGAAGGACCGCCAGATACGGGACCAACGCTGCGCAATCCAGCGCCGCGTCGAGAGCCTCACGGTGGATGAGCGAGCGGTTCTGCAGCGAGTCGTGGAGGGGGTCCCCAACAAGCGTATTGCGAGAGATTTGGACATTGGACTGCGAACCGTTGAGCTGCGGCGTTCGAGCGTCATGAAGAAGATGCAAGCCGAGACGCTAGCTGAATTGGTTCAGATGGTGGTTACCATCGGACTGCGTACCGACGATCCGGACATGGCCAAGCCAAAGAAAGCGTGATCGCCGGTGTGTCGGGAGTCGCTTGGCGGACTTTCGATGTTGGACTGCAACATGGGCAGGTTCGTGTAGATTGCGGATCGCACCAGCATTTGGCTGCGACAATCTGCACACTCACGTCACCGCGCGCCACGTTCGTGCGGGCAGTGTCTCTGTGCGCAGCGTCGCCGGGGCGTGAGGACCTGTAATCCTACACCCGTGGGGACCTGCCCGTGAATCAACAAACCTTCCTTACGACCTGCGCCAGCAGTCCGATTTGCGCGCCACACTTACGCTCTGCCTGATCCCGGGCGTTGGCCCGCGCACACGCCAGGCCTTGTTGCAGCAGTTTGCGGATGCAGAGGCAATTCTGTCGGCATCCGCCGATCAACTGAGACGCGTTCCCGGCGTGGGGCCACAAATCTGCGCTCGGATCGTCGCGGCCAGACACCAGATCGACGTCGACGGTGAACTTCGTATCTGCCAGCAACATGGCATCGAGATTATTACCGAGACGGACCCAAGATATCCGCGATTGCTGCGCGAAATCCCCGACCCACCCGGCGTCCTGTTCTGGCGTGGCGAGCCCCATATGGATGACCAACTGGCCGTGGCCATCGTCGGCACGCGTCGGGCGACTCATTACGGCTTGCGCCAAGCGGAACGGCTCTCTGCCGGACTCTCCCGAGCTGGACTGACGATTGTCAGCGGGATGGCGCGCGGCATCGATGCCGCGGCTCACCGAGCGGCCTTGCGGGCCGGCGGGAGGACGATTGCCGTGCTGGGAAGCGGTGTGGTGAACGTCTACCCGCCTGAACACGTGGAACTTGCCGACGCGATCCGCGCGTCCGGATCGGTCATCAGTGAGCTTCCCCCGCTGCAAAAACCGATGAGTGGCACGTTCCCTCAGCGGAACCGCTTGATCAGCGGGCTGTCGCTGGGGGTCCTGGTGGTCGAGGCGGCCGGGCGCAGCGGAGCTCTGATTTCGGCCTCGCACGCCGCCGTGCAGGGCCGCGAAGTCTTCGCGGTACCTGGGCCGGCCGATAGCCGCACCTCGCGCGGCTGCCATCGCCTGATTCGTGATGGAGCAAAGCTGGTCGAGTCGGTCGAGGATGTGCTGGAAGAACTCGGGCCGCTCGTGGAAGCAGTACCGCGTTCAGACGGAACCGTGGTCCGGCATCCGGCAGAACTCCAACTGAACGAACAGGAGCGCATGGTGCTCAACGCTATCGAGACCGAACCAACACAGATCGACAACATCGTGAGAACGACCAATTTGCCCGTCAACCGCGTCCTGGCCACCATCAGCGTGCTGGAAATCCGCCACCTGATCCGCCGCCTCAGCGGTAACAACGTCGTGCGATTGTAAGGGCCGCAGCTGGGACCGTCAGAATCGTTCGAGCAGCTACAGTTCGCAAGCTTGGCCCTTCTGTCAACTCGGTCTCTTTGCACCGTTTCTCACCACTGCGATTCATTCAATGGCCGCAACAAGCGGCGTTTCCACACGCCTTGCCGCTCAGAATATGCACGTTCCGATTTCATATCACGCTTTTCCGGCAGGTTCGGCCCGCCTTGCGGAAAACGTCGCACGATCCTCTGTTTGTTCCCACGTTCACGCAATCCAATTGCGTAGGTAGCGGACCAGTTGTCGCTCCGCCGGGGCAAGCCCGACGGAAGCGGAGATGGCGCGAGTCCTGTGGTAGCGGACCAGTTGTCGCGCCGCCGGGGCAAGCCCGACGGAAGCGGAGATGACGCGGGTCCTGTGCGTGAGCGGAACAGTTGTCGCGCCGCCGGGGCAAGCCCGACGGAAGCGGAGATGACGTGAGTCCTGTCGTAGCGGAACAGTTGTCGCGCCGCCGGGGCAAGCCCGACGGAAGCGGAGATGACGCGAGTCCTGTCGTAGCGGAACAGTTGTCGCGCCGCCGGGGCAAGCCCGACGGAAGCGGAGATGACGCGAGTCCTGTCGTAGCGGAACAGTTGTCGCGCCGCCGGGGCAAGCCCGACGGAAGCGGTTGCTTCAGCATGCCGCAGTCTAATGGCCATCATCCGCTGCGGCGTCGGCCAGCGCCAGGCGGGCGGCGACAGGGGGATGATCGTGCAAGAGCCAGACCTCCAGCGGATGTGGATTCGGATCGGACTTATTGAGTTTCGACAGTTTTGTAAACGCCGAACGATAAGCCGACGGCTTTGCCGTCACTCGTAACGCGTACTGATCGCAAGACTTTTCAAACCGGCGACTCAATGCGTTGCGCAACGGGCTCAAAACCAGCGAAAACAGTGTGATCACAACGAGGATCATCGGCAGCGCATAGACCGGCAAGTGACTGTAGTCGAACGCGCCGATGCCGGGCGTCGCATCGTGCGCTGAGACCCACGACACTAGAATTCGGTCGCAGAGATAAAAGCTGGCAGCACTATAGAACAACCCCATCAAGATCATCTTGGTGATGTGGCGATAGACGTGATGCCCGACTTCATGAGCGAACACCACTTCGATTTCTTCTGGTGTGAAGTGGTCCAGCAGCGTGTCTCCCAGAATCACCCGACGCGTCCGCCCCAGGCCGGCCAGCAGGGCATTCGCCTTGACCGTCTCACTACTCATCTTCATCCGGTAGACACCTTCGAGGGAGAGCGAGGTGCCGGCAGTCAGCCGCTGCAGCCGGTCTGAAAGCGACTGATCTTCCAATCGCTCGATCTTGTAGAAGAGAGGGAGAATCAGCACTGGCACGAACTGCCCGAGGAGCACCGTCACGACAAACGTCGCCGCGGCGGCGACCAGCCACCACCAGCTGCCGACCCACCAGATGATGGCAAACAGTCCCAGTGCCATGACCAGCCCGAAAGCGACCATCAATACGTTCTGCAGTACGTATCGCCACAACCACCGCCCGAGACTCTGCCGGCTCATCTGGTACTTGTGTTCCAGAACAAAACCGGAATAGACCGACAGTGGAAACGAGGCGAGATAATGCACCATCATGGTGATCAAATAGAGTGCCGGCAAACGAATCCACTTGGACTCCATCACCGGGTACGTTTGCAGATATCGGTCGATGGCCACGGCAAAGACGAAAGCCATCACTGCCAGGTAGATGACGTCGATCGCCATATCGAGAAGTGTGCACACCAGTTCGCGCTGCCCATACGCCTTGGATTCCGCCAGCTCTTGGCTCGTCATCGCCTCCGCGGCCGGCGCGGCATCCGCGACGTCGGACGGCGACGTTGCAGGAATCGGCACTGGATCGGGAGTCTGTGGGTCGGTCATCGACGAGTCACCACGCAGGAAAGAGAAGCGAGACTGGAGGAGCGAGGCTTTGCGAACCGATTAACCGCAGAGCCAATACGATCGCCCCTTCGCTTCCAGCGCTACCCCGTCCAGCTCCCGAATCGCACTTTTCACTTTTCACTTTGCACTTTGCACTTTGCACTCGGCACTCTGGCACTCGGCGTTCCCCATTTCCCGTCAGGCATATCGGCCGTCACGACTGCTTCCCGACGAGGCTCTGCACCATCTGGGCGGCCAATTCGGGGTTATCTTGGGCGATGAGATGCTCGATCTGGGACGGCTTCACACCCAGCTTGGCCAAGTGGCCGGAGAGCTGTCCCCAGTATTTCTGGCGCTTCTTGCCTTCCGACAGGTAGAGTTCCGTCACCAGTTCCTGCGCGCGCTGCAGGGCGATTGTGTCACGGTTCTCGTAGTAATTCTTGATGATGTTCTTTTGGTGTTTCGAGTAGTTTGTCACGGGATCTTTCGCCTCACAGGGTGTCATGCTGTCGCCACGGTCGCCAAATGGTGGGGAGAAGGAAAAAAACACCTACCTTTGCGCATCCGCCGTGGCTAAGGTCGCCAGACCGTGGGGGGATGGGAAAAGCCACTCATCGTCGCGCACTCTCGTTCTGGCCAGCGCGGCGAGAGCGGAGGAACCGTGAGGAACTTCACATTCGCGCGACGCCTGCTGGCCAGCGCGGCGACTGCCATTCCACTCATCGGCACAGACAGCTCGTAAGTTGATCATGGTGGCAGAAAAGGCCCATCAGGTAAAGATGCTTGATCGTCGTGGCAAGGCCTCCTGCCGCGAACGGGGCCCCGCGGCAGCCTCCGAGCCAATCGGCGCGGCCCGACCAATCGCTCGAAAAGGCGCGAGACTAGCCCGATAAGGGGACAGCAAGATGGACTGGTGCGAGATGTTTCGGCCGCGGAATGTGGCCTCTTCCTGCCGCCCCACGGGGGATCCCTCGACCAATTTTCCCAAGCAGGCTGAGACAGGCTTCGTCCCGGTCTCCCGATCGGCCAAGCCTGGACGCGTTCGAACCGCCTTGTTACCATGATCCTCCGGCACATGGGGCGCGAGGAATCTGCTCCGCGGCCTCTGCTGCCGTATCTCCTACTCCGTGGCTCCTACTCAATGGCAGGGAACCGTGAAACAGGTTATCGCAATCGTCAAGCCGTTTCTGGCGGAGAAGGTTTTGGAGAGCCTGAGGCTGGCGCCGCTTGAGGCGCTGATGGTACAAGAAGTCAAAGGGTTTGGACGCCAGAAGAGCTATCTGGATCAGTATGGCGATAGCGAGTACTCGCAGGCATTCTTGCCCAAAGTCGAGATATCCTTGTGGGTGGATGACACCCGCGCGGAGGAGATTGTGCGCAAGATCGTCGCCGTCGCGCGAACCGGCCGGATCGGCGACGGCAAGATCTTCGTCATGCCGATCGGCGAATATCAGACGATTGACATCGCCGACGGGGACTGATCGGTGATGGGTGGCGTAGGGGACTCAGCCCTCACGCGTCGCGTATCACGGCAAAGGAGGCCGCGTCAAACAGCCGGTGGAAGCAGTCTCGATTTCTCTGACGCAGACGCCGGCAGTCATCGACCAGCTGCCGGGAGTTTTCCCAGCCGATCAGGAATGCCAGTTTCTCCAATTCCAGTTGGTCGGTCGGCAGATCGTGCCGCGCCGCGGTGTTCATCAAGCGGAGCCCCGACTCGACGCTACGCAGGAATCGATACGACTGACTGAGCTGATGGGCGTCCGCATCACTGAGCAGACCGGCGCGGTTGAGCGACTGCGATGGCGTCGAGCGTGCCGGGAGTGAGGACTTCCGGCATCTCTCGGGCGTGTTTGAGTTGCAGCATCTGGACGATGAATTCCACATCGACCGTGCCGCCGATGCCGCGTTTCAGATTGCGGTCAGAGGCAAACTGCTGCATGCGAATCCGCATCCGGCGAATCTCTTCCGCATTGGACGGATGCCAATCATTCTCGATGATGATGCTACGTATCAGCTCCATCGTTCGCGTCGCAGCTTCCGGCGACCCAAACACCGGGCGTGCTTTGCACAACGCCTGACGTTCCCAGAGTTGGCCGCGGCCGTCACCGAAGTAGCGTTGCAGTTCGTCCAGCGAAACGGCCAGGGAACCACTCTTGCCGGTCGGTCGCAGACGGGGGTCGAGTTCATACAACCGGCCGTGAGGCCCCATCTTGGTAACATCCTGGATAATCCGTTGTCCCAACTGGCTGAAGAAGTGCTGATTCGTCGTGACTTCGCCGCGCCGACCTCGTTTCCGATATTCGGTCTGTCCGTCCGCATCGAACAAGAAGATGACATCCAAGTCGCTGTGGTAGTTGGGTTCCCGCCCGCCGAGTTTGCCCATCGCCACGATCACCCAACCACACTCCTGCTTCTCGTCATCGCCGTTGGACCTCATCGGCGTTCCGAATTTCTCGACCATCCGAGCGTACTGGCGCTGGGCAATCTGCTGCAGGCAGACTTCGGCAATATCCGAAAGGGCTCGATGGCAATCGCGCAAGTCCTCCTTTCCCAGAATATCGCGGACGCCGACGCACAGATGCTGGAAACTCTTGAAGCTGTGCAGAATCGGCTCAACATCCTCCGCTCCCCGACAGAGCGTGCCGAGCGTGCGCCTCAAGGACTCATCGGTCGGCAGTCGGTCCAGCACCAAGGAGTCCATCAGTTCGTCGATCATACCAGGACTGCTGGTGAGAATGCCTGACAGGTAGGGGCTGGAAGCACAGAGTCGCACGTACAGTTTCAGCGACGGGGGATTGGAGCTGAAGAGCTCCCACAAGACACCCTTGCCACCCAGGGAATCACTGACTTTGCTCAGATCGACCAGCGTGGTATCGGGATCGGGTGTCTCGGCAATCGCCTTCAAGAGATGGGGGGCGATCGAGGCGAGGAAATGCCGACAGCGGCGTGTGGAGAGGAACGAGACGCGTTCCCGCGTCAACGCCATCAAGTTTTCATAAGCGGCGGGAACATCTCGGAATTGATACCGGGCGAGACAACTGTGAATGCATTCGTACGGTGGATGCGGATCGAGTACCAGGTTGGTCTCCGGGGCCGTTTCCGGATCGTCGCCAAAGGCATCGTGCAGCAAGTGATCCAAGATCTTCCGATTCAGTTTCGTCCGGTGCTGCAGGTCCCGTTTGAATTCGGCCAGTGCCGAATGGCCGTCTGCATCGGAATAGCCGGTGCGGATCGCCAGGCGTCTCAGCTCCTTGTCACTTTCGGGAATCGTGTGCGTCTTGAGATCGAACATGATCTGTAGCCGATGTTCGATCTTGCGCAGGAACCGATAGTTTTCCTCCAGGATATTGCGTTCCTGCATCGTCAGGCATCCGACTTTTTCCAGTCGCGTGATCGCTTGCAGGGTATTGCCCGTGCGGATCTCCGGCAGATCGCCTCCGTTGAGCAGTTGCAGGAACTGAATCGCGAACTCGATATCTCGAATCCCCCCTTCGCCGGTCTTAATGTTCCGTTCATCCCCTCCTTCGAGATGAGCTCGCTGTTCGATGCGTCGTTTCAGCGCCTTGATGCCGGCAATGTCGGCAGACGTCAGGTAGCGCCGGTAGATCCACGGCTGCAGCTGGCCCAAGAAAAACTCGCCCAGTTCACGATCGCCCGCCACGGCGCGCGATTTCACATAGGCCTGCCGTTCCCAGGTGCGGCCCGACACGTCGTAATAGCGCAAAGCGCTTTCCCAATCACGCACGGCCGGACTTTGGTCCCCGTCGGGACGCAGTCGCAGATCCACGCGGTAGGCCGTGCCAAAAATGGTCGGCTCGGTCAACAGCTTCACAATCTGCTTGGCCAGCCGATCGAAGAACTCCCCATTCGTCACCGACCGACTGCCGTCCGTCTTTCCGTCGCCGTCACTGATGAAGATCAGATCAATATCGCTCGAGTAGTTCAACTCGAGGCCACCCAACTTGCCCATGGCCAGTACGGCGAAGCGAGCGAGTTGACCATTTGGCAGACGCGGACAACCACGCTTGGCTACCTGGAATCTCCAAGCCGACTGGAAAGCCGCCTCGATAATCGCGTCGGCCAGGTAGGAGATCTGGGCGGTGACCGTTTCCAGATTCTGGCTGCGGACAATATCGCCATAAGCGAGTCGCAACATCTCGCGGTGACGAAAACCGCTGAGAATCTTCGTCACCACCCGTTCGTCATCCGTGGATGCAACGTTGGTGCAAATATCTTCCCGCAGCGCATCACGCGACACCGGCTGCCCTTCGGTAAGACGCAACAGGTCGAAAGCCTCGGGATCGCGTACCAGCCAGTCCGAGAGAAACTGGCTGGTCGAGAAGATCCTCAGTAGCGTCGGCAGTGATTCCGCGTCACGTTCGAACAGCGACCCGAGTGAGAGTGGATTGCGGGCCGCCGCGATAAAACGCTCCAGGTTGTTCAGGGTCCTGTCCGGATCGCTCATCTGTGGCAGGAGCTGTGCCAGCTGGCCACAGATGACCGCCAGCAAGTCGAGCGTCATTCCCGCGCTAGCCATGGCCACGAGATTCGCATTGGCTCGGGCGGCATCCTCCACCCCCAAGGCACTGAACCAGGCCTTGGCGCGGTCGGGATGATCGAGGAATTCTACAACACGCTCACTATCCATGAGTAACACGATCCGTGAGAAAAGCTGTCCGTGGGTGACACGATCCGGCAGAGTCACATCTCTCTTATCATACAGAGTGAAGGCCCATTGGTGGAATAACCAAGTCCGACTGGCAAACAACAAGAAGCCCCGGCAACTCTTTCGTGCTGCCGGGGCTTCGGTTTCTACTGCTGGCGGCCAGATCGGGGGTCCGCGGAATGCGTGGTCAAAAAGCTGGCGAACAAACTCCAGGATTCAATCGATCTCCCAAACCTATCGACCTCAAGACGGCACTGATTCAGTCCAGAAAACCGACCAATTCCTGACTGCGGCTGGGCTGTTGGAGCTTACGGACCGCCTTCGCCTCAATCTGGCGAATGCGTTCGCGGGTCACTTTGAAAATGTGCCCCACCTCCTCCAGCGTGTAGCTGTAGCCATCACCCAATCCATACCGCAATTTGATAATCTCCCGCTCGCGGTAACTCAACGTCTTGAGCACCTTGTTGATGCGTCCCCGCAGCATTTCCTGCGAGGCTCCCGTCGCGGGGCTCTCGGCCGCCCCGTCAGGCAGCAGATCACCAAAATGGCTGTCCTCGCTGTTCCCCACCGGTCGATCCAGGCTGATCGGATAGCGACTCATCGCCAACACACGTCGCGCTTCGTCCACCGTCGTGGACGCCCGTCGCGCCGTTTCTTCGAGCGTCGGTTCGCGACCCAATTCCTGTAACAACTTGCGGGAAACATTCCGCACCCGCGACATGGTCTCGACCATGTGCACCGGAATGCGGATGGTGCGACTCTGATCCGCCACGGCACGCGTAATCGCCTGACGGATCCACCAAGTCGCATAGGTGCAGAACTTGAAGCCGCGGCGATACTCGAACTTGTCGACCGCCCGCATCAAACCGGCGTTTCCTTCCTGAATCAGATCCAGGAAACTGAGCCCTCGGTTGCGATACTTCTTGGCAATCGACACGACCAACCGCAGGTTCCCTTCCGAGAGCTCCTGTTTCGCCTGCTGGTACTCCGTGTAGACACGTTTCAGACAGGCCACACGGTTCCGCAAACTGGAAGGAGACTCCTGAGTCGCCAGCAGAATACTGCGGTACTCGGCCAACAGCGGCTCGCGCTCGCTCTGCGGCACACGATTCCGTTTCTGCTCGTCCAATTGAGCTCTTCAGTCGGTCGACACGGCGGCTGAAATCCTCCAACGTGCGAATCATCGGCTCGATGCGCTGCGTGCGCAAACCAAGCTCTTCCACCAGCCTCACGGCACGCCGGCGACGTCGACCAAGCCGGCGCCACGCGCTGCGGCGGCCCGCTTTCGTCTGGGATTTGCCGAGTGCCGCACGATAGTCGCGACGGTTGCGCCGCAACAGGACATCCAGTGTCGCCAAATTGTGGGGCAGCCGTCCAAGAATTTGATCTTTCTCAAGGCGATCGGTAACCGAGACCTGCACAGTGCGGTCGAAGGGGAGCTCCCCTTGATGGACCCGCTTGAGAATCTTGTAGGCGGCTTGAATCACGTAATCGCATTCCAGCAGTTTGCTGCGAAAACGCCGGCGCGTGACTTCGATCTTCTTGGCCAGACGAATCTCCTCCTGACGCGTCAACAAGGGGATTTCGCCCATCTGAGTCAGGTACATGCGAACCGGATCATCGGACCACGATTCACCTTCATCGGCACCTAACAAATCCTCGTCCGCTGCCACTACATCGGGCTCCTCGTCCTGCTGTCCCGGTTCATCCAGGTCGGTATCGTCATCTTCGTCGGAAGCATCGTCTTCCGCGAGCTTCTCAAAATTCTCCTCATCATCCGGAGTTCGTGCTGTATCATCCTCGAATTCATCCAGGAGGGCGTCGTACAACTCAGTACTCCTACACTAAGTCCAACAAGCGGAGATAATCACAGGATCGGACAGGTCGACAGCACGGGGCCGTCTGGTCACTCGCCACGCTGCATCGGGAAATCTATCGCCAGGCACGCCACTTTGCTTTTCGCCACCGCGAGATGCCGGAGACGCAACGTTGATAAAGAAGCCTCGACCCATGAGTTGGCAAACGTGAGTCACGCAATTCTACCACCCTTGGCTCGACTGTCGCCCGTCCGTGGTTATTTGGTAAGAAATTACGTCTGGCAGGAAATAAGAATCGTCAGGAAAACCTCCCAGCTCTCTTATCTTACCAAGTCGGAGAGTACCATGGACGCCGGGGGAAAGCAAGTTTCTTCGTCGTTTCACGGCCTCGGCCATCGCCGGTCAGAACGAGCTGCACGCGGTTGGCTGGGACGGTGGCGGGCACGTTTTCCACCCCATCCCCCCGCAACAGCCGGGCACCGGCAGGCACTATCGGCCCCTTTATGGTCTCTTGCTCATTGATCCACGGTCACTGATCCACCATCACCGATCTACCGCCACTCTCTGTTCTGCGAGCGTGCCCGACGCGGGGGTTGGACACACGATGGATCGAGGGTCCGCGTGCCCGCGGGGCCAGACTTCAAATTCTAGTGACACCCAGCGATTCGTCCAGGGTTGGTGTATCCTCGGCTGCCGAATTGTACGGGCCCGATCCGCCGCTGCCCTCGCGCGGAGTCGCCCCCCTGAACCGGATACCTCGGCCAAGGACCTTCCCCTCGTCGTTTCCCCGCTGCAAGCCAGGTGAAGCTTGCCGACGCACCGGGGAGCGATTAGCATACGGCTTTCGAGGTCCCGCCATCGCACCGCAACCGATGAGGGCCTGTCACCGAATCCCGAGCGAGTTTGACGAATCATCATGGCAGAAACGGACTTAAAAGGCAGCGTGGCGTTAGTGACCGGAGGGAGCTTGGGCATTGGCCGAGCAACGTGTGTGGCATTGGCTCGGGCCGGCGCTCAGGTTGCCGTGAATTACCACTCTCACCGCGACGAGGCGGAGCAGGTCGTGCGGGCCATCCGCGACAGCGGTTCCCAAGCGATCAAGGTGCAAGCGGATGTGGCGGACCAGCAGGCCGTGGAGCAAATGGTCTCTTTGGTGGTCGATCATTTTGGCAAACTGGACATTGCCATCGGCAACGCCGCCTACAGCGATCGCGAACCGTTCTGTGGAAGCGAGCATGGACGGGTTCCGGCGGACGATGGAGGTCACCATGTGGGGTGCGTTCTTCCTGACGCGGGCGGCAGCACGCGAGATGGTACGCCAGGGACAACCCGGCTCAATCGTCCTGGTCAGTTCCCCGCACGCGACCATTCCAGTCGCCGGCGCGATGGCCTATAACATGGCCAAGGCGGCGGTCGAGGCGATGGCGAAAACGGCCGCCCTGGAACTGGCGGAGCAGCAGATTCGGGTTAATGTGATTCAGCCCGGTTGGATCGACACGCCCGGGGAACGCAAATATGCAACCGAAGAAATGCTGAAACGAGGAGGTCGCCGGATCCCGTTAGGTCGTCTGGGAACCCCCGAAGAAATCGCTCAGTCGATTCTGTTCCTCTGCGATCCGCGTAATGAATACACCACGGGTGCGACACTGCTGGTGGACGGCGGCATTAGCTTGCCTTGGTGGGCCGGCGATGCGGAATCTCCCAAGATGGACTGAACATGCACCCGCACCCGCACGTATTGCTTTCACGGGTCAACCAAGAAATCCATGAAATACCAACTCCCCTGTTCCTGCGGCAAGTCGATACCCATTGAGGTCAGCCAGGCTGGCCAAGTGGTTTCGTGCAGCTGCGGCGCCCAACTGGATGTTCCGACATTGCGTTTGCTCCGGCAACTCAAACCGGTAGCAGCCACGGCGGCGGTCCAGGCCAGACCTGTGCGCAGTTGGTCGGCCGCTTCGCGCATCCTCTTTGCCCTGGGCCTGGCGGTCGCTGCGTTCGGTTTGTGGCGGGCGGCCTATTATCAGTGGGGTCGTTCCAGTCTGGATACCGAAGCGGTCGCCTGGGACCACACGCTCGATGCGAATATCAGCCAACTGTCCAACATGAACTTGGACGATGCCTGGAAGAACTGGGAGCAGGTGCGCGAATCGGGGATCGGCCCCTTCCGCCCCCCCCCTTTTGTCATGTCCCGCATGATCTCGGCCCACCTGAAAAAAACCGTTGTGACCGGACTATGGATCGCGTTGGGAGGATTTGTAGCGGCCGGTGCCGCCTTGCTGCTCCCACGCGAAACCGCCGGCCAGCGGGTGCGCCGCAAATAGCATCACCCGATCCATTTCGAGCGTTGCAGATCCGTCGCCTCGGTCCACTTGCTCGACAGGCAACTGCCGCTGGCGAGCCGCAATACATCCAGCGTCTGCTTGTCGAGCACGATGAGCATCCGTTTCCAGGCGGAACTCCCGACCAGCACCTGCACAGCGTTCGTGTCGGCCATCTTCCAGTTTCGCCAGCCATCGAGCCGGGGATAGGTGTCGAGAATTCGAGCCAAGCCGGGATCGGACTTGGAAACCGGTACCAGCTGCCGGCAGGCCGCACAGCGTCCGCCCACCAACACGCGGGGGCTCACGCGCTGCTGGCACATCGAACATTCCTCCAACAGCGAAGCCAAGATGGCCTCACCAGTGACCGGGCAGGCTTGCAGGTATTCAGGCAATGCTAAACGCCCCGATACCGCACACATCCGCAGCTCATTCTCCAACACGCGACGCGAAGAGACCCAGCACGTGGCAATCGCCTCGGCGACCGTAATCCGCCCGTCGTCCGTGGCCGCCAGGTGATACGACGTCCGGCCGCTCAACGGACAGCGATACGGCGGCGGGAGGAGTCGCCGCCCCGCCAACAACCGCCCCCATCCGGAGAACGACACCTCAGCCGAATTCCGACCGATGGAGAACGTCAGCTTTCCTTCGGCGAACTTGCACCACACCAGCGTGGTGGCAATCAATTGCCGGCCCTCCTCACCCACCAACACGCGGAATTGCTGCCGAGTCAAATTGGCCCACCGTTGGACAATGCTCTCGTCAATCCGCGGAATCCGACCCTGACACGGAACCAGCTCCATCAACTCCAAATCGTCCAACAACCTACGATCAATGAGTTCGCCCTCACTCGTGCCGAAACAATAGATCAGCTGGCTCTCCCCGTTTGTGGCGCGCTCGTTGCAGTAGGAAAGACGCAGGAAGGGTCGGTCCTCCAGACGGCAACCACCCAAGTGCACGTGACCACCGTCGACCTTGTACTGCGCAAAAAGATGCTCAGCCAGTTCGTGAACACTCATGGGCTGATGCGCGGCAGCACCGTGAAGCGGACGATCACCACCCTGCAATACGTCCAACAACCAACGCACTAAAGGAGACTGCCAGGTCAGGTGCTCGACCTGGGAACTGGCCGCGGAGTCCCGAATCTCCTCCGCGCCAAACGTAAACTGTCGGCCGGCCATCGCCGCGTAGGGATGTGCCTTGGCGTCCGGGGAGGGACTCGACGATTCCAATATCCCCAGGACGTAAACCCCACTGGCGCTCGCCTGGACATGGATCCCCAGTGCGGCGAGAGTCCACAACACGAACTGCTGTGCCGAGCAGTCCAATGTATCCAACGATTCGTGATGTTCCGCGAAAGCCACGATGGCCAACCTGCACAGTTACGGTAAACCAAGCCCCATACCGCCGCGTCCAGAGAGCCGCTCTCCAACTGCCCGCTGGCGAATTCCCAGCATACCAATAATCAGGCAGCACTTCCATGAACAAAAGGGGTCGGACCTCGAGCCAATCAGCAGCTACCTGACACGCAATACGAAAACCACGTCTTCCGTCGTCGCACTCATGCGAGTCTGTGTTTTCAGGTTGTACGCGAAGTCATGCACCGCGGCAATTTCAAAAGCCGGAACTTTCTGCAAAAGCTGGCGAAACTGCGGCCAAGTGTAAGTGCGAAAGACAATCTCATCTGTCAGCCGCAGGTGCTTGGTGGGCGTGTAAACGTCGTAGATCATCCCGCAGTTTTCGGTGCGGCGGCGGCGGTCGCGTTGCCGAGTCCACAGCCGGGTATTGACCGCCAAATGCCCGCGCCGAGCGGACCAACATTCTTCGTCCATGGCCTCACCGCGGGTCGGCGTCAGATGCAAACCGAGGACATACAGCCCCCCCTTGCGCAGGGAACTCGCCACGGCCTCCAAATGCCCCTGAGCACTCGACTCGTCCGGCAAGTGACGAAAACTGTTGATCATGTTGAAGGCCGCATCCACTCGCCGTGGCACGCGGAAGTCCGTCATGTCCCCCACCCAGACAGAGCGCGGGAGCCCGTGCCGCTCCAGTCGCTGGTTGCAGTAGTCGACGGCCCGCTCGTTCAGATCCAGGCCCGACACCTCATAACCGGCTTTTCCTAACCGGTAGAGAAGCCGGCCGGTACCGCAAGCCGGCTCGAAGACGCGCACTACCGATCGCCGGGAGTAGCGGCTGAAACTGGCACAGAGAAAATCCAGCTCCGCTTTCCAATCCGAGCCGTAGACGAGATCGTAATAGCGGGGAAAATCGTACACGTTGGCCCGGAGAATCTCCATCGCTTCGTCGTTCCCTGTCACAGAGGATCTTCTGAGAGCGGCGCTCGTAACCGACAAGCACCCCAGTCACCATAAGAGCCGTGCATCGTACCAGATTCTGGCTTAAGAGTGGCTCACGGTCGACGGGGATCCCCGAGCGCAAAGGGAAGCAAGATCGACGGCCGGGGCATCTCGCGGCGGGAGCATTCACCTGCTTTTCTTCTCATCTACGGATTGCTGCGCTGTGAAATCTGCCACGCTGTGACAATCAGCTGTGACAATCAGCTGTGACAAACAATGGCCTCGCCCGAACCGGCCCAGGCTGGCTGCTGCCAAGCAGCCGACGGGCTTCCCGCCAGCGCAAATCCCTCACGCAGCCGCCCCTCACCTGGTCAACTCTGCACCCTCACCACGGACACTCCGCCTCCTCACATCCCGCTCGGCCGCGTCCCGAGGCCGGCCGCAACTACCCGCTCGAGCAATCCTCGTTGTCAGCCAGAAACCCGGCGGCGGTACCGCTATCCCTAACAGACGGCATAAAGTTCTCGTGCGCGGCGGATTCGGATCGTAGGGGCGATACCGGTCATCTTGCCGGAAACCCTGTGTAAGTGGCAACTTACGCACGGAAAGGCCGGGTGGCTGAAGCTTGACATCCCAGCTTTCCCAGCTTATCATCGAGCCATGAGGTCCTATCCAGTAGCGCCCCTTTTCTCGATGGCAGCACGCGCATGATCCCTCTGCTCATTGGCATTTTCCTGATCCTTCTGTTCATCGTGACCATCGTGCTTTCTGCCTCGGCATGGCGGGGCTGGCACATTGCGGTGGCTTGCTTGACGTTCTTGGCGGTCGTCGGACTGGTGATCGTCGGCTCGTTGTCGCAAAAGACGCATTCGACGTGGATGAAACGCCACGCGGATGTCG